>NZ_JBHSMT010000029.1:0-250543 GCF_042654985.1 Paraherbaspirillum soli | reverse complement strand
GGGCCTGGTTGTCGTTGATGGTCAGCGTGACTTTCAACGGGCCCAGGTCGGCCGGGTTCAGGTGCAGTTCCGCGACCTGGTGGTTGGCGTTGTTCATAAAAATCATTTGCTTGCCGAGCGCCGGGCCCCAGTCACCGCTGCCGACTGTCGGCGTCAGCGGCAGGCTGACCGGGCTTGCTGCCGGGCTGACGGCATTGGCTGCGGGTTGCACCGTGCTGACTGCCGGGTTGAGCTGTGTTGTTGCCGCGACGGTGAACTGGCTGTTGCTCGATGCGGTCGCTTTGCCTGCTGCCAGTTCGTTATTGTTGGCGGTGGGGTTGACGGTTGCGCTGGTGGCTGAGGCGGTGCGCTGCAGGTCGGCCTGGTCGCTGTTGTGCGTTTGTTGGCGGTCCTGGGTCGCCGATTTTTCCACTTGCTGATGGTGGTTGTGCTGGTTGGCGCGGCCGTCATCCTGGGGGGCTTGCTGGTGTGCGGCGTTGCCGCCGGGCGTGGTCACCGGAGCGAGCAGTTTGTCGTTGGCATGCGCCAGTGCGGCACCGTCGGCGGCGGCCAGGTCTTTGCTTTGCAGGGCGATCTGGGGTCGTTCTTTTGAGCTTGCGGCGGCTGGCGTGGTTGGTGCTGCCTGCGCTCCCAGCTGCGCGCCGAATGCGGTTGCGGCGGCTGTTGCGGCGGCAGCGGCCGGGTCGGTGCTTTGGATGGCGGCTGCCGGTTCCGTCAGTGCCGGCGCGGCTGCTGCGGTTTTGCCGGCGCTGGCGGCGATGGCTGCGTTGAGTTGGGTTTCTGCCGCCGATGGCAGCGGTTTGCCGTCCTCAAACTGGGCGGCGTCGGCCGCAGCTTTGCTGGCTTCCGGCGTCGGCGGGATCAAGGCGAACGCGAGAGCGGCGGCTGGATCTTGCTGATTGGCGTCGGCGCTGGCGGCTGGGCGGCGGGTGGTGCGGTCGGCGGCTTTATCGGTGGTTTTGTCGGGCGCTTTGGCTGCAGCGTTGGCGCTGCCGCTGTCGGCGGGTTTGTCGGTATTCGCCAGCGAGCGGTTCAAGGCGTCGCCAAAACTGCCGGCGGGCTGCTGGTCCTGGGCGTTGTTGGCATTGGCGGCGGCGTTGGCCGGGGCTGCTGCGGCAGGCTGGGTGCTGATGCTGGGGGCGAGAATGATAGGCATGGCGGGTCTCTTGATGGATTTATCTGGTCAGCGCCTGGGCGCGCAGCTGGAATTGGCGGGCGGCGTGTTCGTCGCTGTCGCGCTGTTCGCGCTTGCCGAGCGCCAGCGCGGCTTGTTGCCGCACGCGGTCGGCCAGGGTGTCGAATGAGTTCAGGCGGCGCTTGCTGTGTTGCCAGTCGCTGCGGCCGTGGTTCAGCCGGGCTTCGGCCTGGGCCACTACCGCGCGCTGTTGTTCGATCGCGCCGTCCAGGGTGCCGATGAAGTTCTGGAAGTTGCGCCAGTGCGAGGACGGCACGCCTTCCTGCATCTTGGCTTGCAGGCGGTCGACGTATTCCTGCCGGTATTGGATCAGCAGCGCGAGTTTTTCGGCGGCGCCGATCTGCGCCCGTTGCAACTGACCCAGGCGGCGGGTCGCGTCGTCGGTCTTGTTTTGCGCCAGTTCAATCAACATCGCGAGCGGTAGGGTATTGGCCATGATGAGATCCTTTCAGGAGGGTTCCGGGTCAGGTAAACAGGGTGTGCAATTCGGTCACGGCGCTGTCGTAGCCGGCGCGTTCTTCCATGCCTTGCTGCAAAAATGCTTCGATCCGCGGATACAGCGCGATCGCTTTGTCCAGCTGTTGGTCGTTGCCGGCGGCATAGGCGCCGACGCTGATCAGGTCGCGGTTGCGCTGGTAGCGCGACAGCATTTGCTTGAAGCTGCGCACGGCGTCGAACTGCGTCGGTGCGATCAGCGCGGTCATGGCGCGGCTGATCGAGGCTTCGATGTCGATCGCCGGATAGTGGCCGGATTCGGCCAGGCTGCGCGACAGTACGATGTGGCCGTCCAGGATCGCGCGCGCGGCGTCGGCGATCGGGTCTTGCTGGTCGTCGCCTTCGGTCAGCACGGTGTAGAAGGCGGTGATCGAGCCGCCTTTGCCGCCGGCGTCGCGGGCGCCGTTGCCGGCCCGTTCCACCAGCGCCGGCAATTTGGCGAACACCGACGGCGGGTAGCCTTTGGTGGCCGGCGGTTCGCCGACCGCCAGCGCGATCTCGCGCTGCGCCATGGCGTAGCGGGTCAGCGAATCCATGATCAGCAATACGTCTTTGCCCTGGTCGCGGAAATATTCGGCCAGGCAGGTGGCGTAGGCCGCGCCTTGCAGTCTGAGCAGCGGCGAGGTGTCGGCCGGTGCGGCGACCACCACGGCGCGCGCCAGGCCTTCTTCGCCTAGCGTGTTTTCGATGAAATCTTTTACTTCGCGGCCGCGTTCGCCGATCAGGCCGACCACGATCACTTCGGCGCTGGTGTAGCGCGCCATCATGCCCAGCAGCACGCTCTTGCCGACCCCGGAGCCGGCGAACAGGCCCATGCGCTGGCCGCGGCCGACGGTCAGCAGGGCGTTGATGGCGCGCACGCCGACGTCCAGTACGCTGTCGATCGGGGCGCGGTTCAAGGGGTTGATGGGGGCAGCCGCCAGCGGCACTTCGCGGCTGAAATCGAGCGGCCCCAGGCCGTCGAGCGGACGGCCGGCGGCGTCCACCACGCGGCCCAGCATGCCGGCGCCGACCGGCAGCCGTTTGGTGCCGGCTTCGGCCGGCGGGCTGCCCAGACAGTTATTGACCGGCACCTGGGCTTCCAGCGGATAGACGCGGGCGCCGGGCAACAGGCCGGCGACTTCGCTTTGCGGCATCAGGAACAGGCGGTCGCCGGCAAAGCCGACCACTTCCGCTTCGGTGGTGGGCTGGCCGTAGCCAGGCGGCAGTTCGATCAGGCAGTCGCTGCCGACCGGCAGTTGCAGGCCGACCGCTTCCAGCACCAGGCCGACCGCACGGGTCAGGCGGCCGTAGGTGCGGATCGGGATGCTGCGGCCGACGCCGAGACTGGCATTGCCGAGCGCGCTGCGCCAGGCTTGCAGATGCGGGTTGTCGGCGGCGGCGATCGTATCTGTCATGTGTTGGATGGGGCAGGGGCGGCCGGGATGTTGCGGCCGAGTGCGACCGCGACTCTTTGCCAGCGGGTTTCCATGGTGGCGTCGAGTTCGCCGCTGGCGGCCTGGACCCGGCAGCCGCCGCGGCTGATGGCCGGATCGATCCGCACCAGCCAGCCGGCCGCTTGCAAGTCTTCCGCCAGATATTGTTTGACCAGCGCCGCATCGTCGGTGTGCAGCAACAGGCGCGGGGTGCCGCTCAGGGCCGGTTCGGTCTGCAACAGTTCGCGCACCGCGGCCAGGATCAATTCGGGTTCTACGTTCAAGGCCTGGCGCACGACTTGGCGGGCAATGTCCAGCGCCAGGCTCAGCAAATCATCGGCCACTGCGCGGTCGGCGCTGCGCAAGGCGGCAGGCATGGCGCGCAATAAGGTGCGCAGGCTGTCGGCTTCCGCTTGGGCCGCTTCCAGGCCGACGGCATAGCCTTCGGTCTTGCCCTCGGCGTAGCCTTGCTGGCGGCCTTCTTCCGCTCCGGCTTGCTGCGCTTCCTGCCGCAGCCGGTTCAGTTCGGCTTCGTCGATCAGCAGGGTCGGTTGCAATTGTTCCAGCGTCGCTTCGGCCGGCACTATCGGTTCCGGCTCGGCTGGCGCGGCGACTGGATTGTTGACTGCCGCCATCTCCCAGCGCTGCCATGCCGTCATCTGTTCCTTGGGTACCGGGACGGCAATGCGCCGCGCCGGTTTATGCGCCGGCGACAGGCTCTCGTAGCTGACCGAGGCAGGATGCTGCGGCAGCTTAGACATAAGCGTCTTCGCCCTGACCGCCGAGCACGATCTCGCCGGAGTCGGCTAGGCGGCGCACGATTTGCAGAATGGTCTTTTGTTCCGCCTCGACCTTGGAGACGCGCATCGGTGCGCGCTGTTCCAGATCTTCGCGCAGCATTTCGGCGGCCCGTTGCGACATGTTGCGCATGAACTTGTCGCGCAGTTCCTGCGGCGCTCCCTTGAGGGCGACGATCAGGCATTCCGACTCGACTTCCTTCAGCAGCAACTGGATGCCGCGGTCTTCGATTTCCAGCAAGTTTTCGAACAGGAACATCTCGTCGATGATGCGTTGCGCCAGGTCGCCGTCGTATTCGCGCATGTGCTGGATCACGTTTTCTTCTTGCATGCTGCTCATCAGGTTGATGATTTCGGCCGCTGCCCGCACCCCGCCCAGACGGCTGCGCTTGACGCCTTGGCCGGACAACACGCCGGTCAGCACTTCGGTCAATTCGTTCAGCGCGGCCGGCTGCACCCCGCCGAAAGTGGCGACCCGCAGCAGCACATCGTGGCGCAGCCGTTCGGTAAACAGTTCCAGCACTTCGGACGCCTTGCCGCGGTCCAGGTGGACCAGCAGGGTGGCGATGATCTGCGGATGTTCGTCACGGATCAGCTCGGCCACTTCGGTCGCTTCCAGCCAGTTCAGGGTGTCGATGCCGCTGGCCGAGTCGTTCGATTCGAGAATGTCTTCGATCAGGCTGGCGGCGCGGTCGCTGCCCAGCGCCTTGTTCAGCACCGAGCGGATATAGCTGCTGGAGTCCAGGTTGAGCGCCGAGAACTGTTCGGTCTCGGTGCGGAACTCTTCCATCACTTCGGAAATCTGGTCGTGTGTGACGTTGCGCAGCTTGGACATCGCCATGCCGAGCTTTTGCACGTCGCGCGGGGCGATGTGCTGGAACACGGCGGCGGCGCCGTCTTCACCGAGCGACATCAGCAGGATGGCGCTCTTTCTGATTCCGTCTTCATTCATCGTTGCCCATCCAGTTCTTGATTACCATGGCGACCAGTCGCGGATCTTTTTCGGCGATGTCTTGCGCGTGTTGCATATTCGATTGATGGCGGTCGGTTTGGCGTTGCAGCGCTTCGTCGCTCAGCTTCACTTTTTCTTCGCTCAGCTTTTCGCCGACGCCGTCGGCCAGCGGTTCCGGCGCAGCCGGCGGCGCCAGATGCTTGCGCATCAACGGCCGCACGATGCCGAACCACAGCCACAGCACGAGCAGGGCGATCAACAGGTACTGGCCGATCATCTTGGCCAGCGAAATGTTTTCCGGCTGGCGCCACAGCGGCAGTTCCGGCGTCGGCAGGTCGCCGGAGGCAAACTGGCTGTTGACCACATTCAGCGAATCGCCGCGGTCGGCGCTGAAGCCCATCGCTTCACGGACCAGGTTTTTGACTTGTTCCAGTTGCGCTGCCGGCAAGGCTTGGCTGACCGGCTTGCCCTGGGCGTTGAGGCTGCCGCGGTAATTGACCACCACCGCCACCGACAGGCGCTTGATGCCGCCGGCGCCTTGCTGTACGTGACGGATCGCGTGATCCACCTCGTAATTGGTGGTGACGTCGCGCCGCGTGTTGCTGGACGCGCCGCTGCTGCGGGTGGTGCTGGTGTTGGTTTGACCGTTTGCTGCCGGCGGAGTCGTGATCGGCGCCACCGGTGTGGTCGGCGGCTGGTTCGACAATGCGCCCGGCACGCCGCCCGGCGGGGTTGCGCCTTGCTGGTTGGATTCGCTGGTTTGCTGGCTGCGGATGGCGGCCTTGGTCGGGTCCTGGTTCGGGCTGTATTTTTCGTCGGTGTGTTCGACCGTCGAGAAGTCGATGTCCGCCGCGACCTGGGCGCGGACGTTGTTGGCGCCGACGATAGGTTGCAGGATGGTTTCGATCCGATGGATATAGCTTTGCTCGATCTCTTGCGTGTATTTCAGCTGGCTGGCATCCAGACCGCGATTGCCGGCGCTGGGGGTCGACAACAGGTTACCGCCCTGATCCACCACGGTGACGTTCTTGGGGTTCAGTTCCGGCACGCTGCTGGAGATCAAATGGGCGATCGCGCTGACCTGGCCTTCGTCGATAGCACGGCCGCGATGCATCGTCAGCACTACCGAAGCGCTGGGCTTTTGCTGGTCGCGCACGAACAGCGACGGTTTCGGGATCGCCAGATGCACACGCGCCGATTCCACTGCCGAAATCGATTCGATCGAGCGCGCCAGTTCGCCTTCCAGCGCGCGTTGGTAATTGATCTGCTCGGCAAACTGGCTGGTGCCGAACTTTTGGTTATCCATCAGTTCAAAGCCGACCGAGCCGCCCTTGGGCAAGCCTTGCGAAGCCAGCCGCAGCCGCGCCTCATGCACCTGGTCGGCAGCCACCAGCACGGCGCCGCCGCCTTCGGCGAATTTGTAGGGGATATTCATCTGTTGCAGCGAGGCGATGATGGCGCCGCCGTCGCGATCCGACAGATTGCTATACAGCACACGATAGTCGGGCGCACGGCTCCACAGCCAGAAAGCGGCGATGGCCGCGACCGCGAGCGAGGCTCCGATCATCAGCGGCAGGCGCGGATTGGCGCGCAACTGTTCCAGTGGAGACAGTTTCTTTACCTCGGCACCCATTACGGCAGAATTCATGCAGGCACTCCGGATGACGGCAGGCGGCGCTGACTATTGGTACGCGCTTTGCGCTTCTGCTTATATGGCATACAGCAAGCTTTCCTTAGGGTGGTAGGACGATACGGCAACGCAGACGAAGCCTTTGTAAACCTTAACGATTGTCAACTAATGGCCCGGGTTTCGATCCGTCGAATAGCTAGGTTTTATGGCATCAGTTGGCGCTATTCGGCTAAGTCGGAACTGGTACGCTTCGAAGCCTGATAGAAGAGCCGCCTCTGACAACCTACTGCGCAGCCCAATCTCAGGCCTGCGATGCTCACCGTACCTGAGTACGGCTGCGCTTCTCGCCCTGACCTTGGGCTTGCTCGCTACGGTTGTCAGAGGCGGCTAAAGCCACATTTGCTAATGAAGCAAGGAAAAAATCACTATGTCCATAGCGGCGATCCAATCGGTATTACAGCAACTGCAGGCGACGGCGCAGATCGCCGGCAGCCAGGAGCCAAGCGCCAGCGGCGTGGTCAGCGGCGGCGGTTTTGCCGATGAAATGAAAAAAACGCTGGAACGCATCAGCAACGCTCAGCAACACGCAGCCGGCCAGGCCGAAGCGTTCGAACTGGGCAAACCCGGCGTGGCGCTGAACGATGTGATGATTGATTTGCAAAAAGCCAATGTCGGCTTCCAGATGGGTTTGCAGGTGCGCAACAAGCTGGTCGCTGCGTATCAGGAAATCATCAATTTGCCCGCATAACCAGTAGGTCGGAAAAGCGCAGCGTCTTCCGACATCGTGCATCTCATCAAATGGTCAAGGCCGCGTCGGCGGTTCGCTTTGCGTCGGAAGGCGCTTCGCTTTTCCGACCTACGAAACCAAGAAACGTTTTTTCCTGTCCACCATGACCGTTTTCCCCAAGCCATCCGGCAAAGCGCAGCCCAGCCCGCAAGAGATCGAGACCCTGGTCACGCTGACCAGCCAGGGCCGTGCGGCCGAAGCGGAAACGCTGGCGCGTGATCTGACCGGCCGTTTTCCGCGGCATGGCTGGAGCTGGAAAATGCTGGGCTCGCTGCTGCAACAGCAGGGGCGGCTGGAGCAGGCGCTGTTGCCGCTGCAAACCGCGGCGCAATGTTTGCCGCAGGACGGGGCGGCTCATGGCAACCTGGGCATCGTGCTCAAAGCGCTCGGGCGTTTGGCCGAAGCCGAGGCCAGCTATCAGCGCGCACTGAAAATCATGCCGGCCTCGGCCGAGCTGCATAACAACCTTGGCAATACCCTGAACCAGCTTGGGCGTAAGGCCGAAGCCGAAGCCAGCTATCGGCGCGCCTTGAAGCTCAAACCGGCCTATGCCGAGGCGCACAGCAATCTGGGCACGCTGCTGCAAGAGCAAGATCGCTTTACCGAAGCCGAAGCCAGCTACCGACAGGCGCTGGAACTGAAACCGCAGGACGCCGTCGCGCATTGCAACCTGGGCGCGCTGCTGCGCGGCCAGGGCCGCTACACGGAAGCGGAAGCGCGCTACTTGCGGGCGCTGGAACTGAAGCCGGACGACGCCGTGGTGCATGGCAATCTGGGCGCCTTGTTCCAGGATCAGGGCCGTTTGAGCGAGGCTGAAGCCAGCCTGCGCCGGGTGCTGCAGCTGCGGCCGGACGATGTCGTGATGCACAGCACCTTGCTGTTCACCTTGAGTCACAACCAGGCGGTGGATGCGGCGGCCTTGTTTGCCGAGCACCGCCGTTTCGGTCAACATTTCGAAGCGCCGCTGCGGGCGCACTGGACGCAGCATGGCAACAGTCGCGACGCCGAACGCTGCCTGCAAGTTGGTTTCGTTTCGGGCGATTTGCGCAGCCATGCGATGGCCTCGTTCATCGAGCCGGTGCTGGCGCAGTTGGCCGCTTATCCCAACTTGTCACTGCACGCGTATTCCAATCACGCGACCGAAGACGACGTCAGCCGGCGCTTGCGCGGCCATGTCAGCCACTGGCATTCGATTGTCGGCCTGAGCGATGCCGCGCTGGCGGAAAAAATCCGCGCCGACCGCATCGACATCCTGATCGACCTGTCGGGCCACACCTCCAAGCATCGCTTGCTGACCTTTGCCCGCAAACCGGCGCCGGTGCAAGCCAGCTGGATGGGTTATCCGGGCACCACCGGCCTGGTCAGCATGGATTACTACCTGACCGACCGCTGCATTTTGCCGCCCGGCCAACTGGATAGCCAGTTCACCGAAAAGCTGGTGCACTTGCCGGCCAACGCGCCGTTCTTGCCGAGCGCAGATGCGCCGCCGGTCAATGCGTTGCCGGCGCTGGACAACGGCTATCTGACCTTCGGCAGCTTCAACCGCCAGAACAAACTGAGTCGCGCGGTGATCGCGCTTTGGTCGCAATTGCTGCGCGCCTTGCCGGATGCGCGCATGGTGCTGGGGGCGATGCCGCAGGATGGTCAATACGATGCGCTGGTCGATTGGTTTGCGGCGGAAGGGATTGCGCGCGAGCGGCTCGATTTTTATCCGCGTTCCAATATGCAGGATTACCTGGCGCTGCATCACCGGGTCGATTTTTGCCTGGATACCTTCCCGTACAACGGCGGCACCACTACCTTGCACGCATTGTGGATGGGCGTGCCGACCTTGACTTTGGCCGGCAACACGGTTGCCGGCCGCACCGGGGCCGGGATTCTCGGTCACGTCGGGCTGGATGCGTTTGTCGCGCAGGATGCGGCGGCTTTCGTCAAGCAGGGCTTGTCGCTGGCGGCCGATGTGTCGGCGCTGGCAGAGTTGCGGACCGGACTGCGTCAACGTTTTGAACAATCGGCGCCCAGCCAGCCGGGATTGATCGCGGCCGGCCTGGAGCGCGCACTGCGCACCATGTGGCAGCGCTGGTGCGCCGGTTTGCCGGCCGTGTCGTTTGAGGCCGGCGCTAAAGTACAGAACGCAACGCAGAGCAGCCAGCCGTCCGCTCAGCAGCAGCTGGAAGCGCTGGCGACCTTATACAGCCAGGGCCGCTTCGCCGAGGCGGAAACGCTGGCGCGGGCACTGACCGCGGCCGATCCGCAGCATGGCTTTGGCTGGAAAGTGTTGGGCGCGGTGCTGCAGCAGCAAGGGCGGCTGGAGCAGGCGCTGCTGCCTATGCAAACTGCGGCGGCGTTGTTGCCGCAAGACGTCGAGACCCATAGCAACCTCGGCATCACGCTGACCAATCTGGGCCGGCTGAGCGAAGCCGAAGCCAGCTATCGGCGCGCGCTGGAGTTGCAACCGACAGCGGCCGAAGCGCATAACAATCTGGGCGTCACGCTCAAAAACCAGGGCCGCTTGTCCGAGGCCGAAGCCCGCTACCGCCGCGCGCTGGAACTCAAGCCAGCCTATGCCGAAGCGCACAGCAACCTGGGCAATATCCATAAAGAATTGGGACGTACGGCAGAGGCTGAAGCAAGTTATCGGCAAGCCTTGCAGATCGCGCCGAACTACGTCGAAGGCCATAACAACCTGGGCGTGCTGCTGCAACAGCAAGGCCGCCTGAGCGAAGCCGAAGCCAGCTACCGCGGCGCGCTCGAACTGAAGCCGCATTACGCCGACGGCTATAACAACCTGGGCAGCCTGCTGCAAGGCCAGGGCCGGCTGGCCGAAGCGGAAGCCAGCTTGCGGCAGGCGCTGCAGCTGAAGCCGCAGGATGCGGTGGCGCATAGCAGCCTGCTGTTTTGCATGAGCCATAACCAGGCGGTGGATGCGGCGGCCTTGTTTGCCGAGCATTGCCGTTTCGGCGAACAATTTGAAGCGCCGCTGCGTGCGCACTGGCCGCAGCACGACAATCCGCGCGAGCCGGAACGCTGCCTGCAAGTCGGCCTGGTGTCCGGCGATTTGCGCAATCATGCAATGGCTTCGTTCATCGAGCCGGTGTTGGTGCAATTGCGCGCGCATGCCGGCTTGGCGCTGCACGTTTATGCCAATCATGCGAGCGAGGATGAAGTCACCCAGCGCCTGCGCGGCCACGTGGCGCACTGGCATCCGGTAGCCAGCCTGAGCGACGCCGCGCTGGCGGAAAAAATCCGCGCCGACCGCATCGATCTGTTGATCGACCTGTCGGGCCACACCGACAAACATCGCTTGCTGACGTTTGCCCGCAAGCCGGCGCCGCTGCAAATGAGCTGGATGGGTTATCCGGGCACTACCGGCCTGGTCGGCATGGATTACTACCTGAGCGACCGCTGCATTTTGCCACCCGGGCAATTCGATCATCAATTCACCGAAAAGCTGGTGCACTTGCCGGCCAATGCGCCGTTCCTGCCGAGCGCCGACGCGCCAGCGGTCAACGATTTGCCGGCATTGAGCAACGGCTACCTGACCTTCGGCAGTTTCAACCGTCCGAGCAAACTGAGCCGCGCCGTGATTGCGCTGTGGTCGCACTTGCTGCGGGCGATGCCCGATGCGCGCATGGTGCTGGGCGCGATGCGCGAGGACGGTCAGCACGAAGAGCTGGTCGATTGGTTTGCGGCGGAAGGGATAGTCCGCGAGCGGCTCGATTTTTATCCGCGTTCCAATATGCAGGATTATCTGGCGCTGCATCAGCAGGTTGATATCTGCCTCGACACTTTCCCGTACAACGGCGGCACCACGACGCTGCATGCGCTGTGGATGGGCGTGCCGACCTTGACCCTGGCCGGTGATACGGTCGCGGCCCGGACCGGGGCCGGGATTCTCGGTCAGGTCGGGCTGGATGCGTTTGTCGCGCAGGATGCGGCGGCTTTCGTGCAGCAGGGTTTGTCGCTGGCGGCCGATGTGTCGGCGCTGGCAGAACTGCGGGCCGGGCTGCGCCAGCGTTTCGAACAGTCGCCGACCAGCCAGCCGGCATTGATCGCGGCCGGTCTGGAGCGCGCCTTGCGCACCATGTGGCAGCGCTGGTGCGTCGGTTTGCCGGCAGTCTCTTTTGAGGCAGCCTTGCCGGCCGCCGCGCCAGCCGCATTGCCAGCCAAAAAAATGATAGACGCGCTGGTCGCGCTGTATCAGCAGGGCAAGATGGCCCAGGTGGAAACGCTGGCCGAGGCGATCACGAAGAGTTTTCCGCAGCACGGCTTCAGCTGGAAGATGCTGGGCGTGGTGCGCCAACAGCAGGGCAGGCTGGAGCAGGCCTTGCTGCCGATGCAAAAAGCGGCGCAACTGTTGCCGCAGGATGCCGAGGCGCAGCGCAACCTGGGTCTCACGCTCAGCGCGTTAGGCGCGCAATTGCGCAGCCAGGGCCGGCTGCAGGAAGCCGCAGCCAGTTACCGGCAGGCGCTGCAACTGATGCCGGCCGCGGCCGATCTGCATCACAAATTGGCCAATACCCTCAAGGATCTGGGACGTCCGGCGCAAGCCGAAGCGAGCTATCGGCAGGCGCTGGCGATCGCGCCGGATGACGCCGATCTGCATAACAACCTGGGCAGCGCCCTCAAGGATCTGGGACGTCTGCCGGAGGCCGAAGCCGCTTTCCGGCAAGCGCTGGCGCTGAAACCGGCCTACGCCGAGGCGCATAACAACCTGGGCGCGACCTTGCAAGACCGGGGTTTGCTGGACGAGGCCGAAGCGCGCTATCGGCAGGCGCTGCAATTGAAGCCGGACTACGTCAAGGCGCATTGCAACCTGGGCGCATTGCTGCAAGGCCAGGGCCGTTATGTCGAAGCGCAAGCCGCGCTGCGGCAGGCGCTGACTCTGGCGCCGGATTATGCCGAAGCGCACAGCAATCTGTTGTTTTGCATGAGCCACAGCGAACAGGTGGATGCGGCGGCGATGCTGGCCGAGCAGCGCCGCTTTTGCGAGCAGTTCGAAACGCCGTTGCGGCCGCACTGGCCGCAGCACGATAATCCGCGCGAGGCGGGACGCTGCCTGCAAATCGGCTTCGTCTCGGGCGATTTGCGCAACCACGCGGCGGCCTCGTTTATCGAGCCGGTATGGGCGCAGCTGGCGGCTTATCCCAATTTGTCGCTGCACGCTTATTCCAATCATGCGACCGAAGACAGCGTCACCGAGCGCCTGCGCGGCTATGTCGGCCACTGGCATTCGGTGGTCGGCCTGAGCGATGCCGCGCTGGCGGAAAAAATCCGCGCCGACCGCATCGACATCCTGTTCGACCTGTCCAGCCACACCGCCCACAACCGCTTGTTGAGCTTCGCCCGCAAGCCGGCGCCGCTGCAGGTCAGCTGGATCGGCTTTCCCGGCAGCACCGGACTCGACAGCATCGACTACTACCTGACCGACCGCTTCTTCCTGCCGCCCGGCCAATACGATCATCAGTTCACCGAAAAACTGGTGTATCTGCCGGCCAGTGCGCCGTTTCTGCCGAGCGCTGATGCGCCGCCGGTCAACGATTTGCCGGCGCTGAAGAATGGCTATCTGACCTTCGGCAGTTTCAACCGCCCGAGCAAACTGAGCCGCGCCGTGATCGCGCTGTGGTCACACTTGCTGCGCGCCTTGCCGGATGCGCGCATGGTGCTGGGCGCGATGCGCGAGGACGGTCAGCACGAAGAGCTGGTCGATTGGTTTGCGGCGGAAGGGATCGCCCGCGAGCGGCTGGATTTTTATCCGCGTTCCAATATGCAGGATTATCTGGCGCTGCATCACCGGGTCGATGTCTGTCTCGACACCTTCCCGTACAACGGCGGCACCACCACCTTGCATGCATTGTGGATGGGCGTGCCGACATTGACTTTGGCCGGCGACACGGTAGCCGGTCGCACCGGAGCCGGGATACTCGGCCACGTCGGACTGGACGCACTGGTGGCGTACGATGCCGCGGATTTTGTGCAAAAGGGTTTGGCGCTGGCGGCCGATCTGCCGGCGCTGGCCAGCTTGCGGGCGGTGTTGCGCGACGGTTTTGCGCAAGCCGACTCGTGCCAGCCGGCACTGATCGGCGCCGGCCTGGAACGTGCATTGCGCACCATGTGGCAACGCTGGTGCGACGGTTTGCCGGCAGTCTCGTTCGACGCTTCCGCGCCGCCGCCGGCAGCCACCCCGGCAATGGAGCAAGCGCTGCAGGAGCTGGCGCAAACGCTGGACAGCACGCTGCAACTGGCCGTGAATCAGCACCAGTCCGGCCAGCTGGCCGAAGCTGAAAACCTGTACCGTGCGATTCTCGATGCCCAGCCGCAGCACGCCGGGGCCAACTACCATTTGGGCCTGTTGGCAGTGCAGATGAAACAGGCGGCCGCCGCGCTGCCTTACCTGGCCGCAGCGCTGGAAGCCCAGCCGGAGCAGGAGCATTACTGGTTGAGTTATATCGATGCGCTGATACAGGCCGAGCAATTGGACACGGCGCGTCAGGTGCTGGCGCTAGGCCAACAGCACGGTTTGCAGGGCGCGGCAGTCGATGCGCTGGCGGCGCAGCTGGAGCAGCAAGCATGGCCCAGCGCGGCCGAGATCCACGCGCTGGTGGCGCTGTATGGCGAGCGCCGGCTGAGCGAAGCGGAGACGCTGTCGCGTGCGTTGACCGTGCGTTTCCCCGGCGACGGCTTTGGCTGGAAAGTCTTAGGCGTGGTGTTGCAGGAGCAGGGCCAGCTGCAGCAAGCGCTGGCGGCCATGCAAACCGCGGCAGACCTATTGCCGCAAGACCCGGAGGCGCATAGCAACCTGGGCAATACCTTCAAATATCTCGGCTGCGCTGCCCAAGCCGAAGCCAGCTATAGCCAGGCGCTGGCGATCCGGCCGCAGCACGCGGCGGCGCACGCCAATCTGGGCGCGCTGTTGCAAGAACAAGGGCGGCTGCTTGAGGCTGAAACACACTATCGGCAAGCGCTGGCATTGAAGCCGGAAGATGCGGTCACGCATAGCAACCTGGGGACCTTGCTGCGCAGCTTGGGCCGGCTGACGGAAGCGGAAGCCGCGTTGCGTCAGGCGCTGGCGCTGAAACCACACTACGCCGAAGCACACAGCAACCTGTTGTTTTGTATCAGCCATAACGAAGCGGTGGATGCAGCGGCCTTGCTGGCCGAGCATCGCCGCTTCGGCGAACAATTCGAAGCGCCGCTGCGGGCGCACTGGCCGCAGCACGACAATCCGCGCGATCCGCAACGCTGTCTGCAAGTCGGCCTGGTGTCAGGCGATTTGCGCGATCATGCGATGGCCTCCTTCATCGAGCCGGTGCTGGCGCAGTTGAGCGCGCACAGCAACTTGTCGCTGCACGCGTATGCCAATCATGCGACCGAGGATGAAGTCACCCAGCGTCTGCGGTCGCACGTGGCGCACTGGCATCCGGTGGCCGCGCTGAGCGACGCCGCGCTGGCGGAGAAAATCCGCGCCGACCGCATCGACCTGCTGATCGACCTGTCGGGCCACACCGCCGACAATCGGCTGCTGACGTTTGCCCGCAAACCGGCGCCGCTGCAGATGAGCTGGATGGGTTATCCGGGCACCACCGGCCTGAGCGGCATGGATTACTTCCTGAGCGACCGCTGCATTTTGCCGCCCGGACAATTCGATCATCAATTCACGGAAAAGCTGGTGCACCTGCCGGCCAATGCGCCGTTCCTGCCGAGCCCAGATGCGCCGCCGGTCAACGCATTGCCGGCGCTGAACAATGGCTACCTGACCTTCGGCAGTTTCAACCGTCCGAGCAAACTGAGCCGCGCCGTGATTGCGCTGTGGTCGCAACTGCTGCGCGCAATGCCCGATGCACGGATGCTGCTGGCGGCGATGCCGCAGGATGGTCAATACGGCGAGCTGGTCGATTGGTTCGCGGCGGAAGGGATTGCGCGCGAGCGGCTGGATTTTTATCCGCGTTCCAGCATGCAGGATTATCTGGCGCTGCATCGCCGGGTCGATGTCTGTCTCGATACTTTTCCGTACAACGGCGGCACCACCACCTTGCATGCATTGTGGATGGGCGTGCCGACCCTGACCCTAGCCGGCGACACGGTAGCCGGTCGCACCGGAGCCGGGATACTCGGTCACGTCGGACTGGAGGCCTGGGTCGCGCAGGATGCGGCCGGATTTGTGCAGCAGGGCTTGGCGTTGGCGGCCGATGTGCCGGCGCTGGCAGAGCTGCGGGCCGGGCTGCGCCAGCGTTTCGAGCAATCCGTCCCGAACCGGCCGGCGTTGATCGCGGCCGGCCTGGAGCACGCCTTGCGCACCATGTGGCAGCGCTGGTGCGCGGGCCTGTCGACCGAATCATTTGAAGTGAACCACGCAAGCATGCAAGAGGCTAACAGATGAGCGCAGCACACGAAATACCGCCGATTTACGTCACCCAACCGTACTTGCCGCCGCTGGCGGAGTTCATGCCTTACCTGGAGCAAATCTGGGAAAACAAGTGGCTGACCAACGGCGGCCCGTTTCACCAGCAGCTGGAGCAGGCCTTGTGCGACTACCTCGGGGTCAAGCACATCGCGCTGTTCAGCAACGGCACCCTGGCCTTGATGACCGCGATGCAGGCGCTGCGCATCACCGGTGAAGTGATCACCACGCCGTATTCCTTCGTCGCCACCAGCCACTCGCTGTTATGGAATGGCATCCAGCCGGTGTTTGTCGACATCGACCCGGTCACGCTCAACATGGATCCGGCCAAGATCGAAGCCGCCATTACGCCGCAAACCACCGCCATCATGCCGGTCCATTGCTACGGCCATCCGTGCGACGTGGCGCGGATCCAGAAGATCGCCGACAACTACGGCCTGAAGGTGATCTACGACGCGGCGCATGCGTTCGGGGTGCAAACGGACGGCGTCAGCGTGCTTAACCACGGCGACCTGTCGGTGCTGAGTTTTCATGCGACCAAGGTATTCAATACCTTTGAGGGCGGGGCGATCATCTGCCACGACGCCAAGACCAAGCAGCGCATCGACAACCTGAAAAACTTCGGCATCGTCGATGAGGTCACGGTGGTCGCGCCCGGCATCAACGGCAAGATGAGCGAGATCAACGCCGCCTTCGGCCTGCTGCAACTGAAGGGCATAGACGCCGCGCTGCAACAGCGGCAGGCGGTGGATGCCCGCTACCGCGCAGGGCTGGCGGGAGTGCGCGGGATCCATTGCCTGCCCGATACCGGCGAGCAGGTCGCCAACTATGCCTACTTCCCGATCCTGGTGCGGCCCGATTACCCGCTCAGCCGCGATGCGCTGTTCCAGAAGCTGCGCGACTGCGGCGTGTTTGCGCGGCGTTATTTTTATCCGCTGATCAGCGACTTCCCGATGTACCGCGGCTTGCCGTCGGCGGCGCAGTCGAACCTGCCGGTGGCGGGCAAGGCCGCCAGCGAAGTGATCTGCCTGCCGATTTATCCGACGCTGAGCGGCGAGCAGGTCGATTTTATTTTGAACATTATTGTGGGGCAGTAAGAAGCATCATGAAACTTGCGATCATGCAGCCGTATTTTTTTCCATACATCGGCTACTGGCAATTGATCCATGCGGTCGATCGCTTTGTCATTTACGACGATGTGGCTTATATCAAAGGCGGCTGGATCAACCGCAATCGTCTGTTGATCAACGGCGCATCGGTGTTCTTCACCGCACCGCTGCACCAGTCGTCGTCGTTCATGCGGATTTGCGACACCGCCTTGCAGCCCGACCCCTTGTGGCGCGACAAGCTGGTCAAGACGGTGGAAATCACCTATCACAAAGCGCCTTTTTTCGACCTGGTGTTCCCGCTGGTCGAACGGTTGATCCGGCATGACGCAACGATGCTGTCCGACTACCTGGCGCACCAGCTGCAAGCGCTGGCGCGGTTCATGGGGATCAAGACCAAGTTCGTGCTGAGCAGCCGTTGTTACGAAAATTCGCAGCTGTCAGGGCAGGCGCGGGTGCTGGATATCTGCAAAAGAGAAGGCGCCGCCAGTTATATCAATACGCAAGGCGGGCAAACGCTGTACGCAGACCATGCTTTCCGGCAGGAAGGCATGGACCTGCGCTTCATCGTCATGCAGCCGCTGCCTTACCAGCAAAGGAGTTACCACAGAGCCGACAATTTTGTGCCTTATCTGTCGATCATCGATGCCCTGATGGCGGTCGGACCGGTCGCCATCAGGCAGCACCTTGATGCCTTTCAATTGATCTCGCATGGGAACCCAACCATGCCTGTCAGCGCAGGAGCGAGCTATGCATAACGTAGCCAGAAAAGCAGTGTTGAGTGCAATTACCCCCGCAGCGCAAAACACGGCAAGCAGCAAAGCCATCGGCGGATATTTCGAGTTGGAATTGCCGGTATCGACCTTTCCCCTGCATCACAGCGCGATCCGGTTTCAATCGGCGCGCGCCGCCTTCCATGCGCTGTTGAGCGTAGGGCAGCCGCAGCGGGTCTGGATGCCCAAGTACATTTGCGACGCCATGCTGGCGCCGCTGCATGCGCTGGATGTGGAGATTGTTTTTTACGATCTCGACCCGGGACTCGGCGTGGACGAGGACGTCGTGCTGGAACCGCAGGACTGGCTGTTGTACGTCAATTATTTCGGCCTGTGCAGCGACCAGGAAGAGCGGCTGTTAAGACGCTTCAAGCCGTCGCAATTGATCATGGATCACTCGCAGGCTTTTTTCGCGACGCCCAAGGATTGTCTGGCTACGATCTATTCGCCCAGGAAGTTTTTCGGCTTGCCGGATGGCGGCTTGCTGCACACCACCTTGAAGGTCAGCGAGCCGACCGAGATCGACAGCGGCTCGGTGGCGCGCTGCTCGCATTTGCTGCAGCGGCTCGATACCAGCGCCGAAGCCGGCTACGCCGATTTCAAGCTGGCCGAGGAAACCTTGCGCGACACCCAGCCGCGCCGGATGTCGACCTTGTCGACCCGGCTGTTTTCCAGCATCGACCTGAACCGCATCAAGCAGCGCCGCAACGCCAATTTTGTCTATCTGCATCAGCGCCTGAAACATTTGAACGGTCTCGACCTTGACGTGGTGCGGATCGGCGGCCCGCTGTGCTATCCGCTTCTGATGGAGTACGGCAACGTGCAAGCGCTGCGCGAGGCGCTGGCCGCCGAGCGCGTCTTCATCCCCAGCTATTGGCCGGAAGTGCGCACCAGGGTCGCCGACGATGCGCTGGAACGGCAGCTGGTGGATGGATGCCTGCCGATACCTTGCGATCAGCGTTACGAACGGGCGGACCTGGAACTGGTGTGCGATTTGCTGCTGCGCCAAATGAAGCGGGTGTTTTGAAATGGGCATCTTTGTCAGAGAGTTGCAGCGCTCGGATATGGCGGTGGTCAACCGCTGGCGCAACCGGCAGGAACTGGTGGCCGACCTGGGCGGCGTGTTTCGTTTCGTCGGCGAGGAAGTCGATGAAAAATGGTTCGATCATTATTTGTCGGTCAGGAACAATAACGTCCGCCTGGCGATTTGCGATGAGCGCACGCAGCAGACGATCGGCCTGGTCTACCTGCTGGGCATCGACTGGATCAATCGCGCCGGCGAGTGCGCAATCTGGATCGGCGAAGCCGAGGCCCGAGGCCGGGGCGTCGGCCTGGCCGCCATGCAGCAGCTGCTGAACCATGCTTTCAACGACTTGAACCTGCACCGGATTCATTTGACGGTGCTGGCCAACAATCAGCGCGCCCTCGGCCTGTACAAAAAAGTGGGCTTTGTCGAAGAAGGATTTTTGCGGCAGGCGGTATTCAAAGACGGCCGCTATCAGGACTTGATCCAGATGGCGATTCTTGCACATGAGTTCGAATCAATATGAACACCAAGCTGAGTATTGCCGACTTCCAGTATCAAATGGAGGTGTCGGGCTATGTCATTTTTGAACAAGTGGTGCCGACCCACTTGCTGGAGCAAGCGCGGATCGACATCCCCAAGCGCCAGGAAATCTGCCGGCTATGGCAGCAGAAAAACGGACTCGAAGCCGGCATGGAAGGAGCCGCCCATCACATCGTCGGCGGCGGCGACAGCCTGGAAGCGTTCTTGTACGGCTTCTACCTGGATGAATATATCCGCGCCTATTTCGGAGGCGAATACATCCTGAACTCTTACGGCGCGCTGAACAACCTGCCGTATTCCAGCGATGCGTACAAACATGGGCAGCGCTTTCATCGCGATGTGCGGACTTATTCGAAAGACTTCCGCCTGATGCTCAACATGCTGGTGATGGTGGACGATTTCACGGTGAAAAACGGCGCCACCAAAGTGGTGCCCGGCAGCCATCGCGTGCAGCAGCGGCCGGACGACGCCTACCTGGAAGCGCATGCGGTGCGCGCCACCGGCTGGGCCGGCAGCGTGGTGCTGTTCGATTCCAACCTGTGGCATTCCGCCGCGCCCAACACCACCCGGCAATCGCGGATGGCGCTGACGCTGACGTTCACCCGGCCGTTCTTCAAACAGCAAATGGATTACCCGCGCATGCTGGGCGAGGACTATCCGAAGAATGAACAGATGCGGCAACTGCTGGGCTATAACGCGCGGGTGCCGAACGGCTATGACGAGTGGTACCAGACACCAGAAAAACGAATGTATAAACCGGGGCAAGGCTAAAGAGAAATCTATGAGAGACCATAACAACGAGTACCAGGACAACACGGCGCGTCAATACGCCTACGATTTCGACTACGTGATCCGGCGCTACACGATGCGCACCTTGTCGCCATTTTTTGCCAAAGGCAAGGCGCTGGAGCTTGGCTGTTTCGAGGGCGAGGCGACCAAGCTGCTGGTGGAACATTTCGACGACCTGACGGTGCTGGAAGCCGCCGACAGCCTGATCGAGGTAGCCAAGAAGAAGGTCCCGGCCAGCGTGCGCTTCATCCATTCAACGATAGAAACCGCCGAACTGGAACCGATTTACGATGCGATCTTCCTGGTGCACACGCTGGAGCATCTGGACGATCCGGTGGCGGCGCTGGCCCGCATCCGTCAATGGCTGAGCCCGACCGGGCGGCTGTTTGTGGTGGTGCCGAACGCCGACGCCGCGTCGCGCCAGATCGCGGTCAAGATGGGGCTGATAGAGACCAACAATGCGGTGACGGCGGGCGAGCTGGCGCACGGCCATCGCTGCACGTACAGTCTGGATACGCTGGAGCACGATGCGCGCCGGGCCGGCTTGCAGATCGCCTCAAGAGGCGGCGTGTTCTTCAAGCCGCTGGCCAATTTCCAGTTCGACCTGGCGCTGAAGCACCAAGTGATCGACCAAGGCTATCTGGACGGTTGCTACGCGCTGGGCATGCAATACCCGGAGCTGTCGGCCAGCATTTACCTGGTCTGTACTAAAGACTGACGGCAAGGGACGCGTGATGAACGATAACAATACCGTGAGCGGCGCCAAGCCCATCCTGATTTTTCCAGGAGGGATGCCGCGTTCGCTGGAGTACATGCAAAAATGCCGGCGCGAGGGACAGGCGGTGATAGGCGCATCGTCGCTGGCGCTGGATGCCTCGCAAGAAAAATATCCGGCCTGGCTGTCGCTGCCGTTTGTGACCGAACCGGAATTTGACGAAGCGCTGAAGCAAGCCATCGCAGCATCCGATATCGGCGGCATCTATACCCCCAATATGGTGGTCTGGGATTATTTGAATCGGGTCTTGCCGCAGCTTGCGCCAGGGGTGACTTTGGTGAACGACTCGCCGGCCAATATGGAATTGAGCGGCTATCGCACCGCCCGCCAGCATGCGCAGACCCTGCTGGCCCAGCCTCTGCCGCTGGCCTCGAACATTGCGTCCAAGCCGTCGATGGCGGCGCTGGAACTGGCGGCCTTGTTCCGCCACGCCGATGTGATCCCCGGCATGTGCGACCACGAGAAATTTTGCGTGCTGTGCGAAATCGCGCGTCGCAGCCCGGCCGGCGACATCGTTGAGATCGGCAGCTGGTGGGGCAAATCGGCCTTCATCCTGGCCCGGCTGGCGCGCTGTTACGGCATCGGCAAGCTGCTATGTGTCGACCCCTGGTCGAACGCGCATCTGGTGCAAAACGACGCGCAAGGCATGGTCGACAAGGTTTCGGCGCAAGTCGATGCGGAAGAGGCGCTGGCGGTGTTTGAAATGAACCTGCTGCCGTACAACGCCGATCACGTCAATTATTTGCGCATGCCATCGACCGACGGCGCGCAGCATTATCGAGCGCAACGCGAGGTCACCACCGCCGCGTTCGGCACCACGCGCTACGCCGGCCAGATCGCGATCCTGCACATCGACGGCAATCACAGCTACGCCGCGGCCAAGGCCGATATCGAGGCCTGGAGCGGCTTGGTGATGGCGGGGGGCTGGATCATCGTGGATGACTATATCTGGCCGTATGGCGATGGGCCGCAGCGGGCAGGGGATGAGTTTATCGCTGCGCATCGGGATGATATTGATGTCGCGTTTGTGATGGGGAGTGCTTTGTTTTTGCAGTTGTCGGGGCGGGTGACTGAAGTTTGAAATTGCATAGCCAAAAGTAGCTCACCGGGGTCAGAGTTTTTTTACGCGGGGTTATCGCGTAAATTACTATGACCCCGCTGAGCGGGCTACGGAGTGCGTACGTTTGTGTTCGATCGTTCGTTCGTCGCGTAGCTAATACGGTTGCTACTCCGTGGAAGCTCGCCGGGGGTAGCCCGGCAGCTAGTCACTGTTCTTGCTTCGCCAAGAAAAGTAACCAAAAGAAGGCGACCGCAAAGCCACTGCCTTCCCTTCGGTCAGGTCCCCAAATGTGTCGTCTATCAGTCGGGTGTGAAGGCAAACTCGCTGCGCTCAAACATGCCTTCCCACAATTCCCGACTGACAGCCACCACATTTGGCAGCGTCCCAATGCGGAATTCAAGATCAACGGCAACCTCAACGTCAAAAGCAACCCCTCGGCGCTCCGTGGTCCGTTAATCTGGGACACAGTAATTCGACACGCTGCGGTGCCTCTTAAACTATGTCCCCGATTAACTACTACGTGCGTAGGGCGGATGAGCGCAGCGTTATCCGCCGCTCGACGTACCACAAGCGATTGACGCATATAAAACGGCGGAAGGCGCTGCGCTTTTCCGCCCTACATAACCGGAAAGCCCAACATTTTCACCGCTGTCGCGTCAAGCGTTGGGCTTTGCAGCCCAACCTACCGCCGCTTAACGGCCCACGGAGCGCCGAGGGGTTGGGGTTGTTTTTGACGTTGAATTCCGCATTGGGACGCTGCCAAATGGGACGACTGTTAGCCGGGAATTGTGGGAAGGCTTGTCTGAGCGCAGCGAGTTTGCCTTCACACCCGGCTAATAGTTGGCCCATTTGGGGACCTGACCGAAGGGAAGGCAGTGGCTTGCGGTCGCCTTCTTTTGGTTACTTTTCTTGGCGAAGCAAGAACAGTGACTAGCTGTCGGGCTACCCCCGACTAGTATCCACGGAGTAGCGGCCGTTTTAAGTAACGACAAGCGGCAAACGACGAACGATTGCAACCGTCCGCACTCCGTAGACCGCTCAGCGGGGTCAGAGTAATTTACGCAAAAACCCGCGTAAAAAAACTCCGACCCCGGTGAGCTACAGTTTGCGGTCGCTCCGATCACCAGCATCATCGACAGTAGGTAGCTTGGGCTTCGCCTTCGGCTCAACCACAACCACAACCGAACATTGGACTTTCCAGCCAAGCTTTGGCAAAGGCGGCAAGTCGGCGGAATCCTGTCAGATCTATCAGCTAACCCATCCCACTACGCAAGCACATATTTAATTGCAGGCACAACAGACCGCTGGCGCAAATTCTGCGGCATCAGGCCAGCTTTGTTCAATCACGTTACGGAGGGCGTCATGAATATAAGTGGAGTCTGGTACAACGAATTGAATTCGACCATGACCATCGAGCAAAACGGCAATGTGCTGACCGGCACCTATCAGACCGGCGTCGGCACGGCGCAAGGGAGATACCCATTGCAGGGCATGATCAACAGTTCCGGCGATGCGAGTCAAACCACCGCGTGGAGTGTCGCCTGGGTCAATCCCTCCGGCAATTCCCACAGCACGACGGCGTGGTGCGGCCAGCTGCAAACCAACGGCAACCACCAGCCTGTGCTGATCGCAATGTGGCTGCTGACCTCGGAAACGTCGCCTAGCCAGGATTGGGCATCGACGCAAATCGGACAGGACGTTTTTACCCGACAACGGCCGACCGACGACATGGTGTCGAAGGCGCTCGCGCGCGGCCACTTTTCTCATCCGGTACAGAAGGCTTAAGAACTCATCGATAACTTGAGGAGGAAAATTCATGGATTCAAACGAAAACGGTCACAGTTGCACTCCTTGCGGAAGCGAACAAGACATGGATCAGGCTCCGGCCGCCCTGACGCATTTCCGTGCCAAATACCATAAGCAAACCTACCGCTTCTGACAGTAGGCAATGCGGTGGGCGCTGCATAGTATCAACCCCGGTTACACCGACTAGCCTGCGCACAAACCCCGCTGCGCATCGTCAATGAAGGATAAATCAGGGGCAATGCAATCAATTTTAATTGAGGATGTATCCATGTCATTAACAGAAACCACGCAGACAAACCCGGAACCTACTCAGGTGATTTTCTATGAAGGTCGAGACTTTCAGGGCAAGGCTTATCTGTCTACGCTTGGCTCAAAAGTCGATATTTACAGAGAATACCGTCCTCTGAACGACAAGCTGAACTCGGTCAAAGTAGGTCGTTCATGCAAGGTTCTCGCCTACTATGCGGCTGGTTTTGGGAAACCTGAAAAAGAATTCATTGTTGATACGCCGGATATTGATATCAGGGGCATGAGCTCTTTCATTGTTCTGAGCAAAGACGGCGAGCATGCCATCCTGTTTACGTTTAGCGATAGCACCGGCGAGGGTCGCACAATGACGCTGCAGAGCGCCGGTTTTGGCTCTGTCACGCAACCCAACCCACAGCCTGAGGAGGGAATTGATCCGAATAATCCTCGGGTATTTGCGACACTGAAAGTGACCGATATCGAAAGTACTCCCGTAGTCACGGCAATTTTTGTTAGAAAAACTTCTGGCGAATATGAAGACCCGAACGGCGCGCTGCATTTTTACTGGAAAGACGGCAAACCCCACGCGAAAAATATCCCTGATTATGGGTCCGCCAATTTGACTTATACCCAAGACGGGAATGTATTCAAGTTCGTTTGGAGATAATTCAGTCCCCGCATTAAAACGTGCATTGCCGGAATAACGCACGCTGCGAACGCTCCATCTTGAATCTCAAGATGGAGCGTTCGGCTTTAGAGATGCCCAACAATTTGACGGCGTCAACGATTGGGTAGCTTGGGCTGGAAAGCACAACATTTCCATCTCCGTTGTCGCAACGACTACCGCGCGCCTTTGGCGTGCTTTTGGTTAAGGCGCTCAATCTCTTCGCTAGCCCGGTCGCCCAGCGTGCCGAGGGCTTCGATCGAAAACAACATCAACTCCTCGCGGGCAGTGACGCTCAACAGCGGCGGGTGTGACGGATCGGCATGATCGCCGCTGGCCAAATCGGTGGCATGGACCATTTCCATGCAGGTCCGGATGCCATAGCTGTAGTTCTTCGTGAAGGACGTGAATTGTGCCGCCGGATCGTGCTGCAATGCTGCGACCAGCCAGGAGAACGGCTTGTGCAGCGCTTCTTCGTGTGAACCGATTTCGGGTGGGAAGATAGTGGTTTGGTCAGGCTTTCTGGCGTATGTCATGCGATCTCCTTTTGCGGTGAATTTTCCGCCCTTCGTCGGCTGACGAAGGAGGCGGGCACGAAGCAGGGTGGAGAAACCGGCGAGTAGACACCATGAACCGGTAGGGCCCGAAGCCCTCCCCACCAAGTGCCCGCCATAGAAGACGCAACAATTGATAGGGGCAGACGAAAAAAAACCGCTCGGGAGCGGCTTGTCTGCCCGGTGTCACTCATAACTCTGGTTCTCCAACCAGGCCGCTCTTTCTCACGACGTGACGAAGATAGCGCAGTTTTTCTTGAAATTCAAACACTATTTTGCGTCAGATCGTAGGTCGGAAAAGCGTAGCCCTTGCAGGGCGCGTATCCGCTTGCAAGCGGATACCGTTCCGCAGGCAGATGGCATGCCATCTGAAACCCCTGCTGCACCCTTCCGACGTCTGGCGCACCGCGGAAAACAGCCAAGGGCTTGACCGGCTGATGCGATTCTCGCCGTCGGAAGGCGCTGCGCTTTTCCGACCTACGCAGCGATCTCCGATTGACTCGTTTAGAGGACGGAGATGGAAATGCTGGGCTTCGCCTTCGGCTCAACCGCTACCTACGCACTTCGGCGCAGCCTGAATTTGCTCGGCAAGTTGACCCAGGAAAAATTTTTTGCAGGCAACCCTAAAGGTTTTCGCTATCGCTGCCGATAACAAGAACAACGGTGGCTTACATCCCTGTAGGGAAGCAAACGTTACGGCGACTTAGCCGGCATCCACTAACTTTAGTAACAGGAGTCTTACCATGTCAGTCATCAATACCAATATGCTTTCGTTGGTTGCCCAACACAACCTGAACAAGTCGGCAGACTCGTTGGCTACTTCGATCGAGCGTCTGTCATCCGGCTTGCGCATCAACAGCGCCAAGGACGACGCTGCCGGCAGCGCAATTGCAAACCGCTTTACCGCCAACATCCGCGGCCTGACACAAGCTTCGCGTAACGCCAATGACGGCATTTCGATGACGCAAACCGCTGAAGGCGCACTGAGCTCGATCAGCGACAACCTGCAACGTATCCGCGAATTGGCTGTGCAAGCTGTCAACGGCACTAACACTTCGGCCGACAAGCAATCGATCCAGAACGAAATTACCGCACGTTTCAACGAAATCGACCGCACTTCGCAACAAACCGACTTCAACGGCAACAAGGTGTTGGCATCGGCTCAAACCGTGAACATCCAAGTCGGTGCCGCTGACGGCCAAACCATCGCCGTGAACCTGACCAAGGCCGATTCGTCGACTCTGTTGGGCGCCGCTACTACTACTGTTGACGTCACCAACACAGCTAACGATGCAACCCGTTTGGCAACTATCGACACAGCTATCGCTAACGTCGATACACAACGCAGCGCACTGGGCGCATTGCAAAACCGTTTTGGCTCGGCTGTGACCAACCTGGGCACAACAGTCAACAATCTGACTTCTTCGCGTTCACGCATTCAAGATGCTGACTACGCAACTGAAGTGTCGAACATGACTCGTTCGCAGATCCTGCAACAAGCTGGTACTTCGGTGTTGTCGAAGGCTAACCAATCGACTCAAGGCGTTCTGTCGCTGCTGCAATAATCGACTGGATGACGCTGCCAACGCGCTTGATGCGTTGGCGGCGGTGGGCTGCCCTTGCGGCGGCCCATTGTGTTTCTGGCGTGCCCATCGTATGGGTGGTGTAAATGGACGTAATCAAGGCTGTCCAGTCATGCTTGGCAAATGCGCAATGTGCAGGCGTGAGCGGACAGCGGTTTTGACGGGAGAGTAGCAATGTCGATTTCAACTTCAGGCGTGGCGCTTGGCGCTGCATCGCTGGCTCAACTGGCGGCGGATAAGGCCGCTGCACCGGCGGTGAACGTCGGCGCTGGCGGCGCTAACGGCGTTGCTGCAGCCGATGGGGTGGATAAAAAGAAGGTGAAGGATGCGGCTGAGGTCCATCCGGCGCAGCTCAAGCAGTCGCTGGATGACATCAATGCGATGCTGAATGCGCGTTCGGTCAGTGTGCAGTTCCAGATCGACCCTGCTTATAAGGAAGCGATCCTGCAGGTGGTGGATCAACATGACGGCAAGGTGCTGCTGCAACTGCCTTCGGTGGAGGCGGTACGGATCGCCAAGATGACGGAGCAGATGAAGGGTGTGCTGGTAGCGCAGAAGGCATAGGGTCCGGATGGACCTTGCTGAGTCGAGATTAATTGGATTTGAGAGGGTGCTGATATGACGACGGTTTCTAGCCTGGGTGTTGGTTCTGGACTTGATTTGAATACTTTGCTGACCGGTTTGACGAATGCCGAGCAGATACCGGTGACGATGCTGACCAATCAGCAGAGCAGTTACACCGCCAAGCTGTCGGCGTACGGCACGCTGCAAAGCGGCTTGAGCGCATTGCAGACGGCGTCGGCGGCGCTCGGTGCGCCATCCTTGTTCCAGGGCGTGACGGCGACTTCCAGCAGCACCGGCGTGTTGACGGCCACCTCCGACACCACTGCCAAGGCCGGCACATATGCTGTGGCTGTGTCGCAACTGGGGCAGGCGCAGTCGCTGGTGGCGACCGGCGTGGCCAGCACCACCGCGACGATAGGCGGCGGCGCGTCGACCACGGTCTCGCTCCAGTTCGGCGCGATTTCGGGCGGTACGCTGAATGCCGGCACCGGCACCTATACAGGTGCGACGTTCACTGCGGATGCGAGCCGTCCTGCTGCTTCGATCACGATCGACTCCAGCAACAATACGCTGGCCGGGATTCGCGATGCGATCAACGGCAATAGCGCGATGGGCGTGACGGCAACCATTGTCAATGATGGCAGCGCCACGCCGAACCGGCTGGTATTGACGTCCAACGCCACCGGTGCGAAGTCGAGCATGCAGATCACTGTCAGCGGCGATGCGGCAGTGTCGAATCTGTTGTCGAACGACCCGACGGCGACCCAGAATTTGCAGCAAACCGTGGTCGGCCAAGATGCCAAGCTGACGGTCAACGGCATCGCTGTCACCAGCGCTTCGAATACGGTGGCCGGCGCGGTGCAGGGCACGACCATGAACCTGCTCACCACCGGCAACAGCACGCTGACTCTCGCCAACAATACTTCCAACGTGCAAACGGCGATCACGGCTTTTGTGACGGCCTATAACAATTTGCACACGACGGAAGGGACCTTGAGCGCGTTCAACGTGGCGGCCAAAACGCAGTCGGCGCTGACCGGCGATTACACGCTGCAAAGCATCCAGACCCGTATCCGTGCGCAGCTGAACACGCCGCAGGCGAGCGGCAGCTTGACGATGTTGTCGAATATCGGGGTGTCGTTCCAGCTCGATGGCACGCTGGCGATCAATTCGACCAAATTGTCGGCGGCCTTGAACACCAATATGAGCGGGGTGCAGAATCTGTTTTCCAGCATCGGCGGCACCACCGGCATCGGCTCGCAAATGTCGACCTTGATCACCAGCTTCAGCAACACGGGCGGCATTTTGCAATCGGCCACCGATGGCGTGAATAAAACCCTGAAGTCGCTGGCGGACCAGATTGTTAGCGCGCAAAGCGTGGCCGATGCGACGATTGCGCGTTACAAAACGCAATTTAACAACCTCGACGTGTTGATGAGTTCGATGAAGTCCACCAGCAGTTATCTGACGTCGCAATTCTCGTCCGGCACTTCGGCATAAGGATCAACTATGTACGCTTCATATGCATCTCCCAATGCCGGCGCCAAAGCTTATGCCCGGCTGGGTCTTGAAACCAGCGTGATGAACGCTTCGCAGCAGCAGTTGATGGTGATGCTGTTCGAAGGCGCCAGAACCGCGATCCGGATGGCGCGCCATCACATGGCGCAGGGCGAGATCGCGGCCAAGGGCAATGCGGTCTCGAAGGCGATCAATATCGTCGACAACGGTTTGAAAGCGGCGCTGGACGTCGACGTCAACGATAGGGCGGAACGCGAGCTGGTGGACAACCTGTCGGCGCTTTACGATTACATCAGCCTGCAACTGTTGCACGCCAACCTGCACAACGATCCGGCTTTGCTGGACGAGGCGGACCGCTTGCTGGAAAGCGTCGGCTCGGCATGGCGCGAGGCCGGCAGTTTCAAAACCATCCAGGAGCTGGACGCCGCTGCGGCGACCGCTTGAACGCATTTGACGATAAGAGAGTGATATGGGATCTCAACACGAACTGATGCACTGTTACGAGCAAATCGCACCGCTGACCGGACGCATGCTGGAGCTGGCGCGGGAGGGCGATTGGGATGGTCTGATGACGGTGGAGCAGCAAGTTCGCACCTGCGTCGAACGGGTCAAGGAAATCACGCCGGTGGCTGCGCTGGATCAGTCGCAGCTGGCGCACAAGCACCGGCTGTTGAGCAAGATACTGGCCGACGACGCTGAAATTCGCGATCTGATCACGCCGAAAATGAAGCAATTGAGCGCCCTGCTGGGCAATCTGGTCCGGCAGCAGCATGTGAATCAGGTTTACGGCCAGTAGCGACGGCTGACTGATTATGGCCAGCGGCACACCTCTCGTCGACCGGCTGCTGACAGTTTCTGCTATGCAGCGCTCGGATCTGGTGGCGCTGAAGGCGCAGCTGGCGATCGGCGGGCCGGAGCCTGTGACCGACGTCGAACCAAGCAATAACGATACGCGGCTGTTGTCGCGGGCCGGCATCGAGCGTCAGCTGGGGCTGGAGCCGGGTGCGGTAAACGTTGCAGTCGGCGCCAGGCAATCGGCAGCCGGCGGCGCCGTCTTGAGCGCGACCGCGCGCACCATCAGCGAGATTCTCGGCGCTGCTTCCGGCAGCGCTGCACCGGTGCGCGGCAGCGCGCCGCTATGGTCTTCCGCCCAGGCTCCGTTGCCGCAACAGCTGGCGACAGCGCTGGCGCGAACGGTGACTGGCAGCGGACTATTTTACGAATCCCATTTAATCCAATTTGCCGCCGGCGAGCGGACCCTGGCGCAATTGGCGCAGGAGCCGCAGGCCCGTCTCGGACCGCTGGCGCAGAGTCATCCCGAGTTGTTGAGCGGCGATCCGCAACAGGCGTTGCCGGAGCCGAACGCAGCGCTGATCCCGCAGCCAGCGGTTGGCGTAGGCGCGCAGCAAGGCATGGCGAACGGCGAATTGCCGATATTTGCCGGTCCGGCAGCCAGCATTGTCAAACCGCCGGCCGATAGCGCCGGCACCAAACCGCAACTGGAAGCGCATGTCGTTGCGTCAGCGCAAGATGTGCCGCCGGCCGGTTTGCGTAGCCATCCCGGTCCTTATTCCAGCGCCAGCGCCGCCAATGTGGCCGCAGCCTACGGCATGGCCGCTGCGGATGCTTCGGGCACGGTTGCGCCGGCGCGACCGCAGCATGCGCCGTCAGCCATGCCGGCTGCCAGCCCTGCCGAATCCGTACACGTCGACAATCATGTGGCGAACGTCGCGGCCGCAATGCATCCGGACGCCGTGGCGCTGGTGCGCCAGCAGCTTGAGTTATTGGCCGCGCCGGTATTTTGCTGGAGCGGCGAGGCCTGGCCGAACGCAAAAATGGATTGGGAAATCAGGCAGCGGCAACAGGGCCAGCCGGACGCCGATGACGCCGATGCCGCGTCAAAAGTCTGGAGCACGCGGCTGGCAATGAGCTTGCCGAACCTGGGCGCGCTCGAGTTGCGTTTGAGTATGAACGGCGGATCGCTGCAAGCGCATCTGGCCGCCGCCGACGATGCCAGCATGGCGGCATTGCGCGCTGATGGCGATGATTTGCGGCAACGTCTTACCGCTGCCGGATTGCAGTTGACGGCCTTGCAGTTTGCGCCGTTGACTCCTCACGATGCGCTAAATGGATGATGCAGAGATGAGGTGCCCATGAGTACGCATCTGCCAGGAAGACAAAGCGCGGTAGCGCTATCACACGCCGCCAAAGACAAGGCGCCTATCGTGGTGGCGAAGGGTTACGGCCTGGTCGCCGACGCGATCGTGCAGCGGGCGCGCGACAACGGTCTGTATGTGCACGAGTCGCCGGACCTGGTTAATTTGTTGATGAATGTTGACCTCGATCAACAAATTCCTCCGCAGCTCTATGTTGCTGTAGCAGAATTGTTGGCGTGGCTGTATCGGCTAGAGAATGAAGCAGGGCAGGCGGCGCACCGCACCAGCGCTGGCTGAAATGGATAACACTGGATAAGTTTTCGTGACTGTAGTTTTTTAGTGTGCAGGTTGGCGGTAAATTTGAGATCCGGTCTTGTGCAGACATGGCCGTGGCTTGATAATGCACACCATTCGATCTTGTGTTGACATTGCTGGACAAAGCGTAATGGATATGAAAGTTGCATCACCGATTCGCGTATTGATTGCCGATGATCATCGAATTGTCCGGCGCGGATTGCACCACATCCTGACTGCCAGCCCCGGCATTACGGTAATCGGCGAGGCCAGCGATTATGGCGGCATTACCGAGATCCTGCGCGAGCAACCATGTGATGTGTTGCTGCTGGACATTTCCATGCCGGGCAAGGATGGGATTGAAATCCTGCACTTGCTGAAGAAGCGCGAGCCGATGCTGCGCATCATGGTGCTCAGCAGCCATGGTCCGGAGCAATTTGCGGTGCGTGCGCTGAAGGCCGGCGCCGCCTCTTACCTGACCAAGGACGGTGCGCCGGATGAATTGGTGGAGGCGGTGCGGGTGGTCGCTCGCGGCCGTAAGTACATCACTGAAGGTTTGGCGGAGTCGCTGGCCAACCATGTCATCGTCGAAGATGAATTGATGCCGCATCAACAGCTGTCGAACCGTGAGTTCCAGACCGTGCGCATGATCGCCGCCGGCCGCACCCGCACCGAGATCGCCACCAGCCTGTCGATCAGTCCCAAGACCGTCAGCGTCTATCGTTCCCGGGTGTTTGAAAAAATGGGTGTGCGCACCAATGCGCAACTGACCCAATACGCGATCAAGCACGGCCTGGTCGAATAGGTCACCTCTACAAACCTACTGCGCGGCCCAATCTCGGGGCTGCGATGCTCGCTGTACCTCCGTACAGCTGCGCTTCTCGCCCCGACCTTGGACCGCTCGCTACGGTTTTTAGAGGTGCCCCGTTTTTGCTGCACTCAACCTTGCTTCTGGTAAATAGAGGGGTGTTTCGCACCTTGCTTGCCACATCGGAGCGGTCCTTTCCTGTTTATATTGGGTCACCAAAAATGTTTCTTCGCGCCCGGACGCCGACGTTCGGTCCGGGAACCAGGCCCTGTCATTTACATCAAGGATAAAGTCCATGTCGCTCGCCGCTCAACCGCACGCTCAGACCCGCCGCTCTGCTGTCAATAATGACGTTGCGGGTCACGAATTCCTGACCTTTACTTTGGGCAAGGAAGAATATGGCATCGATATCCTCAAAGTGCAGGAGCTGCGCGGTTACGACAACGTAACGCATATCGCCAACGCGCCCGATTTCTTGAAGGGTGTGGTCAATCTGCGCGGAGTCATCACTCCCATCATCGACATGCGCATCAAGTTCAATTTGGCTGCGACGACTTACGATCAGTTTACGGTGGTCATCATTTTGCACCTGGACAACCGCACCGTCGGCATGGTGGTCGATGGCGTGTCCGACGTCATCACCTTGTCGGCCGAGCAGGTCAAGCCGGCTCCGGAAATGGGCACAGTGCTCAATACCGATTACTTGATCGGTCTGGGCACTTTGAACGACCGCATGCTGATTTTGTTGGATATCGACAAGCTGATGTCGAGCGACGAAATCGGCTTGATCAATAATTTGACGGTTTGATCGTTGGCGATGGCGGGCCGGATCGCCGGCCGCTACAAAATGACACACGGTTGAGACGGGCGATGCGGGATAATAGCGGCCATACTCAAGCACTGGCAGCTAGCAAATAGTGCCGGTTTGAAATTTTTAATGCTGTGACTTTTTTTGTCGCAGTGATAACCAGACTTCACGTCAACCGTAATGCAACGATTTACTTCTGCCTGGCGCCGTTGGCTTCCTGCCCCCAAAGCAGAAATAGTGTTCTGTGGCCCGCGCTTCATGCGCCTGGTGTACGCCATAGCACTGACTGCGATTGCGACCATCGGCTACCTCTGGCTTTCCGTCGGTTATCAAGCCGCTTCGGAATATCAACGCGGCATCAAGGCCACGCAAAATAATCACGAAATCCTGGTGCGCAGTTTCGCCAATCGGCTGGTGCGTTCGATTGACGAACGCGACCGCTTGCTGAAACTGGTGCGCGCCGATTATGTGATGTCGAGCGACAAGATCGACTTGCAACACTATGCAAGAATCTACGGCGATTTATATGATGAGTTGACCATCGTCGACGTCGACGGCAAGGTGGTCGTATCGACCACCACGGCCAGCAATTCCGATCGCGGCCGGCGTGAACTGTATCTGTTGCACCGCGACAATCTTGGCGATTCGGTGCAAATAGGACGGCCGCGCAAATTGCCTGGTACCGAGCAGTGGGTGATGCACATCACGCGGCCGGTGTTTTCCGCTGTCGGCGAATTCGCCGGCATGGTGGAGCTGGGTTTCACCGTCGATCAATTTTCCGCGATTTACCGCAATGCCTATATGGGCCAGATCGGCGAACGCACTTCGGTCGACAGCGACGGCATTGCGGCTGAACTGGCGCCGGTGAAGGACCGCATGATATTGCGCCGGATCGACGATGCGGTGATGCAGTCGGGCGATCTCGATTTGACTCAGGGCGCAATGGAATCGCGCCTGTGGTTGTCGCGCCGGCTGGACCCGTATCCGATCCTGCTATCGCTAACATTGACCGATCACGATGCGCCGTTTATTCAGCAGACTTCCTGGCTGGGCCGCTATATGCTGTATGCCTGCATTCCCACCGTGCTGATTTTGCTGCTGCTGTATTTTATCTATCGCACCCTCAAGCGGCAGTATGTGGTGGTGCGCAAATACGATGCGATGCGCCGCCGCGCCAACGATTCGAACAAGCGCAAGTCGCGCTTCCTGGCGACCGTGGTGCATGAGTTGCGCACGCCGCTTAGCGGCATTCACGGTTATTCCGAACTGGTGCGGGACACCAGTACCGATCAGCAGAGCCGCGAGTTCGCCGATTTGATTCATCAAAGCGCGGCTTACTTGCACGGCTTGTTGAATACGCTGTTCGATCTCGCCAGGATCGAAGCGGGCAGGGTGGTGATTGTTTACGAGAGCATCGAGACCGTGGCGTTTTTCAACTATATCGGCTCGATGCATCAAATCACCGCACAGAAGAAGCAGCTGACTTTCCGCATGACGCTGGCGGACGATTTGCCCAAGCATTTCTTTTGCGATCGCGTCAGGCTGTCGCAGATTTTGAATAACCTGCTGGATAACGCGGTCAAGTTTACGGTCACCGGCAGCGTGACGATGGATGTCGCGCTGGTCAAGGGTCAGATTGTGGTCAGGGTGATCGACACCGGTCCGGGGATGCAGAAGGAAGAACTGACGCATCTGTTCGAGTATTTCTATCAGTCCGAATCGGTGCGCGCGCGACAGGGGCGGGGACTGGGACTGGGTTTGTCGCTGGCCAAGGAATTCACCGATTTGATTCGCGGCCGTATCCAGGTCAACTCCGAAGTGGGCGTTGGCACCGCTGTCGATCTGCGCGTGCCCTTGGATGTACGGTAGCAAGCGCCCGTCTATTTTCATCCCGCTTGGGAGGTGGTAATGCTCTCCTCACGCATTCTGGTAGTCGAAGACCATCCGATCAATCGCCGCATGCTGCAGGCGCAGCTGGCGGCTGAAGGCTGGCAAAGCGAACTGGTGGCGACCGGCGCCGATGCACTGCTGTGGCTGGCGCAGACCAGGCCGCTGGCGGTGATCACGGATTACGTGCTGGAGGATATGACCGGCGTCGAATTGCTGCGTCAGGTAAGGCAGTGGGAGTCCGGTTTCCCCGCCATGCCGGCTATCCCTATCATTCTCTACAGCGGCATGTCGCTCGATTATCTCCAGACCGAATCGCGCGGGCTGGACTGTACCGCGATCCTCACCAAGCCCATCAGTCGTTCGCAATTGCGGAAAACGCTGGCGCCATTGTTAACCATCCCGATAGTCCCGGCCGCGGCCGGCACCGCCAAGCCGGTCGGCATGCCGGACGAGTTGCTGATCGACCTGGTGCAGTTCGGTTATCAGGAACTGGCGCAGCTGAGATTAACCATCAAAAACGGCGACCTGGCGGAGACTGCTCGCATCGCCCACGGCTTGCGCGGCGCCGCTGCCGTATTGAAATCCACAGAAATTGCAAATTCTTCTGCAGAAATCGAGAACCAATCTCGACATGCCGCATCCAACACGCTCGATGCAGCATGCGATCGTTTGCAAGCCGCACTCGGACAGTTGAATTTGCAGTTGCAGATACGCGACAGATCGCTTCTGACCTGAATTTTTCAGCGCTGTTTTTTCCCTCAAATTTGTCTTTGCCCTGTCCTGATAGCCTGCGCCGCGCAATGCGGCGCCAGTGTAGGAATTGTTCTTACACGCCTGCGGCTAAATATTTCATCGAGATCAAGAATAAGACTGACTTTTTTCTACTTGGAAATATTTGATAATCACGGCTAAAGCAACGGTAGCCACAAGCTAAAAGATTGCTCAAAACAGTCACAAGTAGTTTATGTCATGGGGGAAACACATGAGCACTAATGGAATCGTAAACGAGATAAGCGAAGTCAATCTTTCTTATCTTTTGCTGGCGCAGCGCCTGTTACGGGAAGATCGGGCAACCGCGATGTTCCGTATGGGACTGAGCCGGGAATTGGCCGACATGCTCGGTAATCTGTCGCTGTCGCAAGTAGTAAAACTCGCAGCATCAAGTCTTCTTCTGTGTCGTTTCAGGTTTGACGACCACGCCATCCTTTCCTCATTGACGCACACCGGTAAAGATCACGCATTGCAACAAGCGCATGCGGCGATTTTGCTGGCCGGGCAGCCGGTCGAGGAGATCCGCTAATGTGCCGCATTCATCGCACTCCGACTGCTTTTCATCTGACCCGCAGAGCAGTCGATCATGGCTAAAAGTGTGATTCTGGAAGCCCAGGAAATACAGCTGGCAATTGACCTCATCAAGCTTGGCGCGCGCTTGCAGTTCCTGGAGGCGGAAACCTCCCTGAGCCGCGACCGGCTGATCAAGTTGTACAAGGAAATCAAAGGCATTTCTCCCCCTAAAGGATTGTTGCCGTTTTCGACCGACTGGTTCATGACCTGGTTGTCGAACATCCATTCGTCGATGTTCTACAACACTTACCGCTTCATGGTGAAGCATGGTGAATGCGAGCAGATTGTCGCCGTCATCAAAAGCTACCGGCTCTATCTGGAGCAGGCGGAACAGCAGGGATGCGAACCGGTGCTCGACTTCACGCGGGCCTGGACTCTGGCGCGATTCTTCGACAGCGGCATGCTGCAACTCAGCAGTTGCACCCGTTGCAATGGCCAGTTTGTGGCGCATGCACACGATCCGCAGAACGGCTTTGTCTGCGTCTTGTGCCGGCCGCCATCGCGGGCCGGCAAGACGCGCAAGCTGATGTTGAATGTCGGCGCCAGCGACGGCAGTCCGGGTGTGAACCAGGACAACGCCTACATGCTGTTGCCAAAACGGGTTGCGAGCGGCGTCAAGGGTAAAGCTGCCTGAAACAGGGCAGTGACTTGGCACGCGGGTTTTTCGCATAGGGCTTATTTCAGGGGAGTGGATAGTGCTAGTTTTTGTTGGCTACGTGGTCGTATTGGCGTCGGTGTTTGGCGGTTATGCGTTGATTGGGGGGCATCTCGGGGCGTTGTTCCAGCCGGTCGAAATTCTGATGATCGGCGGTGCCGGGCTCGGCGCTTTTATCGTCGGCAACGACGGCAAGGCGATCCGCGCCACGATCAAGGAATTGCCGAAGTTGTTGCGCAGCTCAAAGCACGACAAGGAGCTGTACATGGAGCTGATGGCCTTGCTCTACGTGCTGCTGGCGAAAGGGCGCAAGGACGGCATGCTGGCGCTGGAGGCGGATATCGACGATCCGGCCAGCAGTCCGGTGTTTGCGCAATATCCGATGATCCTGAGCGATCCGCATGTGATCGAATTTCTGACCGACTATCTGCGCCTGATCGTCAGCGGCAACATGGATGCATTCGAAATCGAATCGCTGATGGATCACGAAATCGAAACCTACAAGCACGAGGCTGAAGTTCCTGCCCACAGCTTGTCCAAGGTCGGCGATGCGCTGCCGGCGTTCGGGATTGTGGCGGCGGTGATGGGGGTGGTGCATGCGCTGGCCTCGGCCGATCTGCCGCCGGCCGAAATGGGCGAGCTGATCGCGCATGCGATGGTCGGTACTTTCCTCGGGATCTTGATGGCTTACGGCTTTGTGTCGCCGCTGGCGACCCTGATCGAGCATCACGTGGCAGAGTCGAGCAAGATGTATCAATGCATCAAGGTCACTTTGCTGGCCAACCTGAACGGCTATGCGCCGCAACTGGCGGTCGAGTTTGGCCGCAAGGTACTGTATTCGACCGAACGTCCCTCATTCTCCGAACTGGATGATCATGTGCGTCAAGTCAAGAGCCGTTAGTTGGACTAGGTTCGGGACTGAAGCGCTATGAGCAAACATAAACATCGGATCGTCGTCAAACGCTCGGCGCCGGCCAAACATCAGTCGCACGGCGGCAGCTGGAAGATCGCTTACGCTGACTTCATGACGGCGATGATGGCCTTCTTCCTGGTGATGTGGCTGCTGGCGATTTCGACCCCCAAGCAATTGGCAGGGATCGCCGAGTATTTCCGCCAGCCGCTCAAGGTGGCGATTAACGGCGGCAACAAAAGCAGCACCAGCACCAGCGTGATTCCAGGAGGCGGCACCGATCCGACCCACGCCGACGGCGAAGTAAGACGCGCTGCCGCCGATGACGTCGACCGTCTGCGCGAACTCAAGCGCAGGCTGGATCAGGTGATCGAGGCCAATCCCTTGCTCAAGCAGTTCCGGCCGCAACTGCTGATCGACATCACCAGCGAAGGCTTGCGGATTCAAATCGTCGATACCCGCAACCGCCCCATGTTCGATCTCGCCAGCGCCAAGGTGGAGCCGTACATGAGCATCATCCTGCGTGAAATCGGACCGGTCCTGAACGAGCTGCCGAACAAGATCACCTTGTCCGGACACACCGATGCGACGCCTTATGCGCAAGGGGAAAAATCCTATAGCAACTGGGAGCTGTCGGCCGATCGCGCCAATGCTTCGCGGCGCGAACTGATTGCCGGCGGTTTGATCGACGAGAAAGTCCTGCGGGTGATGGGAGTCGCCTCGACCATGCACTTGAATAAAAACGATCCGCTGGATCCGATCAATCGACGCATCAGCATCATTGTGCTGAATCATCGTGCCCAGGAACGGATCGAGCAGGAAAACGAGGGCGCCAAGAGTAACGACGAAGTCAATATCGACAATCGGCAAGACGCCGCCGACCAATTGCGCGCAGTGACGCCGGCCGCAACCGGAAGCGCCAAACCGGCACCGGCAAAACCCGCGAAACCAAAGGCGACATGATGGCTAAAACAATACTTGTGGTGGATGACTCCGCAGTGATGCGGCAATTGATTTCGACTGCGCTGGCTGAAGCCGAATATCACATCCTGCTGGCGGCAGACGGCCAGGCGGCGGTGAAGCAGGCGGAGCAGCGGGCGGCGGACCTGGTCTTGACCGACTGGAATATGCCGGTGATGGGCGGCAATCAGCTGATCCGTGCGCTGCGCCATTTGCCGAGCTACGCCAAGACCCCGATCCTGGTGTTGACCACGGAAGCCAGCGACGCCGAAAAAGCCGAGGCCCGTCAAGCCGGCGCCAGCGGTTGGCTGCGCAAGCCGATCGAGCCGTCGACGTTGCTGGAAGTGGTGGGCAGCCTGCTGCAATAAGATCGCAGCGATGCCGTAATACAGACAAGACACAAAGCGCTTTCCAGCTTCAGGCTGGATCAGAGACAAGACAAGCGGTACCAAGCAAGGAGACAACAAGCGATATGGACATTACCGAGTTTTACCAGGCCTTCTTCGAGGAAGCGGATGAACTGCTGGCTGAAATGGAGCAGTTGCTGCTGAGCCTGGACATCGACGCGCCCGACAACGAGCATCTGAATGCCATCTTTCGGGCCGCGCATTCGATCAAGGGCGGCGCCGCGACATTTGGCTTCGTCGCGCTGACCGATACCACGCACCTGCTGGAAAATTTGCTGGACCGCGCGCGTCATCGCGAACTGGTGTTGCGCAAGGAAATGATCGATGCCTTTTTGGAAACCAAAGACGTGTTACAAGAACAGTTAAGTGCTTATCGGGCAGGCGGCGAGCCGGACCCGCAAATCGTTGCGCGCATCTGCGCAGTTCTGCAACAACTGGCGCAAGAGGAAAGCGGCGGCGCCAAAGCGCCCGCAGCCAAGCCCGCACCGGCGCCGGTGGTAGCGCCGGTCGCAGTCGCTGCACCGGTCGCAGCGCCGGCCGCGGCGCTCAATCCGCGCCTGAAGGTGCGCTTCACCAAAGTATCCGAAAGCGATCGCAACCTGTTGAGCGGCGAGCTGGCCAACCTGGGCGAAGTGGTGGCTCATACGCAGACCGACGACAGTTTGACGGTATGGCTGGAGACCACCTGCGAGGCGGACGACATCATCGCGGTGTGCTGCTTCATTATCGACTTCGACCAGATCGAGATCAGCCAGGAAGCAGCCGCTTCCGCAGCCGAGGAAGAGCCGGCGGCCGTGGCAGCGCCGGAGCCGGCCGTTGCACCGATTGCACCGGTTGCCGTTGCACCGGCACCTGCCGCCGCCGCCGCCGCCGCAGCAGCAGCGCCGAAAGCAGCTGCGGCCGCCACGCCCGCTGCTGCTGCCGGCGGCAAGGAATCCAGTTCGATCCGGGTCGATGTGGAAAAAGTCGACCAGATCATCAACTTGGTCGGCGAGCTGGTGATTACCCAGTCGATGCTGGCGCAAACCGCTTCGCAGCTGGACCCGGTGCTGCACGAAAGGCTGTTGAGCGGCATGGGCCTGCTTGAGCGCAACGCCCGCGATTTGCAGGAATCGGTGATGTCGATCCGCATGATGCAAATGGATTATGTGTTCAGCCGCTTCCCGCGTCTGGTGCGCGACCTGACCGACAAGCTGGGCAAGCAGATCCAGCTGGTGACGTTCGGTAAAACCACCGAGCTGGACAAGAGCCTGATCGAACGCATCGTCGATCCGCTCACACATCTGGTGCGCAACAGTCTCGACCACGGCATCGAAAAACCGGAGCAGCGGATCGCCGCCGGCAAGGATCCGTGCGGTCAGCTGCTGCTGTCGGCGCAGCACCAGGGCGGCAATATCGTGATTGAAGTGAGCGACGACGGCGCCGGTCTGAACCGGGAAAGAATCCTGGCCAAAGCGATCCAGCAAGGGATGGAAATCAGCGACACGATTACCGATGACGAAGTGTGGCAATTGATTTTCGCGCCCGGGTTTTCGACCGCCGAAAAAATTACCGATGTCTCCGGCCGCGGCGTCGGGATGGACGTGGTCAAGCGCAACATCCAGGAAATGGGCGGCCACGTCGAGATTTCCTCGCGTCAGGGCAACGGCACCACCACCAAGATCATCTTGCCGCTGACGCTGGCGATCCTGGACGGCATGTCGGTCAAGGTCGGCAATGAAGTCTATATCCTGCCGCTGAACTTCGTGATCGAATCGCTGCAGCCGCGGGCCGAAGACATTCATTCCGTCACCAACGACGAGCAGGTGCTGCACGTGCGCGGCGAATACTTGCCGCTGACCGAATTGCACCGTGTGTTCAACGTCGCCGATGCGCGCACCGACCCGACCCAGGGCATCGTGGTGATCCTGCACGGCGAGGGCAAGCGCTTCGCCTTGCTGGTGGATCAGCTGGTCGGACAGCATCAGGTGGTGGTCAAGAATCTGGAAACCAATTACCGCAAGGTGCCGGGCATCTCTGCCGCGACCATTCTGGGCGACGGCAGTGTCGCCCTGATTGTCGATGTGGCGGCGCTGCAGCGCGCCAACCGGGACAAGGCTCCCGCGCTGGCAGCCGCTTGATTACAGGAGAAAAGAAAATGATGAATAACCAAAATACGGTTGAGGCGGCGCAAGACGACACCGAGGGACAAAAATTCCTGGTGTTTACATTGGGCACTGAAGAATACGGCATCGACATCCTGAAGGTGCAGGAGATCCGGGATTACGAAGCGGTGACCCGGATCGCGCATGCCCCCGAGTTCATCAAAGGCGTGACCAATCTGCGCGGCATCATCGTGCCGATCGTCGATTTGCGCATCAAGTTCCGGCTGCAGAATATTCAATACAACCATCAGACCGTGGTGATTATTCTCAACATCGCCGATCGCGTGGTCGGCATCCTGGTCGATGGCGTGTCCGATGTGCTGACCCTCGGCCATGAAGAAATCAGGCCGGCGCCGGAATTCGGCTCGACCTTGTCGGCCGAATATTTGACCGGGCTCGGCACGGTTGAAGAACGCATGCTGATTTTGATCGACATCGAAAAACTGATGTGCAGCGAAGATATGGCGCTGTTCGAAAGCGCTGCTTAATAGGCAAAACAGGCAAAACAGGTACAGGAACTCAGGATGAAACTTCGAGAAGAGCAATGGCAAAAACTGGAACCGCTATTGATAGGAAAGCAGGGCGACCCCGGCGCCAAAGGTCGGAATAATCGCCTGTTTGTCGAAGCGGTGCTATGGATTATTTCGAACCAGGCCATGTGGCGCGACCTGCCTGCCGAGTTCGGCAAATGGAATACGGCGTACATGCGGTTCAGGCGCTGGAATGAATGCGATGTCTGGCGCCAGCTGACGCAATACATGTACGACGACCGCGAGCTGATGGCGATGTTCCAGCAGATCGTTGCGTACGGCGACCAGCAAACCGGGCGCATCAAACAACGGCTGACTAGGCGTGAAAACAAACAGGTCTACAACTCCGCCCTGGCCAAGCTCAGGGGCGCCAGGTCGGCATCGTCGATGGCGGACGAGTCGACCTCACATTGGGTTGGCTTGGTGATGGCGGCCGGCGCGGTTTAGCGGTCGGCCAGATCGCTGTGCGTGCATGGCCCGATGTTTGTTCATTCATCGGCTTCTTGCTAACAATTCACTGTGATGCGCGCACAGTTAGAGAGCAATAAAACACACAAGAAGTAGGGCGGAAAAGCGCAGCGCCTTCCGCCGTCTCGGATACATCACACGCAGGCGGCACATCCAACGGCGGAAGACGCTGCGCTTTTCCGCCCTACGTTCCATTAGTCGCTACAAAGTGTTGGGCTCGTCAGCTCAACCATCACGCCGCTCCAGCACCGGCATCCACTCTTCAAATTGGTACGACACGATCGTCGGCCGCCTCGCATTCACGATTCCCCTTTTTCCATCGGTAGCGATCCGTACTCCGCGTATTTTCCGCTTTCGCAATGACTCACAAGATATCCATAGTTTTTTTGCTGAATTGCGGCTGATGCAGAAGCGATTCATGGGCAGATAAAAGGCCATGTTTTGAATAACTTCCATCAATTGGAAGAGGGGTTGCCATGGAACAATAATCAAAAATGATGAACGGATAGTTCCAGGATATTAGCGCGAGCGATATTGCATTAAGGAAAATTCACCATTGTATCGCCGCTGTAGAAGCAAAAGTTACTCGCATTATTTGGGCTAAAAAACCCTAATAAAGAGCTGAAGACACGCGCATAATAAATTTCTAGAGGACAACATTATTGATTGCAGCTTATTAAATACACGTCGCAGTACGTGAATCAAGTAAGTGGATAGCCCGGGTATCTCGGGCTAGTTACAAATGCAAATATGTTGGGGGTGTTATGAAAAAGAATCAGTCTACTCAACACTCACTGTCCGTCATCTCATTGGCCGTGATGACGCTGATCTCCGGCTGCGGCGGTGGCGGTGGCGGCAGCGCAAGTCCGGCTCCGGCGCCGACCGTGCCGACGGTGACCGCGCCGGTAGTGGCGACGACACCCGCGCCAGCGCCGTTATTGAATGTGCTCGATCCCAGCAATGCGATCGCGGCGCACGCGCAAGGCATCATCGGGACCGGGGTCACGGTCGGGGTGGTCGACACCGACTTCGACGTCTCCAGCTCTCAATTTGCCGGACGCATTCACAAAACGTTTTATGGTGCAGCCGGCGGCGACGGCAATACCCATGGCACCGAAGTCAGCGAAATGCTGGGCGGCAGTACGCTCGGCATCGCCCCCGGCGTCTTCATTGAAGCGGCGGCATCCGGCACCAGCGGCAATAGCTTGATCCTGACCAGCCAGATCTATCAAGACCTGTTTGCAAAAGGGGTAAAGATCGTCAACCAATCCAACGGCACCGGCTCGATTACCACACCGGGCACCACGGGCGCGGCCTTGCATGCTTTGTTCCAGCCCTACGTTGCGCAGAACGGTTTGTTTATCTGGTCGGCCGGCAATGACGGCAGTGCCCAGCCCAGCCTGGATGCCGGTCTGCCTGCCATTTATCCCGATCTGAAAACCGGCTGGATCGCGGTGGTTGCCGTCAATGCGGTCGGCGGCAGCGACGGTTATGCACGCGCCGACACCACGCCGGGAATCATTTCCAGTTACTCCAATCGGTGCGGCATTGCCGCCGACTGGTGTCTTGCCGCAACCGGCGATTTTGCTTCTAATGTTGCCGGCGGCAGGGTCTATGGCACCTCATTTTCGGCGCCGGCGGTGACTGGCGCCGCTGCCTTGGTGCAGCAGGCGTATCCATGGATGAATGCCGATTTGATTCGGCAGACGATTCTGTCGACCGCGACCGATATGCATGACCGCGCCACCTACGGCTGGGGACTTTTGAATGCCAGCAAGGCGGTCAATGGTCCTGCGCTGTTCGACACCCGGCTGGCGCTGGGCGCCTACGTCAACGTCAATTTCGACACGGTTTCGTCGGTATTCAAAAACGATATCGGCGGCGACGCCGGCTTGATTAAAAGCGGCAGCGGTCAATTGACGCTGGCCGGCAATAACACTTATTCCGGCGACAACAGCATTTTGGGCGGCATCCTGAATATCACCGGCTCGGTTGCTTCAACGGTGAATGTCTCCGCTGCCGGCCAGCTGGCAGGCAACGGCGGCCGGGTGCACGGCAACGTCGTCAATGCCGGAAGAGTGAACAACACCGGCGCCGGCTTGACCATAGTCGGCAATTACACCGCGTCCGCATCGGCCACGCTTGCCAATCAGTTGAATTCGACCTTGAAGGTTGGCGGCAGCGCGGCGCTCGGCAATTCGCACCTGGTTGCGACCACGCCGGCCGGCAACAGCGACCCATCCGGCTACGTCACGGCGCAAGCCGGCAGCACCGGCAAAGTGTTGACTGCCGGCGGCGGCGTCAGCGGTCAATTCGGCGACCTGGCTTTTGAAGCCGATGGCGCGACGTTTGTCCCGGGCACTTTCATTACGGCGACGCTGAGCTACACCCCGAATGAAGTCGATCTGAGAATTGCACGCAACGATATTCCGAGTTTCTCTGCCAGCGCTTTCGGCAAGGATGCCACTCGCACCAACGCCGCCGTCAACGTTGAAACGGCGCTGAAGGCTGCCGACAAAATGGTCGCCAGCGGCGCCACCGGCGGCGCTAACGGCGTGTTCCTGGCGAGTGCCGCAGCTTTGCAAAAGACCGCCGACGTCGCCGCGGCCGCTCAAGTGCTGGACAGCTTGTCGGGGCAAATTCACGCTTCGGCGCAAGCGCTGACCTTCCAGCAATCGCAAGCGGTCAACCGCGATCTGTCGAATCGCTTGTCGCTGTTGGGACAGCAGTCATCGGGGGCGGACCAAAGCGGTCTGTGGGTGAGTGCGCTCGGTGCTTCCGGCAAGCTGAGCGAGACCGGTTTTGCGCATGGCGATACTTCGCTGTGGGGCGGCCAGTTCGGCGTCGACACCCATCTGAACGAGCGGACCATCGTCGGCGCGGCAATCGCTTATTCGGACGGTCAGGCCAGCTTTGATCGGCTGGCGGGACAATCCAAGAGCCACAACACCGGGCTCTCCTTGTACGGTCGCTATGCGCTGGCTAACGACGGCGTGTATGTCTCGGGCCGGGCCGGCTTGGCAACGGTGGCCAGCACGGTGACGCGCACTGCATTGGTCGGCAACCAGGTCGACAGCCTGAGCGCCGAGCATACCGATAATGTCTGGTCCGCCTACGGTGAAACCGGGTATGCAATCAAGCTGTCGGACAGCACGCGCATCACCCCGTTCGCCGGCATTGCCTACGACCGGGTAAAGCGTGACGGCTTCACGGAAAACGGCAGTGTCTTTGGCTTGACCGCCGATAGTAAAACCTATCATCAGACGACAGCTCTACTTGGTCTGCGCGGCGACGCCGGATTCCATTGGAGCGGCGGTAACAGCGTGCTGCAAGCTTACGCAGCCGTGCAGCATGCGTTCACCGACGGCAGCCTGGATTTGACGGCGGCGTTTTCCGGTGCGCCTGACGCCAGGTTTACGGTGCAAGGCATCGGCCTGTCGCGCACCTCCGGCTGGGCTGGCGTTGGTATCTCTACCGAGGTCGATCGTCGCTGGGGCTGGTATGCCAATTACGATGCGCAATTCGGCAAGGGTGGCCTGGGCAATAACGTCGTCTCGGCAGGTATCCGCATCAGCTTCCAATGATTTCTTGATTTCCCCCGTTCCGGTTAATTCCGGATCTTTACAACACCCAACGGTCACAAGCTGCTGGGTGTTTTTTTTATTTGGGTGGGCGATCAGGCATGCGGAGTAAGCTTGCCGTCCCATTTTTCCAGATTTAGCTTAGTACAATGTCTTCCGACCTAATCCGCTCGATTCCCGCCTTCTTCATTGTTCGCCATGCAGCGGCAAGCGATCCGTTGAGGTCGATGGCGCGCGTCGCGTCTTCAATCACATAGACTTCAAAGCCGGCAGCGCGCGCATCCAGCGCGCTGTAGGCAACGCCAAAGTCGGTTGCCAGACCGGTGACAAACACCCGCTTGATGCCATGCGCCTTCAGATAGGACGCCAGGCCGGTTGAGGTTTTCTTGTCCGCTTCCATGAAGGCGGAATAACTGTCCATGTCCTTGTGATTGCCCTTGCGAATCACCAATTTCGCATGCGGAATCTGCAAGTCCTTTTGTAAATCGGCGTCTGCCGTGTGCTGCACGCAGTGGTCGGGCCATAGTGTTTGGGTGCCATAGGACACGGTGCTCGTATCAAAAGGATTTTTCCCGGGATGCGCCGACGCAAACGAGATGTGGCCGGGGGTGTGCCAATTCTGGGTGAGCACCACGTTGTTAAACGCGTGGCCCAATCTGTTAATCACCGGTATCACGGCATTGCCATCCTTGACCGGCAGCGTGCCGCCGGCGACAAAGCAGTTCTGCACATCCACCACCAGCAACACACTGGCGCCGTCAGGCCTGATGCGTAATTCTGCGGGGATAGTGGCGGCGGCTGCGCGTAAGGCGGGTGCCAACATGGCCGTGCCGCCTACTGCCGCCAGGCCGGCGGCTGTCATCGATTTCAGCAGAAAACGTCGTTTCATTACGTGCTCCCGAATGTGGAATTAAGCAGGAAGACAAGTCTGGAGGATGCTGCGATTGGCTAGCAAGTTTGCCATCGTACTTAATAAATGGCAATAATGTTTTCAATAAGATAACAACGGTCGCCGACGTGTTCGGTAGGGGGGATTTGTGTTCTGCATTCGCAAGCGAACACATGCTCGCATTGAAGAGCGAATGCAAATACTGGTAGAAAGCACAGGGGATGTGGCGCTCGGATCCGTTCGCTATAGGTCAGTAATGCAGGCTGGGGATGGTTTGAGGAGGAAAATGCAAAGCCGAAGGGCTCGATCGCAAGATGCTTGGCGTCGGCGGTAATGGTAGAAAAACACGCAGCCCTGACAACAAAAAAGCCACTCACATTGCTGTAAGTGGCTTTTGTATTACTAAATTCTGGTGGGCCCCCCGTGAGTCGAACACGGCACCAACGGATTATGAGTCCGCTGCTCTAACCAAGCATGAGCTAGGGGCCCAATTCCTTCAATGCAGGCAAGTTTCGTATTATAGAAAAATACTTGCTAGAAAGGTAGTGGAAGTTTGGCGAGCCTATCAAATAATTGCCGATTGACTCGCCGGCTAACTTAGTTACCTTCCAGGAAGCTCTTCAATTTGTCGGAGCGAGAAGGGTGACGCAGCTTGCGCAGTGCCTTGGCTTCTATTTGACGGATCCGCTCGCGCGTGACATCGAACTGTTTGCCGACTTCTTCCAGCGTATGGTCGGTCGACATTTCAATCCCGAAGCGCATGCGCAATACCTTGGCTTCGCGCGGGGTCAACGAATCCAGGATATCTTTCACCACACCGCGCATCGATGCATGCAGCGCCGCATCTGCCGGCGCCAGCGTGTTGTTGTCCTCGATGAAATCGCCCAGATGAGAGTCGTCGTCGTCGCCGATCGGTGTTTCCATCGAAATCGGTTCTTTGGCGATCTTCATGATCTTGCGGATTTTGTCTTCCGGCATTTCCATCTTGATCGCGAGCGTTGCCGGATCCGGCTCGGCGCCGGTTTCCTGCAAGATCTGACGCGAGATGCGGTTCATCTTGTTGATTGTCTCGATCATGTGCACCGGAATCCGGATGGTGCGCGCCTGATCGGCGATCGAACGAGTGATGGCCTGACGGATCCACCAGGTGGCGTAGGTCGAGAATTTATAACCGCGACGATATTCAAACTTGTCGACCGCTTTCATCAAGCCGATGTTGCCTTCCTGGATCAAGTCGAGGAATTGCAGACCGCGATTGGTGTACTTTTTAGCGATCGAAATCACCAGCCGCAAGTTGGCTTCTGTCATTTCGCGCTTGGCCATGCGCGCTTTCTTTTCGCCGGCGCCCATCTTCTTGTTGATGCCGCGCAAATCCGGCAGCGGCAACACGACGCGCGCTTGCAGGTCGATCAAACGCTGTTGCAACTCTTTAACCGCTGGAACGTTCCGGCTCAGCACGGTGCTGTATGCGTGGTTGCCGTCGACTTCGCCGTTGACCCAGTCCAGGTTGGTTTCGTTGCCTGGGAAAACCTTGATGAAATGCAGGCGCGGCATGCCGCATTTATTGACCGCGACATCCAGGATCTGGCGTTCGATCTGACGCACTTCATCCACTTGACCGCGCAATGTGTCGCACAGCTTTTCGACTACTTTGGCGGTAAAGCGAATGCCCAGCAATTCATTGGAAATGATTTCCTGCGCTTTGATATAGGGCTTCGAGTTGTAGCCTTCTTTTTCGAAAGACTTGCGCATCTTGTCGAACTGGCTGGAGATGGTTTCAAACTTGGCCAGTGCATCGCGCTTCAGCTGTTCCAGCTGTTCTGCCGAGAAGCCGGCGGCGCCGGATGTCGAGCTGCCTTCATCCTCTTCTTCGCCTTCTTCTTCCTCTTCGTCCTCTTCATCGCCGTCGTCGTCGGCGGGCGCTGCCGCGCTGGCAGCCAATTGCTCGTCCGACTGATTCGGGTCGACCAGGCCATCGACTATTTCGTCGATCTTGATTTCGTCCTTGGCGATCCGGTCGGCGGTCAGCAAAATTTCTGCAATCGTTGTCGGGCATGCGGAAATCGCCTGGATCATATCCTTCAGGCCATCTTCGATACGCTTGGCGATTTCGATTTCGCCTTCGCGCGTCAACAACTCAACCGAACCCATTTCACGCATGTACATGCGGACCGGATCGGTGGTGCGGCCAAAGTCGGAGTCGACCGTCGACAGCGCAGCTTCCGCCGCCGCTTCCGCATCATCATCGCTGGCAACCGTGGCGACGTTGTCGGACAGCAGCAGGGTTTCCGCATCTGGCGCTTGTTCGTAAACCGCGATGCCCATGTCGCTGAAAGTACCGATGATGCCTTCGATGGCTTCCGGATCGATAATGTTTTCAGGCAGGTGATCGTTGATTTCCGAAAAGGTCAGGAAGCCGCGCTCCTTGCCCATCTTGATCAAGGTCTTGAGCTTTTGACGACGCGCTTCGAGTTCTTCCTCGCTGGCCTCGGTGTCGGACGAGAAGGCATCCTTCAGCAATGCCTTTTCTTTGGCTTTGCGATCTTTCGCCTTGGCTTTGTCGACCGCCTTCAGTTCGGCCCGCTCGACCGCGTTCAGTGCCGCGACTTCGTCGTTCTCGGGCTGAAACTCTTTTGGCTTGCGACCACGACGTCCGGGCACCTTGACCGACGGCAGAATGTAGCCGGAAGTATCAATCGCCGCCAATGTTGCGGCATCCGTGGTTTGACTTACGCCTGATCCAATCATCACGCTCACGTCCGCTTTGGCGGCGGCTGCAGCGACATTTTTGGATGATTTGACGACTTTGAGTTCGGGTTTCTTGTTTGTCACAGGGGCTTTCGATTTCACAGATACTGGTTTTGCAACAGTTCTTGATGCACTTTTATTCGTGGTCGTTGCAGTTGCTTTAGACGCTGCCTTGGAAGCAATTTTGGCAGCTACTTGAGGCACTACTTTTTTGGTAGCAGGCCTGGTTACGGCTTTGGCAGGAGATTTTTCCGATGCTTTGCCGTGCGATCTCGCAGCGGACGGTTTTTTTAAAGCGGACTTCGCCGTCGAGGAAGAGTCAGCAGACTTGGCCGCCACAGGTTTTGCATTTTTCACGGAAAGTGTCAGGGGTTTCGCGGATTTCTTCATTGCGTTCGCCATGGAATCAACTACCAATCTGGTTACACTGATTTGCGCGATGCTTTATGATGCTATTGCCTGTACTCTGACCGTTCAACTTTTGACAAGCTTAAATTGCCAGCAGAGCCACCTACGCGCTATACCTCAATTTCGTTCCTATCTCAAAACAATCTTCCGCTGTCAATTCAACGTCTAACCTGGATGCTCTAAGGCGTTGAATCTAAAGCTTTTAATTATAACATATGGAGGCGCTTTCCTCCAATTCAAGCGGTTTCGCCGTGCGGCCGGATTCTCCTCTTTGATGGCCCGGGAGGTCGCTTTTCCTGCCTCGTTTCAGCGCAAAGCGGTTTCTGCTTCGGCTTCTCGACGTAACTGTTCCTGCTGTTGCATCAGCTCCCGAAAGCGCTTGTGCGCTTCTTCAGTGCCTAGTCCGGTTGCGGCCAGCTGATCTATCTCATTTCTTAATATCTTCATTTTAGTCTGCCGAATTGCTCCCGCCAGTTCCAGTCGAGCTGCTTCGGGTTCGGATTCCGACTCGGCTGCGATTTCAGCTATCAGCGACTCAAAATCCGCGCCGCTTTCGCGTAAATGCTCTGCCAGCGTCGCGAAGTTGGCCTGCTCGCCCATCGCCTGACTCGCGGCAATCAATTGCGCCAGCATTTCAGCGCGGTCCGGTGCGAAGTGCGCAACCGCTGACAAGGCGGCTTCATCCAGTTCCGACGCGAATGCCGGGTGTGCTACCAGCAAGCGGATGATCTGCCGTTCCAATCCCACCGGGGCCGGGCGATTGCTGCGTGGCGGCGCCAGCCGGGTGCGCGCAATGGGTTTGGCTAATTCAAACAATGATTCGATTTCGTCCGCTGTCGATTGCGTCAACTGCGCCAGGCCGCGCACGATTTGCAGTCGCAATGACGATGGCGGCATTGCCTGTAGCAAAGGCTTGGCATCAAATTGCGCTCGCGCACGACCTTCAGGCGTACTCAACTCTACTTCTGCGGTGACCTCGTTCAATAAAAATTGCGACAGCGGCATGGCGTCGTGAATTCGCTGTTCAAACGCTTCGGCTCCTGCTTCTCGAACAAAACTATCGGGATCGTGCTCCTGCGGTAAAAACAGGAATTTGATCACTTTATCGTCAGTTGCATGCGGCAAGCAGGCATCCAGCGCGCGTCGCGCAGCTTTCCGGCCGGCGCGATCGCCATCGAAACTGAACACAACTTGATCCGTTTGGCGCAACAGTTTATGCACATGGGTCGGGGTGCAGGCTGTTCCCAGTGTGGCTACCGCTTGAGGGAATCCCAGTTGGGCCAACGCCACCACGTCCATGTAGCCTTCGGTCACCAGGACATAACCGGCGTCTCGAATCGACTGGCGCGCTTCGAACAAGCCATACAGCTCGCTGCCCTTCTGAAATAAGGGTGTTTCTGGCGAATTCAAGTATTTCGGTTCGCCGCCGTCCAGCACGCGGCCGCCGAAACCAATGACTTGCCCCTTGGTATTGCGGATCGGGAACATGATGCGATCGCGAAAGCGGTCGTAGCGTTTGCGATTATTGCCATCTTCATCGGTGCGATCGATAACAAGCCCGGCTTCGACCAGCGCAGTAACTTCATAATCAGGGAATACTTTGCGCAAGCTATCCCAGTTATCCGGCGAATAGCCGAGGCCGAACCTGGCGGCGATTTCGCCGGTAAGTCCACGTCCCTTCAAATAGTCGACAGCATGTGGTGCGTGGCGCAACTGCTGCCGATAAAACTCGCATGCGGCGTTCATTGCATCGGACAGCGCCAGACTTTTTGCCTGGTGTTCGGCGCGCTGAGCGGGCGGAATCTTGTGGTCGTTGTCCGGCACGGCCATGCCGACGCCTTGCGCCAGATCCTTCACTGCTTCGACAAATCCGAGGCCGGAATATTCGATCAGAAACCCGATGGCGGTGCCATGCGCACCGCAACCGAAGCAGTGATAAAACTGCTTGGTAGGACTTACCGTAAAGCTGGGCGACTTTTCATTGTGAAACGGGCATAAGCCCATCAGGTTCGCGCCGCCCTTTTTTAATTGGACGTACCGGCCCACCACGTCGACAATGTCGATGCGGTTAAGCAGGTCTTGTATAAAGGATTGTGGGATCACAAAGACTTAGCAACAATGCGCGCAATGTCGAGCATGGTAGATGGTCAGGCCTTGGTTAGTGCCGATTTGATTAATGCCGAGACCACTCCCATGTCGGCTCGGCCCGCTAGTTTTGGCTTCAAGATCGCCATGACTTTGCCCATATCCTGCGGGCCGGCGGCGCCGCTGGCGGTGATTGCGCTGGTTACTTCTGCCTGGATTTCGGCTTCGGATAAGCCGGCCGGCATGTAGGTGGAAAGAATGGTCAGCTCGGCTTTTTCGATATCTGCCAGATCCTGGCGTCCGCCGGCTTCAAATTGGCTGATTGAATCCTTGCGTTGCTTGATCATTTTTTCGATGATGGCAAGCACATGCGTGTCGTTTAATTCAATTCGCTCATCGACTTCTTTTTGCTTCATCGCCGCAGTGATCAGGCGGATGGCGCTCAGTTTCGCGGTATCTTTGGCGCGCATCGCGGCCTTCATATCTTCGGTAATCTGTTCTTTCAAGCCCATGAAATTCTCCAGGTGGTGTTTTTCGTTATAGAAGAAGCAAAAATGACGGATTGTCTGGTCAGGCGCGGATTGCGGCAGCCGTGTGTTGTACGAAGGGTGCTGGAAGCGTGTGAAATGAAAATTGGATTTATTCTCGGGTGCTGCAGTATATCGCTCCAGCAGATAAACGGCAAAACCCGCCGCGGAACAGCACCGGAGCGGGTTTGTAACTCTACCTAGTCAACCGCACTAAGTGCGGCGAAGAATCAGTACAGCTTTTTCGGCAATTGCTGGCTGCGGATGCGTTTGTAATGACGCTTCACAGCAGCTGCGAGCTTGCGCTTGCGCTCGGCTGTTGGTTTCTCGTAAAACTCGCGTGCGCGCAACTCGGTCAGCAGGCCAGTTTTTTCAATAGTACGCTTGAAGCGACGCATGGCGACTTCGAACGGCTCGTTTTCTTTAAGACGAATTGTGGTCATGTGAATTCAAACCAAGTTGGTAAAGGGAAGAGGGCGATTATAGCGAGGAAAGCCAATAAAAGGAAGTGCTATCGCCGCCCTAAATGAATATTGGCGCATATCTGCAACATTTCTCGAAATACTCAGGGCAATATTTCTTCGCGCTGGCGGTCGCGATACAGAGCCAGCAAGGCGCCGAAGGCTCCTCCAAGAATGAGCCCAACGATCAGGAATAGTGGGAGCTTTGGAAAATATGGGCTGTCAGGAACGAAGGCAGAATCAATCACCGAAGTTGGAAAGGTGTTGGTCGGCGTGCGAAGGTCTATCATTGGCGCGCGCTCAGCGGTCAGGTTGCGTATTTGCTCATCCTGTTTTGCCAGCAAATTGATGGCGATAACGCTTGGGGCAAACTGAGCCCCGCTTTTCGATTCGTTTGCACTGGCCAATGCGGTCTCGAGGCGACCGCGTTCGGCCTTGGCTTCGGTCATTTGGCGCGCGTTGTTGTCTAGCCTTTGGTCCAGGTTCTTCACCAATGGAGCCATGCGTTGGTTATGTAATTCGATCAGGGTTTGTGCTGCCGCGTCCAGATATGTTTTCGCGTCTTTCGGGGAAAAAGCCGCAACGCTGATTTGCACAAAGTTAGTATTTTTTACTACGATTGCTTTCAGGGATTTGCGGAGCAGGCGGGTACGATTATCGGCGTTATCGTCGAGTGGCAAGCCCACAGCAGTTAGCACTTTGTTTTCCGTGTCACGCTGAAGCACACGCTCGGCAGCCTGCGGCGGTAGTTCGATCAATGTGGGCGTAAAAAACGATGAGGACGCAGATGGCAGCGGCATTTGCCCGATTTGCAGAGTTGCCGAGGCCTGCCACTGAGATGGCACAAACAACCAAAGCGCCGTTGCAATTGCCAACGCAAGCACAATGCAAGACACAAATACGATCCAGTTGCGCTTGAAGATCTTCCAGATCGCGGCAAGATCAATCAATCCTGTATCGTCAATCAAAGCGGAATCGGTATTGTGATTTAAAGCATTTTTTGAAGCGTTATTCGGCATGGGAAGAGTGATTTTTTAATTTGATGTAGCGGATTCAACCGTAAACTTTAGCATTGATTCAGGGGCGGTCCAAACGGTAAAGCCCGTCATTACACGGGTGTGATCAAAGGCTTAAGCCGGCGGCAGTGGCCGATGCCCAGGCCCATTGAAAGTTGTAGCCGCCAAGCCAGCCGGTAACGTCTACTGCCTCGCCAATGAAATGCATGCCAGGAACTTTGTTGGAGACCATGCTTTGCTGCGATAGTTCCTTTGTATCAATTCCGCCCAAAGTCACTTCGGCTTTGCGATAGCCTTCCGACCCATTGGGGACGATGGCCCAGCGGTTGACGGCATCGCCTAAATTTCGCAGCAGGCGGTCGGGAGTGTCGGCGACGCGCGCCATCGGGTCAAGCTTATTTGCTTCAATCAAACCATGTGCAAGCCGTGCCGGCATCCATTGGGCAAACAGGTTGCCGAGGTTTTTCTTGATGGATGTTTTGCCGTTGATTAAAGTTTCGGCGACATCGATCTCCGGTAAAAGATTGAGTACCAAGGGCGTGCCGGTCTTCCAGAAACTGGAAATTTGCAGGATCGCGGGACCCGACAGGCCGCGATGGGTGAATAACAGATCTTCCCTGAATTCGCCGCGCGTTTTCTTTTCTCCGGTTTGTACTTCAACCGGCAACGCGATCCCGGCGAGCGGCAAGAATGGTTGCCAACCGGCATGATCAAAAGTCAGCGGGACCAACGCGGGTCGCGGTTCGATCAAGCGCAAATCAAATTGACGGGCGATGCGGTAGGCAAAATCGGTGGCGCCGATCTTAGGGATGGACAAACCGCCGGTGGCGATGACGACGTTGCTTGCGAGTATTTCGCCGGCACTGGAATCGACTCGAAACAGGTCGCCACTTTTGCCAATGGCTGCGACGCTGCAGGGCATGCGCCAGCTGACGTTGCCGAGATCGCATTCGGCTTTTAACATGGCAATAATTTGTTCGGCGGAGTCATCGCAGAACAGCTGTCCCTTGTGTTTTTCGTGATACCCGATCCGATATCGTTTCATCAGGCTGATGAAGTCTTGCGGGGTATAGCGCGACAGCGCGCTTTTGCAAAAATGCGGATTTTGCGACAGGAAATTTTGCGGCCCGGCAGTGACGTTGGTGAAATTGCAGCGGCCGCCGCCGGAGATGCGGATTTTTTCTGCCAGCTTGGTGGCGTGATCGATCAGGACGACTTTTTTTCCTCGTTGACCGGCGACTGCGGCACACATCATGCCGGCCGCGCCGGCGCCGATTACGGCGACATCAAATTGTTTTACCATCGATTGCTTAGTGCAAATTAATAATTCGGATTATTGAAAATAGGGTGGCGGCTCTTGCCCCATCCACAGCTCTGACGACAGCCGCATCATGTCATTGAGGGAGCCGCGTTGGGCGAAAGTCTGCCTGAGCCAGTCGGCATCGGTCAGGCGTTCACGCGCCATGTGGCGCAGTCGATCCAATGCCAGTTGTTCGGCATCGTTCTGAGTATACCGTTGTAGATCTTGTAGCAGGTTCAGAATATGTTCGTAGATGGGCTGCTTGTATGAGTTTGCGGGCGTGTCGCCATGTGATGCAATCGCGCCCTTCAAGCCGTAGCGGCTCGCTTCAAAACGGTTGTACTGATACAGCAGATAAAAATCGTCGCTGATGACAAACGGCCTCTCGGTCAGCAACCAGCGCGCCAGCAATTGCGCATAGCATCCCAAGTGCGCGGCGTGTTCAATCGTCAATGGCGTGTCACACACGCGGATTTCGACGGTGCCGTACTCCGGCTTGGGCCGGATGTCCCAATAAAAATCCTTCATGCTTTCGACGATGCCCATTTGCAGCAATTCATCGTAGTAGCTTTCGAAATCGGTCCACCGATGGAGCACCGGGGCAGTCCCCGACAACGGGAATGCGCGCACCACATTACTGCGCGAAGACGCAAACTTGGTGTCCGCGCCTTGATAAAACGGCGAGGCCGCCGACAGCGCAATGAAATGCGGCACGAATCGCGAAAACGCGTGGGTCAGGTACAGCGCATCGTCCCCATTCGGCACCCCGATATGGATATGCTGGCCGAATACTGTGAAGGTCTTCGCCAGGTAGCCGTATTTTTCATGCAGGTGACTAAAGCGCTCGCTGGGCGTAATGCGTTGTTCATTCCAATGTTGGAAAGGATGCGCGCCGCCGCCTGAGACGTCGATGTTCAGGTATTGCGCGCCTCTGTTCAAGGCTGCCCGCAAGCCTTTTAGTTCTTCGATCAATTGATCGACTCGGGTATGCACGTCGGAATTCAACTCGATCATGCCCTGCGTCATTTCCAGCTTGATCTGCTTTTGCAACTCGCGCGGCTCGATCCAGGTCAGCAGGTCCACCGCGTCGCTGGCCAGGTTGTAATTGCGCCGATTAACCAGCTGCAGTTCCAGCTCGATGCCCATCGTGAAAGGCGTTGACGAAGTAAACGGCAAAATCCCCGTCTTTTCTTCCGCGCTCGGTTGATTGTCGATTGGTGTGCCTTCTGTCATGGTGTCAGCCCTCATTCACGTCCGCTTTCTCCCGATTTGATCAACGCAAACTGCGTTGCAATCGGGCCGAATAATTCCAATACGATCAGGCAACCGGCCAGCAAGGGCATGACATCTGCGGTGGTGTGCGGGTAAAGATAAGAGGTGGTTTGCATCAATCCCAGGCCGGCTTCGGTCATGGGCAAGGTTCCCAATGTGATCAATGCTGCCTGCTTCCATTTCATTTTGGCGAAGCGGGCGAAAGCAAAAACGCCGCAAGCCATGGCGAGGAAGCGGGCGCCGATCAGCACCGCCACCGAGGCGCCCACCATCGTCAGATCGGACAAACGGATCGAAGCGCCGATCGTCACAAACAGCATGACGATGAATAGTTCATTGGCGACGCCGAATTCCAGTTCCATCAAGTCGTATTGATGATCCAGGTTCTTCGACATGATCGCGAAGATCAGCATGGTTAACAAGATAGGCAGCTGCAACGCGTGCGCAGCGCCTATCGTCAGCGTGATGACGGCAATCACCAGTACGAATTGGCGGCTTGGCTGACGTCCCAGCAGACGTGCCAGCGGTATCATCAAGCGATAAGTCAGATACGCCAACAGCAGCGAACCGGACAGTGAATAAAGCGTGTGCGTGAGCAGGGTGCTGAATGGTGTCGAGCCTTCATGAGCGATCGCCGGCAATAAAGCATAGGCGGCCAGCAAAGCGACAAAATTATTCAATGCAGTCATTGCTGCCAGGCGGCGCGTAACCTGACCTTCGGCCTTCAGATCGCGCACTACCACCATCACTACCGCCGGCGCGGTTGCGATGGCAAGCACTCCGCCCAGCAATGCCATCACGGGAGAAGTGCCGAACCAGGTCAGCGCGCCGCTGACAAACGTGAAACACAACACGGCACTGGTGAGCACCGTTGCCAATAGCCATTTTTCACGCCGCAGCCAGCCAATATCGACATAGCGTCCTAACTGATACACCGCCAGGGCCATCGCGATGTCGGCAAAAATATTCGCCAGTTTGAGCAAATCCCCGGACAGCAGATCGAGGCCGCCGACGCCCAATACATACCCGACCAGCAAGTAGCCGGTGATGCGGGGAAACCATGGGTTTTTCGTGACGATATATCCGCCCACCAGGCCGGATAACAACAAGCTGCCGAACAATAACAGCGCATTCCATTTGATTGGCTGTGCTAGAGCAAAGAGTGGAAGTGTCCAGTCCATGGATGCTCCTGAAAGTGGTCTTGCGGGTCTTGTCGCTACTAACTACTATACTGCGCAAGATGCGGTTTGGGCGGACGAAAAAGGGTACGACAGAATGACCATTTCGTATTGCTTTATGGTCAGGGACACACGATGTTGCAGTGATCTCGAATTGCTGGAATGCCGGATGATACAGGTATCCACCGGCGGCGTTGTTGATGCTTTGTCAGCCGCAGCGCGAATTAGTTCCTGTTAGCAATTCAGGACGCCAGGGTCCTGCAAACCATCAAACATTTCTCGACTTGTTTCGAAATCGACTCCGGTATCAACTCCTTTTGCGTCAGCGCTTGCTTGATCCAGTTGGCGGTAGCGGCAGCGTCGTGTCCGTCTGGAAGTGCCGGGATCTCTTCGGCAACGTTTTGTTTTTCCACCAGCGTGGTTTGCTTGCCCGCATGAAACCAATCAATCTTCTGTGACCTCTTGGCATTGGCGACTGTTTCCCCTTCAGTGCCGCGCATCAAAAACACGTCTCCGCGTTCCGTCGCCGCAGCGGTAGTGAAATAAGCTGTCAACATTTCCAGGTATTCGGGATGGGTGTACGACGTCAAACGCAATGCCGGTGCGACAAACGGTTGCATGATCTTGACCAGCGTGTGGGTCGAGTTGCGGACCCCTAGAACCCGGCGCATCGCCAGCAAGCGCGCCATCTTGGGCGCCAAGACCTCGATCGGCATGAACGCCGGCAGCCGTTGCTGGAAACATTGCTTTACCTGGTCGATGCTGTTGCAGGGCGGGAGGCCCAGCGCGTCAAGGATTTCCGCGCTGGTCACGCGGCCGGGATCGCTGGACACGCCATGGACCAATACCGGCACGCCTTCGCGCGCCAGCAGCAAGGCCAGCAACGGCGTCAGGTTGGCCATCCGGCGAGCGCCGTTGTAACTGGGGATGACAACCGGTGCATAACGGGGCGTATTGCTTGCAAGTTCGGGTGGCAGCGCGATCTGTGTAAACGACGCTTCGGCCGCATCCAGAAATCCGGCGATTTCGTCGACCGATTCGCCCTTGATGCGCATCGCCAGCAGGATGCCGCCAAGCTCCAGATCCGAAACCCGGCCGTCCAGCATCGCCGCATATAAGGCATGCGCGTCGGCGCGCGACAGGCTGCGCGCGCCGTCCTTGCCGCGGCCGATCTCCTTGATGAAGCGGGCGGCTGCGAACGGTTCTGCCGGTGGGGTATTTTTCATGTGTGAGTGGATAGGATGGATTGCACGACTAGAATTACAGAATAATTCAGATCAGATTTGCAAGGATTCTACTGTAGCGACCGATTAATGGCCGGTCGTCAGGTAGAATCCCCCGAAAATTAATTAACGTAGCTGCTCGCAGCGTTCTTATCTCGATTTATATGGCACTTGATCCTCGCGAGCTTGAAGCACTGCGGCCGCAGTTATTGCGTTTCGCGCAATTGCAATTGCGCAACAACAGCCTGGCCGAGGATACCGTATCGGAAACCATCCTCGCGGTACTTGAGCATCCGGAACGCTTTCAGCAGCAATCTTCTTTCAAGACATACGTGGTTGGAATCCTCAAGCACAAGCTGATAGACCAGCTGCGGCGCGGCCGGCGCGAAGTGCAATTGAATAGCGATGAAGACGACGCGGACCGCAGCGACGCCGAGATGGTTGATGCCTTGTTTACGCGTAACGGTCATGCGGTCGAAGCCGCACCCAGCTGGGGCAACCCGGATCAGGCGCTGGAGCGCAAGGAGTTTTTTGATATTCTGCAATTGTGTATTGATAAGCTGCCGGCCAAGACGGGACGTATTTTCATGATGCGCGAATGGCTGGAACTGGATACCGATGCCATTTGCAAGGAACTCGACATTACTACCGCGAACGCCTGGGTATTGCTTTATCGGGCCCGGGTCCGATTGCGTGAATGCCTGCAATTGAATTGGTTTGGCGCACAACCCTGAGGGCACCTTTAAAAAAACCGTAGCGAGCGGTCCAAGGTCGGGGCGAGAAGCGGAGACGTACGACTGTACGGCGAGCATCACAGCCCCGAGATTGGGCCGCGCAGTAGGTTTTTCGAGGTGCCCCTGACCATTTTGTAAGCATTTAATGTGTAATGCGACCAATCAACATGCAGCAATGTTTTTTACAAAGCCAGCTAAATTATTCTTATGCCGTACAAACGCCTGATTCCACACTGTCGCGACACCCAACTGCTGTTGTCTCAAGCGCAGGATTGCCGCCTGTCGCCGCTGACCCGCGCGCGGGTGCGGGTGCACCTGTGGACTTGCGAGGCTTGCACCACCTTCTCGCGACAGTTGGATGTATTGCGTCTAGCCATGCAAAAACTCGGTCGGGATTGAGCCAGGGCGCACTGAATTACGCGGGCGCTTTCATTTACAATGCGCCATTCCAAAAAATCTATCCTTCCCATGATCGTCCTCGGCGTTGAATCTTCCTGTGATGAAACCGGCCTTGCGTTGTATGACACGCAACGCGGTTTGCTGGCCCATGCCTTGTATTCGCAGGTAGCGATGCATGAGCAATACGGTGGCGTGGTGCCGGAACTGGCTTCGCGCGACCACATTCGGCGTGCCATTCCCTTATTGCAACAAGTGCTGGCGGAAAGCGGCATCGCCCGCAACGACATCGACGCGATCGCTTACACGCAAGGGCCGGGATTGGCTGGGGCGCTGCTGGTCGGGGCTTCGATAGCCTGCGGCTTGGGGCTGGCGCTGGATAAGCCGATGCTGGGCGTGCATCACCTGGAAGGTCATTTGCTGTCACCGCTGCTGGCCAGCGATCCGCCGACCTTTCCGTTTGTCGCATTGCTGGTGTCCGGCGGCCATACGCAGTTGATGCGGGTGGACGGCGTCGGCCAATACGCGCTGCTGGGAGAAACCCTGGATGATGCTGCCGGTGAAGCATTCGACAAGTCGGCCAAACTGCTTGGCCTCGGCTATCCCGGCGGACCGGCCATTTCACGGATGGCGGAATTTGGCGATCCTACGGCTTATCAGCTGCCGCGGCCGATGTTGCATTCGAAAAACCTGGATTTCAGTTTTTCCGGTCTTAAAACAGCGGTGCTGACTCTGGTGAAAAACCATACCAATATCTGCGACCAGGACAAGGCCAATATCGCGCGCGCGTTTGTCGATGCGCTGGTGGAAGTGCTGGTCGCAAAATGCCTTGCGGCATTGAAGCAAACCGGCCTCAAGCGGCTGGTGATTGCCGGCGGCGTCGGCGCCAACCAGCAATTGCGGAGCGCGCTCAATGCGGCAGCCGAAAAGCGTCGCTTTCGGGTGTATTACCCGGAACTGGAATTTTGTACCGATAACGGTGCGATGATTGCGTTCGCCGGCGCCATGCGACTGCAAATCAAACCGGAGGCGGCACAACGCGATTACGCCTTCAATGTGCGGCCGCGCTGGCCGCTGGATGAACTTGGGATCTAGCAATCTCAGCACCATCGCGGCAAAGCGTATAATGCTGGACTGTGGCAAAAAAGTGTGCTGTCGATTTTGAATGAATTCGGCAGCGCCGGCCACATCCATTCGGCTTGGACGAGCTTAATGCGGGTTTCACGGAAATCGCAGATAGTCATCAACCAGTCGACACGAAATTCACGAATAAATGAGAGCAATAGTGCCTTGGTACGAATGTAAATTCGTCGTTCCCGTGCATGCCGCACGGAAGGCCGCCAACTACCATGTCTGACATCCAGTCCGAGATTCAAACCGATTCAGCAGTACCCGATACGTCCGCCATCCGCTTCAGCGATTTCGGGCTATCGGCCGATATCCTGCGCGCGCTGAGCGACCAGGGATATGTCAACCCGACGCCAATTCAGGCGCAAGCGATTCCGATCGTATTGCAAGGCCGCGACGTGATGGGCGCGGCGCAAACCGGAACCGGCAAAACCGCCGGTTTTTCGTTGCCGATCATCCAATTGTTGTTGGCGCACGCCAATACCAGCGCATCGCCGGCACGACATCCGGTGCGGGCGCTGATCCTGACCCCTACCCGCGAACTGGCGGATCAGGTGGCCGACAACGTTAAAGCGTATAGCCGTCACACCGCGTTGCGTTCGACCGTGGTGTTCGGCGGCATCGATATGGCGCCGCAAACGGCAGCATTGCGCGCCGGGGTCGAAATCGTGATCGCGACGCCGGGACGACTGCTGGATCATGTCCAGCAAAAAACACTGAACCTGTCGCAGACCCAGATCCTGGTCATGGACGAAGCCGATCGCATGCTGGATATGGGCTTTTTGCCTGACTTGCAGCGCATCATCAATCTGCTGCCGACTGAGCGCCAGAATTTGATGTTCTCCGCGACGTTCTCGGGCGAGATCAAAAAGCTGGCATCCAGTTTCCTCAAAAATCCGGTGACGATCGAAGTCGCGCGCAGCAATGCGACTGCCGACAACGTTACTCAGACCATGTACCGGGTGGATGACGGGACCAAGCCGGATGCGGTGTCGCATATCATTCGCGAACGCAATCTGAAGCAGGTGATCGTGTTTTCGAACACCAAGATAGGCGCATCGAAGCTGGCGCGACATCTGGAAAACGAAGGCGTCAAGGCGTCGGCGATCCATGGCGACAAGACGCAGAATGAGCGTATGGCCGCGCTGGAAGCATTCAAGCAAGGCGAGATCGAAGTGCTGGTGGCGACCGACGTTGCTGCGCGCGGTCTGGATATTGCCGAGCTGCCTTGCGTGATCAATTTCGACCTGCCCTACAACGCCGAGGACTATGTGCACCGGATTGGCCGTACCGGTCGCGCCGGCGCCTCCGGCGATGCGATTTCGCTGTATTCGGAGAAAGACGAGCGCTTGCTGGTTGATATCGAAAAAATGATCAAGCACAAGTTCGTGCGCGCGGAGTTGACGGGGTTTGTGCCGAAGCCGGCCTTTGAGCGCCCGGCGCGGCGCGAGGGTGCTGAACGTAATGGCGAGCGTCGCGACCGAGGCGACCGCAGTGAAACCCGCGGCAGTTCATCCGAGCGTAGTACTCACCATACACGCAGTGCATATACCTCTACACCCATCTCGCGCAAAGAGAAAATCGATCCCTGGTTTCTCAAGCCATATGAGCCGACTGTCCCAACCGATGCCGCCAACGGCGCTGCATCGAATGCACCACAGGCAGGTGCGTCCATCAAGCCGCCGAAGCACAAGCTGGCTGCTTTGCTGGGCGGGGCGCCCAAACGCTAGGGCACCTCGAAAAACCTACTGCGCGGCGCAATCTCGGGGCTGCGATGCTCACCCGCTCCGTACGGCTGCAGGTGTTGCAACTTCGTCGCCCCGACCTTGAGCCGCTCGCTACGGTTTTTCGAAGTGCCCGTGCTGTGGAAAATGGTGCGTCAATCCTGACGCGCCGTCTCCAGATTGGCCCATGCCATCGTGGCTAGCGGCCAGAACGCAGCGACGGTATCGACTGGTCCAATGTCGAGTCCCAGGAACCATGCCGCTTTTTTGACGGCGTGCAGCGGTTGGCTTAGATCAATCGCTTGTGCGCCATTTTGCTTGGATAATTTTTCGCCGTCCGCATTGGTGATGACCGGCACGTGCAGATAACTCGGTGTCGCCAACTGAAGCTGTCGTTGCAGATAAATTTGCCGTGCGGTCGAATCCAGCAAGTCCGCGCCGCGCACGACATGCGTAATGCCCTGATCTGCATCGTCGACCACTACCGCCAATTGATACGCCCAAAAGCCATCGGCGCGCTTCAATACAAAATCACCCACTTCCAGCGCCAGGTGCTGCTGCACCCTGCCGACCCAGCGATCGTCAAACATCACCAATTCATCAATGTGTCCGGGATCCGGTACGCGCAACCGATAGGCCCTGGCGGCTTTGCCGACCGGCAAGCCATCGCGACAGGTGCCGGGGTAGACGGCCGCCCCATCGGCCGCGGTGCAAATGCGGGAATCGACAATTTCGCGGCGCGTGCAGCCGCACGGGTAGGCCAGCCGCCCAAGCCGATCAAAGGCCGCTTGATACAAGGCGGTGCGCCCGCTTTGAAATACCACCTCGCCGTCCCAATGCATGCCCAGCGCGGCTAAAGCCGCCAAAATCGACTCGCTGGCGCCGGGCGCCGTGCGTGCTTCGTCGATATCCTCGATCCGCAGCAGCCAGCGGCCGTGGTGCGCTTTTGCATCCAGATAGCTGGCCATCGCCGCCACCAATGAGCCGGCGTGCAGCGGGCCGGTAGGCGAGGGCGCGAAACGGCCGATATAGTTCTGTTGATTAAGCATGGTCGATTGATGCCAGATGAGGTAAGACCGGCGCCGGCGATCCCGCAGGTGAGCCTAGCAATGCGCGCTGGGTCGCCGGATCGCTGAGCCGACCGATGAACCATTTTAGACATTTCCCCACTGCCGGCGTGCGCCAGGCAATCTGGGTTCTGTCGCTGGGTTTTGCTTCGACCGTTTTCTTTTCAATCAAGGCGCCCGAGGCTAAATAGGGCGCGGCCAGCCAGCGCGGTAAATGACCGCAGCCGAGACCGTTGAGCTGGGCCTGCAATTTGGCCGGGATCGACGGCACGGTCAACGTGTCTTGTCCGGACAGTAAGCCGGAGGTGATGCTGGGTAATACGCGGCCGCTGTCGCCGACCGCAATCGCGCGGTATTGTTGAATCACGCTGGCGGTCAAGGGTTCCGTTGCGGCTTGCAGCGGATGCCCGGGCGCCACTGCGAAGACCCATTCAATCGAGCCCAACGGTCGGGTCTGGAAGCCGCCGCTCATGCGCATGCTGTCGGGCACGTTATACGGCGCGCCGATTACCAGGTCGGCGCGATCATGCAATAACGCTTCCCACACGCCCGACAATGTCTCATGTGAAATGCGCAAACGGGTGCCGACATTTTCTTGATCGAAGGCATTGATCAATGGCAATAAACTTTCAAACGAAATGATACTGTCGACGACGATCCGCAGCTCGACTTCCCAGCCGGTAGCGGTGCGCTTGACGCGGCGTTCCAGTTCTTGTGCCGCCTGTAATAGATGGCGGCCCTCGGTCAGCAACTCCAGGCCGGCCGTCGTCAGCTTGGCGCGGTGGCCGCGACGGTCGAACAGCAACACGTCAAGGTCTTCTTCCAGCTTGCGCACACTGTAAGTAAGCGCTGACGGCACCCGGTCCAGCGCGACCGCAGCAGCGGCAAAGCTGCCCTTGCGGTCTATCGTGTCGAGAATTTGCAGGGCTTCCAGCGTCAGGTTCATGGGTGGCGTACCAGTAAAACATTGCAAAAAATTCATTCAGATAAATTGAATGATATGTCGGAAATTCAGGCCTGTCTAAAGCGATTCCGGAGAATTATAGTGTCAAGCGTCGCAGCAAATTCCGTACAAAGATTTCCCTAGTGGAAATATTTAACCAGGATATAACATGATCGAACTACGTAAAAGCACCGATCGCGGTCACGCCAATCATGGTTGGCTTGACTCGTATTTCAGTTTTTCGTTCGCGGAATATCATGATCCGCAGCATATGGGTTTTGGTCCATTACGCGTGATCAATGAAGACCGCATCAATCCCGGCAGCGGTTTCGGCACGCATGGCCACAAGGATATGGAAATCATTTCCTATGTGCTGGAAGGGCAATTGGCGCACAAGGACAGCATGGGGACCGGCAGCGTGATTCAGCCGGGCGACGTGCAGCGTATGAGCGCCGGTACCGGAGTACGGCATTCCGAGTTCAATCATTCGTCGCAGCCGACACACATGCTGCAAATCTGGATCCAACCGAACGTGCTCGGGGTTGAGCCGAGCTACGAAGAAAAGAAATTCTCGCGCGCGGAAAAGGAAGGTCGGCTGCGGCTGGTGGCATCCGCCGACGGCCGTCAGGGCTCAGTCATTATCCATCAGGATGCCAGTCTGTATGTCGGCTTGTTTGACGGCGCACAAAGCGCAACCATCAGCCTGGCTCCGCAACGCTTGGCTTATGTACACGTAGCGCGCGGCAAAATATTTGCCAATGGGCAATTGCTGGAGGCTGGCGATGCCGCTAAAATCAGCGGCGAATCGGAACTCCGCATAGCCGGCGGCGAACAAGCTGAGGTACTGGTGTTCGATTTGCCGCATTGAGGCAACTTCTACCAAGCTGCTCGGTTGATAGAGGCGGTCTGTTTTTATTATTCGTACTGATTTTCACCCAACCAGGTTTTACGTTGAAAGGGCATCACAATGACTAAAGTCGCTATCGTTTTCCATTCCGGCTACGGCCATACAAAAAAACAGGCAGAAGCGGTTCATGCCGGCGTGCTGCGGGCTGCGGGCGCTACCCCCGAATTGATCGGGATCGACGCCGAAGGCAACCTCAGCGACGCTGCCTGGGCCTCGCTGGAAGCAGCGGATGCGATCGTGTTCGGTTCGCCGACTTACATGGGCAGCGTTTCCTGGCAGTTCAAGAAATTCGCGGATGCCTCGTCGAAGCCTTGGTTCGGTCAAAAATGGAAAGACAAGATCGCGGCCGGCTTTACCAATTCGGCGACCATCAATGGCGACAAAGGCAGCACCATGAGCTATTTGATGACTTTCGCTATGCAGCACTCCATGATCTGGGTCGGTACCGGCTTGATGCCGGCGAACAGCAAGGCAGCGCAACGCAATGACGTGAATTTCCTCGGCGGCTTCGCCGGTGCGCTGGCGCAAAGCCCGTCCGATTCCTCACCGGAAGAAGGCCCGACAGTTGGCGATCTGGAAACCGCCAAGCAGTTCGGCAAGCGGGTGGCCGAGACTGCGCAGAAGTTCAAGAAGTAATGCGCAAATAGTGCGTGAATAAAAAAGCCCGCTGGCAATGTCAGCGGGCTTTTTATTTGAGGAGCGCGATAGATGGCGGTCAATGCGCCGCAGTCGCTGCTCCTGTGGTTCCAGAGCTGTTTTCCGACGCGCAATGCGGGCACGACTTGCCGGCGACGTATTGCGGAGACAATTGCTCGCGCGGCGTCACCACTGCACGACAGGCGTAACACTGCGCGGTGGCGGTTTCCTGCAATTGCGGATTGAGCGCGGTCCGATAGTCGAATACAAAGCAATCGCCGTCGTAGTGGGCACCGCCGCATTCTTCAAAATATTTGAGAATGCCGCCTTCCAGCTGATAGACGCTGTCGAAGCCGACATTTTGCATGTGGATCGCCGCTTTTTCGCAGCGGATGCCGCCGGTGCAGAAGGTCACCACGGTTTTGTCTGCCAATGCTTCCTTGTGCTCGGCAACCACGGCCGGGAATTCGCTGAATTTTTCGATGCGGTAATCGATCGTGTCTTTAAACGTGCCGACATTGACTTCAAAAGCATTGCGGGTGTCGAGCATCACCACCGGGCGGCCGTTATCGTCATGTCCTTGGTCCAGCCAGCGCTTCAGGGTCTTGGCTTCCACTGCCGGCGCGCGGCCCAGTTCCGGCTTGATCAGTGGATGCTTCATCGTGATGATTTCCGCTTTCAGCTTGACCAGCATGCGGGTGAACGGTTGCTTTTCGGAATAGCTTTCCTTCACTTGCAGGTCGGAAAAACGCTGGTCGGCGCGCAGCCAGAGCAGAAATTGGTCGATTTGCTCGCGCAAGCCGGCCAGGAACAGGTTGATTCCCTCAGGAGTAAGCAGGATCGTGCCTTTTAGTTGCAATTGCTTACAAATTGCAAGAAATTCAGGACGTTTTTGTTCCGTGTCCTCGAATGTCACAAACTTATAAGCGGCGATATTGACGTAGGAATGACTGGACTGCATAAGCTGATTTCTCTGTAAGTCGTTGATTTCTCAGTATTATAAACGTCGACCGCATGATTGCCCAATAGTGGCAGGGGCGTCGGGTAAAATACCGCCCATGACGACACCGCAATTTACCCATCTCCGCCTGCACTCCGAGTATTCCATTGTCGATGGCCTGGTGCGCATTGACGACATAGTGAAAGCCGCAGCCAAGGACGGCCAGGCGGCGCTTGGCATTTCCGACCTGGCCAACCTGTTCGGCATGGTCAAATTTTACAAAACCGCACGCAGCAAAGGCGTCAAGCCGATTATCGGCTGCGACGTCTGGATCACCAACGACGATGAGCGCGACAAGCCGTCGCGCCTGCTGTTGATGGTCAAGAACCGTGCCGGCTATTTGCAATTATGCGAATTGCTGTCCAAAGCCTGGCTGGAGAATCTGCACCGCGGCCGTGCTGAAATTCGCGCCGAATGGCTGGAAGCCTTGCAGCATCAAGCCAACGGCAATGGATTGATCGCCTTGTCCGGCGCGCACTTTGGCGATGTCGGGATCGCCATCGACAATGGCAATCTGGCTGCCGCAGAACGTTGCGCAACGCGCTGGGCGCGCATCTTCCCGGATAATTTTTATATCGAGATCCAGCGCGCCGAACAACCCAATATGGAGCCGCACGTGCGGCAGGCGGTGGCGCTGGCGGCCAAGCTGCAGTTGCCGGTGGTGGCGACCCACCCGACCCAGTTTCTGAATAAAGAAGAATTCATCGCGCATGAGGCGCGTACCTGTATCGCCGAAGGCGAAATGCTGGCCAATGCGCGAAGAGTCCGGCGCTTCAACGATCAGCAGTGCTTCAAGACCCAGGCCGAGATGGTGGCGCTGTTTGCCGATATGCCGGCGGCGCTGCAAAACTCGATTGAAATTGCCAAGCGCTGCAATTTGACGCTGCAACTGGGTAAGCCGAAGCTGCCGGATTTTCCAACGCCGGACGGCATGACGATTGGCGAGTTCCTGGTGCAGCAATCGCAGGAAGGGCTGGAAGCCCGTCTGGTGCATTTGTTCCCCGACGAGACCAAGCGCGAGCAGCAACGCCAGCGTTATCAGGATCGTCTGAAATTTGAAACCGACACCATCATCAAGATGGGTTTCCCAGGTTACTTCCTGATCGTTGCCGAATTTATCCGCTGGGCAAAGGAAAATGGCGTGCCGGTCGGCCCCGGACGGGGTTCCGGCGCCGGCTCGCTGGTCGCTTATTCGTTGCAGATTACCGATCTGGACCCGCTCAAATACAACCTGCTGTTCGAGCGCTTCCTGAATCCTGAGCGGGTTTCGATGCCCGACTTCGATATCGACTTTTGCCAGGAGGGCCGCGACCGCGTGATCCAGCACGTCAAGGATCTGTACGGCAAAGAAGCGGTGTCGCAGATCGCCACCTTCGGCACGATGGCGGCCAAGGGCGCCATCCGCGATGTCGGACGGGTGCTCGATTTCGGCTACATGTTCTGCGACGGCGTGTCCAAGCTGATTCCATTCAAGCCGGGCAAGCATGTCACGATTGCCGATGCGATCCAGGAGGAACCGTTGCTGGCGGAGCGGCTGGAAAACGAGGAAGAGGTCAAGCAGCTGCTCAACCTCGCGCAACAGGTCGAAGGGATTGCGCGGAACATCGGCATGCATGCCGGCGGCGTCTTGATCGCGCCCGGCAAACTGACCGATTTCTGTCCGCTGTACACGCAAGGCGGCGATGCCGGCGTGGTGTCGCAATACGACAAGGACGACGTCGAAGCGGTCGGTCTGGTCAAGTTCGACTTTTTGGGCTTGACCACGCTGACGATCCTGGATCGGGCGGTGCGCTACATCAAGCAGCTCGATCCGGCGATGGCCGATTTCAGCCTGGAGAAATTGCCGCTGAATGACCGGGCATCGTATGACTTGCTGACCGCCGCTAAAACGGTCGCCGTGTTCCAGCTGGAAAGCCGCGGCATGCAAGGCATGTTGAAAGATGCGCGTCCCGACCGTTTCGAAGACATTATCGCGCTGGTGGCGCTGTATCGTCCGGGTCCGATGGACCTGATCCCCGATTTTTGCAAACGTAAGCACGGCGAGCGTTTCGACTATCCCGATCCGCGCACCGAAGGCATTTTGTCCGAAACCTACGGCATCATGGTGTATCAGGAGCAGGTGATGCAGATGGCGCAGGTGGTCGGCGGCTATTCGCTCGGCGGCGCGGATTTGCTGCGGCGGGCGATGGGTAAGAAAAAGGCCGAAGAAATGGCGGAGCATCGTCAAATCTTCCGCGACGGTGCGGCCAAGGATGGCCTGTCCGAAGCCAAGGCCGACGAGATTTTCGACTTGATGGAAAAGTTTGCCGGCTACGGTTTCAATAAATCGCACGCTGCCGCATACGCCCTGTTGTCGTATCACACCGCGTACCTGAAAGCCCATCATCCTGCCGCCTTCATGGCCGCCAACTTGTCGCTGGCGATGGACGATACGGAAAAGGTCAAGATCCTGGTCGAAGACGCACTGGACGTGTGCAAACTGACCTTGCTGCCGCCCGACATCAATCTGTCGGAATACCGCTTTACGCCGGAAGGGCAGCCCGGGAAAAAAGCGACCTTCATCCGTTACGGCCTGGGGGCGGTCAAGGGCTCCGGCCAAAATGCGATCGAGGCGATCGTTGCTGCACGGAAGGAAAAACCGTTTGTCGATTTGTTCGATTTCTGCCTGCGCGTCGATAAACGCCAGATCAATCGGCGCACCATCGAATCGCTGATACGGGCCGGCGCGTTCGACTGCTTCAACGTCGATCGCGGCATTTTGCTGGCATCGGTCGGACGCGCGATGGAAGCTGCCGACCAGAAGCTGGCGTCGGCCAACCAGGTCAGCCTGTTCGGCGGCGACGACAGCGATCTCGAAGCGCCGATGGAATACGTGCAGACAACGCCATGGACCGACAAGCAGAAACTGACTGAAGAAAAAATCGCGTTAGGATTTTATCTGTCAGGTCATTTGTTCAACGCCTACGCTGCCGAAGCGCGCCGTTTTGCCCGCACGCCGCTGGGCAGCCTCGAACCGTCGCGTGAACCGCGCACTTTGGCAGGCATCATCTCGGGCTTGCGCGCGCAAATGACCCAGCGCGGAAAGATGATGATCGTCACGCTCGATGACGGCAGCGCTACGGTCGATGTCACCGTATATAGCGAGCAGTTCGAACCGAACAAGGCTTTCTTCAAGGAAGATGAATTCCTGGTGGTGCAGGGCAAGGTCTCGGAAGATCGCTTCAACGGCGGTTTGCGCGTGTCGGCCGAAAAGGTGATGGATATCGCTGCGGCGCGGATTCAGTATGGGCGGCAATTCGTGTTGTCGCTGTCTTCTTCCGAGCCGCGGATCGATGCGACGCAACTCAAGAGTGTCCTGACGCCACATCGCTCTGAAAGCGGATTGCCCCTGACTGTACGCTATACCGGCGGCGGCATCGGTTGCGAGATATTGTTTAGCGATCAATGGCGGGTTTCGCCCAGCGATGGATTGCAGAGTTCACTAGTGGAGAAACTAGGTAAAGAATCCGTGATGGTGGAGTATTAAGAACCTGTTTGCGATCTTATTGCTTGGATGCGATCCGCTGTCTCGTGACTTTCCTACGTGCCTGAAATCATCCTTGACCTGAGATATCTCCGGTTTCCGAGCTACATCGGCACCAGCTAACGTTTTACGGCTACACACCGTTAACAGGTATTCGGGGTCGTAGCTATCGGGTATCTCGAAACCGTAGCGAGCGGCTCAAGGTCGGGAGAGAGGCACAGCCGTACTGAGGTACGGCGAGCATCGCAGCCCTGAGATTGCCGGGCTTGCAAAACCCTGCAGTAGGTTTTTCGAGGTGCCTTACAGTTTGAATTTGGAGAAGAGAGTTGTCTTATATTAAATGGCCCGTAATTATCGCCATAGCATTGTTCCCTGCGTTATCGATCGTTTTGCATAATGCGGGTAATGCGTGTTTATATTTACTTTTCGTTTGCAGTATTGTTGCTCTTGTTTGCCGTTACAAACCGATGGAGACAAGTTTTGGCCAACTGTTAAAACAGTACTGGCCGCTTCATCTGGCAATGGCTTCATTATTCTGTGCGGTCTTTCTGAATCAGATCGTCAGCGGGGATTTTGCAGTCAAGCAGTATGACAGGGCAGTTCGGCTTGCAGTGTTTGCGCCGATTTTCTGGATAATCTTGAGCGTTCCTCTACGTCACCTGAAGAATGTACAGTGGGCTTTCGTGGTTGGCGTGTTCGCGGCGGTAATAAAAACCTACGTCATTACAGAAGGCGGAATTGATCGCTTTGGCAATGTGGGATTTTTATCCACCATCGCTTTTTCCAACATAGCGCTATTGTTAGGGGCTATGGCATTAATTTCATTCGGCTGGAATGAACGTCGCCAAAAAGTCATATTCGTCGTGAAAGTGCTGGCGTGCTGCGTCGGCTTATATGCCACTTTGTTGGCAAAAACCCGAGGCAGCTGGATTGCAATTCCATTTTTCTTTGCTTTCATGTTTATGTTTTTTGGGAATATTCGCATTCGGCATAAATTGGCGATTGCGGTTTTATCGCTTGCCGTATTGGCGGGGATCTTCACTTTCAGCAGTGCCGTTCAAACCAGATTGGCTGAAACGAAATCAGAAATCAGCCTTTTCGTTAGTGGCCAAAATGTCGATACCTCGACGGGTATCCGGCTCCAGCTCTGGCATGCATCGTGGATATTGTTCAAGCAACATCCGGTCGTTGGTATCGGCCGGGAGAATTTTAGTAGTGGTCTGAACGAACTGGTATCCCGTAAAGTGATTACTCCTGCGGCGGCATCTTTGGCGCATTCGCACAATGAAATTCTATTCAATACGACTATCCTGGGGATATTTGGATTTCTGGCAAGCGTGTCAATTTATTGTGTTCCGGCGTATTACTTTATGCGGGACATTCGTGATGCCGACGACGATATAAGAACTGCCGCGGGTTTGGGATTGCTTCTTTGTCTTGGCTTTTTTATTTACGGCCTTACCGACCTGATGTTCTTTTGGACGGTCCTGGGAGGGTTTTACAGCATGAGCGTGGCGACATTTCTGGCCTGCATCATAAAACGAAAAAAAGAACTTAAGCGGACTGATCCATGACTGCATCATCGTATTCAACGTATTTCAAACGTCTCGCTATCCTTCATCGCCCCTATAAAAAGCGTTTGTTCCTGGCATTTCTCGGCATGATCGTCACTGCCGCGACCGAACCGCTGGTTGCTTATATTTTCAAGATATTGCTGGATGACGGTTTTGTCACAAAACCCAGATTTCCGTTGTGGATGGTTCCGGTCGCTGTGGTCGGGGCTTTTGTTGCGCGCGGAGCGTCGACATTTTTAACCACTTACATGACCAACTGGGTGTCCAGTCGCGTGCTCAATACACTGCGTCGGCAAATGTTCAATCGCATCTTGAACGTGCCGATTGATTTCCATGCGACCCACTCGGTGGGACGGGTGATTAATTCGATCATGTTCGAAGTTCAGCAGATCATCGACATGATCAGCAAGCTGTTCACTTCGATCGTGCGCTGTGTCCTGACCATCGCGGGCTTGCTGGCTTACATGTTGTATATCAGCTGGAGTCTGACGATTGTTGCGCTGGTGCTTATGCCGCTGATGACGCTGGTGGTGCGTACCACAGGCAAGCGTTTGAAGAAGCTGAACAAGGATGCGCTGGACGTCAATGCGCAACTGACCCAGGTGATCGAAGAAACTACGCGGGCGCAACAGGTTATCAAGATTTTCGGCGGGCAGGATTATGAAAAGAGGCGCTTTGAGCAGTCCGCCGAGCACATCCGTCGCTATAGTATGCGGTTGGCCAGCACCTTTGCTGCGACGGTGCCGGTAACGCAAATCATGACTGCATGCGCGATGTCGGTGATGATCATGATGGCGTTGATTCAATCGAGCCACAATCAGATCACGCCCGGCGGCTTCATCTCGTTTTTTACCGCGATGATTGCATTGCTGGCCCCGCTCAAGCAACTGGCAGAGGTCAACGGCCCGTTACAGCGCGGCATGGCGGCGGCTGAAGCGGTCTTTACGCTTATCGATAGCCCAGTCGAGCGCAGCAACGGTAGGCAGCTGACTGAGCGCGTGCACGGCAAGATCGATTTTATCGATGTCAGTTTTTCTTATCCTGGCCAGGATAAGCCGGCACTTAACGGCATTAACCTGAACGTAGAGCCGGGCGAAACGATTGCGTTTGTCGGCATGTCGGGCGGCGGGAAGTCGACGCTGGTTAATTTGATCCCAGGGTTTTATTCGGTGACCAGTGGCAGGATTCTATTGGATGGCCAGTCGATCGAAGATATTTCCTTGCTTGGCTTGCGCGCGCAAATAGCCATGGTGAGCCAGCACGTCGTATTGTTCAACGATACGATCGCGGCCAATATTGCGTACGGCGACAGCAGTCCGGATCGAGCGCGCATAGAAGCCGCGGCCAAGGCGGCATATCTGACGGATATGATTGCCGGTTTGCCGGAAGGCCTGGAGACGCAGATAGGTGATAACGGTTCGCGCCTATCCGGCGGTCAACGCCAGCGTCTGGCAATGGCGCGCGCCATTTACAAGGATGCGCCTATCCTGATCCTGGATGAGGCGACTTCAGCACTCGATACCGAATCTGAACGTGCGGTGCAAGCGGCGCTGGATCAGCTGATGCAAGGCCGCACGACGTTCGTGATCGCACATCGACTGTCAACTATCGAAAGAGCCAGCCGCATCGTCGTGTTGTCCGGCGGGAGTATCGTCGAAATCGGTACACATGACGAATTGCTGTATAAGCAGGGTGCATATGCCAATTTGTATCGGCTCCAGTTTTCCAAGGAAGCAATCAACGTAGAGATGTAATACGCATGATCTTGGGCGCGATCGCTTGAGATCGCTTAGGTAAATCGAGATACGACCATCAATCACTTCATGGCTACACAACTGGTTTCAGACGACGTATTAAAAAAAGCGGACAAGATTTTGTTCATTGCCCATCTTGCGCTGGGCGATTTTACTTATCTGCAAAATTGCTTTCAGGCTTTCTCGGAAGCTTATCCGCACATCAAAATTCATATCTGGGTGGATGAGGTGCGTCGTACCAATCGCGCCGCGGCCTGGGAGTATTTAAAGAAATACGCGCTTTATGACTGGCTGGCCGAGTGTCCTTTTGTCGCCAAGGTGTACACCCAAACATATAGCCCTGTCTTGTTTCAGCAATCGATCATTGAGGCGCAGCAGCAGGAATATCCGCTGGTAGTGTCGCTGTCGACCTTACGGCCACCGATGTATGCTGCACTGGCGCGCGAAATCAGTCCGCGCGGCTTGGTGGTTGGCATGAAAAAGCCGGCCGGATTTTTTGCACTCCATAAGCACCTCGCTTATCGCAAACTGGATGCAGCTTTCGATCCCGACCGCGTATCACAAGCAGGTGTGCATATTAGCGATGTTTATGCCGCCTGGTTTAAGCGCTTGTTTGGAATTGAAACCACGACCTTGTCGCGCTTTCCGTTTGTGCGGATTCCGACGCAGTGGGAGCAATATGCCAAACAGCAGTTGATCAAATGGGGGATGACGAGCAATAGCGAGTCATCCGAACAGCAGCCCAGGCTGGTTTTCATTAATCCATACGCTAAAACCAAGAAGCGTTGTTGGCCGCTGGAGCGTGTCTTGGAGCTCGTGACGGCGTTAAGGAAGCAGGACGACTGGCGCGACACGCGTATTGTGATGAATGTGGTGCCTGAAGAAATGGCGCATGCCAGAGAATTTTTTGCGGCTCAAACACTGGATCATTTCCAGCTGTTTAGCGCCCAGGATAATTTTTTCCAGTTGCCGGCAATCTTGCGTGAGTGCGATCTGATTATCTCGGTCGAAACGGCCGTGATGCATTTGGCAAATGCCGTGCATGTCCCTGTCATCGCGTTGATGCGCCAGAAAAATCCCGAGTGGGCGCCGATCGATAAAGACCACAGCACAGTCGTTACCACTCTTAATCGTAGGGACTGGGTGAAGGCAATTACGGTTACGCAAGTGATCGAGGTCTTGCCCCAAGCCTAGCGAAATGTGGCGTCAGCCGTCGGCACAGATTTGGCGACGGCTGACTCCATCTATTGGAAGGCTTCCTTACGCATTGATCTGGGCGTTGGCGCCTTGTGCCTCTGCGAGCCATTGCAAAACGATTTCTTCCACAGAGCCAGGCGCAAGATTTCTCATGCAGTCGCAACTGGCCGCCTTGCTATCTTTACATCCGACACAACTGGTCGATAGACATAATGTTTGTGCCCGCTTTCCTAGCGGCGCCCACCTGCCGGGATGCATCGGGCGAGTTGGCGGGAATAAACCGAGCGTGCGTTGCCCCAAGGCCGCAGAAATATGCAGCGGCCCGGTGCCGCTGGCAATCAGGCCATCGGCGGATTGGATGAATGAGGTGAGTTCGTCCAGGGTGAACTTGCCGCAGACGTTGCTTACATTAGGCTGTTGCAGAAGTTCTGCTGCATTCTCCGCCAGCCACTGTCCTTCAGCGGGACTTCCCGTTAGCCATAACTGGATATTCTGGTCCTTGCTCAATAGCTTGGCGAGCGTCGTGTAATGGTCAATCGGCCATTCACGGCCATGCCCGTTTGACTTCGTGTGGATGATGAGATTGAACGGATGCTGCTGAAATAACTGCTTTACTTTCTGAATCTGCGGGATGTCGAAATCGTACAGCGCCGGGATCGCGGCAAGTTCCGGGATGGTGTCGATGCCGAAAGGGCGCAGGAATTCGAAATTATGTTGAGCTTCATGATATTCCGACGTTCCTTTCTTGAAGCGTACCCGGCGGTTGCAATAAAACAGCTGATAGAGCTTATGACGGGCATTGCCGATGCGGTTCGGGACGCGCGCCTTGAATGCTTCAAATGCCAAGTGTCGATCCGGTTGCGCAAAGATGACGGTATCGACGCCGGATTTTGCAAAATAATCGGCAGGGCTAGGCAAAAAACTTTCAAGCTCGACGACTTCGTCGACGCTTCGACAATGTCTGACGACGGAAGCTGCGTAGGCCCTGCATAAAAAGCTGATCTTGATGGATGGGTCTAGCTGCTTGAGCCGAGCGGTAATGGGTAGCGTTAGTACGACGTCGCCGATGTTATCGGTGCGACAGATCAGTACGTGCGAGCTGGTTATTGCCATTTTGAATCGATTAACGAAGTAATTTGAAATTTATAACTAGGCGCCAGGGCTGCCGGCATTGAGCTGGCTCTGCTGTTGCGCCGTCGTTTTGCGGGAGTTCATTCTCTCCCTGTATGGAGTGGCCCACTTGAAAATAGTGCCATATCCATTGGGTGAATTCCCTATTTAATACAAGTCATTTTGATCTCTTGCTTTCGGGATTGTCTTGGCAACTCAGGCGCGCAAATGCTTATCTCGCAGCAAGATACTTCATGTACCACCTGAAGCTATCCAGCACCTGTCCCCGCTTCATCAGGAAGCGCGAGAACATTCTCATCTCTTTGTAGTTCCTTGGCGCTTTATCGAGCGCGACATCGGCCCAAGGCGACAGTGCGTGGTATTTGACAAACAAGTCTCTCGATTCATGCAGACACCAGTCGTTCCACGGTTTTACCGCGCCGGCAAAGTGAATGAACACGGCGTTGCCCACGGCGCGCATCTGTCTTTTGTCTTTTTCCAGGTCATGGATCAGGTCGTACAGGAAATTCCATTTGCGGTCGATGAATTGCACTTGCCCCTCCAGCACGACATTGAGTGCATCCTGATCGGGGAATCTGTAATCCTTGCCGTTTTCCAGAATGGCGAGAATGGTTTTCTCGGTGATTTCCCTGGACACCCAGGTATCGACGTTCATAAACATCACGCCCGAGTTGAAATATTTTTGCGATGACAATTGCAGCGCAGCACAGCGTCGTCTGGTGGTTTCATCGGCGTCGGGAACGACAATCGCCGCACTATCGCCGAAGTCCATTTGGATCAACTCGGCCATGCTGCCCACGCACAGGATATCTGCGTCCAGGTACAGCACCTTGTCGGTGATGCCGCGCAAGGTGGACGGGATCAGCAGGCGCGTGAATATGGTGGGCGAATAGTAGGAGAACTGCGAGATGTGCGCGAATTTCTGGAACACCGCCGGATCGATGATGTGGATATGGGTGCTGACCTGATACTTGTCTTCCAGTTGCTTGAAGCGCTTGCGGTTGTCGTCCGACAGTGAAAACGCGAATACATGGAAAGTAAAAGCAACGCCGGGTGTGTTGTCGATGATGGACGTGATGGTCGCCCCCATGCTGCGGCAATAGTGGTCGTCGACACAGAACGCGATATGGAACGACTGGTCCTTGGCGGGCGCCGTCGGTGTTTGGGTTACTGAGCTATTCATTGATCTATCCGAAAAACCTACATAAGAATAATGTCGTACTGCTCCTGCGGATAAACCGTTTCCACTTGCAGCGAAATCGGTTTATGGATGAAGTCGCCCAGCATGGCCAGATGTTGCGATTCTTCTTCGAGGAACATGTCGACTACCACTTGCGACGCCAGAATTCGGAATTCGCGCGGGTTGAATTGTTTGGCTTCGCGCAGCACTTCGCGCAGAATTTCATAGCAAATGGTGCGCGCGGTTTTGACTTGGCCTTTGCCGTTGCAGGCAGGGCATGGTTCGCACAGGATATGGGAGAGCGACTCGCGGGTGCGCTTGCGCGTCATTTCCACCAGGCCCAGCGCGGAAAATTCGGATACCGATTTTTTGGTGCGATCGCGTTGCAGGGCTTTGTGCAATTCGGCTAGCACCGCAGCCTTGTGCTCGGCGTTTTCCATGTCGATGAAATCGAGAATGATGATGCCGCCGAGGTTGCGTAATCTGAGCTGGCGAGCGACGGCGTGCGCCGCTTCCAGATTGGTCTTGAAAATGGTGTCGTCGAAATTGCGGCCATTGACGAAGCTGCCGGTATTGACGTCTATCGTGGTCATGGCCTCGGTCTGATCGACGATCAGGTAGCCGCCCGACTTCAGCGGCACGCGACGGCTCAATGCTTCCTGGATCTCTTCTTCGACGCCATACAGATCAAACAGCGGGCGTTCGCCGGTGTAGTGCATCAGCCGTGCGGTGACCGATGGCGTGTAGCTGGTTGTGAACTCTTGCAGCTTCTGGAAATTCTCGCGCGAGTCCACTTGAATCGTGGCGGTCTCGTCGCTGACAAAATCGCGCAGGACCCGCTGCGCCAGGCTCAGGTCCTGATGCAGCAGCGTTGGCGCCGGATTGGTTTTTGTCAGTTGGGTGATGGATGACCAGGTTTTGCGCAAATACTCGATATCCATTTGCAGGTCGGCCTCGGAGGCGTCCTCGGCCATGGTGCGGATGATGAAGCCGCCTTTTTCTTCGGCCGGCAACATTTTTTGCACCTTGCCTCGCAACAGTTCGCGCTCCGCTTCATTTTCAATCCGTTGCGAAATGCCGATGTGGCGATCCTGCGGCAAATAGACCAGCATCCGGCCGGCAATCGAAATCTGGGTCGACAGTCGTGCGCCCTTGGTGCCGATAGGGTCCTTGACCACTTGTACCGTCAGCGACTGGCCATCGAACAACATTTTCTCTATCGGTGTCTGGATCGCGGCCTGGCCATCGTGCGAGCGGGTCTCCCAGATATCGGCGACGTGCAGGAAAGCGGCGCGCTCCAGTCCGATGTCGATAAATGCCGACTGCATGCCGGGCAGCACCCTTACCACTTTGCCGAGATAAATATTACCGGCCAGGCCGCGCGACAAGGTGCGCTCGATATGCAGTTCTTGCACTGCTCCTTGGAAAATGACTGCGACCCGGGTCTCCTGGGGAGTGATATTGATGAGGATATCTTCGCTCATAGAATGCGGATTCCTGCCTGTTGTAGTAGTTGTGCGGTTTCGAACAAGGGCAGCCCCATGATCCCGGAATGACTGCCGCGTATGCTTTCGATGAAAATGGCTGCCGGTCCTTGAATCCCGTAACCGCCGGCCTTGTCGTAAGGTTCTTCGGTATTGCAATAGGCTTCGATCATCGGTTCCGTCAATGCTTGAAACAAGACATCCGATATTTGCGTGGATTGCCACGCGTGCTCGTCATGGATGACCGCGACGCTGGTGAGCACCTGATGGCTGCGTCCCGACAGCAGGCGCAGCATTGCAGCCGCTTCGCTCTTGTTAGCCGGCTTGCCCAGGATCTTGCCATCAATCGTGACCGTGGTGTCGGCAGTAAGGATAGGCCTTGCCGGCAGGCGGCGCCAAAGCATTACCTGGTGCGCGCAACGGGCTTTTTCCATGGTGACTCTGGCGACATAAACGGCAGGCAATTCTTCCGGTAAAACATGTTCGTCGACATCGGGACCGCGCGGCGGTTTTTCGCGCAACATCAGCAATTCAAAATCGACCCCGATCTGGCGCAGCAATTCACGGCGGCGCGGGCTTTTTGAAGCAAGATATATTTTTGGATGCGTGTTTTTCATTGCTGGCGGCCAGGGCTGATTCGTAAACAATTCTTCCCCGCGATTATTGCAGACTTAGCTCAGCGCCGGGCGCCGATTCACGCCGCTCCAAGCTTCAATTTACACGCGATGGTAAGGATGATTCTGGGTAATCGACCACGCCCGGTAGAGCTGTTCCGCAAGTAATACGCGCACCATCCCATGCGGCAATGTCAAGCTTGAAATCCGCAGCAAGCTGTCGGCGTTTGCCTTGAATGCGGGATCCAGGCCGTCGGCGCCGCCGATGATGAAGGCGACGTCGCGACCATCTCGTTGCCACAGCGCGAGTTGTTGTGAAAGTTGCACGCTGGTGAGATCTTTGCCGCGCTCATCGAGGGCGATGATACGCACGCCTTTCGGCAGCACCGCTTCAATTCGGCTGCGTTCCAGCGCCATCGCGGTTTCGGCGGTTTTGCTGCCGGAGCGTTCGACCGGTTTGATTTCTTTCAGGACGATGCGGCAATCCGGCGGCATGCGTTTCGCATACTCGCCGAATCCGCTTTCGATCCAGGCCGGCATTTTATGGCCGACCGCAGCGATGATGAGCTGCATTGCTGAAGCTGTTTCCGTCGCAGCTTATTCAGCTGCTTTGGTTTTGGCGGGAGCGCGCTTGGCAGGCGCTTTTTTGACAGGAGCCTTCTTTGGAGCTGCGGTCTTTTTAGGCGGTACCGAGCTTTTCGCCGGCGCTACCTTGATGGTCTTGCCGACGGCTTTTGTGGCGCCGTCAGTTTTGACTGTTCTCTTGCGGGCAGGGGCTTTTTTCGGCGCTTCGTCTTCATCCTTCAATGCTTGCGAGACGGCCAGATGGCGCGAAACTTTCTTCGGCGCTTCGGCTTCAGCCGCAGCAGTGCTGGTGGAAACCCGTTTGGCGGCGCCGAATTTGACTTCCTTGTCGCCCCAGATTTCTTCCAGTCGGTAGTAGGCGCGGATCGCCGGTTGCATGATATGCACCACCATGTCGCCCATGTCGACCAGTACCCATTCACCGGTGTCTTCACCTTCGACGCTGAGAATGGTGCCGCCGTTTTCCTTGACTTTGTCGCGCACCGAGGCGGCCAGCGCTTTGGTTTGACGGTTGGAAGTACCGGAGGCAATCGCGATGCGATCGAACAGGCCGGTCAGGTGGACCGTGTCATAGACGCGAATGTCTTGCGCTTTGACGTCTTCGAGGGCATCGATGACGAGACTTTGTAGTTTTTTGATATCCATTTAATTCTTATAGAGATGGTGTTGTTCAATATAGTCCAGTACTGCCGCCGGGACCAGTGCGTCGGGTTTTTTTGCGTTGTGTAATGCGGCGCGGATTTCCGTTGCCGAAATATCTACAGCCAGGTTTTCCGCCAGATAGGTCAAGCCGTGCGCGCTTTGACGAATCTGTTCCGGGGTGGCGGCGCGGCGTGTAAATTCGCGCGTGACCTCGGCCGGTACCCGTGATGCATCCATTGCAAATCCGGGCCGGGAGGCAACGCCCAGATGGGCATATGAAAATAACCGGTCCCAGCCTTGCCAGGTGTTCAAGTGCTGCAATTGATCGGCGCCCATCAAAAAAATGATGGAAGCCTGCGGTCCGAGTTCGGCTCGCAGCGCTTGCAGCGTGTCTATCGTGTACGTTGCGGTCGGTCGCTGAATTTCCTGCTGGTCGATGATGACCGGTACGGTTTGCCGGTCAAATGCGCGCCTGACCATTTCCACCCGATCCGCCGGACCGGCCTCCAGGCCATTCTTTTGCCACGGATTGCCGGTTGGAATTACCCGCAATTCATCCGGCACCAGCAAGGTCACAAAATATTTTGCCAGAGCGACATGGCCATTGTGTACCGGATCGAAACTGCCGCCGAGCACGGCGATGCAGCGGCGGGGAGTGTGCTCGGATGTCAGGTCGGGCATCAGCTCAGACCCACTCGCGATGAATCAGAAAATCGGAATACAGTTTGGCTTCCGGGGTTCCTGCCGCTGGTCGCCAGTCGTAACGCCACTTGACCACGGGCGGCATCGACATCAGGATCGACTCGGTACGGCCACCGGATTGCAGGCCGAACAAAGTGCCGCGATCATACACTAAATTGAATTCAACATAGCGGCCGCGGCGGTACGCCTGAAAATCGCGCTCGTTTTCACCGTAAGGCAGATCCATGCGGCGCGCCAGGATAGGCGTATATGCCGGGATGAATGCGTTGCCGACGCTTTGCATCATGGCGAAGCTTTGTTCGAAGCCGAGCTGATTGAAATCGTCGAAGAAAATCCCGCCCACGCCGCGCGGTTCCTGGCGATGCTTCAGGTAAAAATAGTCATCGCACCAGCGTTTGAAACGCGGGTAGAGCGCGCGTTCAGTGGCTTTATCCGCATCGGAGTCGAATGGCGCCAGCGCATCGCGGCAAGTCCGATGGAAGTGCTCGACGTCTTCTTCAAAGCCGTAATACGGCGTCAGATCCAGGCCGCCGCCAAACCACCATACCGGCGCCTGGCCCTCTGCGGTGGCGGTGAAAAAGCGCACGTTCATGTGTACCGTCGGCGCATACGGGTTGCGCGGATGCATCACCAGCGAGACGCCCATTGCTTCCCATTGGCGACCGGCGATTTCCGGCCGGTTGGCGGCAGCGGTGGGTGGCAAATTCTTGCCCATCACATGCGAGAAGCCTACGCCGCCGCGTTCCAGTACCTTGCCTTCCTCGATGATCCTGGAAATGCCGCCGCCGCCTTCTGCGCGTTGCCAGCTGTCGGTGCTGAATGGCTTGTTCTCGTATTGCCCCAGCGCGGCGATGATGCGCGCTTGCAGATCGAGCAAATAGGATTTGACGGCGTCGGCAGGGCTGGCGGAAGTGGTGTCTGAGGTCATCGTGCTAAAAAATGGTGGTGCTGATTTGCCAAGGTCAAAAGCATGGCCGGCTAAACGGAGTCGGAGTGCTTTCGTCATGCCTCGACGAAATGCCCCGACCCCGCCAACTGTCTATGGAATGCCGACCGCGTTAGTCCACAAGGGGCCGATCAGGCAGGTTTTTTCAGTGCCCGCCAGCCAATGTCGCGGCGGAACTGGGCGCCGTTGAAGTGAATCGCATCGACCACGTTGTACGCCTGCTTTTGCGCCATTTTGACGCTGTCGCCGAGACCGACCACGCACAGCACGCGACCGCCGGAGGTGGTCAGTTGCTCGCCGTTCAAAGTGGTGCCGGCATGAAAGGTCACGCTGTCCGCGGTCTCCGGCGGGATGCCGGAAATCAGGTCGCCCTTGCGCGGCGCATCCGGATAACCGGCGGCCGCCATCACGACGCCGAGCGCGGTGCGGCGGTCCCATTCCAGTTCGATGGTGTCGAGCGCGCCGTTGACGGCATGCTCCATCACCGTCAGCAGATCGGTTTTCAGGCGGGCCATGATGGGCTGGGTTTCCGGATCGCCCATGCGGCAATTGAATTCCAGCGTTTTCGGGTTGCCCTTGGCGTCTATCATCAGGCCGGCATACAAAAAGCCGCTGAATGGAATGCCATCCTTGGCCATGCCGTGCACGGTTGGCGTGATGATTTCGCGCATGACGCGGGCGTGCAGCGCCGGGGTCACGATCGGCGCCGGCGAGTAAGCACCCATGCCGCCGGTATTCGGCCCCTGATCGTCGTCTTTCAGGCGTTTGTGATCCTGGCTGGTGGCCAGCGGCAGGATGTTCTTGCCATCCACCATGACGATGAAACTGGCTTCTTCGCCGGCCAGGAATTCTTCGATCACGACACGCGCGCCGGCATCGCCCAGGCGATTGTCGGACAACATCATATCCACTGCAGCGTGCGCTTCTTCAAGGCTCATGGCTACCACCACGCCCTTGCCGGCGGCCAAGCCGTCGGCCTTGATGACGATAGGCGCGCCTTTTTGATCGATGTACTGATGAGCGGCGCTGACGTCGGAGAAGGTTTGATATTCAGCGGTCGGGATGTGATGCCGCTGCATGAACGACTTGGCGAAATCTTTCGAGCTTTCCAGCTGGGCGGCTTCCCGCGTCGGGCCGAAGATCTTCAGGCCGCGATCGCGGAAGATATTGACGATGCCTGCCGCCAGCGGGATTTCCGGGCCGACCACGGTCAGCGCCACATGTTCCTGCTGGGCGAAATCGGCCAGTGCGGCCGGGTCGGTAATGTCGATGTTTTGCAGCCGCTGATCGAGTGCTGTGCCGCCGTTGCCGGGCGCCACGAAGACGGTTTGGATGCGGGGCGATTGCGCGATTTTCCACGCCAATGCATGCTCACGGCCACCTGAGCCAACTACCAGAATTTTCATAGGATGCCCGCGTTTAGTCTTCGATTACTGCGTTGGTGTAGATCTCTTGCACGTCGTCCAGGTTTTCCAGTGCGTCCAGCAGTTTTTGCATCTTGATCGCATCGTCGCCGGTGAACACGGTTTCGGTCGCCGGCTTCATGATGATTTCGGCCATTTCCGCCTTGAAGCCGGCTTTTTCCAGCGCCGCTTTCACTGTCGAAAAGTCGTGCGGTCCGGAAATGACTTCGATCCCGCCTTCGTCATCGGTCAGCACATCTTCGGCACCCGCTTCCAGCGCCGCTTCCATCAATGCGTCTTCATTGGTGCCGGGAGCGAAGAACAGCTGGCCGCAATGCTTGAACATGAACGCCACCGAACCTTCGGTGCCCATGTTGCCGCCGTATTTGGAAAACGCGTGACGCACCTCGGCCACCGTGCGGATTCTGTTATCGGTCATGCAATCGACAATGATCGCGGCGCCGTTGATGCCGTAGCCTTCATAACGGACTTCTTCGTAATTGACGCCGTCCAGCGTGCCGCTGCCGCGCTGGATCGCGCGGGTAACGTTGTCTTTCGGCATATTGGCGTCGGAAGCTTTGTCGACCGCCAGCCGCAGGCGCGGATTGGCATCGACGTCGTCGCCGCCCATGCGTGCGGCGACCGTGATTTCCTTGATCAGTCGGGTCCAGATTTTGCCGCGTTTGGCATCTGTAGCGGCCTTCTTATGCTTGATATTGGCCCATTTGCTGTGTCCAGCCATGACGGTTCTTTCTTGCGTGAGTTAGCTATAATCAAGCCGCAATTTTAGCATATTGCACTTTCTTGAAATCTCACCTCGCAGCACTATAAAACATGTCAAATCCCCTTCTGATTGCCAAAAACACCACGCAAGAACTGGCACTCCTGCCGGCGCTGATCAACCGCCACGGTTGCATCTCCGGCGCCACCGGCACCGGCAAAACGGTCACGCTGCAAGTCATTGCTCAAGCATTGTCGGACATCGGCGTGCCGGTCTTCATGGCAGACGTCAAAGGAGACCTGTCCGGTTTGGCCAAGGCTGGCGCAGCATCGGCCAAGATGAAGGAACGGCTGGCTGCGCTCGGAGTCGACGAGCCGCAATGGGCGGCGACTCCGGTGACTTTCTGGGATGTGTACGGCGCGCAAGGGCATCCGGTGCGGGCGACGATCTCCGATATGGGGCCGCTGCTGTTGGCGCGCATGCTCAATCTCAACGATACGCAGCAGGGCGTGTTGCAACTGGTGTTCAAGATTGCTGACGACAACGGTTTGCTGCTGCTGGATCTGAAGGATTTGCGGGCGATGCTGCAGCACGTCGGCGATAACGCCGCCAGCTTTCAGACCGAATACGGGAATATTTCCGCGGCCAGCATCGGCGCCATTCAACGTGGCCTGATCGCGATCGGCGAGCAGGGCGGAGACCAATTCTTCGGCGAACCGATGCTCAACATCGACGACCTGCTTCAGACCGACGGCAATGGCAAGGGCATCGTGAATATCCTGGCCGCCGATAAATTGATGAATGCGCCGCAACTGTATTCAGTCTTCCTGTTATGGATGCTGTCGGAGTTATTCGAACATTTGCCGGAAGTCGGCGACCTGGACAAGCCGAAGCTGGTGTTTTTCTTCGATGAGGCGCATCTGCTGTTTGCCGATGCGCCGAAACCATTGCTGCAAAAGATCGAACAAGTGGTGCGCCTGATTCGCTCCAAGGGCGTTGGCGTCTACTTCGTCACGCAAAATCCGCTGGATATTCCCGACACGGTGCTGGGCCAACTGGGCAACCGCGTGCAGCACGCGTTGCGCGCTTATACCCCGCGCGACCAGAAGGCGGTACAAGCTGCCGCCGATACCTTCCGCGCCAATCCCGATCTGAATGCCGCGCAAGCCATCGGCGAACTTGGCGTCGGCGAGGCACTGGTGTCGTTCCTTGATGAAAAAGGGCGGCCGAATATCGTCGAACGCGCCTTCATTCTGCCGCCGGCATCGCAAATCGGTCCGATCACGGATGACGAGCGCAAGCAATTGATCGCCGCTTCTATCGTCGCCGGCGCTTATGAAACGGCAATCGATCGCGAGTCGGCCTACGAAAAACTGAAGGGGCGGGCAGCAGCAACTCCGGCCGCTAAAAACGAGACTGCAACCGGGGCTGCAGCCGGGGCGGAAGCCGGCAGCGGTATGTCCATAGGCGACACGGTCGGCTCCTGGGGCAGTGCGCTCGGCGGCTTGCTGGGCGGCGGCGGATCCGGTCACAAGGACACGGTGGTGCAGGCGATGGTCAAATCCGCGGCGCGGACGATCGGCTCGCAGCTTGGACGGGAATTGATTCGAGGCGTGTTGGGATCGTTGTTGAAAAAGTGAGGGCTATGGCGCTCGCGGTCCCGGCCGCGCAGTCAGCGCGTAAACAAATTCTCGGCTAAGGTTGCAACTCTGCTGTAGAGGCCAGCTTTTTTTGCACACTATTTTGAAGCGAGAAAACCCATGACAAAAGCAATCAGGATGTTCAAGACCGGCGGTCCCGAGGTGATGGAATACGTCGACGTCGAAGTCGGCGAGCCGGGACCGGGCGAAGTGCGCATTCGGCATGCCGCTTGCGGACTCAATTTTATCGACGTGTATTTTCGCACCGGCCTGTATCCGCAGCCGTTGCCGGCCGGTTTGGGACAGGAGGCGGCCGGCGTCATCGAAGCGGTGGGGCCGGACGTGCATCATGTGCAAGTCGGCGATCGCGTGTCGTATGCAACCCGTCCGAACGGGGCCTACTCCGAGGCGCGCGTGATGCCGGCAGCATTCCTGGTCAAGCTGCCCGATTCGATCAGCTTCGATACCGCCGCGGCGATGACCTTGCAAGGACTGACGGTGCAATACCTGTTGCGTCGCACCTTCCCGCTGCACGGCGGTGAAACCATTCTGTTCCACGCAGCTGCCGGTGGGGTCGGCCTGATCGCCAGCCAGTGGGCCAGGGCGCTGGGCGTGACCATGATCGGTACCGTCAGCTCGGACGAAAAAGCGGCGCTGGCGACTGCCGCCGGTTGCGCCCACGTCATCAATTACAAGACCGAGAATTTCGTCGAACGCGTGCGCGAAATCACCGGCGGCAAAGGCGTGCCGGTGGTGTTCGATTCGATCGGCAAGGACACTTTCACCGGCTCTCTCGACTGCCTGTCGCCGCTCGGCACCATGGTCAGCTTCGGCAATGCGTCCGGCCCGGTGCCGCCGTTCAGCCTGAGCGAGCTGGGATCGCGCGGTTCGCTGTACATCACACGACCATCGCTGACCAGTTATATCGCAAGCCGGGCGGATCTGGATGCGGCTGCGGCAGACCTGTTCCAGATGGTCGAAAGCAAGAAAATCACGATTGAAATCAATCAGCGTTATGCGTTAAAAGACGTGGCGCAGGCGCATATCGATCTGGAGTCGCGCAAAACCACCGGCTCCACTATTTTGATTCCCTGATTTTGATTCTTTGAGGTATTTATGAACGATCCGCTGAAGAACCAGGCAGACAGTCAAGCCGACATGCCGGCGAACCATGCTCAGCAGCAGCCGGCTGCCGGCGACGGTACGCCCAAATTCGGGAAGCTGTTGATCGTCCTGGTGCTGACGGTCATCCTGATCGGTTTTATTACCTTCGCGAGTGAGCGGTTTTATAGCTGATTACGGTTTTTAGAGGTGCCCTACTGATCAAGCATAAAAGCAAACGGCCTGTCGCCCCACATCAAGGGGCGACAGGCCGTTTTTATTATTGCGTTTTTGTCAGGAAAAACTACTTGCCATCGACCTTCAATTCAACCCGATGCGGGACGCCGCTTTTTCCGGGGAAATCTTTAAATGCGCTACGCACCATATAAGGCATCACGGCCGGCAGCGAATTCATCTTGCCCTCACTGGTGACGGCGACCTCATAAAGTTTCTGGGCATTGCCGGCGCGCGCGATCGAGACGTTCAGGCGACGTTCGAATAACTGATAAGTCGATTCGCGCTGCCCGACCACTTGAGGGGCATACCAGAACGGATCATAGAACGGGCTATAAAATCCCGGCCGGCGCCAGCCCGGTCCATAGAACGGCGACCCGTACCAGTACGGGTCGGCCACTACCGGTTCCACCACGCGGACCTCGCGTTCCGTTATGCCGTAATCGAGCGCCACTTTCAATTGCGCGGCGGCGGCATTGGCCGGTTGCACGAACCCCAGGCGCTGCAGTTCCGCCCACACCAGGTTTTCATAATTGCGGTACTCCAGATCGTTGTCCTGCGCTGTCGTGTGCGTGAAGACGAAGGATTTCTCCGGCAAGTCCGCCGGCCATTCATTGAACGCGGTGACGTCGCTGCGGATGACGGTGGCGCAGCCTCCCAGCAGGAGCGAGAGCGCAGCGAGGCAAAGACTGACAGTGCGTTTCATGGTGTTCCTTTTATTCGAATGCGGGATAAGGCGCTGGAAGGCTTGTCATTTTAATCAAGTCTCCGTTGTGTTGCCTTATGGCTTTGTGACTATCTGTAACCGGCACCGTAGAGATCACGACGCTGCCGCTGCATAAAACGATGTCGCCATGACAATTTTCAGGCTGGTGAGCAGAAGTCATCAGCTGCCGGCGCAAGGGCTCAATGATCTATTTCGCGAGGGAGATTCCCGTCCAAATTGCATGTTGCTTTGCCGGTTGATTGGTAGAATCGTACTTTGTTCGATTTATTGACGGCACTCATCTCCCTCAACTATCCAGGCGATCCCAATCTATGCGCACCGATACTTCCTCCACGCCCCCCACTATTTATCGTAAGGATTACACCGTCCCCGCCTTCCTGGTCGACACCGTTGAAATGGGTTTCGATCTCGATCCGGCGGCGACCCGGATCGCCACCCGCATCGTGATGCGCCACAATCCTGACAGTGCCAGCAACGAGATCGTATTGTTCGGCGAGGAGCTGGAGCTGGTGCAGTTGCGCTTGAACGGCAAGCAGTTGAAGCCGAGCCAATACCAGCTGGAGTCGGGCAAGCTGCGGATCGCTGCGGCGCCAGCCAAAGTAACGCTGGAAATCGAGACGCTGACCAAGCCCGAGAGCAACACCTCGCTGATGGGGCTGTATGTCTCCAACGGCAATTTCTTCACTCAATGCGAAGCCGAAGGTTTTCGCAAAATCACCTATTTCCCGGACCGTCCCGATGTGATGGCCAAGTACACGGTCATGCTGCGCGCCGACAAGAAAAAATATCCGGTGCTGCTGTCGAACGGCAACCTGATCGAAGAGGGCGATCTGGAAGACGGCCGCCATTACGCCAAATGGGAAGACCCGTTCAAGAAACCGTCCTACCTGTTCGCGCTGGTGGCCGGCAACCTGGTTTGCCAGGAAGAGAAATACACGCTGCAATCCGGCCGTGAAGTGCTGCTGCAGGTATGGGTGGAACAAGGCAATCTGGACAAAACCCAGCATGCGATGGATTCGCTCAAAAACAGCATCCGCTGGGATGAAGAACGCTTCGGCCTGGAACTGGATCTGGACCGCTTCATGATCGTCGCCGTCGGCGATTTCAACATGGGCGCGATGGAGAACAAGGGCCTGAATATTTTCAATACCAAATTCGTGCTGGCCAATTCGCGCATCGCCACCGACATTGATTACGCCAATATCGAAGCGGTGGTCGGGCATGAATACTTCCATAACTGGACCGGTAATCGCGTCACTTGCCGCGACTGGTTCCAGTTGTCGTTGAAAGAGGGACTGACCGTATTCCGCGACCAGGAATTCTCGGCCGACATGGTCGGCACCGACAGCGGCCGCGCGGTCAAGCGGATCGACGACGTGCGCGTATTGCGGCAAGCGCAATTCCCGGAGGATGCCGGCCCGATGGCGCACTCGGTGCGTCCCGATGCCTACGTCGAAATCAACAATTTCTACACCGTCACCATTTATGAAAAAGGTGCCGAAGTGGTGCGCATGTACCAGACCCTGTTCGGCCGCGACGGCTTCCGCAAGGGCATGGACCTGTACTTCAAGCGCCACGACGGGCAAGCAGTCGCCTGCGACGATTTCCGCGCCGCGATGGTGGATGCCAACGGCCGCGACCTGACGCAGTTCGAGCGCTGGTACAGCCAGGCCGGCACGCCGCGGGTGCAAGTCAAGACCCAGTACGATGCCGCCAAGCAGACCTATGAACTGACCCTGTCGCAAACCTGCCCGCCGACACCGGGCCAGTCGAAGAAACTGCCGTTCCACATTCCGGTCGCAGTCGGCCTGCTCGACAGCAGCGGCCGCGATCTGCCACTGCGTTTGCAAGGCGAGGCCAAGGGTAAAGCGAGCGGCGAAACGACACGGGTGCTGGAGCTGACCAAGGCGCAACAAACCTTCCGCTTTGTCGACATCGCAGAGCAACCGGTGCCGTCGATCCTGCGCAATTTTTCGGCGCCGGTCGTGCTCGACATCGACTACACGGATGCCGAACTGGCCTTTTTGCTGGCGCACGACAGCGATTCATTCAATCGTTGGGAGGCCGGACAGCGGCTGGCTACCCGCAGCCTGCTGGCATTGACCGCGGCGGTGCAGGATGCCGCGCAGGCCGGTCATGCAGTCACGCTGGAGAGCGCGCTCAACAACGCCGCTTCCAATAGCGAAGCGCTGGGCCAGGCATTCGCTTTGATCTTGAACGACACGACGCTGGATGCCGCGTTCCGCGAGCAGGCGCTGACGCTGCCGTCGGAAGCGCTGCTGGCGGAACAGACCGAAGTGATAGATCCGCAAGCGATCCATCAGGCTCGTCAGTACCTGCGCAGCACACTGGCGCAAGCGCTCAATGCCGATCTGACCGCTGCGTATCACGCCAACCAGTCGCCAGGCGCATACAGCCCGGATGCCCATGCCGCCGGCAAACGCGCGCTGAAAAATGTCGCGCTGTCCTACCTGATCCAGGGCGACGACGCCACCGCGCATACACTGGCGCAGCAACAATATGACAACGCCAACAACATGACCGACCGCGTCGCCGCGCTGACGGCGCTGATCAACAGCAGCGCACCCGGCAAGGCCGCGGCGCTGGAACAGTTTTATAAAGATTTCGAGAACGAAGCGCTGGTCATCGACAAGTGGTTCGCGTTGCAAGCCGGCGCGCATACTGCCAACGTTGCCGCCATCCGCGCCTTGCTCGAACATCCGGCTTTCACGCTGAAAAACCCGAATCGCGCGCGCAGCCTGATATTCAGTTTCTGCAACGGCAATCCGGCCAACTTCCACGCAGCCGACGGCAGCGGCTACGCATTCTGGGCGGATCAAGTGATCGCGCTGAACGGCGTCAATCCGCAAGTCGCCGCGCGCCTGGCACGCAGTCTCGACCGCTGGCGCAAATACGCACCGGCGCTGCAGGAAAAAATGCGCAGCGCATTGCAGCGCGTCGCCGCGGAGCCACATTTGTCGAAAGACGTATTGGAAGTGATCAGCAAGGCACTCGCCAATTAATTTTCAAAGAAAGAGCATCATGAAACGCATCAGTCTTACCCAACACCTGATAGAACAACAGCGCCTGCACAACAGCATCCCGGCAGAATTGCGACTGCTGATCGAAGTCGTCGGGCGCGCCTGCAAAACCATCAGCCACGCAGTCGGCAAAGGCGCGCTGGGCGAAGTGCTCGGCAGCGCCGGCAGCGAGAACGTGCAGGGCGAAGTGCAAAAGAAACTCGACATCATTTCCAACGAAATCCTGCTCGAAGCGAACGAATGGGGCGGCCATCTGGCGGCGATGGCATCGGAAGAAATGGAAACCATCCATCTGATCCCGAACCGCTATCCGCAGGGCGAATACATGTTGCTGTTCGACCCGCTCGACGGCTCAAGCAATATCGACGTCAACGTCTCCATCGGCACTATTTTCTCGGTGCTGAAAGCGCCGGACGGCATGACCGCGCCGACTGAAAAAGATTTCCTGCAGGCGGGCCGCAAGCAGGTCGCTGCCGGTTATGCCGTCTACGGTCCGCAGACCATGCTGGTGCTCACTACCGGCAACGGTGTTCATTGCTTCACGCTGGACCGCGAAATGGGCGCCTGGGTACTGACCCAGCGCGACGTTCAGATCCCGGCCGAAACCAAGGAATTCGCCATCAATGCATCCAACGCCCGTCACTGGTATCCGCCGGTCACGCGTTATATCGACGAGATGCTGGCCGGCAGCACCGGGCCGCGTCAAAAAGACTTCAACATGCGCTGGATCGCATCGATGGTCGCCGACGTCCATCGCATCCTCAACCGCGGCGGCATCTTCATGTACCCGGCCGACGCCCGCGAACCGGACAAGCCAGGCAAGCTGCGCCTGATGTACGAAGCCAACCCGATGGCCTTCATCGTCGAGCAAGCCGGCGGCGCTGCCACCGACGGCAAGCAGGCGATCCTGGATATCCAACCGGAAAAACTGCACCAACGCGTGCCGGTTTTCCTCGGTTCGAAAAATGAAGTGGCGCTGGTGACCAGCTATCACCAGGAATAAGCGGCGTGGCTACACCGCGAGGCCGGATCGGCCTTGCGGTCGGTGATGGACGACATCGAAAACTTATTGCCGATGTAAAATCACGCACCTGTAATAAAACACCCCAAGCGAAATTGCTTAACGATTAATACAAGAGGAATAGATTGAAAACTGCACTAATCGGAGATAAAGACATCCCCGAGTTTGACAAAGAAATTATGACCAACTTGTTGGTGACGATTGTTGAACTGAACGTCGTCAGACAAGACGAGATCCTGATCGCCATCCGCAACGCCAAGCAAGAAATCTACCGCGTCATCGGCGCTTCGAACGCCAAGCAATTTCAAAACGCCGTTGAAGAATTGGAAGACCTGGGCTTGACCAACGAACTGGAAGAGACCGATCGCGCAGCCAATGGCTACGACGCGATTTTCAGTCTGACTGAATGATCAATGCATGACGCTTTGCTTGCTGACTGACGGGTAAAACGGTTTGACTGCCGCTTGTTGGCGGCTCCCTGTTGCTTACTGTCGCTGCTCAAAACGCCGGTACGGCGGTTGTGGCGATATGGAAATGTTGACAGTAGAAGCTGCTGCAAGAAAAAGCTATAATCGGCCGCAAGCTGATGTAGCTCAGTCGGTAGAGCAACTGATTCGTAATCACTCTTTTAGGGTCCGGAAAAAGTTGGAAGGTTGGCGGCGAAAGCCGCCAAATTTCCTACTGAGAAGTGCGCATACCGCCTGACCATCTCCTCACTCTCCCACCCTCCCAATTCCTGCAATGCAAACAGCGGCGTACCATTCTGTACGTGCCAGCTGGCCCAAGTGTGGCGCAAGTCATGCCATCGAAAATCAGAAATCCCCGCACGCTTCAGCGCCTTATACCAGGCAGCAGTGCTCACCTGAATTACCCTCTTCCCCTTGTAGCTAAATACGTGCGTTTGATGTCTGCCGACTCGCGTCAGCACGACGCGCATAGCGTCAGTGTTGAGCGGAACAGTGATAGCTTTGCCGCCTTTTGCTTGGTCAGCATGTATCCACGCAACCTGACGCTTTAGATCAACTTGCGACCATTCGAGGCCTGTTACGTTGGCACGACGAAGACCGGTAGCGAGAGAGAATGCTGCCATCGCGGAAAGATGTTCGGGAAGCTCTCGCAACAAACGCACAGCCTGTAGCTTGGACAAGTAGCGAACGCGGCGCGACGGCTCTTTGAGCAAACGAAATTTTGGTGCAGACGGTAGCCAATCCCAATCCGTGACGGCGAGATTAAGGACCGCGCGGAGAAGGGCGAGCATGCGATTAACAGTAGCGTTAGCAACGCCGGAGGTGATTTTTTTATGGATGAGAGACGCAACTACAGAGCGATCAATATCAACAAGTGGCACGCCAGACAAATGCAAGTTAAGCCAACGAATATTCGCCTTGTCAGACTTAATCGACTGCTTGTGAACCTTTTCCTTCAGCCACCGATCAGCGGCATCATCCCATGTGTAAATCAACAGCTATTACTCCCGGACACGGCCAACAATCAAACATGTGCTTAAATAGGCAATATTGTAATTTGGCAATGAGGGAAAAACATGCTTCGCAAGACAATAAATTTAGTTTTTTGCATTGGACTATCTACAACAATCGTCGGAGGCTTGGTATGGGTAATGCAAAAGTCGATGTCGCCAATTAAGGTCAGCGTTGAGCCGACGCCAGAGCAATCAAAACCGAAAATGATCAGCGAAGGTGCGCAGGAATTCGCGCCGCCGCAGGTCGTTGAATCAAATATTCCGGGCCAAATATTTAAATGCCACTCAGGCGGCAAGATTACCTACTCGGATAAAAAATGCACCCAAGCTGCAACCGTAGTAACCATCCATGAAAGTAGCGGCGGATTTGTCAGTCCTGACCGGACTGTGATCGCAGACGCCAGGGCGCGAATACGTGCGGACATTCAGCGAGAAGGCTCTGTGGCAGCGACAAACCAAGGGCAGGGCGCTACAAACTCGAACAACCAATATGAATGCAATTACCTGAGCCAGCGCGTAAAGGATATTGATGAGTCCTCAAGAATGGCGCAGAGCGGACAATCGCAACAGGCGTTAAGGCTAAACCGGCAAGACGCCAGAGATCGGCAATTCAGGCTTGGCTGCTAAAGCTTCGGGGTTAAGAGCAAAAACAAAGTCAAAAGCGGTCTTCAGGGGCGAGGGTGGATAACGTGAAGCTCTTGCAGTCTTCCTCGTTGGCCAGTGGACTGCCCGACTAAAAATCCGTCTGCCACGCTGGAAGCGATCACCTCCACGCTCCGAATGCCGCAACCTGGAGAAACGGGCAATTAACACGCACGGATATTTTGCCCTGCGGGCCGTCTCTACTCAGCTGTGACGGCCCTCATTGACTTATTTTCGTGACGCGTTACTTTTATTATTTGACGAGAGTGCGATGCTAATGGTCCTCGCGTGTATGTCACAGGCGCAGCACATAGACAGTAGATTCTTGAATTTCGTAGCGCATCTCATAGTAATTTTTGTGACTTGTCACGATTAAAGAATGCATCCCACTCAGGCATGTCAACCTTCAATCGATCCAGGACGAACGCCTGACGATCAAGAATCAAATTTTCAAGCATCTGTTGCCGATTAAGGCCGAAATGAGCCGCCAATCGACTAAGCGCGAAAAAAGCATCAGAACTCACCATCGACGACAGCGAATATTCGCCATCGTCACCGGACCTGCGCATTCTCCGAGACCGTCTTTGACGCTCTGCCGGTGTCATCGGATTTTCGACGCGGGGACGGCCGCGACCGCGTTTTGGTTCTGAAAGCAATTCGAGAGTCTTGGTGTCTTCGGGCTGGCGCATACATCCTCCTGTCTGTGTACGGCTCTATTATATGTGACGCGTCACGGATATTTATCTTATAGGGAAATGGTGTAAATCATTTATACAATATAAGGAATAGAAATTTTCCGTGACGCGTCACGTTTTGCAATCGCAAACGCCAGACGCGCCGGAACAGCACGCGATCGCGACGCATCAAGACACGCGCATATTGCGTCGTCGGCCGGCGACGAAAACGAGAGGATAAGCCGTCAAGGTACGCCTCGGACAAAGCAGGGAACATGTAACCGGAAACGCGTTCCCGAGTCGGCAGCAATGACCAGGACACAAGCGCGCCGACGAGCGCGCCCAGGAGAAACAATTTCCACAGCTCCGGTTGAAGAGCAGATGCAACCTCTGCGATTTGCTCAGGTGTCAATGGTGCAGTCATTTTTGCGCTCCTATTTTCTTGCCCAGTACGCCGTAGCCGTCCTCATCCAAAACAACGACAGACGGGCCGCCAGACGATTTTTCAGCCGATGCCAGTACGACGCCATCAGCGCGGCTGTTTGACGCTGTCTGCTGCTGATTGTGGCCTCCCTTGTCATCAAAATCCACGAAGTAGCCGCGCGCCACGATGTCGCGACACAGCAGGTCCGGCACATCCATCGGCGTGGCCTGTTGCGTGAAGCAGCTGCATTTCTTTTGATTGGCGATACAGGAGGACGGCACCGGCGCCGTCGTCGGCTTCGTTATTTCGTCATAGCGTGGCGCGGTCTGCGGCAGTCCGGCGATGCGCGGAGTACGTTCAAACATGTACTGCCTGGCGTCGGCCAGCGCATTGGTATACGACGCTTTCAATGCGCCATTCGCAGCGCCACCATTTGCGGCCGGAGCACCAGTACCCGCAGCACCGACAGAAGCATCCTGCTCATGTTTCACTGTGCGTTGTTGGAAGCGATGAAAAACGAAGATCGCCAGCCCGATCACGGCGACGATTACAAAGCACGCGAGGATGATTTGCATCGGGATGCCGCGCTTGACGGTGTGAACTTCCGCAGACTTGTAATACTCGTAAGCAGCCTTTGGGAATTTCCATTTATGGGTAATCGCGTTTTTGTGGCTGGCCGCATTTTGCGGACTGACATTCGCCGACGACCATTCGTAAATCGTGGCGCGGGCGAAGCCAAATTTACGGATCGCGTGCAGATGGCGACCAACGAGCTGACGGACGAAATTATCGACTAGGCTAGGATGCTGCGTAATCAGGAAAATATCGAAGCCCTTGTGTCGATGTGTCGCCAGCTTCTCATAGAAGTCTGGCAGCTTGGAGCCGTTAGGACGCTTCGGAAAAACAAATTGCGCCTCATCGATCACGATGATGGATCCATTCGGCAGCGATAGCCATTCTTCAGGCTTAAATTCAGTCCATGGCAGCTTTAAATCAGTGATGCCCGAGTAGTAGACATCGCGGCTCTCTTTCTCGGAATAGGCCTTGATATACGAGAGCGCATACAGCGTTTTTCCGTTGCCCGGCAGGCCAGTAATAATCGTAATCATTTGAACACCATCTTTTTCACAGCACCGCCGATACCGCGAACCGCAAGCGATGCGGCAACCGCAGAAAACAGCACCGACAACGCTTTATCGATCCACAGAAATGCCAGCAGATTCACCATGTCGGCAGGCATGCCGGAGAAACCGGATACGACCGCCTGTTTCATCGCGTTGAGCGCCACCGTTGAACCCGTGTAGGTAATAAAGCCGATGCCGATTGCCAGAACCGCACGCCACACCAGAGACGCCATCAGCGACGCTAAAGCGCCCATTAAAGCCGGAAGAAAAACAGCTAGAAACATGTTGATTACCCCTGAAGGACGGACTTGGAAACGAGTAAGTAGGCCACGACCAAAGCGCAGGCCATCACTGCATAGCGCAGTGGCTTGATGTCGCCGCATGCAGCGGCAAACGGGACCGGTATAGCGCGACCATTGACACTGATCGACCGATCGGAGAAGCAGGAGCCGCCGCCGAGAAAGCCCGACTGGTCGAGCGACTGCGAGCTCAGATCAACCGTATCACCGGCCTTTGTCTTATCAATCTGCCCTTGCATCGGGTCGTTGCCGCTCAGCAGGCTTTTGCCTAGGTCTTTGGCCGCAGACGGCACCTGATTGGCGCAATTGTCGTCCCGCATTTGCCGCAGGATTGCGCCCTCGATCGCGTCGCCAGTCACGGCGACGTTTGACACTGAGCCAGAGCAGCCGTTGCCGGTGACTTGAGAGTTCTTGCACACGTTCAATTCGGGATGCTTGACACACATATCGTTCTTGCCGTCGTCATTCGTGCCTGCGCCACCGGATGCATTCGGCGTTGTCGAGCCGGACAGCGTGCATTTTTTGGTGCCATCGGCCCCGATCGTGCAATCGGTTCGAGTCGTCGTCGTGCTGCCGTCGCGATTTGTTGTTGTACTTGAATCCGTGGTCGTGGTCGAGCCGTCGGGATTCGTCGTTGTTTGGGTTGGGGCTTTCGTTGTAGTTTGCGGCGGCGTCGGCGCATCGGTGCCGGAGCCTCGACACATCGGCGTGCCGGCAGAATCGGTGCCGACATTTTCAGTCCCCGCAGGACAGCCACTGCTGCTATCGCCACGGGTATTCACAGGCACAGGGGGCGCATCGGGCGGGGGTGTTGCCGGAGGCGCAGGCTGCGGGACATTGCCGGCGGATGGCGTGCCGTTTTGCGTACCCTGAACGTTGCACATTACATGGGCTTTGGTTGTGTCTGGCGACGAGTTCCAGCACTGCGTAATCTTGGTGTCGCCGGGAGATAGATCGCAAGAACCATCAGAGGCCGGGGTATTTTCTCTACCTCCAATTGCGCCCATATCGAAGGTGAATTGTGTTTTCGTTCCGGCCTTACAGGTTACAGAGGGAGGGTCAGGCGTATTTGTACCGCAATACGCAGGGACGCCGGCACCGACGCCGCCTAGGACATTCGAACCATCAGGACACGACGCCGCAGAGATAAACTGTATGGCATAAGGTGCCGAGCACGTCATCAATGCAATCATCCCCATTTGGTCATAGGAGTAAGGTCCTGCAGTCGCCCCATGCGCCTTACAAAGTGCGTCTGCACTCGGAAAAGCCAAGCTGGTCACATCGCGCCACACGACGTACACGGGGCTAGCCGCATGACTCACCTTGTGTACCACCATCATGACCAAGGCGACACACACACCGACAACGATCCGCTTCAGTAAATTATTCATGACCTAAACAAAATCCAGAACGCGCCGCATGTAGCCACGATGACGAACAATCCATTCATAAAGCCCCCGAGGAAAAACGGGAGCCGAAGCTCCCGTGTTTTAAACGTGTACTGCTAACGCTTACTTGATGACGCGACGCAGCCAGGTAAAAACAGTGGCCGCAACGATCACGCTAAGCACCAGGCCACCGGCAATATTGACATCACTAGTAGCCTGGGTAGTGGCTGGAGAAATATCGATAGTGCTAGCAGCATTAGCTACCGATACGCCCACAGCCAACGCAAAGCCGCCAACTACGCCGACAACATTGCGACCATACTTCCGAGCTTGTTTAACCAGTTTCATTTGAATTTCCTTTCACGACCGAAATCACGGCCTTAATACCCCAAGCAGCCCCCCAGACCAGCACAATACCGGCTGAGATCAAGCCGCCATCTTCGGCAGACATGGAAAACAGCGAATTTCCAATATCTGCCCCGCTTTGCACCACGTAGGAACACGTGGATACATTCGTAATCGAAGGGTCGATCTTGAGTACATATGACCCATCCGATTGTTGTACTGCGACGGCGCAAGTCGCCATTACACACGCGCCACTTTTTCAGTTTCTAAAACTTCAAGGGCTGTCTCGACATCAACAACATCCCCTTCAGGTGAGTCCAGCCAATCGACATATTCCTCATGTCGAGAATGCCGCTCATCAGACGCATCGACATCGACGGGAACGCCACTGTCTGCAGCGAACTGAGAGCCTACAAACTCATGCGCAACGTATTCCCCCGCATCTTGGCGAAGCAACTGAGCTTCAAATCCATCCTCCCATGAAGCGACCGCCGCTTCATGTTCATCCTGAAAAGATGAGCCATCGTGATCGAAAAAATCGGCGACAACATCGGGGTCAACGACATCATCTGAAATGTCCTGCTGCACGTGATTCGGTTCGTCCCACGTCCGAAACTGAAAGGCGTTTTCGGCGCTGTCCGAGCCGCCATTGATCACTATGCGAAGCCAGAAAAAAACTGTGCCGGCGACGATCACGCCGAGAACCAAGGTGCCAGCAACTTCAACGTCTCTCTTGGCTTGCAGGATGAACGGCGGTAGAAAGCTGACGGCAGCATGAGCAGGGGAAAAAGAGATCAGCACAAGCGTAATGACAGAGCTGAAGAACCCTATAAGACGTTTGAGCTGATTCATTTGCATCACCTATTTAATTATTTATACGATTAATCTGCAGCAGCCTTGGGCGTTGCCTGCATTTCGTCCTCACCACCGTTCTCGACCGCGATTTCCTCGTCCAGAAATAACTCCGGGAAATCATCGGAATCGTAAAAGCCAGACGACGGCGAATCTATGAACTCGACATACTCTTCGTGCCGGGAATGACGCGGATCGGTAGCCGAAACAGTGATGATTGCCATTTCTTTTCTCCGGAAATTATTTATACGATTAAGCAGCGACGGCCTTAGGCGCTGGCTGCACCTTCACAGCTAACAACTCAGCCAAATTGATCAGGCGCACCAGCTTGGCCGAAACAATCATCTGCGTTGGCTTGCCGCCTGCACCTGGGCGACTCTTGGAATCGATGTCGAAAATGCCGATCGAGCAGCCGGGAAGAGAAGCCATAATCTCTTTCGAGATTTCAGGCGTACACGGCGATTTCATCGGCTTGACGCCGGCGTTGAGATCGCTCGCTTCGCGGTAGTCGTTGAAGTAATAAACCTGATCGATCAGGTTGATGACGCCGGTTTCTTTGTCCTTGATTTCGTAGTGATCGACGGATTGAATTAATACGCGTTCTGTCATGATGATTCCTTAAGCAGCGAGTTGAAGAGAAGGCATATACGTAGCCCGGTTACGTGCAGGCAAAATGCAACGACGCATATCTGCGCGCAATGGTGAAAAATCTTTAGGCAACAGCGTGTCATTGGCGACGACATGGATGTCAGTTCCTACCCACGACACGCCGGCATCGAGCAACGCTTTCTTGTAGCGGTAAAAGGTCGCTTTGCGATTCGGCAGGTAATTTTGCTTAACGATGTTTTCGCCAAGGATGGTCAGCTGTGACCAGAAGCCGAAATATCGATCGGCGTTCATATCGCCATGCATCAGCTTTAAGCGCTTCATAACAGCCCTGTTGTCGCGTACCGTATCCATACCGGACTTTCCTTCCTTCAAAAGCCGCCTCATATCGTGCTCATAGACACCGGCAAGGTAGTCGTCTGTCACTTGGTGGACCAGCGGCAAAGTTCCAAAATCGTGGCGCAGCTTTTCTGCGTGTATCTCGACTTCGCAACGCAGACGATTGTTCGCCAGTCGCTGCAAAGCGAGCATTTTTTTCGCGACGATCTGCTGCGATTTCTGAAAACCGCATCCCTGGCGATCGAGCGAAATCAGCAGATGACGCTTGATGCGGTCGTAATCGTGCTCGCGAAATTCGACGCCCTTGTGATACAGCTTGATCGTCGTGAACGAGCCGGGGAAATACAGCGCATTGACACCGTATTTGTGCCCAGTCCGGCGCGGGTAATCGACCGTGTTGCTGGACTCAAAAAATTCCTGAATCGCGACGAACGGCAAGCGGAATACTTCGGCCCAGTCCACGCGCCTGACGATCCATTCGGAATACACCGGGAGCGTGACGCCAAGGCGCTGCTCTACCTGATGCAAAAATTCTTTGACCGTCGCTTGAAAATCGAGAGGGCCGCCGTAGACGTTGTGACCCAGCTTGATCTTATGCACCGACGCTTCGATGATCAGATACGGCCTGGAGTCTTCCATCTTCGGCGAACCCTTTTTCTTGAACACGCCGGGTTCCACTTGCACCAGCCGTTGCACCGGACGTTGCCGCCAGACGCGAAACGAAATCCGTGCATCGTGCGAGCCTTCCAGGGTGCCGGTCGTCAATTCGTACAACACTTCACCGGACGCGTTATCGATGCCCTGGCGTAAAACCGACTGCATTTCGAGAAAAGCTGCGAGCTTTTCATCAATGGATGGACTCTCGATTTTGATGGTGTCGATCATCCAGTCTCACCCGTGAGACAAATTGGCGGAAGTCTCACCGGTGAGACTTATCTGGGGTGCTACTACGCACCCAGACGAAAACTCAACCCCAACTGCAACAGCAAAAACACCACCAGCGGCGGCTCGTGCGCTGGCGCGCCCGGCTTCGCCGCTGGTGGTGTTTTTTGCTTCAGCAATGCGGTCTTGCAAAATCTGCTCAGCCCATTCGATCTGGCGGGTTACATACGCCGAACCCAATACGTCCTGACGTGACACGAGCAGAGACATGTAGCTTTCAGGATCAAAGAGGAGGGATGTAGTTGTATCCACGGTTTACCTTTTGGGCCGGTATGTTATTGTTTACATCGTGAAACCGTCGCAGCTAGAGACGGTGCGGTATGAAACGGTTCAAAATGGAACGTTTCAACATGGAACGTGATGACTATAGGAGGTTTCAATATGGAACGTCAAGATGTTTTGCTTACAAGTACTATTGATATTTTAAATATCGCAAAGGGTTCTGATAGCGACAATGTATTGGCCGATAGATTGGGCGCAAACAGGCCGATCATCAGCGCATGGAGACGGCGGCAGCACGTAGGGGCGGAGTACACGGCACGCCTAGCGGAACTCGCAGGGGTAGACGTTGAGAAGGCTCTTGCACTATGTGCAATAGAAGGAATACAAGACGACGAGGTAAGGCAAAGCCTAGTGAAGAAATTGCAGCGCAGATATAATACCGACAAAGCTGATGTAGCTCAGTCGGTAGAGCAACTGATTCGTAATCAGTAGGTCGGACGTTCGATTCGTCTCATCAGCACCAATACCCAAGCGGCTTACAGCGATGTTTGCCGCTTTTTTTTTTTGCTCCGCAATTCCCAGAAAAACTCGATCGCGCACGGAGGAAAATAAGGAATGGCGAATGATGATCGCACCAGGACGATTGCCGGTAGAACGCCGGAGTCGGCTGCCATGTTGGCAAACGTCAAACGAGCGATGGCGATTATCGCCAATCTTAACCGTTTAACGTTCAACGATGCGGACGAAGTCCGGGCCTTGTTCAGCGATCTCATCGGCAAGAAGGTGGACGACAGCTTCATATTGATTCCACCGTTCTATACGGCCGGCGGGGTCGATATCAGTGTCGGCCACAATGTTTTTGTAAACCAGAACTGCACTTTTTATGACCTTGGTGGACTCGACATTGCTGACGATGTGATGATCGGGCCGAACGTGAACATCATCACGACTGGCCATCCCATTGAACCTTCCCAGCGGCGCGCCTTCGTAGTCGCAAAGCCCATCGTAATTGAAAGAAACGTTTGGATCGGAGCCGGCGCAACGATCATCGGTGGAGTGACGGTGGGCGAAAACTCGGTTGTTGGGGCGGGTTCTGTCGTCACCAAGGACGTTCCCCCGAATACTCTTGTCGGTGGAAATCCGGCAAGGGTCATTCGTTCGATTGCTGACTAAGGCCCGTTCAAAAGAACTGCACCGTACGTCTGAAGATGTTCCGGCAGAAGAAGAAGTAACCGCACGTTTGCGTTTGACGAAAGGAAATTAAAGTACGTTAAGCCTTGAAATTGACTTTTCTCACCACAACTAGAAAGGCGAAAGCTTAGCCGGATCTCTTCCAAACAATTGATTTAATGAGGAATGTCGATATGTCAATAAGCACACCTGAGAATACAGAACAACTCGGCTCTATCAATCAAAAAATTATTGCCGACGGCGAGAGTCTGCCAATTGTTGAGCTCAGCGATGGGAGCAAGGTGCAGACCGGAACGGTTGCGACCATGCTGCATAACGTTACCCTATACAACGAGGGTGCCAGAGGCGCAATCGAGAAGGAACTCGAACTATCGGTACCAACACTCATTAAAGTTGGCCTGTTCGATCTCTTCTCGCCAGAAGAATGGATAAGCAGTTCAAATCCCGGCCGTCGATTTGTCGGCGAAAAGGCAAAAGAGCATCTTGATCGTCACCCAAAGCTTCCCCATTTAATCGACCAAACGTCAATTTGAAGCAAACCCTAGGAATGACACGAAACTGTTTGCAAGCTATCGCAAAAAACTTCAACCGCTGCTGGAGAGCAGATCGATGACATGCCGCTTGTTTCATGCATACGCTATGAGACAATGCGCACGGGCAGGTAAAGTGGTGTCACATTTTTTGACGGAGATATGAATGAAACGTTTGTTGATTTGTGCATTGCTGGGCGCGATGGCGTCGGGTTCTGCACTGGCCGATGCCGGTCTGGATCTGGCGAAGTCGAAGAACTGCCTGGCATGCCATGCGGTGCAAAACAAGGTCGTCGGACCGGCATACAAAGACGTCGCGGTGAAATTCGCCGGCCAGAAAGGTTCTGAAGACATGCTGGTGCAAAAAGTCTTGAAGGGCAGCACCGGCACCTGGGGCGCCATCCCGATGCCAGCCAATCCGCAAGTCAGCGAAGCCGAAGCGCATACGCTGGTGAAATGGATTCTGTCGCTCAAGTAAACCGATGGCAAAAGCATGATCCGGCATCGCCTTCCGCGATGCCGGGATAAAAGCGCTCACAGGAGCGCTTTTTTTACGGCCATTGGCAGCGGCAATAAAAAGGCGCCCCGCAGGACTAATGCCGTTCGGTTATCTCTTCATCTTCAAGCAGCTCGACATGGTTATCCTTTTTCTGTTCAATCAGGCACTGCAACAGAATGTCGATAACAAACGGGTTGCCGGGAGTTGTCGCCAGCGCGTCGCAGAGACGTAATCCTCTCTGACCACCAATATCTGAGCCAGCTCCCGCAGAGCGTGAGTATCTTTCGGATTTATCTTGAGGGTCTCCAAAAACTCTTTCTCCGCGACTTCGTAGTGACCATTCCATCGAGCTTCAAAGCCGGTGATGAAATGCACATGTCGCCTGGCCTGCTGGGTCGGAATTTGAGCAAGCTGATTTTGCGCTTCGGTGATGCTGACTTTGTCGCCGACACGAACGGCCGCCATGCCTAACAATCTTAGCGATTCGACGATGGCATTTTCGGTGAGCGATTCGCGTTTCTTTAACGCTTCCGATGCGAAAGCGACTGCATTTCAGGTCGCCAAATGGCCTCTTAGACTTCGTTCCATTGGCGGTTGATCGAGATGCTGATTGTTTTGGATTCAAGCATGGAGGTCTCTCCTCGCGTGGGGTTGATCCGCTTTTTGCAGGCTTCCGGCGGCGCCGGTTCGCCGTTCGGATCGCGGCTTTTCAGAATAATCCATGTTCAAGTCGGCGCGCTTATTGCATCCTAATGCAATAATAATGTTTTCCTGCGGCAATTTCGTTGTGTGGGTTTGCACTTGTTTTCGCCAATAGACTTGCAACCGCACTGACCTCCAAATCCTGAACCTGCTTCCTCTTAACCTGGAATGATCATGATCGACCATCTCTCCATCGGCACCCATCAGATCGACAAATCCGTCGAGTTCTATACCAACTGCCTTGCTACGCTGGGATACGGCCTGCAGCATCGCGACCATACGCAAGCCATATTCGGTATCGACGGGAAGTGGATCTTCTGCCTTTATCCGGCCGAGCCCGGTACCTCGCTGCTGGGTCACCGCTCGCACGTCGCTTTTTCCGCGCCGTCGAAAACGGCGACGGCTGCCTTCCACCAGGCTGCCCTGGCTCTCGGCGCCAGCACTCTGCGTGAGCCGGGTCCGCGCGCAGACATCAATCCCGAGTACTACGGGACGATAGTGAAGGATCTGGACGGCCACACGATAGAAGTCGTGCACTGGGATAGCGCCGCCGGCGGCAATGCAAGCGATCAATAAATCCCTATCGTTGCCGCGGCTGGTGGCGCTTGCTGCTGTTTGCAATCCAACGCTTGACTTCGAGCGCACTCTAACAAATACACTCGCTGCATGACCACTTCCCTGACGCTTCAGCAGCAGCGGCAGTCATCGAAGCGGCATTGAATGAGAGCGCCGTCACACTATCTTTTGATAAGGAATATGCACATGGACACAAGCAACAACGCAGGCAAAAATACACGCCAATTAGGCGGCAACGGCCCGACGGTTTCCGCCATCGGCCTCGGCTGCATGGGCATGAGCGATTTCTACGCCAATCGCGACGATGCCGAATCCATCGCCACCATCCATCGCGCGCTGGAACTGGGCATCAACTTTCTCGATACCTCCGATATCTACGGCCCGCATACCAACGAAGAACTGATAGCCAAAGCGATCAAGGGCAAGCGCGACCAAGTGTTCATCGCCACCAAATTCGGCATCCTGCGCGATAGCAGCAACCCGCAAGCGCGCGGCGTCGACGGCCGTCCGGAATACGTCCGGCGCTCGGTCGAAGGCAGCCTGAAGCGGCTCGGGGTGGAAACGATAGATCTCTACTACCAGCATCGGATCGATCCGCAAACGCCGATCGAAGACACGGTCGGCGCATTGGCCGATCTGGTCAAGGCGGGAAAAGTCCGCTACATCGGCCTGTCCGAAGCATCGTCCGAGACGCTGGAACGCGCGCACAAGACGCATCCGATCACCGCACTGCAAAGCGAATATTCCCTGTGGACCCGCGATCCGGAGCAAGGCGTGCTGGCGACCTGCCGCAAGCTGGGCATCGGCTTTGTTCCGTATAGCCCGCTGGGACGCGGCTTCCTGACCGGAGCCATCACCCGGCCGGATCAATTTGCAGAGGATGATTACCGCCGCCATACGCCGCGTTTCCAGGGGGAGAACTTCAACAAGAATCTGCTCTTGGTCGACAAGGTCAAAGAATTGGCGAGGCGCCACGGCTGCACGCCAGGCCAACTGGCGCTGGCCTGGGTGCTGGCGCAAGGCGACGACATCGTGCCGATTCCGGGCACCAAGCGCCGCAGCTATCTGGAAGAAAACGTGCATGCGATCGAGCTGCAACTGAGCCAGAACGAGCTGGCGGAGATCGACGCGATCTTTCCATTCGGTGCCGCAACCGGCACCCGTTACGGTGAAGAGAGCATGCAACTGGTTAATCGGTAACTAAGCGCTAACAGATAAATAGTCGGCCTTAAGCCACAAGCGCGCATTGACCCGATCAATTGCGCGCTTTTTTATAAACCTAAAAGTGATAGCGCAGCTCGGCAAACAAGCTTTGAGTCGACTTGCTGCCGCCAAAATAAGTATTGGCCCGGCCGTAATACAGCTCGGCGCCGACCGTCAGTTTGACATTGTCTTGCAGCGCATAAGCCACCAACGGTCGCCAGTAGCTGGTATTCGGCTGGAAGTAGCTAAACGCCAGCAACTCGGCCTCCAGCGTGCCGTTCAGCCATTTTTTGCCGATCCGCATGGTGGCGCCGAATTTGTTTTTGCGCTCCTGGTTGAAGCTGATCGCGTTGACCGTGGCCAGATTGCGCTGGTCGGCTCCGACTATGCTCGCCGCATCGGCGAGGTTGCCGGTCTGTTGCGCGATCAATTGCAGGTTGATATTCAAGTCGTCATCGAAATTGCGATCGACGCCAGCCACCAGCATCCAGTCGCTGCGAAAGCCGCCCGCAGTCTGCGCTTCATCCCGCAGCACCCGCGCCACTTCGGCCCGCAAGCCATAACGTCCCAGGTTGAGCGCCGCGTCGGCGCCGAACACGCTGATTTTCGGATAGTGCAGGGCGACCGTGCTGGCGCTGTCGGTCGCCTGCCATTCCGGCAGCAGCTTATAGCCGCGGAAATAGCTGAGCGACCAGTCGAGCCGGTCGCCGCGCGCATCGTATTTCCATGCCAGCGGCCAGCGATTGTGCGCCGGCCGCTGATCCAGGAAGGCAATGCCGTCGTCCGGCGGCAGCGGCGCTTTGCTGGGCTGGAAACTCGGGGTCAGGTACAGTGTGATGGTCTTCTGCGCGTCCGGAAAATAATTCATCTTCAGCGCCGACACGCCGCTGCGCTGATCTTCCTCGTACGGCAACTGGACGCGATAGTTGCGCGGCGTCAGATTGTCGGTCGGGTTGATGCCGTCGGCGCGGCCCCAGGCCACGATTTGCTTGCCCAGCTTGAGATCGACCCGATCCGAATGCCATAGCGCAAATGCTTCCAGCACTTCAGTCCTGGGCGCGGTCTGGCTCAGTTCCGGATCATGCCAGCGCACTACCGCCTTGCTGCTGATGTTTTGACGCCAGTCAGATTCGATTTTCACATCGCCGGTGGCGCCCACGACGTCATGCCGCCGATCCAGCTCTTTCGATACATGGTAGTAGTCGAGCCGCAGATCGCCGCTGAATTGATGCGACGCCGCAGCCTCATCCGCCAGGGCCGCGCCAGCCGCCGACAGCCCAAGCAAGGCCGCTGCAACACACTTGAAAAATCTCATCTACTCTCAAGTGTCCTGGTGCTGAATACATTGTCCGCAATGGAAACCTTGGTATCAATCACATCGAGTGAAAACAGCGTCTTGTGGCCGGTCTGCACATTCGTCATTTCCCGGCTTTGCGCCAGCCAGCGGCCCTTGTCCGCTTCCACCAGCTTGGGCTGGCGCAGCCATTGCACTTTCAACAGCTGGCCTTCCAGATCGTAGTACTCGACCTTTGCCTCCAGTGCGCTGTCCTTGCGCAGCCAGCTGATCTTCTTGCTATAGCCACTGTCGTTGCGCACCTTGTCCGACACCGGGATCGACTGGATCACGTAGCAGTCCTGGTTTTCCACCGTTTCAGAACGCAACAGCGTGTGCTGGTACAGCTCGACCCGCGGCGGCAGCATTTCGCCGTAGCTGAAGTCGGAGCCCATGAAGCTGTCTTTCTTGTTATTCGAAATCAATCTGCGGACCTTTTGCAGCGCCGGCAAATAAATCCACAGATCGTCGTCGGCGTCCGCCCGCTCCATTTCAAGAAAGCCGGTGCCCTTGATATCGGCCGGATACTGGAAGCGCACGATCAGGTTCGAATCGATGCCGTTCTTTTGCAGCTTCGACAGGGTTTCCATTTTCCGCTCGCGCTTCTGGCCGTCGGCTGCGATCAAGCTCATCGTCGTTTGCGACTTCAGCATGCTGATTTTGGAAATATAAAAATTGCGTTCCATCAGCTGCTGCGCCGTCGGCTCGGCCTGCACCGCGCTGCCAGCGCACAACAAGATCAGCGCCGCGCCGACGCTACGCACATGTTTCAACATCTTCATTCTCCTTCCGCCAGGGGCGCTGCATCGATAGGGAACAGTGGGCGCGGCTGGCCGAACACGAAACGCGGCTTGAACACCATCATCATCGAGCGCAAGAACACCAGCGCGCACACCGTGCTGACCGTCATCGTCACGATCACCATCAGCGCAAAACGGATGTAGAACGCAAAGCCGGTCGCCAGCAGCACCGAGTAGCCGCCGGCAATCGACAGCGCCACCAGCACAATCGCCTTGCCCGAGGTCATCAGCGAAGTGCGGGTCGCCAGCGCCAGGTTGCCGTGCCGCTGGTATTCCTCGCGGAAGCGGAACAGCAAATAGATTTCATAATCGGCGCCGACCCCCATCGCCATCGAGGCCGTGGTCGAAGTTCCCATATCCAGCGGAATCCCGAACCAGCCCATCAAACCGAGGTTGGCCAGCATGATCAACACCAGCGGGATCGCGACAAACAAGCCGCCGACGAAGGAGCGCAAGACGAGGCTGGCCAGGAAAAATACGATCAAGGTCATCTGCACCATGTTCTGTATCTTGTCGCGCGTCAGGGACTCGTTGATCGCGATCGTCTCCGGCAGGCTGCCGCCTATCCCGACCGTGACTTCAGCCGGAAAATATTTCTCGATGATCGGTTTGCTCAAGTTGTACAGCGCCTCGGCGTGCTGGGTGCTGTCCTCCTTCAGCAGCACCTGGATCACCGCCTGCCGATAATCGCCATCCACCATATTGTCCAGATCCTGCGGCTCGCCGGACATCGAAAACAGCAACAGGTATTGCGCCACCAGCTCCTGGGTATCGGGGACCCGGTAATAGGCGGGGTCGTCGGCGTGCATGGCCTGGTTCATTTTCTTGGTCATGTCGGCCAGCGAAGTAGTCTTGCCGACCCCAGGTTGCCGGTTCAAGAATTGCTGCAATTCGGACATCGCCTGCAGCACCTTGGGATTCTTGATCGCATCTTGCTTGCTGCCCTGCACCAGGAAGAACATCGAGTTGGTGCCGCCGAAATGGCTATTCAGCCTGGCGTCGTTGCGGCGCACCTCGCTGCCCGGCAAGTGATCGTGATTCAAGCTGTTGTCGACATGCAGCCGGGTCACGCCGACCAGCGCCAAGGCCACCAGCGCCAGCCCGCCGATCAGAATGCGCGGCGAGTTGCCGGCCACCAGGCTATCCGCCAGCTTGCTTAATAAACGGTCGAGGACGCTGGGCCGACGCTCGGCGTTTTGCTCGCGCATCCTTGGCGCCGGCAAGGCCGCGCGCAAGGCCGGAATCAGCGTGATTTCCAGCAGCAAGACCGCCGCGATGCCGGAGCCGGCAAACACGCCGAAGTGGCGCACCACAGATACTTCGGCAATCGTCAGCGAGTAAAACGTGATGATCGCAATCAGGCCAGCGGTAATCATGATCGGCGCAATCCAGCCCAGCGATTTGATCACCGCCACCCGGCTCAGATCCTTGTCGCTAAAGCCCTGGATCGTCTTGCCGACCAGCGCCAGGTCCGCCGCCAGCGACGGCTCGCGGCGGCGCCGCGTCAGGTCCTGGAATTCTTCGTAATAGCGCTTCAATATCTGGATCGCGTGACCGGTCGCGACCGCCATGATCAGGATAGGCGTATTGGTGTTCATCACATCCATATGGACCCCGATCAAGCCCATGAATCCCAGCGCCCAGATCACGCTCAGCAAACCGGTCAGCAGCGGCAAAAACATCCCCTGGAAACTGCGGAACGAAAAATATTGCACCAGCATGATGGCCAGGAACGCCGCTCCTAAAAACAGCGGCAGCTGTTTGACATGACGCTCGGTCGCCGCCAGATTGACCAGCAAGCCGCCGCTGACGATCTCGACGCTGGAGTCGCGCTCTCGGTCGACCACAGCCTGTATCTGTTGATAAATCGCGTCATAGCTCGGGTTGAGCTTGTCCATCTGGAAATCGGTGAGCACCGCGGCGGCATCGCCCTGCGGCGAGACCAGGGTGTTGACATACAAGGGGCTGGCCTTGACCGCCGCCTTCAATTCCTCCATCTGCTGCGGGCTGCCCGGGATCGTGTCCAGCATCGGCCGCACCACCATGCCGTCTTCGCCGCCGCGGATATTTTTTATCTTCCTGGCCGCCAGGCTGATGGTGTTGCCCTTGATGACGCCTTTGATTTTTTCGATGCCGCTCTGGATGCGCTGGATTTTAGCCAGCACCGGCGCTTGGTAGATATCGCCTTGCACCGGGATCACGCCGATCACCGTGAAGTTGGTGCCGCCGAACAAGCGCTCAAGCTGCTTGGTGGTTTTGACATACGGATGGGCCTGCGGCGCCCACATGTCGGGGTCCATATCGAGCTTGAGCTTGGCAATGTGGCCGAGTAAAAATACCGTCACCAGCGCCACCGCCAGCATCACCAGCCAGCGCAATTTCACCAGCAATTGGCCGTAACGAATAAACAGGGAGGAAATCATCGAGATTACTTTCGTGTAAAAAGTTCTGTGAAGCTCCAATTAGACAGGCGGTCCGATTTCGATTGCATGAAGTAAGGCGCCGACAGCCTCGTGCAATTGCCCGGTCAGCGCCGGATCGGCCAGAATCGCGGCCGCATCGAGTTCCTTGCCGGCCACCGGAATCACCAGCGAGGCTTCGTTCACGATCAGCCAGCCCATGGTCATGATGATTTCCGCCAATGCCGCCTGCGCGTGCGTCGCCCGGCCCGAGGCGTTCAGCAAGGCGACCGGCTTGCCGGCCAGGTCGACGCTGCCGACCACCCAGTCGAGCGCATTCTTGAACGCGCCCGGCACCCCATGCGCATACTCCGGACTGGCGATGATCACGCCGTCGCAGGCGATCAGACGGTTGCGCAAATCTTCCACAATGGGCGGCGCCGCATGTTCGATATCGGGATTGAATTGCGGCAGCTGGCCGACTCCCTCGTACAAGGTGATTTCGGCGCCGCGCGGGGCGATGCCGATCGCGGCCCGCAGCAGCGCAGTGTTGGCGGAAGCCTGGCGCAGGCTGCCTGAAATGGCGAGCAGCTTAATCATGGTCGGTCGTGCTCCAGGTCACCGGCATTTTCTTCAGGCCGTACAGCACCATCTCGTGCCGGAACGGCAGCGCATCGACGGTGGTCGCCAGCTGCAAACTGGGCACGCGCCGGAACAGCGTGGTGAACGCAATCTGCAATTCGGCCCGGGCAAACGCGGCGCCTATGCATTTATGCAAGCCGTGGCCGAAGCCGACGTGGCTCGGGGTCTGCCTATGGATGTCGAAGGCGTCTGCATTCGGATACACCGCCTCGTCCCGGTTGCCGGAATTGAGCATCAGCAGCACGCCTTCGCCGGCCCGGATCAGTTGGCCGCCGACTTCGACGTCGGCGGTCGCCGCGCGCGGCAGGCCGGAATGATTGACCGACAGGTAGCGCACCAATTCATCCACCAGGGTTTCGGCCAGGGTCGCATCCTGCATGAATTGCGCCAGCTGATCCGGGTGTTGCAGCAGAGTCAGCGTGCCCAGGCCCATCACCTGCGCCATCGTGTCGTAGCCGCCCAGCAGCAGCAGGGCGGCGATGCCGACCAGCTCCTGGTGGCTGGCCAGATCGCGGTTGGCTGGGTCGGCCACCAGCCGGCCCAGCAAGTCATCGCCGGGATTTTTTTCCTTGGCCGTGATGACGCCGTCGAAATACATCATCAGCTCGATCGCGGCGTTTTGCGATTCCTCGGCAGAGCGGCTGCGGTCCAGCACGGTATCGGTGCGGTTTTGAATGAACGGGCTATCTTCATACGGCACGCCGAGCAATTCGCAAATGATTAACGATGCTGTCGGCAACGCCATCACGCTGACGAAATCGACCGGCGGCGGCAGCTTCAGCATGTCGTCTATCATTTTGTCGACGATGCTTTGCATCCGCGGGCGCAGCGTGTCCACATGGCTGCCCTTGAATTCGTTGATCACCAGATCGCGCAAGCGGGAATGCACCGGCGCATCCATCTGCATGAAAAAGCCCGGCGGCGGCGCGACGTCGCCCGACAGGTAAGACGGATAGCCGGCCGCCAGCGGGTCCGAACTGAAGCGCCGATCGGCCAATATCGTGCGGATGTCCTTATGCCGCGTCACCAGCCACGCGACATCGCCGCGCGGCGTGCGCACCTTGGAAATCGGCTGTTCCAGCCGCAACTGCTTGTACTCCGGCGGCGGATCGAAAGGGCAGGTTCTGGTCATCGGCAGGTCAGGTACTTGTGCGATATCGCTCATGGCTTTTCTCTTCAGTTAGTCGTTATTGTTTGTCCAGCATTTCCAGCAACACCTTGCTCAAGGCGGCTATCGTCGGGTGGTCCCACATCAGGGTCGAGTCCAGCGACAGGCCCAGATACTCCTCGATGTCGCCGGTCAAGGTCAGCGCGTAGACCGAGTCCAGGCCGTATTCGGCGAGCGGGGCGTCGGCCTGGATGGTGTCGGGCGACAGCCGCACATAGCTGGCGACTCTTTGCGCCAGCCAGGCTTGCAGGCTGGCTTCGGTGTGTCCGGTTTCAACAGTTTGCGTCATGACTTTCTTTCGATTGAGGTGAATTGAGATGTGATCGGCCCCAGCCTGGAAGCCGGCGTTTGGCCAGATCAAAACCAAGGCTGTCCTGCTGCCGTTCCAGCAGTTCGGCCAACAGCCGCGCGCCGAACTGTGCCGGCGCCGGCGGCTGCGCCTGTCCCAGCCTGGCGCGCAGTCGATGCAGCACCACCTGCAGCCAGGCCGGATCGCGCAGGAAAGGATCGGGATGGTGCCGATTGTGCAGCCACAGATTGAGGCAGGCGCTGGCCGCCAGCACCGTCGCGTAATGCGCGCTCAAGCGATAGCTGCGCGGGCTCGCCATCACGCTCAGTTCGCTCGGCGGCAGCTCGGCGCAGACGTCTTTGAGCGTGCGCAAGCGATCCACGAAAACCTGGCCCAGCGCCACGATGTCCGGCTGTTGATGTTCGCGCCGCAGCTGCGCGACGGCGGCCGTCAGCGAGCCGCTCAGCGGGTCCTGGCCGCCGGCTGAGAGCGCCAGGCGCTGGAACGAGAACGGTGGCAAATCCTGCCCAAGCTGGAATATCGCGGCCGGCGCCGGATCGGCGTTGAGCCAGGAGCGGCGCGCCAATTGCGGCAGTTGCGGCAGGATCGTCATCTGGCAAGTGACCCGTGCAGCATGACCGAAGCCGGCCGGTTTCAAGTCGCGCAGCAGTTTCTGGAACAGCGCGTGCTCGCCGTCGCGCAAGTAGAATTGCGCGCCGAGCACCGCCGACAGGCTGCTCATCGCGTCTATCAACAGCTGCGGCACCAGGTACTTGACGGCAGCGCCGTACACGCTGGCCGCGCCCGGCACCACGTGCAGCGAGCGCGCCACCACCGTGGTAAAGCAATCGCACAGCAGCAGGTCGGCGAAGGCGTCGCTCAGCACCGCCCGCGTTTGCGGCAAATCCAGGATGGGTTTGCCGTACAGCGTGCGCTGGCGGGCATAGCGCAGCGTGAGCCGTAAACCGGTATCGAGGATGCCGATGAACATCCCCGGCAACGCGACCCGCGTCACCTGGAAACATTTCAGCGCCGTCTCCAGACCGCGCCCCGCCGTGCCGAGCACGCTGTTGGCCGCCACCGGACAGTCGCGCAAGGCGATCCCGCCCAGCGGCACGCCGCGCATGCCGACGCTGGCGAAACGCGGCGCATAGCTGACGCTATCCGGCGCCAGCGCCGACTTCTCGACCAGCAGCTGTGAGTGGCTGCGGCTGCCGCTGCTGCGGTCGGTGCGGGCGTACAGCACGAAGGCGTCGGCGCGCTCGATATTGGCGATGACCTGCTTGCCGCCGTTCAGCAGCAGCTGATCGTCGTGCGGCATGGCTTCGAAATCGGCCCTGGCCAAATCGTTGCCGTGCTCCAGTTCGTGATACGCGCAGGCCAGCTTGCCTTTGCGCAGCAGCAGCTCGGCCACCCGACGCCGCTGCGCAGTGCTGCCGGCGGTCCAGACATTGACTGCCGCGATCAATGAACTGGCGCCGTAGCCGAGACCCAGGCAGGGATCGTGGCGGAATACCGCACGCCAGATTTCCATCATGCGATCGAGCCGGTGCAGCCGGCCGCCGTATTCGCGCGGCACGAACTCCGCATTGACGCCAAGTTCATCCAGCATGCGTTCGCCGGCGGCCAGCATCTCGGCCCGCTCATCGGCCGCCAGGATGGCAGTGAAGCCGAGCGGGTTGGCACTATCCCACGGATCGCCGAATGCGCGTTCGAGCGCGGCCACGGCGTCATGTTCGCGCACCGGTTCAGATATTTGTTCCAATTCCAGTCCTTGCTCCATCATTAACTTTCCCAGGCGGCGTCCGGCAATAGCGAGACCCGGATTCGGCCGCTGCCGCTATTCGGCGCGATGCAGTCGGTCAAGCCGGCATAGATGTCGCCATCGTCTTCTTCATCTTCGTCTTCATCTTGTATTGCGCCCGGATCCAATTGCTCCAGGATGCGCAACAGGCAAGCTTGCAGCCACAATCCATTGCGCCACAACGGTGGGTTGCTCAGCGCGGCGCGATTGGCCAGCCAGAACTGCACGCAGGCGGCGCCGGCAAAACACAGTTCATAGCGCCGGGCCAGCTCGAACGCCTGCGGCGGCACCTCGCGCGGCGCCGGCTGATAAGCGGCCAGCTCTTGCATCAGCGCCGCCGCTGCACGGTCCAGGCGTGCGGCCAGCCGCAACACTGCCGCCGGCAAATCGCCCAGTTGCGCGACCGCGGCGGGCAGGCTCTGCAGCACGCTGCAACCGCCGGCCGACACCAGACGCAAGCGCTGCGGCGCGAACTCCGGCAGCGCCGCCGCCAAATTTACCGCCTGCGTCAATCCTTCGCGCTCCCAGTGCTGGCCGTGATAGGCGCGCGCCAGGCCACGGAACTGGTTGATCAAGGCATTGCGGTTGACCACCGTGCTGCCGTCGAAAATGGCGACGATGCGATGGTCGCGCTCGATTTTCTGGAACATGCCATGCGCGTGCTCCTCGCTCAGGAAAGCCCGGGCCCCGATCAAATCGCCCAACTGCGTCAGCACCTGGTCGATGGTGCTCGGCACAAAAGCCTTGGTCAGCGCCGACACCACGCTCATCTCCCCCGGCAAGGCATGGATGCAGCGGCTGGCGACCACACTGACCACCTCCGCCGTCAATAAGCTGGCCGTCACTTCGCCGAAGATCCTGCGTACCAGCGGCAATGCGATCAGGCGGCGTTCATACAAAATGCGCTGGGCGGCGAAATCGAGCGCCAGCTGCAGCGCATGGTCGGCGGCGCCGAGCGACAGCGCGACGCAGGTGGTGCGGCTCAATTGCAGCGCCTTCAAAACGATTTCTATCCCTTGTCCGGCCTGGCCGACCAAGGCGCGATCCGGCACCTGCGCATCCTGATAGGCGATGCCGCTGATATCGGCGCCGCGTATCCCATGCGTGCGTTCCTTCGGCAGGCAGCGATATTCGGTCTCGGTCAGTTGCCGCTTGTCGATCAGCAGCAGGCTGAAGCCGCGCGGCCCGCCGGCCGGGTCGGTGCGCGCCAACGCGCACAGCAGCTGGCCGCGGGTGGCATTGTTGATCAGCCATTTCTCGCCATTCACGCGCCAGCCGTCGTCGGTCTTGCTGGCCGCCAGCTCGCCTGCCAGCAGGTCGCTGCCATGCTGGCGTTCGGTCAAGCCCCATGACACCACGGCGCCGGCGGCGATCTCTTGCGCCAGGCGCCGCGCTTGCTCCGAATCGGCGGCGACCCAGACGCAAGCCGCGCCGAGGAAGGTCTTGCCGTGGCCGACCGCAATGGTCAGGTCGCGGCGGGCGACGGCGCGCCACAACTGCACCAGTTCGGCGTGATCGGCCATCAGTCCGCCGTGGCGCCGCGGCACGTAATGCCGATGCAAGCCGAAGGCGTCGAGCAGGCGGCAAGCGGCAGCCGGGAACTGTTCCAGGCGGTCGAGTTCGGCGCAGGCGGCCGGCGAAAACGGCCGGCCGGCTTGATCCTGCGCCTGCAGCAGGCTTTCCAGCGCATCCAGCGCCGACCATTGCGGCGGCGCCGCAGTCAACAGGGCAGGCATGCTCATGCTGCGACACCATCCTCTTGCGCCATAGTCTCAAGCACTGGCGGCGGCAGACTTCCGGCCCGGCGCGCTTGCCGTAGCGCGTGCAGGTGCGGCGCGACTTCTTCGTAGACCGGGCTCAGGCCATCGTTGATGAACAGTTCGCGCATTGCCGCCCGCTGGATTTTGCCGCTGGTGGTGCGCAGCACGCTGCCGGGCCGCAGCAGCACCACCGCCGCCACCCGCAAGCCCAATTCCTGCAGCACCGTAGTCTTGACCCCCAGCGCCAGTTCGCGCAGCAAATCCGGGCCGCACTGGCCGCGGATCTCGTGTGTCACCACCACCTCTTCGTGCGGCGCCGCGACCGTGAACACGGCGCCGGCGCCGGTGCTCAGCTCCGCATGTTGGGCCCGTACTTCGTGCTCGATATCTTGCGGATACAGATTGCGGCCGTGCACGATCAACATCTCCTTGAAGCGGCCGGTGACATAAAGCTCGCCGCCATGCAGGACGCCGAGATCGCCGGTGCGGAAATAGCCGCCGTCGCCGTTGCTGGCGCTGGCGTTGAATACTTTGGACGTCGCTTGCGGGTTGCGCCAGTAGCCTTGCGCGACGCTGGGGCCGCGCAGCCAGATTTCGCCGATCGCGCCGGGCGGCAATGCGTTGCAGGTGACGGGGTCGGCGATCAGCACATCGAAATCGTGGGCCGTGCCGCAGCTGACCAGCTCGCGTCCGTTGCCGCCGGCCGCAGCGCTCGCACCCAGCGGCGCGAACCGGTGCCGCTCCAGCAATTCGCTATCGACCCGGCACAGCACTGGCAGCCGGCGGCCGTTGCCGGACACGAACAAGGTGGTCTCGGCCATCCCGTAGCAAGGACAGACCACATCGGCGCCAAAGCCGGCCGCCGCGAAGCGCTTGGCGAACTCGACGATGGTGTGGGCTTGCACCGGTTCCGAACCGTTGGCGGCATAGCGCCAGCGCGACAGGTCCAGTTCGGCCAATTGCTCTTCCGTCACGCGCCGCAAGCACAGCTCGAACGCAAAGTTGGGCGCGGCGGAAAAGCCGATGTCGTAGCGGTCTATCATGCGCAGCCACAAATGCGGCCGCTTGAGGAAGGTGGTCGGGGTGATCAGTATGCAAGTGCTGCCCAGGAACAGCGCCGGCAACAGCAAGCCCATCAGCCCCATGTCGTGATACAGCGGAATCCAGCCGCCGAAGCGGGTGTGCTCGGTCAGGCCGTAGGCGCGGCGCAGGCTGTCGACGTTGTGCAGCAGGTTATTGTGGGTCACCATCACGCCTTTCGGCTCGCCGGTGGAACCGGAGGTGTACTGCAACAGGACCAGGGTGTCGCGGCCGATGGCCGGCATGCGCCACGCTTCCGGATCGCCGAAATCCGCGGTATCGGTCGCCAGCCGGGTGATGTCGTCGAGTTGCTGGGCAGCGGCCCACTCCGCTACCGCGCCAAGATTGCCGCTGTCGGTCAGGATCGCCGCCACCGCCGCATCGGTGGCGATTCTATGCACCCGCCGTTGCTGATGCTGGTGCTGGCCGGGCAGCGGCGCCGGCACCGCCACCATGCCGGCGTAGATGCAGCCGAAGAATGCCGCGGCAAAATTCAAGCCGGGCGCATACAGCAGCAGCACCCGGTCGCCGAGCGCGCAGCGTTGCTGCAGCCAGGATGCGATCCGGCGTGCCTCGCTGTCGAGTTGGCGGTAAGACATCGACAGCGCCGCGCCGGCACGGCCGGGGTCGCTCACCAGCGTCACCGCATCCTGCTCCGGCCGCTGCAGCGCATGCTGGCGCAGCACTTCCGCGACATTTTTTGCTTGTTCAAAACCGATCATGACTGGCTCCTTTGCGGTGCCGGCAGATAGCCGGTCGCTACAAAATAATCGAGATAAAGTTTCAAAAATTCCGGATCGATCCGTCGGCATTGAATGCCGGAACCATCCAGCGCCTGCAATAAATTGTCGGTCCTGAAATGCGGCGCACTGCCCGGATAGCCGACATCGGCCGACGGCATGTCGGCACCGAACAGCGGCAGGAACTTGGCCAGCGCATTGTCGGCGCCGCCTTCGACCGCCGCCGCCAGGGTCCGGTACCAGGTCGGGTACGGCACCCGCTGCAGCGGATAACCGCACTGCTCCAGCATGTCGACCAGCTCGCCCCAGCGCACCGTATTGGCGGCCGGCAAATGGAATTGCGTGCCGTGCCGGCTGCCGCTGAGCGCGATATGGGCCACCGCCTGGGCGCAGAAATCGACCGGCACCATCTCCAGCAGCACGTTGAAATCCAGCGCCATGCCGAGCTGGATGCAACCCTTCATCGCCGCATTGAGGAAGGTGTCGGTGGAACATGCACCGCTATCCTGGGCGCCGGTGATCAAGCCCGGCCGATACACGCAGACCGGGATTCCGCGCCGGCCGGCCTGGGTGATCAGCTTGTCGGACACCCACTTGGTCTGGCGGTAGCCGCCGACCACGCCGTCGGCTTCGGTCAGCGTGACTTCGGCAAAATCCTGCGGTCCCTGATGGCCGGGAAACACCGCCAGCGAAGAAATGAAATGCACCGGCTTGATGCGGCGGCGGCAAGCCAGCCGCAATACTTCCAGCGTGCCCAGCACATTGACCGCTTTCAGCCGGCGATACGGCAAGGCATAGCTGGACAAGGCGCCGTTATGCACGATCATCTCGACCCGTTGCGCCATTTCTTCGTACACCGTGCGCGTCACGCCGAAGTAAGGCCGGCCGATGTCGCCCACCACGCCCTTCAGCCGCGGCAGATCGGCCTCGCGCCACAAGCCGTAGGTCTGCATGTTGTCGCGCACCCGGTCCAGCGCATCGGCCACATCGCTGGCGCGCACCAATAAATAGATCTCGGCATCCGAGCGGTCCAGCAATTCACGCAGCAAATACGCGCCGGTGTAGCCGGTGGCGCCGGTCAGCAAAATGCTGCGGTAGGGCGCGCCGGCAGCGGCTGCCGCGTCCGGCTCGGGAGCTATGTCCGGCGGCAGTTGCGCCTCGGCCGCCAGGTCCTCGTGGCTCAGGCTGCGCGAATTGCCGGCGTCAGATTCAGGCGCGCCGTCCTTGGCGCCCAGCATGCGCAGCAGCTCGGTGATGGTCGGCTGGTCGAACAAGCGACGCAGGCTGAGCGCGACGCCGAAAGCTTCTTTCACCCTGGCCGCCATTTGCGCCGCCGCCAGGGAATCGCCGCCCAGGTCGAAGAAACTATCTTCAATCCCGACCCGCGCCAAACCCAGCACATCGCACCAGATTTGCGCAATCCGCATTTCTTCCGGCGTGGTTGGCGCCACGTAGTTGGAAATGGCCGACTCCGACGCATCCTTGAGCGGCAGCTGGCTGCGGTCGACTTTGCCGTTGGGCAGCTTGGGCAACTGCTCCAGAATCACAAAACGGGCCGGCGTCATCGCTTCCGGCAGGTGCTGCCGGGCAAAGGCGTTCAGGTCCGAGCGCAAGCTGGCGGCCGATGCCGACAGCAAGGGCTCGTTGGCGGCACGCTGTTGGGTCTGTGCGCTCATAGCGTTTGCTCCATCAATTTGTCGTCAACTCTTTCAAACACCGCGTCGAACTCATGCAAGCGGCCATGCGCCGGCACCAGCAGGCGCACCCGACAGCCCAGCTGTTCGCCCAGTTCGGCCACCGCCTCCGGATCGACCGCGCTGCCGTCGTCGGCTTCCCACAAGGCTTTTTCCAGATCCCAGGCAGTAGCGGCGGCATCGGCCTCGCGCAGCAATTGCACCAGCTTCAACGGACGTACCAGGCGTTGATTCGGAATGCCGCTGATGGTCAATCCGACCATAGCGGGTAGGGCTAGCAGGCGTGCCGCCAGCGCCTTCGCCCAATCGGCCGGCAACGCGCTCCACGCCAGCAATTCGCCGGCCACCGCAGGCTCGGACCGTTCGCTGCCGAGCAACACGGCGTCGAAGCGGAAGCAGCTCAGTTCATTCTCGGCGTGACCGCGTTTCAGCTCCAGTCGCGGCGTTCCCAAACTGTCGATGTCGGCGGCCAGTTCGCGGAAGAATGCAGTCGACAGGCATAGCTCGCCCTCGGCCGCCAACTGGCGCTTCAATACCGCCGCAATCTCGCGCGCCGGCATCAGCGCCGGTGCCCGATGCAACTGCGCGGTGGCGTGAAATGCCTCCAGCAGATCGAGGTCGCGCACATCGCCGACAAACACCGCTCCGTGCGCGCCGACCACTCGCGCCGCCTCGCGCAGCACTCGTTGCAGATACAAGGTGCCGGGGAAATACTGGATCACCGAGTTCAGCAGCACGGTGTCGGCACTGCCGCTGGCCAGCTGTTCCAGATGACCGGCGTCGCCATGCACCAGGCTGATGTGCTCCGGCAGTTGCGGACCTACGGCGAGCGAGGCGGCGGCATTGCGCAGCGCCGCTTCGGACACGTCCAGCCCCAGATAGCGCTCGACCCGCGGCGCGAACTCGCGCAAAAACAAGCCGACCCCGACCCCGACATCCAGCACCGAACGCGGCCGCAAGGCGTCGATCCGGTTGACCGTGTGCCGCAACCACTCACGCATTTCCGGCAGCGGGATAGGCGCATTGTCGTAACTGCTGAGCCAGCCGGCAAAATCGCGCTCGGGATCGCCCGCTTGCGCTCCGCTGGCGGGATCGGTGTACGCGCCTTCCCACACTTCGCCCCAGCGTCGCACATGGTCTTGCTCGGCGCCGCGGTCGAGCAGGGTGGCGCGCGGCGCGACGAAGGCGACCAGCTCGGCCGAGCCGCTTGCTTTCTGCAGCGCGACCACCGCCACCGACGCCACTTGCGGATGCAGCGACAGCACGCTTTCGATCTCGTCCGGTTCGACCCGGTGGCCGAGGATTTTGACCTGGCGGTCGACCCGGCCCAGGAACTCCAGCAAGCCGTCCGGGCGCCAGCGGACGCGGTCGCCGGTGCGATACATCAGGCCGCGGCCGTCGGGGTGGGGCGGGAAACGTTCGGCAGTCAGGTCGGGCCGTCCCAGATACTCTCCGGCCACGCCGGCGCCGCCTATCCACAGCTCGCCGGCGACGCCGACCGGCAACGGACGCCGCGCCGGGTCCAGCACCAGGATCTCGGTATTGGCGATCGGCCGTCCGATCGGGATCAGGTTGGTCTGGGTGTCGCGCTGCGGATCGAGCTCGTGCGCGGTGGACCAGATGGTGGTCTCGGTCGGGCCGTACATATTGAAAATCCGCACCCCCGGCAAGGCCGTCACCAGCTGCAGCGCCAAGCCGACCGGGAACGCCTCGCCACCGACCAGCACGGCGCGCGCGCCGCGCAATGCCGCCAGCGCCTGCGCTTCAGCCGCCACCGCGGCTAGGAACGAGGGCGTGCTCTGCATCATGGATACGCGATGCCGCAGACACAGCTCGGCGAAGCCGTGTTCGCCGTCGGCCGTATCGTCGCCCATCAGCGTCTCGATCAGGCGTTCGTCCGCCACCACCACCTTGGCGCCGCGTGTCAGCGGCCACAGCAATTCCAGCACCGAGATATCGAACGACACGCTGGTCACGGCCAGTAACACATCGTCGACGGTGCAGCCGATGCGCTCATCCATGCCGGCAAAGAAATTGATCACGTTGCGATGCCGGATCACCGTGCCTTTCGGCAAACCGGTGGAGCCGGAGGTGTAGATCACATAGGCCGGATCGTCGCCGCCGGCATCGGCGGCGGCATCCGGCGCCAGCGCGTCGGCCGCTTGCGCCGCGATGAGCGCAGCATCGGTATCGAGCAGCACGACATTGTCGGCGAGCAGACCGGCCGGGCCGGTGCTGTCGGTGACCAGGCAATTGATCCCGGCATCGGCGGCGATGAAGTCGAGGCGGTTTTTCGGGAAGTTCGGATCGAGCGGCACGTAGGCTCCGCCCGCTTTCATCACGGCCAGCAAGGCCAGCACCAGATCGGCGCTGCGCCGCAAGCTGACCCCGACCAGGCTGCCGCGCCGCACGCCCAGCTGCCGCAATTGGCGCGCAAGGCGGTTGGCGCCGCGATCCAGCTCGGCATAACTCAATGTGTTCCAGCGATGCGCCAGCGCCGCTGCATCCGGGCTGCGTTCAACCTGGCGCGCTATTTGCGCATGCACGGTGGTGCTTTGATCGTAGCTGAGCGCGGTGTCGTTCCAGCCCGCCAGCAGTCGCCGTTCATCGGCAGCCAGCAGATCCAGCGCGGCGATGTCGCCGTCCGGCTGCTTGGCAAGCGCGTCCAGCGCGCGCTGGTAGTAGCCGACCAGGCGTTGGCAAAATTCGGGATCAAGCAGCGAGATATCGCAATCGAGCCAGAACTTGAGCCGGTTGTGCACCGGGTCCAGCAGGAAGTTGGCGGCCAGCGGAATATTGGTTTCGGCCACGCCTATGCTGTCCATGACGGCGGCCTCGCCGGTTTTCCCGCTCTGCCATTGCAAATGGAAGTCCATGAAATTGACATAGCTGTCGAGCTGCAACTGGCCGCCGAGATCGCGTTGAATTTGCACAAACGGATAACGCCGATGCGCTGCGCCGTCCCGTTCATGGGCAAACACTTGATGCGCAATCGACAGCAGGCTGCCGCTGCGGGTGTCGACTCGCAGCGGCAGGGTGTTGAGGAACACACCGATCACTTGATCGCCGCCGACTTGTTCCAGGCGGCCGTTCGAGACCACGCCGGTGACCACTTCGCTGGCGTTGCAGACCAGGCGCAACACCGCGATGTGCGCGGTCGCCAGCAAGGCTTTCAACGGCAAGCCTTCGCGCTGCGCCAGCTGGCGCAATTGCGCGCCCACTCCATCCGGCAGCGCCACCTCGAACGCTTGCTGCGTGGTGCGGCGCTGCGCACCGTGCTGCAAAGTCATGCGCGGCAACAAGGTCGGCTCGGCGCCTTGCAACAGGGTGCTCCAGTATTGGCGCGAGCCGGCATCGGCCAGCACCCGCCGTTCCTCGGCGACAAAATCCCGATAGTTCGATGGAATTTGCGGCAAGGCCAAGTCTTGACCCGACAGACTGGCCCGGTAGCGATTGACGATTTCTTCCAGCATTGCTGCATCGCTCCAGCCGTCCAGCACTACATGATGCTCGACCACCGAGAGTTGGAAACAGCGCGCGCCGCGCGGGTGTACGGTGAACCTGAGCAGCGGCGCGCTCGCCACATCGAAGCGGTGGAACTTGGCGTGTTCGACCCAGGCCTGGATGCTGCGCTGTGCCGCCTCCGCATCATGGCCGCCGAGGTCGTCGGCGATCTCGAACGGGATCTCGACTGTCTGATGCACCAGTTGCAGCGGTTCGGAGTAGGTCGATAAATCGTACGAGCTGCGCAGGGCAGGGTGGCGCTGGAAGGTGTCGGCGATGGCGCGCTGTAATGCGCCCGGATCCAACTGTGCCGCCACTTGCAGGCTGGTCACCACCCGATACACGGCGGTTTCGTCGTCGAACTCGGCATGGAACAACATGCCGCCTTGCATCGCGCTCAACGGATAAGCATCCTCCAGCCCGGCCGGCAACAGCGCCCGGTCGGCGGCGCGCAGCATGTCGAACGGCGCGCTCGCCGGATGTTTTTGCTCGGCGCTGGCCAGCGGCTGCAAATGTTTGGCTAGCGACCGGATCGTCGGCGAGCGGAACAAGTCTTCAATCGAAAACGTATAACCGTGGCGCTCGATCCCGGTCCTGACGCGGATGCTGAGCATCGAATCGCCGCCCAGCGCAAAGAACGATTGCTCGACGCCGATCTGGTCGTTGCCCAACACCTGTTGCCATACCGTGTGCAGCAATTGCTCGGCTGGCGTGCTCGGCAATAGCAGCGTGCCGACTTCCGCCAGCAGCGGCAGCGGCAATGCGCGGCGGTCGATTTTTCCGTTCAACAGCAGGGGCAGGGCGGCTAGCGACACGATGTGGGCCGGCACCATGTATTCGGGCAGTCGTTCGGCCAGGAATGCCGGCAGCTCCTCGGTCCCGGCGCTGGACACGACATAGGCCACCAGCCGGCGATCGCCTGCGGCCCGGTCCCAGGTTGTGACCACCGCCTGCGTGACGGCGGGATGCAGCAGCAATGCCGATTCGATTTCGCCCAGCTCGATGCGGAATCCACGCAGCTTGACCTGGTGATCGAGCCGGCCCAGGAATTCGATCGCGCCGTCGGCACGATAACGCGCCAGATCGCCGGTGCGGTACATGATGCCGGCGGCAAACGGATTGGGCAGGAAGCGCTCACGGCTCAACTCGGGCCGGTTCACATAGCCCAGCGCGACTTGCACGCCGCCGATAAACATCTCGCCCGGCACGCCGATCGGGGTCGGTGCGCCGCTTGCGTCCAGCAAATAAATCCGGGTGTTGGCGACCGGATATCCGATCGGGATCGCGCCCTGCGCATCGTGCGGCCGGCAGCGCCAGGCGGTGACGTCGATCGAGGCTTCGGTCGGGCCGTACAGGTTGTACAACTCGGTGTTGTGCGTCTCCGGTTTGAAAATGGAGAAAAAGGTGTGCACGGTTTCCGGACGCAAGGCTTCGCCGCTGCACACCACCCGCCGCAAGCTGCTGAGGCCGGCCAGTTCCGGCTCGGCCAGGAACAGGTCCAGCATAGGCGGCACGAAATGCAGGGTGGTGATCGCTTGCTCGCGGATGATCCTGGCCACATAACGCGGATCGCGGTGCGCCTCGGGCGCGGCCAGGAACAGCCGGCTGCCGGTCATCAGCGGCCAAAAGAATTCCCACACCGAGACATCGAACGTGAACGGCGTCTTTTGCAAAACGCAGTCGTCGGCCTCGAGCCGATATGCATCCTGCATCCAGAGCAGGCGATTGACCACTCCTTTATGCGGCACCGCCACGCCCTTCGGCTGCCCGGTCGAGCCCGAGGTGTAAATGACATAGGCGGCGCTATCCGGCGTCACGGCCGGTAGCGCTAAAGGTAACGTTATCAGCGTCGGTAATAACGGCAACGCGTGATCGACGGCTACCGTCCGGACGCCGCAGCCGGCCAGGCGTTCGACTAGGTTGGAGCGACTGAGTACGACGGCGATCTCGGCATTTTCCAATTGATATTCCAGGCGCGCCAGCGGCAGCTCGGGATCGAGCGGTACATAGGCCGCACCGGCCTTCATGATCGCCAGCAAGTCGATCACCAATTCCAGCGAACGCAATTCGAACACGCCCACCCGTTGTCCCGCAGCGACCCCCAATTGCAGCAAATGCGCTGCTAGCCGATCGCTGGTTTCCATCAGCTCGCGGTAGGTCATAGCCCCCTCGGCCACGGCGATCGCAACGGCATCCGGCGTGCGTTGCGCCTGCTGGTCGATCAGGTCATGCAGGCATCGCGACAAATCATAGGCGCGCTCGGTGGCGTTGAAACGCGCTAGCTGTTCGCGTTCGCTCGGCTGCAGCAGGTCGATCCGGCTGATAGGCAGATCGGCCTCGGCCAGCAGGAACGATGTCAGGAAATGCAGGAAGCGTTGCTGATGACTGACCAGTTCATCGGCGCTGTAAAGCTCGGGGTTGGCGTCAAAGAAAATCTGCAGCTCGGAACCGTCCGTCTTGCCGTAGAAGCCGATCAACAAATCGTTGATCGGGCCGGACGACAGGTAATGCGCGGTCGTCCGGTGCGCGCCGAAATGCACGTGGTGGTCGAACGAGATCACATTGACCACCGGTCCCACCAGCTTTTGCTCGCTGCCCGACAACTTGAGCGCGTGGTGCAAGTCTTCGCCGCGATAGCGTTGATGCAACAGCACCCGCCCAACCTGGCCCGAGACCTGGCGCAGCAAGTCGGCCACGCTGATGGTCGCCGGCAAGCGCAGGCGCAGCGGCAATTCGTTCGCCATCATGCAGGGCGTATCGCGCGCCACCGGCGTCATGCGGCTGGTCACCGGCAGCCCCAGCACGACGTTCTCGCTGCCGGTCAGGCGCTGCATGTAGGCCGCGGTAGCGGCAATCACCAGCACCGACCAGCGGCTGCCGCTGCGTTGCGCGGCGGCGCGCAGGCGCTCGGTATCGGCCGGCGCCAGATCGACGGTACGCCGCAATAAATTGCGCGACGCGATGGCGGCGATGCCCGACAGCCGCGCAGGCTCGGGCCGGTCGACGAAGCTTTCTTGCCAATATTGCCGATCGCGCATGAACTGCGGCGAGCTGCGATACGCGCCGTCTTCGTTCAGCAAATCCTGCAGCGAGCCGAAGGCGCTGGCGGCGCACTCGGCGCCGCTCGCCAGCGCCGAATAAATCTCGGCGATCCGGCTCCAGTAGCGGGTCTGGCCGAATCCATCCATCACGATATGGTGATAGCGCAGATAAAAAAAGCTGCGCTCGGACCCGAGCTTAAGCCAGGCGTGATTGAACAGCGGCGCGCGGCTTAAATCGGCCACCCGCGCCAGATCATTTTTCATCCAGGCGTCGGCGGCCAGTTGCGGATCGGACTCGCGGCTGACGTCGATCACATGCAAAACCTGCTGCGGCGGCGCTTCGATGGATTGCCGCACACCGTCCTCGCTGCTGATAAAGCGCACCCGCAGGGCTTCCGTTTCCAGCAGCGCCTGCCGCACGGCGGACTCCAGCCAGGCCAGTTCCACCGCGCCATGAATCTCAAGATAGCCGCCACAGTTGTAACGCGGATTGGCCGGGTCCAATTGCTGCGCTACCCATACCCCCTGCTGCGCCGCCGACAGCGGCCAGCTGACGACGCCGTCGACTTGGTCCGGGCTTGGGGTCAGGCGGCTAGCTTCTTCTTTCAACGACAGCTGCATAAATGGCTCTCCGTGGCTATTTGCGCGACATCACATTCCAAAAAAATTCGCAAACATCAATCCTGTCAAAAATGTCATAAATATGTATGTGCATATTTATTGCCGTTTTATCTGGCGCTGAGTGCTCGGTACTCCGGATGAATCGAGTACTTTGTCTGGTTTGAGGCACGAGACGCCAGGGAAATTCTGGATGCATCATCGACTTCCGATACGATTTCCTGGCGCGTAAGTGCGTTTGGCGGATGGCGTGGCAGAATTTTTTCCAGAGGCAGACTGACATTGAAAGGCCGGCTGCATAACTGTCGTTATTAGCAGCTTGAGAAATGGCATTACTTGTCCAGTTGGGCTGCCTGCAAAGGTCGCCTTTGTTACAGACTAAATTTCAGACAAGGGAAGGCAATATCGGCAGGAAAGAGGGCAGGGGTGTTGCAAGAAATTGACATCGTCAATCGTCAGCGCTTGGGCGGATCGAGCATAAGCGCTAGTTGCATCCAATGCATGGCGTAAGGGTTTTCTTAGTCAAGCAAGAATTTCTTTATAGAAATATTTTGAAGGGTCAGACATAATAGAGGGTCAGACTAATCGCAATCGCAGGAAGAAAATGAACATCATCATCGCATTGGTAGTGGTAGCAATCATCGTCATCGGCGCCGTCGTCGGCATCGCAGCCAGGGGGAAGAAGAAAGCCACGACCTCCAAAAGCCCCGGGTTTTACAAGAAAAAGCCGCTTTCGGACAACGAGCAAGTCATGTACCGCAGGCTGATCAATGCTTTGCCGGACTATACGGTGCTGGCGCAAGTAGACGTGAGCCGTTGCCTGGGCGCCAAGAACGCCACGGCCTTAAATGATATCGGCGCAAAAAACCTCGACTTCGTGATCTGCAATAGAAGCGGCGAGGCCATTGCCGTGGTTGAAATAGGCGACAAGAGCCACGGCAACAAGGCTTTGGAGAAGAAGGAAGAAATGAAGAACAAGGTGCTGAAAAAAGTAGGCATCGACATCGTCAGATGGCGCGCCGGCACCTTGCCGAGCGAGGCCGACATTCAAGCCCGGTTCATCCTGCTGGACCCGATCAAGCAGACCAGGTCGACCAAGCCGAAATCCGCTGCCAGCGGGAACTCTGCTTCGATTATCCCAATCACCCGGAATACACGTACCGGTTAACAGCATCTATTTCTTGCTCTCTACTGCGTCCCGTGACTGGGATCGGGCAGGTAGGGCGGAAAAGCGCAGCGCCTTCCGCCATGTGGATGCGCCAAGCGCATGTGGCACATCCGGCGGCGAATAACGCTGCGCTCATCCGCCCTACTCCTTACGCACTTTCTTGCTCTCGAATTGGCAACAAGCTCCGAGAGTACAAATGCCGCACTTCACAAGCCCAACTCGGTAGGGCACCTTGAACAACCTGTGATTTCGGCGCCACCAGTGGGCCGAGCGTGTGAAACGCGTGCAGAACGCCTCGATGTGGGCCTCTTCAAGTAGACCAGGTGCTGCAAGTTGGAGGCAGCGACTTTCCAAAGTTTTTTCGACGGCCCGCTAATTTTTATTTACAGGCTATCGAGCGTCCTCATAGCCTGCTGCATTTTGTCGGTGAATCCTGTCGCCTCCCCATGCGTCATGACCAGCTCATGGGTGGCGCGTGTCATCGCGACGTAGAGCAAGCGCGCTTCGTCTTTCACATCGTCGTCCGGCTTCAACTCCGCGCCTATGCCCGGAATGCAGACCAGTGGGAATTCGAGTCCCTTGCTGCTATGCATGGTGATCAGCTTGACGCTATCGTGCGCCGGGCTGTAAGAATGGCTCTTGTCCTGCTGCCATTGAAACGGAATCCCTTTGCGTTGCAGACTGTCCGCCAGCGCGCTGCCGATGCCGTAGCGCCGGTAGATGATCGCCATCTCGCTCCAGGCCGTGCCGGTTTTATTTTCTTGCGCCAGTTTGCTGGCCAGATAATCCGCTTCATCGCGCAAGGTGGGCAGCTTGACCAGCAACGGTTTCGGTCCACGGCGGCCGGTGCTCATCGGCTGCAAGGTCGGCGCCTGGTCGTCTTCGGCGTCGTTCGGCGCCAGCAAGTCGTCGGCGAAGGCGCGCGCGACAGATAATATCTCGGTGGTGTTGCGATAGTTCAGCTTGAGAATGGTGGTCCGGCCCTGCGCTTGCACACCGACGCTGGAGAACGAAAACCTCAGTTTTTTCTTGCCGCCGTAAATCGACTGCGCATCATCGTAGAGCACCAGCAAGGAATTTGAGTCCGGATGGATCATCTGCACCACCAGCTTGAACCATTCCGGCTTGAAGTCGTGGCCTTCGTCGATCAGCACCGCGTCATACTGCGCCGACGGAATGATTTTCTGGTCGACCGAGTGAATCAGCTTGTCGACACAGGCTTCGAAATACGCGCCCAGATCGCCATCCTTGGGCGGCACGCCGGCGTTATAGGTTTTCAATTGGCGCACGCACCAGGCGTGGAAGGTCACGACATTGACTTTATCTTGCAATCCTTTGGCCGCGACCATGGCTTCGAGCTTGGTCGCAAGCGTCTTGTTATAGCAAAGAACCAGTATCGGCCGTTGACACAACTTGGCCAGATGCTCCGCGCGATATCCCAGGATCAAGGTTTTCCCCGAACCGGCGACGCCATGAATCACGCGATGCCCTTCGCCCAAGCTGCGCGCCAGTTGTTCCTGCTGCAAATCCATGACGCGCAATAAATCCGGGATCTCGGTCATTTTTTGGCCGGCATCGTCAAACATGTCCGCTTGCGCCGCAATCCGGATTTCCGGAAACATGTGCCAGCGTATCCGGTCGATTTGCGGCATCGAGAGCAGCCGGTTGAATTTGATCGGGAACATTTCCCACAGCCGTTTTTGAAACGCTTCGGGCTCGACGCTTTCCGTCATCTCGTCCTGGCAAATCACCAGATGGGACGGCAGCACATCGCCCATATTGGTGCTGTCGAATTGTTTGCGGCTGATATTCGTCAGCACCACGCCATGACCGTAGGGGAACGAAGGCTTGCCCTGCAGCGAGCCGCTGGGCCAGATCAGCTGCGGGTCGCGGCTGAGCAGATTGGTGACGGCAAACATATACTGGCGCGCTTGTTCCAGCGGATTCAAGACGTGTTTCAGGCCTTGGCCGGTGAGCAGGGCGGCCTGCTGTTTGTCGATGGTCTGAATGGTATCGAGCTTCCAGTCCTTCACCTCCAGCACCAGCAAGCCCCGGCTCGGATGCAGCACGACAAAATCAGGATGCAGGGTCTGCTCGCCGACAGGGACGTCGTACCAGCAGTAATAATCGTCTTCCAGCTTGTCTTCAAGCCGATATGCGAAGCGCTTTTCACCCGAAGTCATTCGAGACAGGCAGGCGCCTATGGTGGGTATCAGGGTTGCCATTTAATTTCTCTATGGAAATAGTAATATTAACTTTGTTCTACAGGAAATGAAACAAGTTCATGGTTAAATAGTTAACTTTTCAATGATTGAATTGGAAAAAACATGAGCCGAACAAATCTTCGTTTCAGTATCTTGTTAGCCTTGATCATCATCAGCCAGCAAAGCGTGGCGGCAAAGGATGCAAGCGCGGCGAAAATATATAAGTGCCAATCGGGCGGCGATACGCTCTACTCGGATGAAAAGTGTCCGTCGGCAGCGCAAACGACCGAGCTGATGATCGAAGACACCAGCGGCGGATTCGTCAGCCCGGATGCGGCAACGATTGCCGCCAGCATGGCACAAATGCGCAGCGACACGCCCTCGGACGGCACGGCAGCTGTGATCGGCAAAAAGCCAGATAGGACGGCCACGGATGTGCAGTGGACTTGCCGAAAACTGGCGCAACGCATCAACAAAATCGACTCTGCATCCCACATCAACGCAAGCCGGAAGTCGCAGCAGAAATTGAAAATAGAGCGCAAACAGCTGGCGGCTAAACAACAGAAATTGAAATGCTGAGGCTCTGAAGCAGGACGCCGGGCTTCTGAAGGTCGACGGCGATTCTTTTAACACCGTTGACGACCCGCCGGATTACTGTAGGGCGGAAAAGCGCAGCGCCTTCCGCCGCTTGATGCACCGCCTGCATTCGATGTATCTAACACGGTGAAACGGCGGATAACGCTGCGCTCATCCGCCCTACCGACTAGATTGGGCGCTATGGCAATTGACGGTTCCAGTGTTGTCAATGTTGGGCTTCGCAAGCTCAGCGCCAACCTACTAATTCGACGCAACATCTGCATTGCGCTGACGTAGGTTGGCGTTGAGCCGAAGGCGAAGCCCAACATTTCTTTAATCATGACCAAATGTTGGGCTTTCCAGCCCAACGACTGGATCAAGCCGTTCAACAATTCCCTCAGCAAAAACACATTCGCTTCACACAGGCAATCTACACTCCGCGATGCGGGCAGTTCGGGTACAGTCCCGGGCCTCAATAACAATCAATAAATAGGGATTTTCTGTATGACTCTGGTCAAAGACAAGCAACGACTTGTCACCATTTTCTTGGCCGCCCTGGTGCAAGGCTTGAGCTTGTATGGCCTGTACTGGGCAAATGCGCATCAGGTCTGGCCGGCGACTCAACCGATCTGGGGCATACCGTTGTTGCTGTTGGCAGCCGGATTGCCGACGGCGATCCAACTCAGTGCCGACCTGGATCGCCGACACATGGCGCGCTTGCTGTTGCCGCTCATCGCTATCGCGCTTGTCATCGGCATCTCGGCCGCCGTCGCGCTGGCCGACAGCCATGACGTCTGGTCTAGCGGCAATCATGTTTTTACGCTTTATTTTTCAAGTCTGGTCCTGGGATTCACCGTGCTGCCTTTCCTGCAGGTATGGAGCGACCGTCAGCAGCAAGGCAAGCTGTATCCGCAACTGTTTTCACGGGCTTGGCAAAACACCTTGTTACTGGCGGAAACCGCGTTTTTTACCGGCGTGTTCTGGCTCATCCTGCTTTTGTGGGGTGCCCTGTTCAATGTCATCAAAATCAGGGTTTTCAGCGAGCTTTTCGCCGAACCCGTTTTCATCGTACCGATCACTGCACTGGCTGCCGGCGGCGCGATGTACCTGGCGCAGACGCGGGAAGCGATTGCGCTGGTATTGCGCAAGCATTGGCTCGGCATCACAGCCTGGCTGTTGCCGTTGATCGGTTTCATTGCGCTGCTGTTTATCGCATCGCTCGCCGGCACCGGCCTGGAACCGTTATGGCGCACCGGCAAGGCGACTTTCCTGATGCTGTGGATGGTGGCGCTGCTGATCAAGTTAAGCAATTCCGCCTATCAGGACGGCGAGCGCGAGGTGCCTTATCCGGCCTGGTTGCAAGCCGCACTCAGATTGGCCCTGCTGACCATGCCCGTGTTTGTCGGCTTGTGCGGCTATGCCTTGTGGCTGCGCATCGCGCAATATGGCTGGTCGGTGGAACGCATCTGGGCCGTGTTCATCACCGCCATCGCCGCTTGCTATGCGATCGGTTACGCCTTGGCGGCGCTGGTGCGCCAACAGGGACGCTGGATGCATTGGATCGGGCGCGTCAACATCGTCGCGGCCGGATTGACGATAGCCGGATTGCTGGGGCTGCTGAGTCCGCTGCTCAGTCCGCAGCGGATTGCAGCAAAAACCCAGGAGCAACGACTGCTGGCCGGCAAAGTCAAGGCGGCCGAATTCGATTTTTGGGCGCTGCGTTTTAACGATGGAAAATATGGCCTGGAAGTGCTGCGGCGCTTGGAACAACTGGATGCCCACCCGGAAAAAGAGGCGATTGTCGCGCAAGCCAAAGAGGCGCTGACAAACAAAAATCGCTACGACCGCATGCAGAAAAAAATCGACTGGAAGGATCGCTTGCGAGTACATCCCGCAGGGTCGGCGATACCGCCAGGCTTGCTCGCGTATTTGAATCAGGACGACAACGAATACCGGATCAATCCCGGTTGCTATCGCTTGTCGACCGACCAGCTTTGCGATTTGATCCAGGTCGATTTGAATAATGACGGCCAGCCCGATTGGGTGATCTTGGGCGAGGGGCAAGGAGCCGTATTGGCGCAACAGGGGGATAACTGGAAATTGCTGGGGTGGTTGAATTTCCGGGGGAAACTGCCGAACGCCGAGATCTTGCAAAAATTGCTGGAACAGAAAGGCTATAAGACGGTCACGCCGCAATATCGGGATTTGATGCTGGGCGGGCTACGTTTGCGTTTAACTCCTGCGGAAGATTGAGGCGCGCACAAGCCGTGTTTATTGGGCGCCATGGCAATTGACGGTTCCGGCGTTGCCAATGTTGGGCTTTGCAGCCCAACGATCCTTCATTAACGTTGCGGCAACAAGCCGCGACTAGCCACGCGCCGCATTAAAATTAAGCCGCTTAAATTTCCATATAGAAATTTAAGCGGCTTTATTTGCTAAAATGAGCGGCTCACTTTCGGAGACTCGCATGCACAAAATCCTTGTCGTTTTTGCTCTTCTTCTAGCGCCGTTCAGTTATGCGGCGACGCCCCAGCAGCAGCTTCATGCTCTGTTCGATACCGACTGGCAGGCAACCATGGAGTTCGCGCCGGAGTTCGCGACCATGGTTGGCGACAATCGTTACAACGACCGTTTGTCCGACACTTCGCTGGCAGCCAGCCGCGCCTTTAACGCGCATGAAGAAAAAATGCTGGCGCAAGTCAAAGGCATAGACCGCAGCCAGTTGAGTGGCCAGGATCTGATTTCCTATGACTTGTTCGTCTATGAAAAGGAAAAGTACATCGCGCAGGCGAAGTTTTATCCGTACAACGCGCAACCGGTCACGCAGCTGAGCGGCATCCAGATCAGCTTTCCGCAGCTGGTCGAGCAAACCCCGTTTAACGACGCCAAGGATTACCGCAATTATCTGAGCCGCTTGCGTGCATTGCCGACGCATGTCGACGGCTTGATTGCGCAATTGCAGCAAGGGATCAAGTCGGGCTGGGTCGCGCCTGAAGCCACGATGCGCATCATCCCGCCGCAACTCAAGGAGTTCGCCGCCACGCTGGACAACGGTCCGCTGACGGCGCCGTTCAAGCATATGCCGGACGCGATTTCAGCGGACGAGCAAGCCAACTTGAAGAGTGAGGGCGACAAGCTGTTGCAGCAGAAGGTCGGACCTGCCATCCGCAAACTGGAAGCCTTTATCAGCACCACTTATTTGCCCGCTTGCCGCAGCACGATTGCAGCGTCAAAGCTGCCGGGAGGACTGCCGTATTACGCCCAGTTGGTGAAGGACAACACCACCACCGCGATGACGCCGCAGGAAATCCACAACCTGGGTCTGCAGGAAGTGGCGCGGATCCAGGCGGAAATGAAGCTGGTGATGAAGCAGGTGGGTTTCGAAGGTTCGTTCGCGGATTTCATCAAGTTCCTGAATACCGATCCGCGTTTCTATTACACCAAGCCGGAAGATCTGCTGAACGGTTACAAAGACATCGTCAAGAAATCGACCGCGCAGTTGCCGCGCATGTTTGCCGAACTGCCACGGGCAGCGGTGGGGGTGAAAGCGGTGCCTGAAGTGGGCGCGGAAAACCAGACCGGCGCTTATTACGAGCCGGGCAATCCGGACGGTTCGCGGCCCGGCTATTTCGTTGCCAATCTGTCCAAGCTGAATTCACGGCCGAAATGGGAGATGGAAACCCTGACCTTGCATGAGTCGGTGCCGGGCCATCATTTGCAAACCGCGCGTGCACAGGAGATCCCGGGCTTGCCTAACTTCCGCCGTTTCGGCTGGTATGTTGCGTTCGGCGAAGGCTGGGCGCTGTATGCCGAGAGCCTTGGCGGCGAGATGGGTTTCTTTACCGATCCTTACTCGAAATTCGGCCATCTCAACGGCGAGTTGTTCCGCGCTGCGCGGCTGGTGGTCGACACCGGCATGCATGCGCTCGGCTGGTCGCGGCAACAGGCAATTGACTATATGAACGTCAATACCGCCAATCCGCCGCACGACAACCAGGTCGAAATCGATCGTTACATCGTCGATCCAGGCCAGGCGCTGGGCTACAAAATCGGCCAGTTGAAGATCAAGGCTTTGCGTGAGAAAGCCGAGCATGCGCTGGGCGACAAGTTCGACCTGCGCCGTTTCCACAACGCCGTGCTCGACAATGGCGGCGTGCCGCTGGCGGTGCTGGAAACGCAGATCGACTTGTGGATTGCGCAACAGACGGCATTGCAGCAACCCGGTAATCCGGTAGCGCATTCAGCGGATCATCCGGACAAGATCTAAGCCGGCCGTATTGTAGGTCGGAAAAGCGTAGCGTCTTCCGACATGGTGCAGCGGAGTCGTACGCCAAGTGCCTGGTTTTAACATTTGGCATTCCTGCTCTGAGGTAGGTAGGTGCGCAGCGTCGGAAGACGCTGCGCTTTTCCGACCTACCGTCCTCTAGCGCCCCGTCATACGGTGGAGTAGGCTATGCAGGTTGCCAGCTCTGCTATGGCCGACCACGGGGTGCCGCTATGGAAAAGACCGCATTTGTTTTCGCCGGTGGTGGAAGTCTTGGCGCCATCGAGGCTGGCATGCTGCGCGAGTTGATCGCCGCCGGCATCCAGCCGGATTTCCTGGTCGGCGCGTCCGCCGGCGCCATCAATAGCGTGTTCTTCGCGTACCAGCCGCATGCGGCCGGCGCGATGCGGCTGGAGTTCTTGTGGCGCGGCATCCGCCGCCAACAAATCATGCCGTGGTCGATTCTCTCGATTCTCGGCGCGTTTCGCACCCATGGCACCCACCTGGTCAGTTCCAACAAATTACGCGCGCTGCTGTACGAGCATTTCGGCACCCGGCTGCTGGAGGATTGCGATCTTCCGGTCTATGTGGTCGCAACAGATATGCATAGCGGCAACGAGGTCGTCCTTTCCTCCGGACCGGCAGTCGATGCGGTGTTGGCTAGTACTGCCATCCCTGGCGTGTTTCCGCCGGTGACGGTGGCCGGCAATCTGCTGATCGACGGCGGCGTCGCCAACAATACGCCGATCTCGACCGCGATCCGGCTGGGTGCGGCGCGCGTGATCGTGCTCAGCACCGGGTATACCTGTGCCGAGCGACGCGAGCCGAGAGGGGCGCTGGAGCACGCCATGCGCGCCCTCAACCTGCTGGTGGCGCGGCAATTGGTGACCGATCTGGAGCGCTGGGCATCGCATGCCGAGATCGCGGTGGTGACGCCGCTTTGTCCGCTGGATGTGTCGCCGTACGACTACAGCCAGTGCGGCCTGCTGATCGACCGGGCAGCGGCGGAAACCCGCCGCTGGCTGGAGTCGGGCGGGCTGGCCCGGCGCGGCGTCCCGAGCGCACTGCGGCCGCATTCGCATACGCAGGCTGAAACGGCCGAGGCTTAGGAGACTGGCAGACGACTTTAGCGTGCAGCTTCCGCCAGCGCCAATGCCAGCCGATTGTGGCGTTCCAGCACATTGCCCAGATCGACCGTGGTGAACTGGCCGTCGCGCACCACCACCCGGCCGTTGATGATGCTGTAGGCGACATCCGACGGCGTGCAGAACACCAGCGCCGCGACCGGGTCGTGCCAGCCGCCGGCGAAGCCGAGCCGGTTCAGGTCGAACAGCACCAGGTCGGCCGACATGCCCGGCTTCAAGGCGCCGATGTCGTCGCGATTCAAGACCTTGGCGCCGCCCAGCGTGGCGAGTTCCAGCGCCTGTCGCGCCGTCATCGCATCCGGTCCGAAGCCGACCCGTTGCAGCAACATCGCTTGCCTGACTTCGCCCAGCATGTGGGCGCCGTCGTTGGACGCCGAGCCGTCGACGCCGATGCCGACCGCGACGCCGGCGTCGACCATCTTGCGGATCGGCGCGATGCCGGAGGCCAGCCGCATATTGGAGCAAGGGCAGTGCGCGATGCCGGTGCCGGTGCGGGCGAACATATAAATGCCGTCGTCGTCCAGCTGAACGCAGTGGGCGTGCCAGACATCGTGGCCGACCCAGCCGCAGTCTTCCGCATATTCGGCCGGCGTCATGTTGAATTTCTCGCGGCTGTAGGCGATGTCGTTGGCGTTTTCCGCCAGGTGTGTGTGCAGCGAAACGCCGTGATGACGGGCCATGCCGGCCGCCTCGCGCATCAAATCGCGCGACACTGAAAACGGCGAGCAGGGCGCGACCACGATCCGTTGCATCGCATGGCGGCTGGCGTCGTGGTAGGTCTCGATCAGGCGCTGGGTGTCTTTCAGGATCGCTTTTTCGTCTTCGACCACCCTATCGGGCGGCAGGCCGCCCTTGGATTGCCCGACACTCATGGAGCCGCGCGCGGCATGGAAACGCATGCCGATTTGTTGCGCGGCTTCGATGCTGTGATCGAGCTTGCAGCCGTTCGGGTAGATGTAGAGATGATCGCTGCTGGTGGTGCAGCCGGACATGATCAGCTCCGCCATCGCGGTCAGGGTCGAGACCTGGATCATCTCCGGCGTCAGGTTGGCCCAGATCGGATACAGATTGTTGAGCCAGTTGAACAGCTCGCCGTTTTGCGCAGCCGGGATCACCCTTGTCAGGCTTTGGTACATGTGGTGGTGAGTGTTGACCAGGCCGGGGATGACCACATGATTGCCGGCGTCGATCACTTCGTCGGCGGTTGGCGGCAGGTCGGCCGTGTTGCCGACCTGTTCGACCACGTTGTTGCGGATGAAGATCGCACCGCCGGCGATTTCGCGGCGGGCGTCGTCCATCGTGACCAGGATGCGAGCATTTTTTATTAGTAAGGTTTTAGACATTGCAGTGGATATGAATACGCTGGTTCAAGATTTTGGCGTGAAGTGGCGCAGGAAATCCAGCAAGATTTGCGCGGATACTTCGGCATCGTCGGCAGTCATTGTTTCCAATGGATTGTGGCTGATGCCGCCGTTGCCGCAACGCGTGAACAGCATCGCGACATCGGTTATTTTGGCGATGGTCATCGCATCGTGACCGGCGCCGGATGTGAGTTTGAAAGGCTGGACGCCGGCCCGTTCGGCGGCTGCCGCCAATTGCTCCATCAGCCACGGCGCGCACGGCGCGGCCGGCGCCGAGACCATTTTTTCGACGCTGGCTTCGATACAGCGGCGTTGGCAAACGGATTCGATGTGTTGCAGGACATCGAACACCGCCGCATCGCGCACGGCATCGTCGGCAGCACGGATATCGAGCGAGAAAATGCAGGCGCCGGGGATCACATTGGTCGAGCCGTTCGGCACTTGCAGCTGGCCGACGGTGCCGACCAGCGATGCGCGTTGATCCTGCGCGCAGCGCTGTTCGACATACAGCAGGATCTCGGCGGCGGCAACGGCGGCGTCCTTGCGCATCGCCATCGGCGTGGTGCCGGAGTGGCTGGCCACGCCTTTCAACTGCACCATGTAACGGCAACTGCCGGCGATCGAAGTGACGATGCCGGCCGGCAGGTCGCGTTGCAACAAGACCGGACCTTGTTCGATATGGACTTCAACGTAGCCCAGCAGATCGGCCGGATTGCGGGCAATCGCAGGGATGGCGGCGACGTCGTGACCGGCGCTTTGCAGCGCTTCGCGCATGGTGATGCCATCGCGGTCGGTGTTATTGAGCAAGTCCAGGTCGAACTGGCCGATGACGGCATTGCTGCCGAGGAAAGTGCTCTTGAAGCGGACTCCTTCCTCTTCCGAAAAGCCGATGATTTCGAGATGGAAGGGCAGTTTTTCGCCGCGTTGATGGAGATGTTGGACGATGGCGATGGGCAGCAGGATGCCTTCGCGGCCATCGTATTTGCCGCCGTTGCGCACCGTGTCGTAATGCGAACCGGTCATCAGTGTCTTTGCTTGCGGATGATCGGATAGATAGCGGCCGACGACGTTACCGGCTGCATCGATTTCCACCTGCATGCCGGCTTCGCGCATCCAGCTGGCTATCTGCGCCGCGGTGCGGGTATGGGCTGCCGTCATGTAGGCGCAGGTGAGGCCGTTGTCGTCATCGCTCCAGGCCCCGATCTGTTCGGCCCAGCGCATGATGCTGTTGCCGAGTTGCGGGCTGTGGCCGAGCAGGTCGTTGATGCGCATTTCGGCGATGCGGCCAATCTGGCGCAGCGCTTCGGCCAGTTCGTCGTCCAGCTGATTCTTAAGGCGGCGGGTAAAGGTGGCGATGATCGCCTGCCGCGACAGCCCTTGGCCGTCGGCGCCTTTGACGGCGAGGATGAACGGGAAACCGAATTTGCTGTTGTAATCGGCGTTCAGCGTTTGCAGCGCGGCGAATTCTTCCGGGCTGCAATTGTTGAGCCCGGCCTTGGCTTGCTCGCCGGTGGATTCGGCCGTCAGCTCGCCGGCGATGGCGGCCTTGCCGGCCAGTTCCGGGTGGGCCCGGATCAAGCCCAGTTGCTGCTCTATGCCGGCGCTGCTGACGACCTGCTGCATCGCCAGTTTTAGCGCGGTGATCGTCGCAAAAGGGCGCTGCGCCGCGGCCCGCTCGGGGATCCACGGCGAGTGTTCATAAATGCCGTGCAGTGCGGCGACGAAAGTCTGCGTATCGCAGCTGTTCAAATGTTCCAGCGTGGTCATGTGCATCGTCGGCGGGTCCCACCCGCCTGCTCCTCATGGTTAAATCTTCACGGGTGGGACCCGCGTTGCTGGTTGTTAATGGGCACCTCGGAAAACCGTAGCGAGCGGTTCAAGGTCGGGGCGACGATGTTGCAACATCTGCACCCGTACGAAGGTACGGCGAGCATCGCAGCCTCGAGATTGAGCCGCGCAGTAGGTTTTTCGAGGTGCCCTAATGATCCGAACTTTGTGCCGCTGCCAATGCATGGGAGCGTACATCTTCCCTGGAACCCTGGCCGTTGAAGAACAGATTCAACAGTACCGCCATGGTGGATGCAAGCAAGATGCCGCTGTGCAGGATGGTGGACAGGAATGCAGGCATTTTGTCGAAAAAACTTGGGGCTACCAATGGAATCATGCCGGCGCCAAAACTGACGGCGACGATGAACAGATTGTTGCGGTTACGGTTGAACTCGACGGTCGACAGAATCTTGATGCCGGTTGCCGCCACCATCCCGAACATCACAATGCCGGCGCCGCCGAGGACGAATTGGGGGATAGATGCGGCGACGTGGGCCATCTTCGGGAACAGGCCGAACATCATCAGGATCACGCCGGCCGCGGCGCACACATAGCGGCTGCGGACGCCGGTGACGCTCACCAGACCGACGTTTTGCGAGAAAGAGGTATATGGGAAAGTATTGAATACGCCGCCGATGATGCTGCCCAGGCCGTCGACCCGCAGACCGCGCGCGAGCGTCTTGTCATCCACTTTTTTGCCGACGATTTCACCTAGCGCGATGAACATCCCGGTCGATTCGATCATCGTCACCACCATCACCAGGCACATGCTGACAATCGAGCCCAGGTCGAATTTCGGCCAGCCGTAGTGGAACGGCCGGATGAAGGAAAACCATTCCGCATCGCCCAGGCCGTAGAAGCTGATTTTGCCCATTGCCAACGCAATGATGAAGCCGATGATCATGCCCATCAGCACCGAGATGTTGGCGATAAAACCTTTGACGTATTTGGTGATCAGCAGGATGGATATCAGCACGATCAGGGCGATGCCAAGACTGGTCGGGGCGCCGTAATCGGGATTCGGTATCTTGGTAAACACGCCGTCGACCAGGGTCCCGATCACCGGTTGGCCGCCCGCTGCCCAGTTGATGCCGACGCCCATCAAGGAAATCCCGATCACGGTAATCACGGTGCCGGTAACGACCGGCGGGAAGTAGCGCATCATGCGGCTCATGTAGGGTGACGCCAGGACGCAGAACAGGCCGGCGCAAATCACCGCCCCGTAGATATGCACGATGGTCAGCTGCGGATTGCCGGCCATCGCCACCATCGGGCCGACGGCGGCAAACGTGACGCCCATCATCACCGGCATCCTGATGCCGAATTTCCAGATGCCCAGGCTTTGAATCAAGGTCACCAGACCGCAGCAAAACAAGTCTGCACTGATCAGGAAAGCGATATCGCTTTTCGGCAGCTGGAGGGCACCGCCTATGATCAGCGGTACGGCAATGGCGCCGGCATACATCACCAGCACATGCTGCATGCCGAGTGCGGTGAGCCGGGTTATCGGCAGCTTTTCATCGACCGGGTCTATCGTGGCAGTCATCGTGCGTCTCCTCGGGATGGGATTTTTTAGTTGTAATCGAAAGCCGCTTGGGGGGCTTGTGGCATCCGATACTATAGTGCCCGGTCGGTCGAGGTATATACGATGACTGATAGTTGATTTATGAATTTGGATATATGTTGGGCACGAGCTGCAATTTCGTTTCTACTCGGTAATCATCGATTTTGCAGCGATGCCGATTTGTTCGCGCAGCCATTTGTGCTCGGTCGCCTGATGCACTCTTTCATGCCAGAGCTGATAAAAGCGCATCGGCGGGAATTTGATCGGCAGGATGAAGCTTTTTAGCGGCAGCGTTTTTTCATAAAAGCGCGCGAACTGGCGGCCGGTGGTCAGCACCAGGTCGGTTTGCGCCACCATGTAGGGCAGCATGCCGAAGTAAGCCGATTCGACCACCACGTTGCGGTTCAGGTTCTGGCTGTCGAGGTAGGAATCGATGATGCCGTGATAGCCGGGCAGTACCTGCCACGGCGCCACGTGCGGCAGCGACAAGTAATCTTCCACCGTCATCTGATCGGGGCCGGTGCGTTTGGCATAGGCGCTGTCGGCGCGCATCAGGCAGACGATGGGATCGTCGAACAGTTTGGACAGGTGCAGATGCGGCGGCGGCTCATCCCAGTTGGCAATCACGAGATCGAGATCGCCGTCGGACAGCAATCTGACGTAATCGGTGGCGGGTCCCAGCGCGTGGATCACGATGCGGCTTTTCGGCGATTCGCGCCGCAGACGGGCGACCACTTCCAGGAAGAATGGCGTATTCATGTAATCCGGGGCGGCGATATGGAAGGTGCGCGCTTCGGCCTGCGGCACGAAAGCGGTCTTTTGCACGAACAGACGCTCTGTTTCTTCCAGAATCCGCTTGGCTGGCTTCAACAGGCTTTCTCCATGCTGGGTCGGCACCATGCCCCTGGCCCCGCGCACCAATAGCGGATCGCCGGTCAGTTCGCGCAATTTGCGCAGCGATGCCGAAATCGAAGGTTGCGGCTGATTCAGTTTGAGCGCCACGCGCGACACATTCTTTTCGCACAGCAGCAGATACAAGATGCGTATCAGGTGCAGATCCAGGTGGTCCGGCAGCTTTGCCATGTTGTCTCCGATTGATTTTTGGGCGCCTCGAAAAACCTACTGCGCTTCTCGCCCCGACCTTGAAGCGCTCGCTACGGTTTGTCGAGGTGCCCTTTATTTGGAATCGCCGGAATTCATTTTGTTATATCAATATACGTATGTCAAATATACTGAAAATTCCATGTTTTAAGACTCCAGCGCGTTTATCTTGCGTAAATCTGACGCGTTTTGAATGGTGAATTTGCCAGGAGTCTGTCGGCCTTAGGGAATCGGAGCGAAAAAATGGCTGAGCGAGGACAGATTTTGCGGATATTTTTTCCAATAGCGGGACTATTGAAAAAAATATCGGTGAAATATGGACCGCTCAGGCGTTTTTGCAGCCGGTTCCCTAAGGCCGATAGACTCCTAGGGGATTACCATAGCAAGCGCGCTGGAATATATATGGTCGCAGCGGAGCTGTTGGTTAAAAAGTTCGCGGCTAGATTATGAGGGGGTGTCCCTCTCTCGTTTGCAGAGCCCGCGGTGGCAAACGAGCGATAAACGTGGGGAAGACATGGATGCAATGTTGGTTTCGTATGGGCTCGAATGGCTCAATCTGCTGGTGCGCTGGCTCCACCTGATCACAGGTATTGCGTGGATCGGCGCGTCATTTTATTTCGTCTGGCTGGATAACTCGATCCGACCGCCAAAGCCTGGCTCCGACCTGGCTAAAAAAGGCGTCGCCGGCGAACTCTGGGCAGTCCACGGAGGCGGCTTTTACAACCCGCAAAAATACCTGGTGGCGCCGGCCGAATTGCCGGAAGAACTGCATTGGTTCAAATGGGAAGCCTACGCCACTTGGCTGTCGGGCTTTGCGATGCTATTCATCGTGTATTACTTCAATGCCTCGGCGATGATGATCAACAAGGACGTGGCCGATCTGAGTTCGTGGCAAGCGATTGGGGTTGGTCTGGGGACGCTGGTGGTCGGCTGGACAGTGTACGACCTGCTGTGCCGTTCGCCGCTGGGCAAGCGCGACGGTTTGCTCGGCATCGTGATGTATCTGTTCATTGTCGCCGCCGCTTATGTGCTGAGCCATTTGCTGAGCGGGCGTGCCGCTTACATTCATGTCGGCGCAATGATAGGCACGATGATGGTCGGTAACGTATTGATGGTGATTATTCCCGGTCAGCGCAAGCTGGTGGAAGCGATGCGGCAGGGAAAATCGCCCGATCCGATATACGGCAAGAAGGCCAAGCAACGCAGCGTTCACAACAACTACTTCACGTTGCCGGTGTTGTTCATCATGATCAGCAACCACTACGCGATGACTTATAGCCATCCCTACGGCTGGTTGATTCTGGCTGCCATCATTGCCGCCGGTGCATTGATTCGCCATTTCTTCAATCTGCGCCATGCCGGTCGCGTATCGCTCGGTTTTCCGGCCGCCGGTGTCGCGTTGCTGCTGGCGGTGGCGGTGGCGATTGCGCCGCGCCCGGTAGCGACGCCGACGGCAGTAGCCGTAGCGCCGACCGTCGACGCGGCGCCTGCCGGTACTGCCGCGATAAACGTGGCTGCCGCGCCGGCAGCAGACTTTTCACGCGTGCAACGCATCATTGCGCAACGTTGCGCCACCTGCCACTCGGCTCAACCGACCCAGCCCGGGTTTGCGACCGCGCCGGCCGGAGTGATGTTGCAAACACCGGAACTGGTGCGCCAGCATGCGGCCAAGATTTACCAGCAGGCGGTACAACTGAAGGCCATGCCGATCGGTAATTTGACGCACATCACCGACGATGAGCGGGCGGCAATTGGTGCCTGGTACGAGGCTGGCGCAATGTAAGCACACAGCGGGCCAGAGCGATCGGGCGCTGGGGGCGGCTTCTTGCCGGTCTCTGATCATCAAATTTAAAAGGTATAACAGGAGTTCCTATGTCGCACACCATCACCATCGACGGCTTCAACCTGACTGCGCAGCAAGTCATAGCGGTCGCTCGCGCCCCGCATTTAAGCGTCAATCTGGCCGAGTCCTCGCGCGAGGCGCTGAAGCGTAGTCGCGACTATATCGAGGCGACCTGGATGCACGATGAAGCGCCGATGATGTACAGCTTCAATACCGGCGTCGGTTTGCTGAAGGACACCCGCATCAAGGTTGAGCACATCGAGCTGTTCCAGACCCAGTTGATCAAGGCCCATTGCGCCGGTATCGGCGAGCCGTTTTCGGAAGAAGTCAGCCGCGCCACCATGCTGCTGCGTGCCAACGCCTTCGCCAGCAATTATTCTGCGCCGCGGGTCGAAGTAGTCGATCGGCTGCTGGCTTTCCTGAACGCCGGGATTCACCCGATCATGCCGCAAAAAGGGTCGGTTGGCGCCTCCGGCGATTTGGCGCCGCTGTCATATCTGGCAGCGGCAATTGCCGGTTTCGACGAAGCCGAGGTGATGTACCAGGGGCAGCGCATGAGTGCGCCTGCAGCGATTGCCAAAGCCGGCCTTGGGCCGGTCAAATTCGATTTGAAAGCCAAGGATGCATCGGCCCTGATCAATGGTTGCACGGCGTCGCTGGCGGTGGCGGTGCTGGTCGCGCACGATGCCCGAAATCTATTGAGCGATGCCTGCCTGTCGCTGGGGCTGACGCTGGAAGCGATGCGCGCCGAAATGGCGGCTTTCGATCCACGTATTCAACAGGCGCGGCCGCATCCGGGGCAGATCAAGACCGCCGCCATCATTCGCAAATTATTGTCGGGATCGACCCGCACCACGCACGCGGCACGGGCGGTGCAGCTACCGGAAGAACTGCGTCGCACCGATATTCCTTACACCGCCAGGATTCAGGATGTGTATTCGCTGCGCTGCGCGCCGCAGGTATATGGCCCGGTATTCGATGCACTGGATTACATCGACAACATCGTCGACAAGGAAATCAATTCCGCTACCGATAATCCCCTGATCTTCGATAAGGAGGAGGGCGGTTTCGAAATCATTTCCGGCGGTAATTTCCACGGCCAATACCTGGCGCAGGCGATGGATTTGCTGGCGATGGCGATCACCGATCTGGGTAGCATCTGCGAGCGGCGCGTTGCGCGCCTGATCGATCCCACCTTGTCGTGGGGTTTGCCGCGCAATTTGATGAGCGGCGTACGCGGCGTCAACACCGGCTATCCGGTGGTGCAATGTTCGCTGAGCTCGCTGGTGATGGAAAACCGCACCTTGTGCATGCCGGGCAGCGTCGACAGTATTCCAGCCAAGGGCAATAGCGAAGACCATGTCTCCAATTCGACCTGGTGTGCACGCAAGGCCGCGACCGTGGTCGCCAACACCCAATACATTATCGGCGTCGAAATGCTGCTGGCGGCGCAGGCGCTGACGATGACCGAGAATCTGCTGCTAGGTTTTGTGCTGGGACAGGGCACGCAAGCCGCGTATCAGGAAATCCGTCGCCAGATCCCGGCTTGCCTGGAAGGCGATCGCTGGTTCCACGACGATATCGTGATGGCGCAGTCGTTCGTCGTTAGCGGTTCGGTGCGGGCCGCGGTGGAGAAGGAGATTGGCAAGTTCGCTTGATTGAAACCAGGTCGACGTAAAAAAGAGTCACGCATAGTGACTCTTTTTTTTTGCCTCAAGCTATATCAGAAGCGATGGCGGATCCCCAAGGCGACGCTGCTGCCGGTGGATTGATCGGTGATCTTGTCGTACATGTAGACCGCGTACAGATCGGTGCGCTTCGAGGCGTTGTAGTCATAGCCCAGCGATGCCGTATTGCGCTTGAGCGTTGCACCGATCGCAGCACCCTGGCGTTTGGTGTTGGCCCACGATGCCAGAATGGCGCCAGAGCCAAGCGGGATGCTGGTGCCGAGCTGGAGCGTCTTGTCTTTCAGGTCGATGTCGTGGGTGGTTTGATCATAGGTGGCAAACAATTTCGCCACTGTCAGATCGTAGCTGCCGCCGACGAACCAGGCCGACTGGCGCGCGGCAAACTGCGCGCCAGGCAGCGGAATATTGGTCGCCGGTTGCACATTGCCAGGTGATTGTTCCAGTGGATTGTTGACCTTGACGCGCTGGTAGTACGCGGTCAATGCCAGCGGACCGTGGAAATACAATACGTTGGCGCCGATATTGTTTCTGCCAGTGTTGCCCGCTTGCTCGCCGAACTGGTAATGCAGGTTGGCTTTCAGGCCGGCGAAGTCGGGCGTCGTATAAATGATCTCGTTGCTCCAGCCGGTGTCGCCCGCGACCGAATTGGTCCAGCCGGAGGCATTGAACCATGGCACATCCATGTGCAGGATCAATGGCGATAATTTGAACGAGTCGCCGAAAGGATTGAACAGAATCGATGGCAGGAAGTTGGGCGCCAGATCGCGACCCAGCGACACGGTCCCGAAATTACCGGACAGGCCGACGTTGGCATCGCGCGAGAACATGGTTTCGTTGCCGTCGAAGCGGCCGGTGGCGCCGGTGTTGGAGCGGAAAAACGAGGTCAGCTTGAAGTTGGCTTTCAGGCCGTTGCCGAGATCTTCCGAGCCGGTAAAGCCTATCCATGAAGTGGTCAGGCCGCCGCCGTCGACGACGCTGGTGCGTCCCGAGTCGCCGCTGTATTTCAGGGAACCCACGTAAGTATCGACCAGGCCGCTGACCTTGACCGTGGTTTGTGCCATTGCCGGCAGAGCCATTGCTCCGCCAAGTACTGCCGCTACGTGTAACTTTTTTAGTTTGCTGCGCGTTGCTTGCATCCCGCCTCCTGAGTTGATATACGTTCTTGTTTGTATATTTCTAACTGCGACTGCTGACGACAATTGCACTGCTATTGCGATCCGTGGAACCGCCACGGCGGGTGAGAAAAATTGCAATGTTGCGGACGGGCCATATTATGCAGAAAACGGATGCGTGGCGCACCAGTGATCGGCGATGTCGATGCGCCGGGCAATCCATACCTGGCCATGCGCCTGCACATAATCCAGGAAGCGTGCCAAAGCCGCAGCGCGTCCTGGCCGGCCGACCAAGCGGCAATGCAAGCCGATTGAAAGCATTTTCGGCTGGTTCAAGCCATGTGGATCGCCTTCGCGGTACAGGACGTCGAAGGCGTCTTTCAGATAATCGAAAAACTGGGTACCGGAATTGAAGCCCTGCAGCGCCGCGAAACGCATGTCGTTGGTGTCTAGCGTATAAGGCACGATCAATTGCGGCTTGACCAGAAATTCGCCATTGGCGTCGTTGATCGTGACTTGTTCCCAGAACGGCAGGTCATCGCCGTAATGGTCGGCGTCGTAGCGGAAGCCGCCATGCTCGACCACCAGTTTGCGGGTATTCGGCGAATCACGGCCGGTATACCAGCCGAGCGGTGCGCTGCCGGTCATTTCCTTGATGATGCTGACGGCTTCTGCCATGTGCGCGCGTTCGGTGGCCTCATCAATGTTCTGGTAACTGATCCAGCGCAAGCCATGGCAAGCAATTTCATGCCCCAGTTGCTGAAAGGCGGCGGTCGCCTCCGGATTGCGTTGCAGCGCGCGCGCCACGCCGAAGATGGTCAGCGGCAGGCGACGCTCTTCAAACATCCGCAATACGCGCCATAGACCGGCACGCGAACCGTATTCGTATAAGGACTCCATGCTCATGTGACGCGCTGCAAAACTCTGGGCGCCGACGATTTCAGAGAGGAAGGTTTCCGAGCCGGCATCGCCGTCGAGCACGCAGTTCTCGCTGCCTTCTTCATAGTTGAGCACGAACTGCAATGCGATACGCGCGCGGTTAGGCCATTGTGGGTGCGGCGGGGTACGGCCGTAGCCGACCAGGTCGCGCGGATAGATGTTATGCATGGTCATTGTTGTTCTCCGCCTGAATGTGAAAAATCGCTGTGGCATGCAGCTTTCAGCGCGTCTTGCATGGTGTGCGCCGGAGCCATGATTAATATATGGCGGATAGTATATTGACTCGCTTACTGCGGTATATCATTTGACAGATACTCGTTTTCAACTTGCCGATATAGGGAAAATCATGGGGAAGTTAAGCACGCACGTGCTGGATATTACGCAAGGCAAGCCGGGTGCCGGCGTCGAAATCGCACTATATGCGGTCAATGGTAATAACAAGACTTTATTGAAGAATGCCGTCACCAATCAGGACGGCCGGGTCGATGTGCCTTTGCTGCAAGGTGGAGAGATGCGGGTCGGCCAGTACGAACTGGTGTTCTCGGCCGGTGATTACTTCGCTGCTCAAGGCGTCGATTTGCCGGCGCCGCGGTTTGTCGATCGCGTTACGCTGGCATTCGGCATTGCAGATGCCGACCAAAATTATCACGTGCCATTGGTGGTGTCGCCGTGGTCGTATTCGACTTATCGCGGTAGCTAATGAATTTACCGGTCGTTGTGCATTGCCGGCTGTTTCTACGAAGCAGCCAGTATCAGACCGCAGCGATCAGCCAATATCGCCAGATAAGCAACATCTGTCCAAGATGGGCACTTTCCAGAAAAGCTTTGTGTTACACTCTCTGGCAGTACATTTTGAAAAATAACCGGATCGGTTGTAGCAATCCCGGGTAAATCAAAAATGAAGAGTGGCGCGGCGTGCGGGAAGTGTAAATTCCACCCCATGTCCAGTCATATGTCCCCGCCCCTCATTAAACCTCCTCAAACGGGCGCCGGATAGCAGTTCAACGGCTAGCTTTTAACCAGGTATCAAGCGCATTACGGATGCCTGTCGTTGAGCATAGTCTCTGCGAATTTTTAATACAATTTTAATAAATCCGTCGCCCAAGAGTTGTACATGAATATTGTTGAGGCCAAGAAAGTCCTCGAAACCGCATTGCTATGCGCTCATGAGCCATTGTCAGTCAATGACTTGAAAAAGCTCTACGATGCAAATGGCATAGATGGCGAAGTGGTCAATGCGGACACAATCAAGCTGATGCTGATGGAATTGCGCAACGATTGGTCGGATAAAGGCATTGAGGTCGTGAGTTTGTCGACTGGCTGGCGCTTTCAGAGCCGTCCCGAGATGAAGATTTATCTGGAGCGCTTGAATCCGGAAAAGCCGCCAAAATACTCGCGTGCGACACTCGAAACCTTGGCCATCATTGCCTATCGTCAGCCGGTGACACGCGGCGATATCGAGGAGATTCGAGGCGTAGCGGTCAATTCACAGACCATAAAAATGCTCGAAGAGCGTGGCTGGATTGATGCTATCGGGCACCGTGATGTGCCGGGGCGGCCAGCCCTGCTTGCTACTACCAAGCAATTTTTAGATGATCTTGGTCTGACTTCGCTAGATCAGTTACCGCCTTTGCAGCAAGTGGTCAAGAATGACATGCAAGAGGGCGTCCTGCTTGAATTGCAGGCGCTGGAAGCAAGCATTGACGCCACGGATGTGGCCGAGTCAGGAACCGGGCTGGCGGCCAAAGAGGCAATGGAAGCACCAGAAGTAATTACAGAACATGCGATGGAAGTGGTTGGGGCGGAAGTTGCTCAACCTGTTGTAGCACCAGTTGCACCGAATGAAGTCCACACTAACGACCCTGCGTCCGAATCAGCTGATGATGCCACGCCAGGTCGGCATAACCAACACCTGAATAATGAATCCATCTAGTTCCAATGATGCACCGGTTGACGACGCTGTCGCGGCAGCTGCAATCGAGTCGAAACCCGCTAAAAAGCCGAGAGCGCGAAAAGTTGCGCCGGTAGTGGCGGATGCGCCTGTCGGCGATGCAGAATCGCCTGCGGAATCGGTAGAGGCAAGCAAACCTGCTCGTCGCGCGCCGCGCAAGAAAGCCGTTGCTGTGGCAGAAGCTATCCCGGCTGGGGCGGCTGATGCCGGTCCGGTATCCGAGCTTGTGGTTCCAGCTAAAAAAGCATCGAAAAAGGTTCAAGCGGCCCCGGTAGTCAGTGTCGAAAGTGCTGAAGTGACAGTAATGCCTGTGACCGATGCATTGTCTTCGGACAGCCCTGTCAGGGATAAGCCAATCAAGCGTGGTGTGCGCGGTCCGCGCGCATTGCGCAGCAACCGCGCTGCACAGCGAGCACAGGAAGCGTCGGCGCCGACTCATGCAGTTGCTGATGTCGCAACTGAAGGTCAGGCCGCGCTGGATAGCGAAAGCGCTGCCACTGTCGTGGCGAATGAGCCGCGCAACGAGCGTGGCGAACGCAATGAGCGCAGCGGCGAGCGCACTTCGCGTGACCGTCAGCAAAAAGGTAAAAAGCCGCAAGGTCAGCACGCCAAGCCGAATCAAAAAGGCGCGCAATCCAAGCCGCGCACTGGCAATGCGGATGAAGTGTTTTCATTCGTCACTTCTGAAGATTTCGATAATCTGGTGACGGCTGAAGACGATGCTAGTGGTCGTGGTCGTCAAGGCCAGCAAAAGAGTGTGCGGCGAGATCTGACAGCCGACGATGATGCACCAAAGCTGCACAAGGTGTTGGCGGATGTCGGCCTGGGTTCTCGGCGCGACATGGAAGAGTTGATTATCGCCGGCCGGGTTTCGGTCAATGGCGAGCCGGCGCATATCGGTCAACGCATATTGCCAACCGATCAAGTACGCATCAACGGGAAATTACTGCAACGCAAAGTGACCAAGCGGCCGCCACGCGTGCTGGTCTATCACAAGCCGGCCGGCGAAATCGTCAGTCACAATGACCCGGGTGGGCGGCCGTCGGTGTTTGACCGCTTGCCGAACATGAAAGCGGCCAAATGGCTGGCGATCGGACGTCTCGACTTCAATACGGAAGGGTTGTTGTTGTTTACGACCTCGGGTGATCTCGCTAATCGCCTGATGCACCCGCGCTACGGTATCGATCGTGAGTATGCGGTGCGTACGCTGGGTGAATTAGAGCAAGGCATGCGGCAGAAATTATTGGCCGGCGTTGAGCTCGAGGACGGTATGGCGCAGTTTTCCAAAATTGCCGATGGTGGTGGTGAAGGCATTAACAAATGGTATCGCGTGACCATCGGTGAAGGACGTAACCGCGAGGTGCGTCGCATGTTTGAAGCTATCGGCCTGACGGTGTCGCGTCTGATTCGTACGCGCTATGGGGCGATGACTTTGCCGCGCGGTCTGAAACGTGGTCGTTGGGAGGAGCTCGACGAAAACGCGGTGCGCGACATGATGACTGCCTACGGTATGGATAAGCCGGCAGCTCCGAGCGCTGGCAATAAGGGGCGTAGTGAAAATAAAGATCGTCAGTCGAGCGGCAATCGTGGCAATAGCAGTTTCCAACAGGGCCCGGGTGCCGGCTATGGTCAAGGGCAGGGCTTTGGTCAGTCGCGCCCGAATCAGGGGCGGGGCGCTCAAGGTCGTCCGCAAGGGCCTGCACGCAGTCGTCAGCCTGATCCGCTGCAAACCGCTTTGGGTTTTCCAGATGCGGGGCAACAACGGCGCAATGGTGGCGGTAGCGGCTACGCCCGCCCGGCGCGTCCAGGCTCGGGTAAGACCGCTGTTACCGGTCAGTATGGCGGCCAGGGACAGACACGTCGCCGTACCAGAGGTTAAGAGAAGTTCAGGATTTGCTGTGCCGACCACTAAGTCGTCGTTCGTTTTGATTCCGGTCAATTAAATTTTTCGTACGTCGGATAAGGTCGCACAGGGTTTGGATGGAAATTGTGTTGTGAAAATGGTCAATTTGCTATTCTGGAATTGACCATTGCAAACAAATGCAAACTTCCTGCATTGCGGTACATAGCCTAATCGTTTATAATTTACAAGTTAACAGAAGTCATTTCACGGCCGATCTTGTGGAAACTGCTTTAAATGACAGGCGATAAGAAGATGGGCAGATGCCCATTTTTTTTTTGCTAAACATTTTCAGATGGTTGATTCACTGGATTTGTGATGTGTTGGTACTTATTGAGGAGTCGCTTTGCAGTTGCTGGAGCTAATTGAAACAACCGTGGTTGGCATGGGTTACGAGCTGGTCGAATTTGAAAAGGCCGCGCGTGGCTTGTTGCGCGTATACATTGATTTTGCATCGGAGAATGCCGAGCAAGGTCAGATCACGGTAGAAGATTGCGAAAAAGTGACGCATCAACTGCTGCATGTGCTGACAGTGGAAAACGTTGTGTATGAACGTTTGGAAGTATCGTCGCCCGGCCTTGATCGCCCGTTGAAAAAGCTGGCTGATTATGTGCGTTTCGCCGGCAAGGAAGCAATTGTCAAATTGCGTATTGCAATGCCTGGCACCGCACATCGGAAATCATTTCAGGGTGTGTTGGGAGAGCCGGACGGCGATAATTTGAAAATTGAATTTGAAACAAATGATGGGTCGGCAGTGTTGGAGTTTACACTCGCTGATGTAGACAAGGCACACTTGGTGCCGCAAGTGAATTTTAGGAGTCGCAAAGCATGAGTCGCGAAATTTTATTGTTGGTCGATGCGCTCGCGCATGAAAAAAACGTCGATCGAGATGTGGTGTTCGGTGCGCTCGAGCATGCACTTGCACAGGCAACCAAGAAACGCTATGACGGTGACGTCGATATCCGCGTCACGATTGATCGTGAGACCGGCGAGTTTGAGTCTTTCCGTCGCTGGCATGTAGTGCCGGACGAGGCTGGCCTGCAATTGCCCGATCAGGAAATTTTGCTGTTTGAAGCATTGGAACAGGTTGATGGCGTCGAAGTCGACGATCATATTGAAGAGCCGATTGAATCGGTGGACTTCGGCCGTCGTTTTGCCCAGGACACCAAGCAAGTTGTTCTGCAACGGATCCGCGACGCTGAGCGCGAACAGATCCTGGCTGACTTCCTGGAGCGCGGCGACTCGCTGGTAACCGGCACCATCAAGCGGATGGAGCGGGGCGATGCGATTGTCGAGTCCGGCAAGATCGAAGCGCGGTTGCCGCGCGATCAAATGATCCCAAAGGAAAACCTGCGTATCGGCGACCGGGTTCGCGCTTTCATCCTGCGTATCGACCGCAACGCACGCGGTCCGCAAGTGGTTCTGTCGCGTACTGCGCCGGAATTCATCATGAAGCTGTTTGAACTCGAAGTGCCGGAGATCGAGCAAGGTTCGCTGGAAATCAAGTCGGCGGCGCGCGACCCTGGCGTGCGCGCCAAGATCGCGGTGTTCACGAGCGACAAGCGGATCGACCCGATCGGTACCTGTGTCGGCATGCGCGGTTCGCGGGTACAAGCGGTCACCGGCGAACTGGGCGGCGAACGCGTCGACATCGTGTTGTGGTCCGAAGATCCGGCGCAGTTCGTGATCGGTGCGCTGGCTCCGGCCAACGTGTCGTCGATCATGGTCGATGAAGAAAAGCACGCGATGGACGTCGTGGTTGACGAAGAAAATCTGGCCATCGCTATCGGCCGCGGCGGTCAGAACGTGCGCCTGGCGGCTGAATTGACCAGCTGGCAGATCAATATCATGACAGCGGAAGAATCGGCCGATAAATCTGCCGTCGAAACCGCCGCTACACGTGCGCTGTTCATGAAAAAACTGGATGTCGATCAGGAAGTCGCCGACATTCTGGTGGAAGAAGGTTTTGCCAGCCTGGAAGAAATCGCCTATGTGCCGATTACCGAAATGCTGGAAATCGATTCATTCGATGAAGAAACCGTCAACGAGCTGCGCAACCGCGCTCGCGATGCACTGGTGACTGAGGCGATTGCGTCGGAAGAGGGGCTGGAAGGCATGGAAGATGCGCTGGTCAATTTTGAAGGCATAGACCGTGTTACCGCCGGTAAATTGGGCTTGGCTGGCGTCAAGACAGTGAAAGCGTTTGCCGGATTGGCTTATGACGAATTTGGCGCGATCCTGGCTTTGCCGACTGACCGTGCACGTCATTTGATTGAAGACGAGTTTAAAGATGTGACCGATGATGAGATGAAACTCATCGATGCCAAGTACGATGATCATGCCAAGGCCCTTCAGGCCAAAGCATGGAATATTGCGGAAGCCAAGTGATCCGCAAGGTTCGAATGTCGTCTGCCGTGCCACATAGAAAAAGAGGACTGAATGGCGAGTAACAATGTAGCCCAATTTGCCACCGAGCTGAAGATGCCAGCGGATTTGCTGCTGACACAACTGCGCTCGGCTGGCGTCCAGAAGGATTCAACTGACGATATCTTGTCGAAAGAAGACAAGGATCGCCTGCTGGAACACCTGCGCCGTTCGCATGGCGCGGTTGCCGATAGCGAAAAAAAGAAGATCACGCTGACGCGCAAGGAAACTACCGAGATCAAGCAAGCCGACGCTACCGGCAAGTCGCGCACGATTCAGGTCGAAGTCCGCAAGAAGCGTACTTTCGTCAAGCGCGATGAGCCAGTGGCGGAAGCACCGCCGGCAGAGCCATCCGCACCTGCGGCACCAGTAATTGACGAAGCAGAACAGGCACGTCGCGTTGAAGAAGCGCGTCGTCAGGCCGAGTTGATTGCCCGTCAAGAAGCCGAACTGCGCGAAAAGCAAGAACGTCTGGCCAAGCTGGAAGCAGAGAAAGAAGCGCAGGCAAAAGCTGCGCAAAAAGCCGAAAGCGACGCTAAGAAGGCTGAAAGCGAAGCCAAAAAAGCGGCCGCTGAAGCACCGGCTCCGATTGCGCCGGTCAAGCAGGAAGATCCTGCAGCCGAAGAAAAGAAACGTTTAGCCGAAGCGGAAGCCAAGCAAAAAGTTGCACAAGCCGCCAAGGAAGCTGCTGAAAAAGCTGCGGCCACCGAGCGTGCGCGCAAGGCCGTGCAAGATGAAGTTGCGCAAATCAAGGCGATGATGAGCGCGCCGCGCAAAGTGATCAAAGCGCCTGAACCGGTCGCTCCTGTTGCCAAGGCGGCAGAAGGTACTTTGCACAAGCCTGCCGACAAAAAACCGGGCGAGAAAAAAGACGACAAAAAAGTGGTGGTCGACAAGAAGTCGATCAAATCCGCCAATGTGTCGTCGACCTGGCAAGAAGATGCCGCCAAAAAACGCGGTCTCGGGATCAAGACCCGCGGCAATACCGGCGGTGGCCGCGATGGCTGGCGCGGCGGTCCGAAAGGGCGTCGCAACTCGCATAGCGACGATCACGAAAGTAATTTCCAGGCGCCGACCGAAGCAGTGGTCAAGGATATTTACGTTCCTGAAACCATTACCGTTGCTGAACTGGCGCACAAAATGTCGGTGAAAGCATCCGAGGTCATCAAGCATTTGATGAAACTTGGTCAGATGGTCACCATCAACCAGGTGCTGGACCAGGAAACTTCGATGATTCTGGTCGAGGAAATGGGCCACACCGCACATGCTGCCAAGCTGGACGATCCTGAAGCATTGCTGATCGACGGCGGCGAACATGCGGATGCAGAAATGCTGCCGCGCGCACCAGTGGTTACCGTCATGGGTCACGTTGACCACGGTAAGACCTCGTTGCTGGATTACATCCGTCGCGCCAAAGTCGCATCCGGTGAAGCTGGCGGAATTACCCAGCATATCGGTGCATATCACGTGCAAACACCGCGCGGCATGATCACCTTCCTCGACACGCCGGGCCATGAAGCCTTTACGGCAATGCGTGCTCGCGGCGCCAAGGCGACCGATATCGTGATTCTGGTGGTTGCCGCCGACGATGGCGTGATGCCGCAAACCAAGGAAGCGATTGCCCATGCGAAAGCAGCAGGCGTGCCGCTGGTGGTTGCAATCAACAAGATAGACAAGCCTGGCAGCAACCTCGATCGCGTAAAGCAAGAGTTGATCGCCGAGCAGGTCGTGCCTGAAGAATACGGTGGCGAATCGCCATTTGTTCCAGTCTCGGCCAAAACCGGCGAGGGCATTGATTCCCTGCTGGAACAAGTCCTGCTGCAAGCCGAAGTGCTGGAGCTGAAAGCAGCTGTCGCCTCGCCTGCACGTGGTCTGGTGGTGGAAGCCAAGCTCGACAAGGGTCGCGGTCCGGTGGCAACGATTCTGGTGCAGTCCGGCACCCTGAAACGCGGTGACGTGGTATTGGCGGGTTCGGCTTATGGTCGGGTTCGCGCCATGCTGGATGAAAACGGTAAATCGATCACTGAAGCAGGTCCTTCGACCCCGGTTGAAATTCAAGGTCTGACCGAAGTGCCGGTCGCCGGCGAAGAAGTGATGGTCATGGCGGATGAGCGCAAGGCGCGTGAAATCGGTCAATTCCGTCAAGGCAAGTACCGTGACGTCAAGCTGGCTAAACAGCAAGCTGCGAAGCTGGAAAACATGTTCGACCAGATGGCCGAAGGCGAGGTCAAGAACCTGCCGATGATCATCAAGACCGACGTTCAAGGTTCGCAAGAAGCGTTGGTGCAGTCCTTGCAAAAATTGTCCACCAGCGAAGTCCGGGTACAGGTTGTGCACGCCGGCGTCGGCGGCATCAGCGAGTCGGACGTCAACCTGGCGGTTGCTTCGAAAGCCGTCATTATCGGCTTCAACGCCCGCGCCGATGCATCGGCGCGCAAACTGGCCGAAGCCAACGGCGTCGATATCCGCTACTACAACATCATTTACGATGCGGTGGATGAGGTGAAGGCAGCGATGTCCGGCATGTTGTCGCCTGAGAAGCGCGAGCAGGCCCTGGGTCTGGTCGAGATTCGCCAGGTATTGTTGGTCAGCAAGGTCGGCGCGATTGCCGGTTGCTACGTTCTCGAAGGCTTGGTCAAGCGTGGTGCTTCGGTTCGTTTGCTGCGCAACAACGTCGTGTTGTGGACCGGCGAACTCGATTCGCTGAAGCGCTTCAAGGACGACGTCAAGGAAGTCAAGTCGGGCTTCGAGTGCGGTCTGACGCTGAAGAACTTCAACGACATCAAGGAAGGCGATCACCTCGAAATCTTCGAAGTCGAAGAAGTCGCACGGACGCTGTAACAGTAAAAGCACGCGCGCGGCAAGTTTGTGCGCAAGCCAGGAAAATCGGGCCTCAACAGCCCGATTTTCGTTTTGTAGTACCCTGTCGTTCAGGCGGGTTTCAGGTAGTTTATTTGTGAAAGATATGGCGTAATCCAGTATGGCTAAACATAGTAAATCCATCCCCGGCCGCGGTCTGCGCGTTGCAGACCAGATTCAGCGGGACTTGTCCGAGATCATCGTGTTCGAGTTGAAAGACCCGCGGGTCGGCATGATCACGATTACCGAGGTCCAGGTGACGCCGGATTACGCCCATGCCAAGGTGTTTTTCACGATGCTGAACGACGATCCTGAAGCGATTCGCAATACGGTGAATGGTTTGACCCAGGCCGCCGGCTTTTTGCGCAACCAGCTAGGACGGCGTTTGAGCATTCATACCTTGCCGGCATTGCATTTCATTCACGATAACTCGACCGCGCGCGGCGTCGAAATGTCACGCCTGATCGACATTGCCAATGCCACTCGCGCGAAAGACGACGGCCAGGAATAAGCCTGCCGCCAGTTCTGTTGTGGCTGCATAGCATCGAATATATGAGCTGGCCTGGACCGTCCTGGCCGGCCGAATAACTCCTTCATCTGTAAGTCTTCAATAAGTATCCTCACATGGCGCCAAACCCGGCCAAAAGAATCCGCCTACCGCTCAATGGCGTGCTACTGCTGGATAAGCCAGTCGGCTTTTCCAGCAATGACGCATTGATCAAGGCCAAGCGCCTGATCAATGCACAAAAGGGCGGTCACACCGGCACTCTCGATCCATTCGCAACCGGCGTGCTGCCCTTATGTTTCGGCGAGGCCACCAAGTTCGCACAGGATTTGCTGGATGCCGACAAGACCTATGAAACGGTGATCCATCTGGGGATAATGACGACCACCGGCGACACCGAGGGCGAGGTCCTGGCAACCAGCGAAGTCAATGTGACTCGCGAACAGATAGATCGCGTGCTTGAGCAATTTCGCGGCCCCATCCAGCAAGTCCCTCCGATGTATTCCGCTCTCAAGCGCGACGGCAAGCCGCTGTATGAATACGCGCGAGCCGGCATCACGCTGGAACGCGAAGCCCGCGACGTGACGATTCATGTGCTTGAGTTTCTTGATTATCAAGCGCCGTATTTGCGCCTGCGCGTGGCTTGCAGCAAGGGCACTTACATTCGCGTGCTGGGCGAAGATATCGGTGCGGCGCTCGGCTGCGGCGCGCATTTACAGGCTTTGCGCCGGATTCAGGTCGGGCATTTGACGCTGTTGGGTTGCGTTACCCTGGACCAAGTGATGGCGACCGCAGAAGCGGAACGCGCTTCTTTGCTGGCCCCCGTCGATAGCCTGCTGTCGTCGTTCCCGGAGGTTGTGCTGCCGGAATCGTTAGCCAAGCGCTTTTTGCAGGGCCAGCGTTTGACCCTGACCAAAGAAGGCGTACCGTTGCCGGCCAACGCTGGACGAGTACGCGTTTATCGCGAGCCGACCGATTCAGTGGATGCCAGTCACGAGCGCCAACTGCTGGGCACTGCTCAACTGCATGAATACGGCGTGCTGGCGCCGGAGCGCTTGATTGCAACGAGTCAACAAAGCGCTGCATAAAACCGTTGTAAAAACACAATATTTGCGACGGTTTTTACAGCATTTTTACGGCAAGCCGTTGAAAATACAAGGGTTTTTATATTTTGTACAGTCCGTCGTGCTATAATGCGCGGCTTCCCGAATTCCGCTGCATCTGCCGCACTTAGTGCAGTCCTTGAGCGCGCATTTGTGGCATATATTCTGCGCACTCACAGCTGCGCACTTACTGAGTTCTCCAATCTCCATACTGACCATGTCAAACACAACACGCGCCATCCGCAACATTGCCATCATTGCCCACGTTGACCACGGCAAAACCACACTGGTTGACCAGTTGCTGCGTCAATCCGGTACTTTCCGCGAAAACCAGCAAGTCGATGCACGCGTGATGGATTCGAACGATATCGAAAAAGAGCGTGGCATCACGATTCTGTCCAAGAACTGCGCAGTCGAATACAAAGGCACGCACATCAACATCGTCGATACCCCAGGCCATGCCGACTTCGGCGGCGAAGTCGAGCGCGTATTGTCGATGGTCGATAGCGTTTTGCTGCTGGTCGATGCGCAAGAAGGCCCGATGCCGCAAACGCGTTTTGTGACGCGTAAAGCATTGGCGCTGGGCTTGAAGCCTATCGTGGTTGTCAACAAGATCGATCGCGAAAACGCAGATCCTCAAAAGGCAGTGAATGCCACTTTCGAATTGTTCGACAAACTCGGCGCAACCGACGAGCAATTGGATTTCCCAGTCATCTATGCATCGGGATTCAAAGGTTATGCAGGCTTGGAAGATAGCGTCCGCGAAGGCAACATGGAGCCTTTGTTCGATGCCATCCTGAAGCACGTTCCAGCGCGTGAAGATGATCCTAACGGTCCGCTGCAACTGCAAATCACTTCGCTCGAATATTCGTCGTACGTCGGCAAGATCGGCGTTGGCCGCATCCTGCGCGGTCGCGTCAAGGGATTGCAAGACGTGGTCTGGATGAACGGTCCGGACGACAAGCCGACCAAGGCGCGCATCAACCAGGTGCTGACCTTCAAGGGTCTGGACCGTGTGCTGGTAGACGAAGCGCTGGCTGGCGACATCGTGCTGATCAACGGTATCGAAGAAATCAGCATCGGCTCCACCATCTGTGCGCCGGACGCGCCGGAAGGTTTGCCGATGTTGAAGGTCGATGAACCGACACTGACCATGAACTTCATGGTCAACAACTCGCCGCTGGCTGGCCGCGAAGGTAAATTCGTCACTACCCGTCAGATCAAGGACCGTTTGGACCGCGAACTGAAGGCCAACATGGCATTGCGCGTGGTACAGGCTGAAGGCGACGATTCGACCTACGAAGTGTCGGGCCGCGGTGAATTGCACCTGACCATCCTGATTGAAAACATGCGCCGCGAAGGCTACGAGCTGGCCGTTTCGCGTCCGCGCGTGGTGTTCAAGATGGTTGACGGCGTGCGCCATGAGCCGTACGAAAACCTGACCGTCGATGTCGAAGAATCGAATCAAGGCGGCGTGATGGAAGAGCTGGGCCGTCGCCGCGGCGATCTGCAAAACATGGAATCGGACGGCAAGGGACGTGTGCGTCTCGAGTACCGTATTCCTGCGCGCGGCCTGATCGGCTTCCAGGGCGAATTCATGACCCTGACGCGCGGTACCGGCCTGATGAGCCACGTATTCGATGAGTACGCACCGGTCGACACCTCGAAGGGCGAGCTCGGCGGTCGTCGCAACGGCGTGCTGATTTCGCAGGACGACGGCGCTGCTGTTGCCTACGCAATCTGGAAACTGCAGGATCGCGGCCGTATGTTCGTTAGCCACAATGACCCGGTGTACGAAGGCATGATCATCGGCATCCACTCGCGCGACAACGATCTGGTCGTCAATCCGATCAAGGGCAAGCAATTGACCAACGTGCGTTCTTCGGGTACCGACGAAGCGGTGCGCCTGGTGCCGCCAATCGAAATGTCGCTGGAATACGCGGTCGAATTCATCGACGATGACGAACTGGTGGAAGTGACTCCGAAGAGCATCCGTCTGCGTAAGCGTTACCTGAAAGAGCACGAGCGTAAAAAGGCATCGCGCGAAGGCGCATAAGCTGTCGAGCGTAGCGACCGGAGACGGGCGAGCGATTGAAGCGCGCTGACTGTTTTTCGGTCTGCCAGCTAAAAACCCGCCGATCCGTGTGACTGATATGTCACATGGATCGGCGGGTTTTTTATTGTGGCTGCTGCTTAGCGGCTGTTACAGTCCACTAAAAGCATCAAGCAACCGCAGAACTGCCTATCCCCGTCGCATGCTGCGCCTTCAGCACATCGCCAATCGCGCCAAACACGCGATCAATTTGCGGCTTGTCGATGATCAGCGGCGGCGACAGCGCGATGATGTCGCCGGTAGTGCGAATCAGCACGCCTTGCTCCCAGAAGCATTTGAGGAAGACATCGAAGGCGCGTGCAGCAGGCTTGCCGGCGATCGGTTCCAACTCAATCCCGCATACCAATCCCAGATTGCGCACGTCTTTGACGTAAGGCAGGCCTTTGAGGCTGTGCGCCGCATCTTCGAAGTAGGGGGCCATCGCCGCCGCCCGGTCAAACAGGTTTTCGCCCTTGTACACATCGATCGCGGCAATCACTGCGGCGGCAGCCAGCGGGTGTCCGGTGTACGTATAGCCGTGGGCTAATTCGATCGCGTTTTCGGCACTGGCACTCATGAATGCATCGTGAATATCCTGCCGCACGATCACAGCGCCCATCGGCACAGCGGCGTTGGTCAAGCCTTTGGCGCAGCAGATCATATCCGGCACCACGCCGAAATAATCGGCGGCAAAGGAGGCGCCGAGGCGGCCGAAGCCGGTAATCACTTCATCGAAAATCAACAAGATGCCGTGCTTGTCGCAGATCGCCCGCAGCTTTTGCAGATAGCCCTTGGGCGGCAGAATAACGCCGGTCGATCCTTGCAGCGGTTCGACGATCACTGCCGCCACGGTGGCCGGATCGTGCAGCGCAAGCAGGCGCTGTTCCAACTCGTCGGCGATCTCTGCGCCATGTTCCGGCAAGCCGCGCGAAAACGCATTGCGGCTGATATCGAGCGGATGGCGCAGGTGATCGACGCCGGCCAGGGTGGCGCCGAAATTTTTGCGGTTGCCGGCAATCCCGCCCACCGCAATGCCGCCAAAACCGACGCCGTGATAACCGCGCTCGCGACCGATCAGGCGCGTCCGCAGGCCGTTGCCGCGAACCTGGTGATAGGCCAGTGCGATCTTCAGCGCGGTGTCGACCGCTTCCGAGCCGTCATTGCAAAAGAACACCCGGTTCAAGCCTTCCGGCGCAATCGACACCAGCGCGCTGGCGGCTTCAAAGGCTAGCGGGTGGCCCATCTGGAACATCGGCGCAAAGTCCATCGTCGCAGCCTGTTTCTGAATCGCCGCGACGATCTTGGGATGGCAGTGACCGGCATTCGAGCACCATAAGCCTGCCGTGCCGTCCAGAATTTCGCGGCCATCGTCGGTTTTGTAATACATGCCTGAAGCGGAGACCAGCATGCGCGGCCGGCTCTTGAACTGGCGGTTGGCGGTGAACGGCATCCAGAAATGATCGGTATTCACAGTGTTGGGCATGCTATCTCCTTGGTTATGGTTTGGCGGCCGATCCGCCATTGGTTCTTGATGCATCTGTTGAACTGATTCCTGATCGCTGCCGATGATGGTATTACGTTTGCGGCAGTTCTGATAGGGCCGCTTCTGCGCGATGCCTGGCTTCGGATTAGATTGAATTTCCACGCCAAAGCCGGAGTTAAATTTATGCTAACGAAGCCACGTAAGCTCGGTAATTCATCAGTGCAAGTTGCTCCGCTGGCATTCGGCGGCAATGTCTTCGGCTGGACCGTGGATGAGGCTGCGCCGATTGCCAGCGCCACCACGCTGGAGCAACTTGACGACTTGATTACAGCAACCCGCTTGCAACTGAATTCAACAGTGATTGCCCTGCTTGATCATGCCAGCGATTAAGACCGGTAATGCAGGAGGCTTGCCCGATTTTTGGGAATAAAGTTGACTTGAGACAACTGCACAGGTGTAGAATAAGTTCCATTGAGCAACAAAATTTCAAGGTGGTCGAGTGCGCCAACATGTATGTCCAATGACTGATTGTTGCGAAAGGAGTGCCAAATCCGACTCGAAAGCCCCCAATTTTTGGAAGTGCTATGGACTCAATTCAATTCGAAAAAGTCTCAATATCGGAAGCAAAAGCCGTACTCGATGATGATCAGCGTGCCAGGCAAGAAAAAAACTGGGAGCATTTTCGTCGCATGATCAGTCCCTCTGATCTGGAATTGAAGGAGGCAACATATCACTGGCTGCTGACATTGCCTATAGCGGTTTGGCCCCTATGGCTAGCGAAACATTTTCCGCGCATCGCCAACCATCTTGCCGAGGTCTGGCGGCAGCCTGCCGTCTGCGAGGATTTGTTTGTCGAACTTTTGTTGGATCAAAGAGGGACGCGCAAGGGTTTTCCGGAAGAGGTGTCGCGGGAGATCATGGCGCTGAAATTGTATTTCGAAACCAAGGCTGCTCCGGCGAAGATTGTTCCGCAATCGGCGCCAGTGGTGGAAGGTAAATAATTTCTGAGCTACGGCCCCAGGGCATTCCTCCCTAGAGCATTCTTATTTGTTCCCAGTCGGTCAAACCCTGGAATATCTTATCTATCCCGTCTTGTTTCAAGGTGCGCATGCCTTCCCGGATGGCGGTCTGCAACAGCTCGGGGACATTGGCCTTTGCATGTATTTTTTCCTTGACTGCCGCCGTGTTCAGCAGCAGCTCATGCACCCCTAATCTACCTTTGTAGCCGCTCTTGTCGCATTTTTCGCAACCAACCGCCTTGCATAAAGTGAGCGTGTTGCCGTTGCCGGCATATCGTTTGTGCCACTCCGCTATTATGTCGGCCGATTGGAGTTCCGTTTCGAAACAATATTCATGGGCAAGCATGTGGATTTGCTCATCGGTGGCTGTATAACTCTGGCGGCAGGCGGTGCACAGTTTGCGTGTGAGTCTTTGTCCGAGGACCCCCAGCAATGCATCCGCAAAATTAAACGGATCCAGGCCGAGATCCAGCAATCTGACGGCGCTCTCCACCGCGCTGTTGGTATGCATGGTTGAGAACACCAGGTGGCCGGTGAGTGAAGCTTCAATGACGGTCCTGGCGGTTTCCGGATCTCGCGTTTCGCCCACCATGATGACATCGGGATCTGCGCGCAAAAAGCTGCGTAATATGGTGGCAAACGTCCAGTCGATCTTGGCATGCACCTGCACTTGTCGCAGACCCTTTTGGGTGATTTCTATCGGATCTTCGACCGTCCATATCTTGCGGTCGCGGGTGTTGATGTGACTGAGCAAGGAATGCAAGGTTGTGGTCTTGCCCGAACCGGTCGGGCCGCACACAAATAACAGACCGTGAGGCCTGACTGCGAGTTTCTTGAGTCCTTCCAGCACCGGCGGGGCCAGACCGATGGCATCCAAAGACAGTGCCTTGGGAGCGGCAAGTATGCGCATTACGATGTCTTCCAGGCCTTCGGTAGTGGGCATGGTAACGACGCGCAGCTCGATTTTGGCAGGACCAAACTGCTCAAAATTCATCTTCCCGTCCTGTGAGCGTCGCTTCTCGGAAATGTCGAGGCGGCTCATGATCTTCAGGCGGGAAATCAAAGCGTTACGAAATTGCGCCGGAATGTTGGAGTAGTCAATCATCACGCCATCTTTGCGAAAACGGACTTGAGTAGGCTCATTCCCTTTCATCGCTTCGATATGGATGTCGGAAGCGTTTTGTTCATACGCATCAAGAATGATCTTGTTGACCAGGCGCACCAGCGTGTTATCGGATTCGGTAATGACTTCGTTGTCGATCTGGCTCGCTACGATGCCGTTAACATCGTCTAATTCGGAAACCAGTTCAGCGATACTCTGACGCTCTCCCTGCGCGCCATAAAATTCCGCGATGGCGGTGATCAAGTCTGCCTTGGACGCCATGACGGGGTCGATCGCGAGCTTGGTGTAAAACGCCAGCGCCTGCAATGCCTCCGAAGCGAGCGGATTTTCCATTGCTACTACCATGCGCGTCGATGTGCGATAGAGCGGCATCACCATGTGCTTGCGCACCAGGTCGCCGGGCACCGCCCTGATCAAGTCCGGTTCAAACTGGAATTTGGCCAAAATGACGAAAGGTATGCCAAGCTGCTGCGCCAATATTCTTTTGATAGCGTCCTTACTGACGACGCCCATGTCGATAAGGATCTCGCCCAAGTGCATCTTCCTGTTCTGAGCTTGCATCTTTAGCGCCTGCAGCAGCTGTTCGTCGCTGATCAGATTCGCCTGCATCAATACCTCACCAAGCTTCAGATGCGGCATGGATTTTTGTCTTTGCAGGGCCATCTCCACCTGCTGTTTTGTGACCAATTGCTTCTGTTGCAGATACTCTCCCAGCCTGGATGCCCGCAGCTCGCTTTGCTTTTCCAGACCCGCATTGACAGCATCTGCTGACGCAATTTTCTCGTCTATCAGCATCTGTCCAAGTTTGTCGCCAATCTGATAACTGGCAATGGCTTCGGCAGGAATGAACCAGCGCAAGACGTTGTTGCCAACGCTGACCAGGAATAAGAACAACCCGATTTCACGCGGAACAAAACCTACGGTGTCAGATATCAAGCGCTCGCCATCTTTGAAGAGGATCGTGCATTTCTGTTTGATGGGAATCGGCGATCCTTCGCGGGTTCCTGCCACTAACGGCAATTCCAGCCGTTTCAGTTCTATCGGGTGTATCAGGCGAATGCTTTTAAAGCTGGAAAACCTGATACGAACATTGTCGGCCGCACGTTCCGGATGGAATTCGATCACCGACGCATCTGCGTCAAAACGTAGCAGGTTGCCGACTTTCTTATGCCCATCGTTCAAGCTCACGATGCATGGCGCGTCGCTGTTATTCGCTGCGGGTGACGAGACGCGCTCGAAGTGCGGTGGGATTGGCCATTCGAAATCGATATTCATTGTTTTTTCCTTTTTGAGTCATGGAAAAAAACGTCGCGTTCTAATTGGCAAGCTCAATATCCAGCTACGAAATCCAGAGTAAGTGAATGCCGGGAATTGGGTATGGACCTCTTGTTGGCACTGAAGGCTGCGTTACCATCGTAGCACTTTATTTCTCTGCGGAATTATTTTGGCTGGTAAATATGTCAGGAGCTCGTTACAGCGCCGCCTTGCGTGCGCCCTTTGGCAGAGGGCGACTTACTGATAAACTTATGCCCTTTGTATCAGATCCACGACACCCAAATCGGGCCGGATGTGCATTTGACGCCAGCCGTAACCTCCCCGTAACCAATGTGCAAAGCAGCCAAAATCAGCACATACTTGCCACTGTTTATTTGAACAGTGAAGTTCAGAAGAGTTGAATGAAATCAAATACTTATAGGGGCAGGCGTATTTCTGTAGCCCCCATGATGGACTGGACCGACCGCCACTGCCGCATGTTCCACCGTCAAATCACGCGTCACACCTGGCTCTACACCGAAATGGTGACGACCGGGGCGTTGTTGCACGGCGATGTGCCGCGCCATCTGGATTTTAACGATGAAGAGCATCCGGTCGCACTGCAGCTAGGCGGCAGCGAGCCGGCCGATCTGGCGCAAAGCGCCAAACTTGGCCAGCAGTGGGGTTACGACGAAATCAATTTGAATTGCGGCTGCCCCTCAGAGCGCGTGCAAAAAGGCGCTTTCGGCGCCTGCCTGATGGCCGAGGCGGCGCTGGTTGCGGATTGCGTCAAGGCGATGCGCGATGCGGTCACGATTGACGTCACGGTCAAGCACCGGATCGGCATCGACAAGACCGAGTCGTATGAGTTTGTCCGCGATTTTGTCGGCACAGTGGCGGAAGCCGGTTGCCAGACTTTTATCGTGCATGCGCGCAACGCGATATTGAAGGGGCTCAGCCCGAAAGAAAATCGTGAAATCCCACCGCTGAAATACGAATTCGCCTACCAGCTCGCACGCGACTTCCCAGCGCTGGAAATCATTCTTAACGGCGCCGTCAAAACCTCCGCTGAAATCGACCTGCATCTGCAGCATGTGGACGGCGTGATGCTGGGGCGAGAGGCTTATCACAATCCCTATCTGATGGCCGAATTCGATGCCCGTTATTACGGCGCAACCGATGCAACGCCGAAGTCGCGGGCGGAAGTGATCGAGGCCATGCTGCCGTACATCCATAGTCAACTGGCCCTGTATGGGCGGGACGGCAACGGCCTGCGTCTCAACAGCATTACCCGTCACATGCTCGGTTTGATGGCTGGCATTCCGGGCGCCAGGACATTCCGGCAGGCGTTGTCGGACTCTAAAAAGCTGGCATTGGGCGATCCGGCCTTATTGCTTGAGGCATTAACAAGAATGCAACCGCTGGCGGCTTGAATTACCGCGCTAGGAGCCTGTCGGGCTTAGGGAAGCATCAAAAAGTTGGGTTAAATATACGGATGAGCGAGGTCCGTGAAGTATTCTGCGTGGCTAAATCCTTTAAAATAGAGCGCTCCGGCTTTTGGCTCAATAGCCAAGCCGCAAGCCCACTTTTAGGGAATTATTAGCTGTTCCAATTCAGGCCATAAGTCTGACCATAGACTGGCTATCTTCAAGGCGAAACATGTCAATTGCAACTACAGAAGAAATCATCGCTGAACTCCGCGCCGGCCGCATGGTGATCCTGGTGGACGAAGAAGATCGTGAGAACGAAGGCGACCTGGTGCTGGCGGCCGATTTCGTGACGCCGGAAGCGATCAATTTCATGGTCAAATTTGCACGCGGTCTGGTCTGTCTGACGCTGACAGAGGAGCGTTGCGATCAGCTCGATCTGAGCATGATGACCAACCGTAATGGCACCGCGTACGGCACCAACTTCACGGTGTCGATCGAAGCTGCCGAAGGCGTCACGACAGGGATATCCGCCGCCGACCGCGCCCGCACCATCCAGGTCGCGGTGGCGCCGAACGCCAAGGCCGGCGACATCGTCCAGCCAGGCCATATTTTCCCGATCAAGGCGCGCAAAGGCGGCGTATTGATGCGCGCCGGCCATACAGAGGCCGGTTGCGATCTGACCGAAATGGCGGGGCTGACGCCGGCCGCGGTGATTTGCGAAATTCTCAAGGAAGACGGCACCATGGCGCGTCTGCCGGACTTGCTGGAATTCTCGAAAGAGCACGGCCTGAAAGTAGGCACGATTGCCGACCTGATCCACTATCGCAGCCAGCACGAAAGCATCGTCGAGCGGTTGGCAGAACGCATCACGCACACGGCCCAAGGCACCTTCAAGACCATCGCTTATCGCGATACGCCAAGCGGCGGCGCGCATCTGGCGTTGTTGCACGGCGAACCATCGCCAGAGGTCGAAACCCTGGTGCGCGTGCATCAGCCGGTATCGATGCTGGACCTGCTGGAAACCAAGGAAACCAACCATTCCTGGAATATGGCTTCGGCGCTGGCAGCCATCGCCGCCTCGCCATGCGGCGTGGTGGTCCTGCTGAATTGCGAAGAATCGGCGGCGCAGATATTCGACAAGTTCGCAGCGCTTGAAGCGGCGGCCAACGGCATCAAGCCGCCGGCGCCAAGGCTGGATTTACGCACCTATGGCATCGGCGCCCAGATTCTGAAAAATCTCGGTGTCGGCAAAATGAAATTGCTGGCGAGCCCGCGCAAAATGCCGTCGATGACCGGCTACGAACTCGAGATTACCGGCTATCAGAACAAACCGAATCTTTGACCGGCTCATGACATGTGAGATTTAGCGCAGTAAACAAGATTAAGAACCATAGCGATTTTAACTAGATCAACAAATAGACAAGCGCGTACAGCGCATAAAGGAAAGCCATGACAGTCGGAACATACGAAACCAACCTGGACGGTGCAGGCCTGCGCATCGGTATTGTGCAAGCGCGTTTCAACGAAGATGTTTGCCACGGCCTGCTCGCTGCCTGCCTGGCGGAATTGAGCCATCTGGGAGTGGCGGACGAAGACATCCTGCACGTTACCGTCCCTGGCGCACTGGAAATCCCGCTGGCGCTGCAAAAACTGGCGGAGACCATGCAGTTCGATGCGTTGATTGCGCTCGGTGCCGTGATTCGCGGCGAGACTTACCATTTTGAACTGGTGTCCAACGAATCCGGCGCCGGCATCACTCGCGTCGGCCTGGATTCCGGAATCCCGATCGCGAATGCGGTCCTGACCACCGAGAACGACGAACAAGCCGAAGTGCGGATGAAAGAAAAAGGCACCGACGCCGCCCGGGTAGCGGTCGAGATGGCCAATTTGTCCATCATGCTGGAAGAGTTGGCCGAAGCTACCGACGAAGAATAAGGTAGCGCGATGCTTGCACCCGGACCAACTGGCCGGGGTGCAAGCATCTAAGTTTTTTGAACATATAAGCTGGAAATGCCATGACCGAAAAGAATCTACACGCCAACCCCAGCAAGAGCCGCACACCGCGCCACCGTGCGCGCGAGTTTGCGTTGCAGGGGCTGTATCAATGGCTGCTGAACAACGAGGATGTGAATACAATTAGCACCCACATCCGTCAAGCGCACGGCTTCGACAAAGCCGATGCCGAGCATTTCAACGCCTTGCTGTACGGTGCGATCAAGGACGTGGCGAGATTGCGCGCCGGACTGGCGCCCTTGATCGATCGCCAAATCACTGAGCTGTCGCCCATCGAGCATGCGGCTTTGCTGATCGGTGCTTTCGAGCTGCAAAACCATGTCGAAATCCCGTATCGGGTGGTCATCAACGAAGCGGTTGAACTGACCAAATCCTTCGGCGGCATCGACGGTCACAAATACGTGAACGGCGTGCTGGATAAATTCGCCGCCAAGGTGCGCAACACGGAAATTAGCGCGAATAAGAAGTCCTGATTTACCTATAAGCCTGACTTCGGGGGACGCTATTTTTTCGCAGTTTTTGCGAATAAATACCGGCCCCGTTTTTATTTCAGGTGCCCCTATGTTCCTGTAGCAGCAAATACATCGCCATTCGGAAATCGCATTCATGAATCTCTCGCATCTGGCTTCACGTCTCGACAACATCGTGCCATTCCATGTGATGGAGCTGGCCAAAATGGCCGCAGCGCTGGAACAGCAAGGCCGTCACATTATTCACATGGGCATAGGCGAGCCGGACTTTACCGCGCCGCCGCTGGTGATCGAAGCCGCTACCCGGGCCATGTCCGACGGCAAGATGCAGTACACCTCGGCCACCGGCTTGCCGGCGCTGCGTGCGGCGATTTCGGCGCATTACCACCGAACATACGGACTGGATATCGCGCCGGCCCGGATTGTGGTGACTGCCGGTGCTTCGGCGGCGTTGTTGCTGGCTTGCGCCGCTCTGGTCGAAAAGGGCGCGGAAGTGCTGATGCCCGATCCGTCCTATCCCTGCAATCGCCACTTCGTCGCTGCCTTTGATGGCCGGGCGAAAATGATTGCCAGCGGTCCCGCCGAGCGTTTCCAGCTGTCCGATGACATGGTGCGTCAACACTGGGGCGCGGATACCCGCGGCGTGTTGCTGGCATCGCCGTCGAACCCGACCGGCACCTCGATTCTGGCCAGCGAGTTGCGCAAGATTATCGACACCGTGCGCAGCAAGGATGGCTTCACCATCGTTGACGAAATTTATCAAGGCCTGAGCTACGATGCCGAACCGTTCTCGGCGCTGTCATTGGGCGACGACATTATCGTCATCAACAGTTTTTCCAAATATTTCAACATGACCGGCTGGCGTCTGGGCTGGCTGGTATTGCCCGAACAGCTGGTGCCGCAAGTCGAGAAATTGGCGCAAAACCTATTCATCTGCGCTTCCTCGATCGCCCAGCATGCAGCGCTGGCGTGCTTCGCGGAAGATTCGCTGGCCTTGTACGAGAGCCGCAAGGCTGAATTCAAACAGCGCCGCGATTACCTGGTGCCGGAATTGATTGCACTCGGCTTCAAAGTGCCGGTGATCCCCGACGGCGCGTTTTATGTGTACGCGGATTGCAGCGCACTGAGCGACGATGCCGACCGGCTGGTTAAGGAAATATTGAATCAGGTCGGTGTCAGCATGGTGTCCGGACTCGATTTCGGCCCCCACACCGCAAAGCAATATATCCGCTTGTCTTACGCGACCTCGATGGAAAATCTGCAGGAAGCGGTACGCCGCCTTGCGCTCTTTCTTGGCAAGGCTTGATGGCACCTCTAAAAACCGTAGCGAGCGGTCCAAGGTCGGGGCGACGATGTTGCAACACCTGCAGCCGTACGGTTGTACGGCGAGCATCGCAGCCTCGAGATTGGGCCGCGCAGTAGGTTTTTAGAGGTGCCTTTGATACGCCGCCGGAATGACGGTGGCATTCAAAAGGGAGTTTTGATGCAATTCACTTTTACCCCGCAACCGGTAGCAACCGTACCAGTCGACGGCAGCGATCAATTGTTTCCGGTCCATCGGATTTACTGTGTCGGCCGCAACTATGCCGAGCACGCGAAGGAGATGGGGAGCAGCGGCCGCGAAGCGCCGTTCTTTTTCATGAAGCCGGCTGATGCCGTGCTGCCGGTAGCGCACGGCAGCATCGGCGAGATGCCATACCCGCCGCTGACGCTCGATCTGCATCACGAAATCGAACTGGTGGTGGCGCTTGGCAGCGGCGGTAAAAACATTCCTGCCGCCGAAGCGCTGCAGCATGTCTGGGGCTATGCGGTCGGACTCGATATGACGCGCCGCGATCTGCAAACAGAAGCCAAGAAACTGGGACGGCCATGGTGCACCGCCAAGGGATTCGATTATTCCGCGCCGATTTCGCCTATTCATCCGGTAGCCAAAACCGGCTTGATCGAGCAGGGCGAGATTCACCTGAACGTCAACGGCAAGCTGCGCCAGCAAGGCAATATCAACCAGTTGATCTGGAGTGTCGCCGAGACGATTGAACAGCTATCCGGCTACTTCGAACTGCAGGCCGGCGACTTGATTTTTAGCGGGACGCCGGCCGGTGTTGCCGCCATCACCAAGGGTGATTTGCTGGAGGGTGCGGTGGCCGGGGTAGGCGAGTTGCGCGTGCGCCTGATTTGATTGACATGCCTGACAGGATAGAAAATTCAATGAAACTCTATAGTTACTTTCGCAGCTCTGCCGCCTACCGAGTGCGGATCGCCCTGAACCTGAAAGGGCTGCCATACGACATCGTGCCGGTCCATCTGCTGAAACACGGCGGCGAGCAACTGAGTCCGATGTATCGCACGTTGAACGCCAATGGCCTGGTGCCGGCCTTGATTGAAGAAGACACCACGCATGGTCAAAGCGTGCTGACACAATCGCTGGCGATTATCGAATATCTGGAAGAGTCGCATCCGCAGGTGCCGTTGTTGCCGTCTACGCCGCTGGACCGGGCTTTCGTGCGCAGTATCGGACTGTCGATTGCCTGCGACATTCATCCCATCAATAATCTGCGCGTGCTGCGTTACCTGGTGCATGACTTGAAAGTCGACGAGGATGCCAAGAACGCCTGGTACCGTCACTGGTGCGACATCGGCCTGACGGCGCTGGAGGCGACGCTGGCGAAAGATCCGCGGGTCGGCAAGTTTTGCTACGGCGACGCGCCGAGCTTGGCGGATTGCTGTCTGGTGCCGCAGATTTTCAACGCGCAACGGCTGAAATGCGATTTGTCGGGCATGCCGACCTTGATGCGTATCTATGCGGCCTGCCAGGAGCTGGATGCGTTCGTCCGGGCGGCGCCGGAGAATCAGGTGGATGCGGAGGCGTAGTTTTCTATTTGGCGATGGGGTTTGAATTCGGTCTTGCGGAGTTTCCCGTTGCCTCACACTTCCTGCTTAGTCAGTTGGGGACAGAGTAATTCGTCGCGCTGCGGCGACTCTTAAACTCTGTCCCGCAATTATTGTGGCTTAGTTGGGGACAGAGTAATTCGCCATGCTTCGGTGGCTCTTAAACTCTGTCCCACAATTTGTTAGAGCGCGGGATGAAAACTCTCAGCACGCGCAATAGGCCAGTATTTTTCAAATACCGGATAACGGTACTGTCCGTTCAACAGATCGCCGGGCTGCAGATAATTTAGCAAATCCGACATCAGCCGTACTTCATGATCCGAGGTGCGGCGCACGATGTGATGCGGACGAAACGCTGAGGTATGCGGCAGGCCCGCGGCCTGTACCAGTTCTTGCAGTGCATGCAGCGTATTTTCATGGAAGCGGTAAACGCGCTCGGCTTTGTCCTGCACCACCAGCGCCCGCGCGCGGCCGCTGTCCTGGGTCGCGACGCCGGTCGGGCAGCGGTCGGTATGACAGCTTTGCGACTGGATGCAGCCCAGCGAAAACATGAAGCCGCGCGCCGAGTTGCACCAGTCGGCGCCGATCGCCAAGGTGCGTGCAATGTCGAACGCGGTGATGACCTTGCCGCTGGCGCCGATCTTGATACGGTCGCGCAGTCCGGCGCCGACCAGCGCGTTGTGCACCAGCAGCAGACCTTCCTGCAAAGGCATGCCGACGTGATCGGCAAATTCCAGCGGTGCTGCACCGGTGCCGCCTTCGGAGCCGTCGACTACTATGAAGTCAGGCAGGATGCCGGTCTGCAGCATGGCCTTGACGATGCCGAAAAATTCCCAGGGATGGCCGACGCATAATTTAAAGCCGACCGGTTTATCGCCTGACAGCGTGCGCAATTTCTGGACAAATTCCAGCAGGCCGATCGGATTCGAGAACGATGAATGGGTGGCCGGCGAGACGCAGTCGATGCCCATCGGTATACCGCGCGTGGCCGCAATTTCCGGCGTGATCTTGGCCGCCGGCAGGACGCCGCCATGACCCGGCTTGGCGCCTTGCGACAGCTTCACGGTAATCATCTTCACCTGCGGCGAGGTGGCCTGCGCGACGAATTTATCTTCATCGAAGCTGCCGTCGGCATGGCGGCAGCCGAAGTAACCGGAGGCTATTTGCCAAATCAGGTCGCCGCCGAATTCGCGGTGATAGGGTGAGATCGAACCTTCGCCGGTATCGTGCGCGAAGCCGCCTTTTTTTGCGCCGTGATTGAGCGCCCGGATCGCGTTCCCCGATAGGGCGCCGAAGCTCATCGCGGAGACATTGAATACCGACATCGAGTATGGCTGCGCCCGTTCGGCGCCGACGGTAACGCGGAAATCATGGCTGGCGATCTTGGTCGGCGACAGCGAGTGACCGACCCATTCGTAGCCGCGCAACTTGACGTCCAGTTCAGTGCCGAACGGCCGGCTATCGACCTCACCCTTGGCGCGCTGGTAGACCAGGCTGCGCTCCTTGCGGGTGAACGGCGCGCCGTCGTTATCGCTCTCGAAAAAATACTGACGCATCTCGGGGCGGATCATTTCAAACAGAAAACGGAAATGCCCGAGCAGCGGATAGTTGCGCAAAATCGCATGATTGCGTTGCTTGAGGTCCCAGATCCCGCGCGCGCTCAGCAGCGCCGGAATCACCGCCCACCACCACGCCGCTTTGCCGACAGCGCTGAGTGTCGCGAGCATCAGGGTCAATAGCAGCACGCCCCAGAGGGGCAAATAGCGACTTGTCGTCATGAATCAGTTCCTTTTGATGTGTGATTGCCGGCGCAATGCGGGCTTCCGGCCATTCTGCATTACGGCTAGAGACAGGCGTGCGCCGGCAATTTTACACACAGGAACGATGGGGGAATGCGTTTACATTCAGTTTTAAGGAAGCGGATTGAAAGCGCCGATTCCACCGCATTTACTTCATGAGCGAATTGATAATTTAAAGTGCGCGCTTAGGACATCATCAACCGCAGGGGTCGGTTGCCACCAAAATGCTGCAAGGTACTTTTTCAACCAGCAGGCTGTCGACCGAGCCGCGCCACCAGCGCATGGCCAGCGGTTTTTTACGCGAATGGCCGACGATCACCAGTTCGATGCCCAGCTTGCCGACCAGGTCGCTGATGACATTGACCGGCTCGCCGCTCTCGAAATGATCGATCGGATGGAGGCCGGCGTCTGTCAGCAGCTTGTGGCCTCTGGCCAGTTCTTGTTCCAGCAGATGTTTTTCGGCTCTGATGGCGGATTCTGCGACGAATTCACCCGTCATCAGATAGGTGGCGAGGTTGATGACCCCCAGCAGGTGGATTTCGATCTCGGGGCCCGGGGTCAGGCGGATGCAGGCATGTAATGCGGACCGACTCTCAGGGGTGCCGTTGTAAGCAACAAGAATTTTCCGGTACATAAATCCTCCTGAAAATAGTATTGGCAGAAATGCCTGTTTTTATCATAGACCACACTGATGCAGTTAACCAGTCGGCATTTCCGGACTAGCGTTCGGTTTGACGGCGCGATTGCTGGACACAAATCACTATTGCGTGGCGCGATAAAGTCAACGTAAGCTGACATATGCATGCATATCGAGAAAACAACCTGAAGGAGCGATGAATGCCAAATGAGATAGTGATAGTCGGCGGCGGCGCCGGCGGTCTGGAGCTGGCTTGCAAACTCGGCCGTAAGTTAGGGCAGGGTCACGTGACGCTGGTGGACCACGGGCTGTATCACATCTGGAAGCCGTCGCTGCACGAAGTAGCGGCAGGTACGCGCGATATTCATCAAGAAGGTTTGTCGTACCAGATGCTGGCGCATGACAATCAATTTCGCTTTGTGTACGGCGCCTTGACCGCGCTGGATGCTGCCGGCAATACGATCGCGGTCGGCGCAGTCAACGATGAATCCGGGGCCGAGCTGATCCCGGCGCGTCAGATTTCCTTCGGCAAGCTGGTGATCGCGGTCGGCAGTGTTTCCAACTACTTCGGCATCAGCGGTGCCGAGCAACATACCATTTCATTGAATGCTACCGAAGACGCCGAATACTTCCGGCTGCAGCTGTTGAAATTGCTGGCGCTGGCCGACCTGAAAAAAGAGGCCGAGCCGGATTCCGGCGTCAATATCGTGATTGTCGGCGGCGGTGCTACCGGCGTCGAACTGGCCGCCGAGCTGCGCGAGGCCAGCAGCGTCTATACCGACTATGACTTTCCCCGGCTGAATCCAAACAAGGATGTGCGCATCACGATTCTGGAGGGCGCGCCACGGTTGTTGGCGCCGCTGACAGAGCGCGTCTCGAAAGCCGCCGCCAAATTATTGGTGGAGCGGGATGTGCAGGTGGTGACCGATTGCCGGGTCGCCAGCATCGCCGAAAATTTTGTGACCGATGCCAACGGCAATAACTATGCGTCGGATCTTTGCGTGTGGTCGGCCGGCATCAAGGCGCCCGATTTCCTGAAAGCGCTGGGATTGCCGGTGATCAAATCGGGACAGCTCGAGGTCGATGGTTTCCTGAAGGTCGCCGGCACAACCAATATCTATGCGCTTGGCGATTGCGCCGGTTGCGTCGGCGCCGACGGCAAGATGGTGCCGCCGCGCGCCCAGGCGGCGCATCAGCAAGCTTCGTATTTGCTGGAGATGTTCGTGCGTGAGCATAAAGGCCAAGCCGCGCTGGATGCGCCGTATGTCTACAAAGATCATGGCTCGCTGGTGTCTTTCGGCCGCAGCACCACGGTCGGGACATTGATGGGATCGCTGACAAAATTAGGCTGGTTCGTCGATGGCTTCTTTGCGCGCATGATGTACACCAGTCTGCATCTGATGCATCTGAATGCGCTGCTGGGGCCGGTACGTACCGGCGTTACGGCCACTGCCAGCAGCTTGATGAAGCATGCCAAGCCTTCGGTCAAGCTGCATTAAAAGGCGCATGCTGAGAACCGCATTGAGGGTAGGAAAGGAGACGTTTGGGCACCTCGAAAAACCGTAGCGAGCGGCCCTAGGTCGGGGCGACGCTGTTGCAACACCTGGAGCCGTACGGAGCGGGCGAGCATCACAGCCCTGAGATTGGGCCGCGCAGTAGGTTTTTCGAGATGCCCTTTTTTCTACCCTGGATGCATTGCACGTCCTATAGTGGAAAAAGCGGCATTGCAAATGCGCTTGCACCGGAAAACGGGGAATGTAGTGATTCAAGGAGACCGTCATGAAAGCCAAAAAGCATTTGCCGGGCGAAGCAAATCCCGGCAAGGGCAAGCCTGTTCGACGTCCGATTCCGCCCCCGGTGACCGGCCACGGTCACGCGCTGGACGGTAGCCAACAGCTGGATATCCTGGAAGAGCAAATGTATGTGAATGAAACCGGGCCGGCAATCGACCAGCCACTGGTGCCGCAGAAGACTACCAAGTGACCGTTCGGCTGAGCCAAAACTTGCTCGGCGCGCTTCGTCGTTGTCGTGTTATTGGGTACTATGCGGAATGCTGGTTTCAATGCCTGGATAGCATCAGAGTCAAAAACGATCGTAAGCCCTTACTAGACCATGCTTGAGTAAGAAGGATGCAGGAACACATGTCGAATTTTTGCGTAAAACAGAAAAGGAGCCGCGTGTGTCGGCATCTATCAACGCTCCTTTTCTGCCTGAATGCGAGCTTGCTGTGCATAGCCGCCAATGCCGCCAAGGTGGACGCCACGACGGTCCCCGACACCATCGGACAACGCCTGACCGCCTGTACCGCCTGTCATGGCAAACAGGGCCGCGCCACCAGCGAGGGCTACTATCCGCGCATCGCCGGCAAGCCGGCGGGTTACCTGTACAACCAGTTGATCAATTTTCGCGAGGGACGTCGCAAGAACATGATGATGACCTATCTGGTCGACCATCTGCCCGATACTTATCTACAGGAAATCGCGCAATATTTTTCCGAACAACATCCTCCCTATCCATCCCCCCAGCCTTTCGACTCGTCATCAGCGGCTTTTCAACGCGGCCAGCAATTGGTTGAACATGGCGATGCGGGAAAAAATATCCCGGCATGCATTGCCTGCCACGGCAACGCGATGACGGGCGTATTGCCGTCGACGCCGGGTTTGCTTGGCTTGCCGCGCGACTATTTGGTGGGCCAGATCGGCGCCTGGAAAAACGGTTCGCGTCATGCCGCCGCACCCGATTGCATGGCGCAAGTGGTACAGCGCCTTAGCGCCGAAGACATCGGCGCGGTGTCGGCCTGGCTGGCGTCGCAACCGGTTCCGGCCGATGCCACTGCGGTTGCTCAGTTGCCGGTCAAACTGCCGCTGGAATGCGGCAGCGTTCCTCGTTAAAAAAGGGCAAAGAATGAAACGTTTTCTGATATGGGGCATAGGCGGCTTGTTGTTGCTTGCACTGGCAGCCATCGGCATCCTGGCATTTCTGAATGCCGACGATCTCAGCGGGCAGCATGTACCGGCATCGGCGACGCTGAATCCAGCCGAGCAGATTACCCGTGGCGCTTACCTGGTGCGTGCCGGCGACTGCATGGCCTGTCACACCGCGCGCGGCGGACAAAGCTATGCCGGCGGGCGGGCCATACAGACCCCGTTCGGCGCGATTTATTCCCCCAATTTGACGTCCGACCACGCGACCGGGATCGGTAGCTGGTCTGCCGATGACTTTTGGCGGGCAATGCACAACGGCAAATCGAAAGACGGCAGCCTGTTGTATCCGGCATTTCCGTACCCTAATTACACCAAGGTGACGCGCGCGGACGCCGATGCGATGTTTGCGTATCTGCACAGCTTGCCGCCGGTGTCGCAAAAGAATCGTGCACCGGAACTGCGCTTTCCTTATAACAACCGGCTGCTGCTGTACGGCTGGCGTGCGCTGTATTTCCGGCCCGGTGTGTATCAAGCCGCAAGCGAGCAGTCGGTCGAGTGGAATCGCGGCGCCTATCTGGTGCAGGGACTCGGTCATTGCAGCGCGTGCCATAGCACCCGCAACGCGCTGGGCGGCACCGAGTTGAAAGCCGAACTCGGCGGCGGCTTTATTCCTGTGTTGAACTGGTACGCGCCATCGCTCACTTCCGACCAGGAGATCGGCCTCGGCGATTGGGAGATCGGACACATTTCCGCCTTGCTCAAGACCGGTATCTCGGCGCGCGGAACTGTCTTGGGACCGATGGCGGAAGTGGTTGGCGCCAGCTTGCAGCATCTCAACGATGGCGACATTACGGCGATGGCGGTCTACCTGAAAACATTGCCGCGTCCAAGCGCGTCGGCGGACAAGCCCAAAGAGCACGCCAGCCTGCCGGAGATTGACCGGGTCTTGACGCAGGGCGCCAAATTGTACGAAACCCATTGCGCCGATTGTCATCAGGCATCCGGCAAAGGCGTTCCTCCGGCTTATCCGGCGCTAGTCAACAATCACGCGATCACGATGCCGTCAGCGGTCAATGCGATACGGATAGTCTTGAACGGTGGATTCCCGCCGGGAACCGCCGGCAATCCGCGTCCTTACGGCATGCCGCCATTCGGTCCGGTACTCAGCGACAGCGAAGCCGCAGCCGTGGTGTCTTACATGCGCAACGCCTGGGGCAACCAGGCGACACTGGTGACGCCGATGGAAGTGAATCGCTATCGAGCGGTGCCCCTCGACTAAGACAAGCCGCCAAACCGTTCATAGAAATCGGGTGCGGCACTGCGCACAGTGTCCCCTTCAGCCTCAAATACGCTCAGAAGATGTTGTTCGGCTGCCTTATAAGTGTGCCGATAGATGTGCTGGCACAGTGCATATGCCGCGGTGCCCGGCCAATTGGCGGGCAGCAGTTCCAGCGGCAGTTGCGGATCATGCAGCTGGACCCGTCGAAAAGCATGGATCAGCAATGTCCTGATCACGAACGACAGCTCCGGTTCGATCTCCTGCTTCTGCGTCAAAGCGTTGGATAAGGTCGAAAATTGTTCGATGAAATGCCGATAGCCGGCGATCACCGAATCCAGTTCCCAGCCTTCGTCGACCAGTGTGCGCAGCGGCCTGCTACTGACTTGATCCAACTCGCTGGCGGCGCAGACAAATACCTTGCCCGTCGCGCCGACTCGATCGAGAACGTCTTCCAATATGTCCGGCCGGCTGGATGGATGACCAAACACACCGGGCGCGATCATGCTGAATCCTTCCCACAGCAACTCCTTGCGCAACGCCCCGCGCTGCATCGCGTCGAGCATGCCGGCAGTGGAAAATATCAAAGTCCAGCGGCCATCCCAGTGCGTGCTGAGCGGAGCGTAGATACGCCGATATACCCGGTCAACCCGGCGCAGTCCCGGCGCTGTCAATGCATACAGACTGCGTCGTCCTTCGCGCGTCGCCGCCAGCCATCCTTCCTCGGCCAGCCGGAACACGCTGGTGCGCACCAAGCGATCGCTGACGCCGAATGGCGACAGCAGGTCAATCAAATTGCTTAACCAGATGGCCCCGCCGTGCGGCCCGATGGCATCGCCGAAGATGGTCATGGCCAGCGACTTCGCGCGCGGCGGATCGCTCGCCATCAATTCTTCGATCCATTTCTTGATGTTCAAATTTTTCATTGGGGGATGGCAGCAGACGTTGTCTTCGAACCGACAGATGAATGATACAGGGCGCGCCAATTTTAATGATTTCTTGCAACATTTGATACTGAATTATTTGCGATACTAAATAAACGTTTACTTAAATTAATCTGTATCACATAATGATTTCACTTTCGCTAACCAGGAAGGCAATCATGTACGCACAATTAGTGGAAACCGGCGCCAAGCGGATTCGTGCGCTGGAGGAGATGGGGGCAGACGAGCGGGTGTTCCAGGAGCGTATTGAACGCGGCGTCAAGATCGAACCCAAAGACTGGATGCCGGAGGCCTATCGCAAAACGCTGGTACGCCAGATTTCACAGCACGCGCACTCGGAAATTGTCGGTCAGCTGCCGGAAGGAAATTGGGTGACGCGCGCTCCTACGCTGCAACGCAAGGCGATTCTGCTGGCGAAAATCCAGGACGAAGCCGGTCATGGCCTGTACCTATACAGCGCCGCCGAAACGCTAGGCGTGTCGCGCGACCAGTTGCTAAGCGAGCTGCATTCCGGCAAAGCCAAATACTCAAGCATCTTCAACTATCCATCCCTCAGCTGGGCCGACATGGGGGCCATCGGCTGGCTGGTCGACGGCTCGGCCATCATCAATCAGATCCCGCTTTGCCGCTGTTCTTACGGTCCTTATGCACGCGCGATGATTCGTGTTTGCAAGGAAGAGTCATTCCATGCGCGGCAAGGCTACGACATCATGCTGGCGCTGTGCAACGGCACCCCGCAGCAAAAGCAAATGGCGCAGGACGCGCTCAATCGCTGGTGGTGGCCGGCCCTGATGATGTTCGGCCCGCCCGATGGCGAGTCGGTCAACAGCGCGCAATCCGCGCAATGGCGCATCAAACTTTTTTCGAATGACGAACTGCGCCAGAAGATGGTCGATCAGAGCGTGCCGCAAGCCGAATACCTGGGTCTGACGGTGCCTGACGCCAAATTGAAATGGAATGCAGAAACGCAGCACTACGACTTCGGCGAAATTGACTGGAGCGAGTTCAACAATATCTTGCAAGGCAACGGCCCTTGCAACCGCGACCGGCTGAGCGTCCGGGCCAAAGCTTACGAAGAGGGGGCATGGTTCCGCGATGCATTGGCGGCATACGCCGACAAGCAGGACCGCGCTAGCGGCCAACACGTAGCCTGACCGTAGGGCGCCTCGAAAAACCGATTTGATCCGGGAGTTGGTGATGAGTAAAGAATGGCCTTTGTGGGAAGTTTTTATCCGTAGCCAGCACGGGCTGGCGCACAAGCATGTCGGCAGCCTGCATGCGCCGGATGCGGAAATGGCAATCAACAATGCGCGCGATGTTTATACCCGGCGCAATGAAGGTATCGGCATCTGGGCGGTGAAGGCGGCGGATATCGCCTCCAGCAGCCCTAGCGACAAAGCGCCATTGTTTGAACCTGCCAACAGCAAGGTTTACCGCCATCCGACATTCTTCCCGATGCCGGAAGCAGTGAAAAATCTGTAATCGCACAGGATACGGAAACGACTATGCCGAACGATAAATTCAACTATCTGCTACGCCTTGGCGACAATGCGTTGATCCTCAGCCAGCGCCTGTCGCAGTGGTGCGGCAAAGGCCCGGCGCTGGAGGAGGATATGGCACTGAGCAACGTTGCGCTGGACTTGCTCGGCCAGGCGCGCCTGTGGCTCGCCTATGCCGCTGAAGAGGAGGGGCGCGGGCGCGACGAAGACCAACTCGCCTTCTTGCGCGATGCGCATCAATTCAGCAATGTCCTGCTGGTCGAACAAGCCAACGGCAGCTATGCGGATACGTTGGTCCGGCAATTCCTGTTCGATACCTGGCACTATTTTTTGCTGCAAGGCCTGACCGCTTCGAGCGACGCGCGGATCGCCGGGATTGCGGAAAAATCGTTGAAAGAAGTCAGCTACCACCTGCGGCGCAGCAGCGACTTGATGGTGCGGCTGGGGGACGGCACGCGGGAAAGCCAGCGCAAAATGCAACGCGCGGTGGACGACATATGGATGTTTACCGGTGAAATGATGCAGAGCGATGCGCTGGATGCTGCAATGAGCGCCGCCGGCATCGCGCCGGATCCGGCTGGCGTGCGTGCATCCTGGCTGGCGCATGTGAGCGTGATATTTGATGAGGCCACATTGAACCTGCCGCCGACCGACGCCTGGATGCAAAAGGGGGGCAAGCAAGGCGTGCATACCGAGCACATGGGTTACTTGCTGGCGGAAATGCAGTTCATGCAGCGCGCGTATCCGGGGGCGCAGTGGTAAGCCCGGCGCGAATCAGCGCGCCTGATGCGCTTGAGTATACGTCTCCGGTTCCGACTCCGACCGTTGTCGATGTCTGGCACTGGTTGGCCGAAGTGCCAGACCCGGAAATTCCAGCGATCTCGATTGTCGACCTTGGCATCGTGCGTGCCGTTGCGCTGCATCGCATGGCGCTTGAAGCGGATGGGCCAGCAAACATTGCATGCGTCGTGACCATCACACCGACCTATTCCGGTTGTCCGGCAATGGCGGCAATTGCGCAGTCGATTGAAAAAATATTGCAACTTCATGGCATCGCACAGGTACGGATAGCGATGCAGCTGTCGCCTGCCTGGACTACCGACTGGATCAGCGATACCGGCAAAATCCGGTTGCGGGAATACGGCATCGCGCCGCCGGCGCAGCAGGTAATCGATATCAGCGGCATCAGTCGCGCCAGCTTCAAATCGCGGCCGGCACCGGTAGTGGCCTGTCCGCTTTGCGGCGCAGTCAATACCAGCTGCGTCAGCCAGTTCGGATCGACTTCCTGCAAGGCCCAGTACCGCTGCCTGGAGTGCATGGAGCCTTTCGACTATTTCAAGCCGCACTAGTTTTGACGTAAATAGAGCCGAGCCAAGGAGAGCCAGGTTATATGAGCAAATTTTATTCGTTGACGGTTGGCCATATAAAGAACGAGACGCGAGACAGCATTGCCGTTACCTTCGATGTGCCGGCGCAATTGAAGGATACTTTTCATTTCACGCAAGGTCAGCACCTGACCTTGCGCACCGAGATCAATGGCGACGATGTGCGGCGTTCTTATTCCATTTGTTCGGCGGTACAGGACGATGTGTTGCGGGTGGCGATCAAGAGAACCCCGGGCGGGGTCTTTTCTACCTGGGCCAACGACACGCTGAAGCACGGCTATACCTTGGATGTGATGCCGCCGATGGGGCACTTCAATACGCCGCTGGCAAGCACCAACAAAAAGAATTATCTGGCTTTTGCTTCCGGCAGCGGCATAACGCCGATGCTATCGATCATCAAGACCACACTGCAGGCGGAGCCCAACAGCCGGTTCACACTGGTGTACGGCAACCGCGCCTCGTCGACCGTCATCTTCAAGGAAGAGTTGGCGGAGCTCAAGGATAACTATCTTGAACGACTGAAGCTGGTCTATGTCATGAGCCGTGAGCAGCAGGATATCGAGCTTTTCAACGGCCGCATTACAGGTGAAAAATGCGATGAATTCTTCCGGCGCTGGATCCAGCTGGAGGACATTGACACGGCTTTTATCTGCGGCCCGGAAGACATGATGCATGCGGTATCGGCATCCCTGCAGGCGCACGGCATGCCGAAGTCGCATATCAAGATGGAATTGTTCGCCGCCAGCATCCCAAAGAAAAATCATGCGCCGCAAACGCGTCCGCTGGTCGGTCGTCAGCAATGCGAAGTCACCGTGATTATTGATGGTTACCACACCATTTTCACGATGGACAAGGAGCAGGAATCGGTGCTGGAGGCTGGGCTCAGGCAGGGCATCGACATGCGTTACTCCTGCAAGGGCGGGGTCTGCGCCACCTGTCGCTGCAAAGTGCTGGAAGGCAAAGTGGACATGGATGTCAATTACGCGCTGGAAGACTATGAAATTGCTCGCGGCTTTGTGCTGAGCTGCCAGAGCTTTCCGGTGACCGACAAACTGGTGATTGATTTCGATCAGGACACCTGATTTCTAAAAAGTATTCGCCGTGTGGTTTCAAGAATGTAGTGCAGTAGCTTTTGCCAATTCTTTCGCCCAATCCTTTGCTGATTCATCTCTCAACTGGAGACCTATTCCATGTCGCATTTCCTGTTCGAACGTCATCATAACCTGCTGCAGCAAGCGGTAAAGGCCTGTGCAACCCGCGGCTACTGGAGCCCGTTCCCGGAAGCGCCGAGTCCGCGTGCCTACGGCGAAACCGCCAACGATGACGGCAAGGCCGCATTTGAAGCGCGCTTGAACCGGCCGTTCGGTTTGAGCCAAGCCGCCACTGCCGGACAGGTCGGCAAAGAAGTGTCGCCATATGGTTTCGAACTGGGCATCACCTATCCGAAGCCGGAACTCGATCGACTGTTCGCCGCGATGCAACCCGCGGCGGTCGGCTGGCGCAAAGCCGGTCCGGAAGCCTGGGTCGGGGTCTCGCTGGAAATCCTGCATCGACTCAATCAGCGCAGCTTTGAAATGGCCTATGCCGTCATGCACACCACCGGCCAAGCCTTCATGATGGCGTTCCAGGCCGGCGGTCCGCATGCGCAGGATCGCGGCCTGGAAGCGGTGGCCTATGCCTGGGAAGAATTGCGCCGGATTCCGAATGGAGCGTACTGGGAAAAGCCGCAGGGCAAGCACGACCCGATCAAGATGAAAAAGAAGTACACCATCGTGCCGCGTGGTATCGGGCTGGTCATCGGTTGTTGCACTTTCCCTACCTGGAACGGCTATCCCGGCCTGTTTGCCAGTCTGGCGACCGGTAATGCAGTGGTCGTCAAGCCGCATCCCGGCGCGATTTTGCCATTGGCGATTACCGTCGAAGTGGCTCGTGAAGTATTGCTTGAGGCGGGCTTCGATCCTGACGTCGTGACGCTGGCGAGCAACGATCCGAGCGAACGCATGGCGTCGACATTGGCACTGCGGCCGGAAGTACGTTTGATCGACTTCACCGGCAGTTCCCAAAACGGCACATGGCTGGAACGCAACGCCCATCAGGCCCAGGTGTTCACCGAGAAAGCCGGGGTCAATCAGATCATCATCGATTCGACCGACGATTTCAAAGGCATGGTGCGCAACATTGCGTTCTCGCTGACCTTGTATTCCGGGCAGATGTGCACGGCGCCGCAAAATATTTACATACCCAAAGACGGGATAGTTACCCCGGAAGGGCATTTTAGTTTCAATCAAGTGGCGGCCGCGATCGGCGACAGCATCGTCAAGTTGACCGCCGACCCGGCCAAGGCTGTGGAAGTGCTGGGCGCAATTCAGAATGTCGGTGTCATCGAGCGGATCGAACAAGCCAGAGCCATCGGCAAAGTCGTGGTGGACAGCCAGACGCTGGCGCATCCGCAATTTCCCGAGGCCCGTATCCGCACGCCGTTGCTGTTGAAAATGAACAGCGTCGATGAAAGCAAGATCATGCAGGAATTCTTTGGGCCGATCTCGTTCGCCATCGCCACCAACGACACCGCGCACAGTATTGCGATCGCCGAAAAAGGCGTGCGTGAACACGGCGCGTTGACCTTGTCCGCATATTCCACCAATGACGCGGTGCTGGAGCAGATTCAGGATGCTGCGGAGCGGGCTGGCGTTGCCTTGTCGATCAACCTGACCGGCGCAGTTTTCGTCAATCAATCCGCCGCTTTCAGCGACTATCACGGCACCGGCGCCAACCCGGCCGCCAACGCCGCCTTGTCCGATTCGGCCTTTGTCGCCAATCGTTTCCGTGTGGTGCAAAGCCGGACTCATGTGTAAGGAATAGATCCCGCCAAGTATCCACTCTGACCGCACATCGCATACAAGGAGCCGCCCATGCGTTACGAATCCATTTTGTTCGAGCTTAAACAAGGCATTGCCCGCCTGACGTTAAATCGTCCGGACAAACTGAACAGCTTTACCGCAGCGATGCATCTTGAGTTGCGTGATGCATTGGAGCGGATCAGGGCGGATAAGTCGGTGCGGGTGCTGGTGCTGACCGGGGCCGGCCGTGGCTTTTGTGCCGGCCAGGATTTATCCGACCGAGCGGTGGCGCCGGGTGTCGATGCAGTCGATCTGGGAGACTCGATCGACAAGTACTACGGTCCGCTGGTGCTGGCACTACGCGCATTGCCGTTTCCGGTCATTTGTGCCGTGAATGGGGTGGCGGCCGGGGCTGGTGCCAATCTCCCGCTCGCTTGCGATATCGTGATTGCCGCAAAGTCGGCTAGTTTCGTCGAGGCGTTCTGCAAGCTGGGACTGATCCCGGATACCGGCGGCACTTACTTTTTGCCACGACTGCTGGGCACCGCACGAGCGATGGGGCTGGCCATGCTGGGGCATAAACTCAGTGCCGAGCAAGCCGCGCAATGGGGCCTGATCTGGAAGTGTGTCGACGACGCCGAGCTGGAGTCGGAAGTCGACCTGCTGGCGCGTCATTTCGCCGCTGCCCCGACCAAGGGCATGGCTCGCACCAAGCGCGCAATTTACGCCAGTGCCGCCAACACGCTGGAACAGCAGATCGAACTGGAGCGCGATTTCATGCGCGAGCTAGGCAACAGCAGCGATTACCGCGAAGGGGTGACAGCCTTCATTGAAAAACGCGCGCCGCAGTTTCAGGGGGCGTAGCGATGGACCGGAAAATACAGACCGCTGCGTCCGCAACCATGGCATCAAGGATCGATTCATCCCGTGTGGTTGCGGTGATCGGCAGCGGCGTCATGGGTGCCGGTATCGCGCAGGTGGCGGCGCTCGCCGGGCATCCGGTGCGACTGTACGATAGCCGCTCGCAGGCGGCAACCAAAGCTTTGGCAGAAATTCGCGCCGCCTTGCAGCGGCAGGTCGACAAGGGGCGCATGCGCGCTGCAGATGCCGATGCTGCCGGCGCGCGCATACGTGCTGCGGCTAGCCTCGACGACTTGTCCGATGCCAGTCTGGTGATGGAAGCAATTGTTGAAAATCTGGGGAGCAAGCGCCAGCTGTTCGCCGATCTGGAGCAGATCGTCAACACCACATGTATTTTTGCCAGCAACACTTCTTCCATCTCGATCACGGCGATTGCCGCGCAACTAGGCAATCCGGCGCGGCTGGTCGGCATGCATTTTTTTAATCCTGTGCCGTTGATGGAACTGGTCGAAATCATCAGCGGATTGGCGACTGAGGCGGCGGTCGCGGATACCGTGCATGCGACCGCCATCGCCTGGGGAAAGTGCGCGGTGCATGCCAAATCAACGCCGGGCTTCATCGTCAATCGGGTGGCGCGTCCGTATTACGCCGAGGGCATGCGATTGTTGACGGAACAGGCTGCGGACGCGGCCACGCTGGACGCCGTGATGCGCGAGGCAGGCGGCTTTCGCATGGGGCCGTTCGAATTAATGGATTTGATCGGGCACGACGTCAATCTGGCAGTGACGCAATCGGTGTTTGATGCCACCTTCAACGATCCACGTTTCATGCCGTCGCTGATACAGCAAGAATTGGTCAGCGCCGGTTTTCTGGGGCGTAAGTCGGGGCGCGGATTTTATCGCTACGGCATTGATGCAGTGAATCCTTGCGCGCAGTCCGAGGCAGCGCAGGCACGACCGGATGCCGGCATTGTGATGCACGCCAAGGATGCCATGGCCGAGGCGCTTGCCGCCCGCTTTAGCAACGCCGGCATCGCCGTTCGCCATCTGCCGCCGGCCGGAGCGGATCAGGTCTTGCTGGAATGCGGCGATGCCAGGCTGTATCTGACCGACGGCCGCAGCGCAACGCAACGTGCTGATGCCGAAGATTGTCCGAATCTGGTCTTGCTGGATCTGGCCTTTGACTTCAGCAAGGCGACGCGGATTGCGCTGGCCAAGGCTGACCAATGCAGCGTGGCGGCCTATCAGGCCATGGTCGGTTTGTTCCAGGCAGCGGGTTTTGCCGTGTCAGGTCTGGACGACGTGCCGGGCATGACCGTTATGCGTACCGTCGCCATGCTTGCCAACGAAGCGGCAGACGCTGTCAATCAAGGTGTTTGCGGTGTGGCCGCGGTCGATCTCGCGATGCGAAAAGGCGTCAACTATCCGCTTGGGCCGTTAGCCTGGGCGGACGCCATTGGCATTGCCAGGGTCGCCACCGTGCTGCACAACCTCGCCGATAGCTATGGGGAAGATCGCTATCGCGTCTCGCCATTGATTCGCCGCAAGCAAACCAACGGAGAGAATTTTCATGCCTAGCAGTCACGCCAAAAATCGCGTAGCCAGAATTAACTCTGCCCAGGAATTGGCAACAGCGACCGCCGCTGCGATGTTCGAACGCGATTCGGCAACGCAATCATTGGGGATACGCATTATTGATGTGGGTCCAGGTTGCGCGCGCCTGGCGATGACGGTCAGACCCGACATGCTGAACGGTCACAACACTTGTCACGGCGGCTTCATTTTTGCACTGGCGGACAGTGCGTTTGCGTTTGCGTGCAACAGCCATAACCAGCGCACCGTGGCGTTCGGCTGCTCTATCGACTATGTCGCGCCTGCTCAGCTGCACGATGTGCTGAGCGCTACGGCAGTCGAGCAATCGCTGGCAGGCCGTACCGGTGTGTACGACGTCGCCGTCAGCAATCAGGATGGGCGCTGCATCGCACTGTTTCGCGGCAGGTCTTATCGCATTAAAGGAGAAGTGATCGAGGCATCCTCAAACCCTTGAACCACCGCAAAACATTGGCAAGCACCAGCAAGCGCATTCATAACACGATGAGGAGACGTCCATGCCGCAACGCAAACCAACCCCGGCCGATCTGGAGCCGATCGAGCGCGCCAGCAAAGACGAACTGCAAAGTTTGCAACTGGAGCGCATGAAATGGTCGCTCAAGCATGCCTACAGCAACGTACCGCACTATCGCGCCAGTTTCGACAGCGCCGGCGTGCATCCTGACGATCTGAAGTCGCTGGCTGACCTGGCCAAATTTCCGTTCACCGGCAAACAAGACTTGCGCGACAACTATCCGTTCGACACGTTTGCGGTGCCGCGAGAACAAGTCGCGCGCATCCATGCTTCCAGCGGCACCACCGGCAAGCCTACCGTGGTTGGCTATACCAGGAAAGATATCGACACCTGGGCTACGGTGGTAGCGCGTTCGATCCGCGCCGCCGGCGGCCGGGCTGGCGACCTGGTGCATATCTCGTATGGCTACGGTTTGTTTACCGGCGGGCTGGGAGCGCATTACGGCGCCGAGAAACTAGGCTGCACCGTGATTCCGATGTCTGGCGGACAGACTGAAAAACAGGTGCAACTGATCCAGGATTTCAAGCCCAGCATCATCATGGTGACGCCGTCGTACATGCTCAATCTGATCGAGGAATTTACGCGCCAGGGTTTTGATCCGGTCGATAGTTCGCTTCAAGTGGGCATTTTCGGCGCCGAACCGTGGACCGATGCGATGCGGGCGGAAATCGAAGCGCGGGCTGGCATCGATGCGATGGACATCTACGGCTTATCGGAAGTGATGGGACCGGGAGTTGCCAGCGAATGCATCGAAAGCAAAGACGGCCCGGTGATTTGGGAGGACCATTTTTATCCCGAAATCATTGATTCCGATACCGGTGAAGTATTGCCGGACGGGGAGGAGGGTGAATTGGTATTCACCTCGCTGTCGAAAGAGGCCTTGCCGATCATCCGCTACCGCACGCGCGACCTGACCCGGTTGCTGCCGCCGACTTCGCGTTCCATGCGCCGGATCGGGAAAATCACCGGTCGCTCGGACGACATGCTGATTATTCGCGGCGTCAATGTGTTCCCAACCCAGATTGAAGAAATCATTCTGATGCTGCCGCAACTAGCGCCCCACTACCAGTTGCACCTGTCGCGCGACGGTCATCTGGACATGATGGAAGTCTTGGTCGAATTGCGCCAGGATGCGGCTGCCCCGTTATCGGCAAGCGAGCTGGCAGCGTTGCATCTCGATTTGCAGCACCAGATCAAGACCTATGTCGGCATCACCACCAAGGTGCATATTCTGGCGGCCGGTCGGATTGAGCGCACGGCGGTCGGCAAGGCCCGGCGCGTGATCGACAAGCGTCCAAAATCGGCCCCGCTCTATGTTGGTGCATGAGCTTTGTTTCGATTTAGAGAAAGTCTTAGCCGAGCAGGTTTTTCTTGCCAGTAACTCCCTCGGGATGCCGCAGGTTAACAGCAATGAAGCGTTGCAAATGTCGATTGCGATGAACCGCGGCAGCGAAAGCAACATCGTCTCTTTTTCCAAAAGCGGTGTCCGGAGTTGTGAAGCAGCGTTGCGGAGCGCCGCCATCTCGTCGCCCTGCATGGCTTGATTTTTTCAAAGACGGATGCGCTTTCGGCGCGATCCGTCTTATGTCGGTTTTGAATGGAGACTTGTAATGACTGCTTTTATTTGTGACGCAATACGCACGCCGTTTGGACGTTACGGCGGCGCCTTGGCCGGCGTGCGGGCCGACGATCTCGGGGCGATTCCGATCAAGGCGCTGATCGAACGCAATCCCGCTGTCGATTGGGCAGCCGTGGACGATGTTTTCTATGGTTGCGCCAATCAAGCCGGGGAAGATAACCGCAATGTAGGCCGCATGTCGGCATTGCTGGCTGGCCTGCCGGTCGACGTGCCGGCCAATACCATCAATCGGCTGTGCGGCTCCGGTCTGGACGCGATCGGCATCGGCGCTCGTAGCATCAAGGCCGGCGAGGCCGACTTGATCATCGCCGGCGGCGTGGAAAGCATGAGCCGGGCGCCGTTTGTGATGGGCAAGGCCGAGTCGGCGTTTTCGCGTGCCGCAAAAATCGAAGACAGCACGATAGGCTGGCGTTTCGTCAATGCCTTGATGAAGGACAGGTATGGCATCGATTCGATGCCCGAAACTGCAGAGAACGTGGCGCAGGATTTCAATATCAGTCGCGCCGATCAGGACGCTTTTGCTCTCCGCAGTCAACAGCGCTGGCGCAAGGCGCACAGCATCGGCGCGTTCGACAATGAAATCGTGACGCTCACCTTGCCTCAAAAAAAGGGAGAGCCCCAAATATTCTCCCGCGATGAACAGCCGCGACCGGACTGCACGCTGGAGTTGCTGGCCAGATTAAAAGGCGTCGTGCGTCCGGATGGCACGGTCAGTGCCGGCAATTCATCCGGGGTCAACGATGGCGCTTGCGCGTTATTGCTGGCATCGGATTCCGCCGTCAGGCGTCACGGCCTGACACCGCGCGCCCACGTGCTGGGCATGGCAACTGCAGGATTGGCGCCGCGGATCATGGGGTTCGGGCCATCGCCGGCGTCCAGAAAGGTATTGGCGCTGACCGGTTTGACGCTGGGACAGATGGATGTGATCGAACTGAACGAGGCTTTTGCCGCGCAAGCATTGGCCGTGACGCGCGATCTGGGATTGCCGGATAACGCCGCACACGTGAATCCGAACGGCGGCGCGATCGCGATCGGCCATCCGCTCGGCGCGTCCGGCGCACGGCTGGTGACGACTGCGCTGAATCAGCTGGAGCGAACAGCGGGGCGCTACGCGCTGTGCACGATGTGCATCGGGGTTGGCCAGGGGATCGCAATGGTGATAGAGCGCGTTTAGGGCACCTCTAAAAACCTACTGCAGGGTTTGGCAAGCCCGCCAATCTCGGGGCTGTGATGCTCGCCGTACCTCCGTATGACTCCGCTTCTCGCCCCGACCTTGGGCCGCTCGCTACGGTTTTTAGAGGTGCCCTTTAGCAGAAAAGATCCAATTAACACTAAATCGAAAGGTGGATAGACATATGGCAGGGGACTTCATGAGAAATGCCGTCATCGCGGCATCGCTGGCGCTGACATTGAACGCCGCCGTCAATGCGGCGGAACCGATCAAGATCGGCTCCGTGCTGTCCGTGACCGGCACCGCAGCATTCCTGGGCGATCCGGAACTGAAGACCCTGCAAGTCTATGTCGACAAAATCAATGCCGACGGCGGCGTGCTGGGACGCAAGCTGCAACTGATCAGCTATGACGATGCCAGCGATGCCGGCAAGGCCAATGGTTTCACCAAGCGGCTGATCGAGGCTGACAAGGTTGATTTCATCATCGGCGGCACGACTACCGGCGCCACCATGGCGATGGTGCCGCTGGTGCAAAAAGCGACAATCCCGTTTATCTCGCTATCGGGGGCGGTGGTGGTGGTCGAACCGGTCAAGAAATGGGTGTTCAAAACCTCGCATACGGATCGGATGGCGGCCGAGAAGATTTTTGAGGATATGAAAAAGCGCGGCCTCAGCAAGGTCGGCCTGCTGTCCGAAACCAGCGGCTTCGGCCAATCCGGGCGCAAGGAAACGCAAAGCGTGGCAGCGCAATACGGCATCACGCTGGTGTCCGACGAGACCTATGGTCAGAAGGATACCGACATGACTGCGCAGCTGACCAAGATCAAGGGGCAGCCCGGGGTGCAGGCGATTCTGGTGTTCGGCCTGGGGCAGGGGCCGGCCGTGGCGACCAAGAACTACGGCCAGCTTGGCATGCATGCACTACCGCTGTACCAGTCGCATGGCGTGGCCTCCGAGGAATACATCAGGCTTGCCGGCGTCGCCGCTGAAGGAGTGCGCCTGCCGGCGCCGGCGCTGCTGATTGCCGATGCTTTGCCGGCCGCCGATGCGCAAAAGGCGATCGTGACCTCGTACCGGAAAACCTATCGCGACCGTTACAAGGTGGAGCCATCGAGTTTTGGCGGTTACGCGCTGGATGCATTGACGCTGGCGGTCGATGCGATCAAACGTGCCGGCTCGACCGACAAGGAAAAGGTGCGCGACGCGCTGGAGACAGCACGCGGGGTGGCGGGTACGGCAGGCGTCATCAATATGTCGGCCAAAGATCATATGGGGCTCGATCTGAGTGCGTTCCGCATGGTCGAAGCAAAAGGCGGCAAGTGGCAGCCGGTCAATTGATGGTGCTCGTGATGCGCGGCTGCGAGCGGCGACTCGCGTAGTTTTTCGCCGCATCCCCGTATCAGTAACCTGGTACCAAGCGTCATCGTTTCAGCATGATCAAAGGAGGTTGCGTGCTTTCCCAATTCCTGCAGTTTCTATATTCAGGCATCACGGTCGGAGCGGCGTATGCGCTGGCAGCGCTGGGCTTTACGATTATTTACAACACCAGCGGCGTCATCAATTTCGCGCAAGGCGAATTCATCATGCTGGGCGGCATGTTGAGCGTTGCGCTGGTCGCGACCGGTGTGCCGCTACCGTTGGCAATCGTGCTGGCGGTAGCCGCTACCGGATTGGTCGGCCTGTTGATCGAAAAGGTGGCGATTGAGCCGGCCGGGGATGCCGAGGTGGTGACGCTGATCATCATCACCATCGGCGCTTCGCTGACGATACGTGGCCTGGTTGAAATCTGGCTCGGTAAAGGCACGCATAGCCTGCCTGCTTTCTCGGGCGACACGGCGATCAGTCTGCTGGGGGCGACCTTGCTGCCGCAAAGCTTGTGGGTGCTCGGCGTGACGCTGTTGATTGTGATGCTGCTGGGCTGGTTCTTCGGCCGCTCCTTGCTGGGCAAAGCCATGCTGGCAACCTCGTATAACCGGCTGGCGGCGCAACTGGCGGGCATCAATACCCGCTGGATCCTGTTGTGTTCGTTCGGGGTGTCGGCGGTGCTCGGCGCCATCGGCGGCATCCTGATTGCACCGATTACCTATACCTCGTATGAGATCGGCATCATGCTGGGCTTGAAAGGATTTGTGGCGGCGGTGCTGGGCGGCTTGGGAGGCGGTGCCGGTGCGATTGCCGGCGGCTTGATCCTGGGCGTGGCCGAGGCGATGACCGCCGGTTATATCTCTTCCGCATATAAGGATGCGGTGGCGTTTGTATTGATCCTGCTGATTCTTTTCTTTATGCCGCGCGGCTTGTTTGGCGCCAAGGTGGCGGAGCGCGTATGACACACTTTATCTCCCGTCATGCCGGCTTGATGGTGCTGGCCGTGCTGCTGGCGCTGTTGCCGCTGGTCTTGCCGAATAGTTTTTATGTCGACGTCGCGATCCGCATCGGCATCAATGCGATCGTCGTGATCGGCCTGAATTTACTAATGGGCTACACCGGGCAGATCAGTCTCGGTCATGCCGGTTTTTTCGGGATCGGCGCTTATGCCTCTGCCATCCTGACCAGTCATTTCAACTGGCCGTCGCCATTGGCGCTGGCTGCAGGCGCGGCGGCGACCGGGGTTCTGGCTTTTGTCGTGGCGCGTCCAATTCTCCGCTTGAAAGGGCACACGCTGGCGATGGCGACGCTTGGGCTGGGCATCATCATCTCGATCGTGATTACCAATGAGGCGCAATACACCGGCGGGCCGGACGGCTTGGCGGTATCGCCGCTTGCCGTATTCGGCTGGGAGCTGGTCGGCGAGAGGCGCTGGTATGCGGCGATTGCGGTGTTGTTGTTCCTGACGGTATGGGGTGCCGTCAACCTGATCGATTCTCCTAGCGGCCGTGCCTTGCAAGCGATCCACGGTTCGGAGATTGCGGCTCGAGTGGCGGGCATCGATGCCCGTCGCGTCAAGGTAAGGATCTTCGTGCTGTCGGCCGTCATCGCCAGTATTGCGGGCAGCCTCAGCGCCCACTATGTCGGTTTTGTCACGCCGGGCATTGCGGGGTTTTTTCATTCCATCGAACTGGTGACGATGGTAGTGGTGGGCGGCATGGCGTCGATATTCGGTTCGCTGGCGGGGGCGGCATTGTTGACTGTCCTGCCGCAATTCCTGTCGGCCTTCGAGGGATGGGAGACGGTGGTGCTGGGCGTGATCCTGATGGCGGTGATGATCTTCCTGCCGCGCGGCCTGGTCCCGAGCTTACGGCACGGTTTTGCCAAGGGAAGGGGGTGACCATGCTCGCCATCCGCGCTCTCAATAAAACCTTTGGCGGCATCAAGGCAATCCAGGACATTAGTTTTTCGATCAAGGCCGGCGCCATTCATTCCGTCATCGGGCCCAACGGCGCAGGTAAAACGACGCTGTTCAATCTGATCACCGGCGTCTATGCGCCGAGCAGCGGCGAGATCCTGTTTTGCGATGAGAATGTGGCCGGCAAAGCGCCCGAGCAGCTGGCCCGGCGCGGCATGAGCCGCACTTTCCAGAACCTGCAGGTATGCATGAATATGCGCGCCATCGACAATGTGATGGTGGGTGCGCATTTGCGCCTGGATCAAGGTTTGCTGCCAGCCATTTTCCGCACCTCGGGCATGCGGCGCGCCGATCGCCTGTGTCGCGATGAAGCGGCGCACGTGATGCAGTTTGTCGGTGTCGGCCGCTATCTGGATGTGGATGCCAGCCAGATGCCCTACGGCGCGCTGAAGCGCCTGGAAATCGCCCGGGCCCTGATGGCCAAACCCAAAATGCTGCTGCTGGATGAGCCGGCGGCCGGCTTGAATCATACCGAAACCGGTGAAATCGAAACACTGATTGAAAAGATTGCCGCCTCGGGCGTGACCGTGGTGCTGGTCGAGCATGACATGAAGCTGGTGATGAATTTGTCCGATCACATTTCGGTATTGAATTATGGGAAAAAGCTGGCGGAGGGAAGTGCTGCGGAAGTGCGCGCCAATCCTGACGTGATTGCGGCCTATCTTGGCGCAACAACTTAAGGGGGAGCGGCGATGGAAGTTATTGAAAAATCAGGCGGTAAAGCGGACGTGATGCGAGCAGCGCCTGAGCATGTCGATACGGCAGACCGGCAGCGCGCTCCGATGGCACTGGAAATCAAGGGCTTGACCAGCCATTACGGCCGGATTCAAGCCTTGCATGGTCTGGACATCCAGATCGGGGAAGGGCAGCTGGTGGCGCTGGTCGGCGCCAATGGCGCGGGCAAGACGACGCTGCTGAGGGCGATTTCCGGTGTGTTGCCGGTGAGCGGCGGGACGATCCGCTTTGGCGATGCGGACATTACACGCATGCGTCCGGAGCGAAGGGTGCGGGCCGGCATTTGCCAGGTGCCGGAAGGACGGCAAGTGTTCGGTCCGATGTCGATTGAAGACAACTTGCGTCTGGGTGCGTTCAGCCAGCCCAAAGCCAGGCTGGCCGAGGATATCGACAGGATGTATGCGCTGTTCCCGATTCTGAAAGAGAAGCGGCGACTGGCTGCCGGGATCTTGTCCGGCGGCCAGCAGCAGATGCTGGCAATGGCGCGGGCCTTGATGGGGCGGCCCAAACTGCTGTTGCTGGATGAACCGAGCATGGGACTGGCGCCGTTGCTGGTGGCGGAGATTTTCAGCATCGTCAAGAATTTGAAGGCGCAGGGCATCACGATTTTTCTGGTTGAGCAAAATGCCAATGCGGCGCTGTCGATTGCCGACACCGGCTACGTGATCGAAACCGGGAAAATATTGTTTTCGGGGCCGGGCCGGGATTTGCTCGATAACGAACAGGTGCAGAACGCTTATCTCGGCATGTAGAGGGTGCCCTTCAATGCATCTGAAACAGGCTGGCTTTTATAACTTCTCGAGCGGTATTTAAGCAATATGAATCCCTATCAAGACCTATTGACGGACACGGTGGGAGGCAGCGTTTTGCTGCTTACGCTGAACCGGTCCGATGCGCGCAATGCCTTGCGCAACAACACCTTGCGCGAACTTGCTGCAGCGCTGGCGCAGGCGGAACAGGATAGTGCGGTCCGGGTTGTCGTCATCACAGGCGGTCCCAAAGTATTTGCGGCCGGGGCCGATATCAAGGAAATGGCGCAGCTGGATGCGATCGGCGCATTGACCGATCCCCGGCCGCAGTACTGGAAAGCCATCGCGTCATTTTCCAAACCATTGATCGCTGCGGTTAACGGCTACGCGCTGGGCGGCGGCTGCGAGTTGATGATGCACGCCGATATCGCGATTGCCGGTGCCGGGGCCAGATTCGGCCAGCCGGAAATCAATCTCGGCACCATGCCAGGCGCGGGCGGCACGCAACGCCTGATTCGTACCGTAGGCAAACCGCTGGCGATGAAAATGGTGCTCAGCGGCGAGATGCTGGATGCCGCCGGGGCATTGGCGGCCGGCTTGATTGCCGAAGTCACGGCAGACGAACAGACCATCGAGCGCGCATTGGCGCTGGCAACAACCATCGCCGCCAAATCGCCGCTGGCCGTCAGGATGGCCAAGGAGGCGTTGCTGAAATCGTTTGAAATGGGATTGGATGCGGGACTGAATCTGGAGCGGAAGTCGTTTTCATTGCTGGCCGCCAGCGCTGACCGACAGGAAGGGATAGCCGCTTTTCTGGACAAGCGGCAGCCGGTGTTTGCAGGAAATTAATTTCAACGGGTAAGTTAAATTGATGGCCTCAATCATCCCGGAATGATGGTGTCGTAAAATTGCTTGGGGTCTTGGAGCGGAGATGGTGCTGCCGGTACGCCATGAGCCGTCCTAATGGAATGGGCAAAAGGGTTGGATGCCGTGCCGCAAAGACTGGGTTTGGATGGCGATAGCTTTTCTGTATTGGCTCAAAACAAGTATTCAAGTTACTATTTTGGTGCTTTAAGGCAATATTCTTGCAGTGGCTCATGTGCATGCCATGGCAACGGATGTTAGAACCAGAACCTTGATGGACTTTATATCGCACAGCCGATGAGCACGCCAATTTCCCATGGCAGGGCCGTTCCCCGGCCGTTATTGTTTGATAAGGGTTTATCGCCGGCGACGCAGCTAGCCACGGCCTACCAGCGCCGACGCGCGATGTGGATCTGTGTTGCGATCGCCTTGGGCACGATGCTGTTGATACCCGTCGCCGGAATCCCGTGGCCGCGTTTTCCCGCCTTTCTTCCTGCCTTTCAGACGGCTGCCATGGTGGCCTATTTCATTACCGCTTATCTCATCTTTGGACACTATCGGGCGACCGGGTCGGTTGACCTGTTGTACCTGAGCAGCGGCTGCCTCTATACCGGCGGCATTCTGGTCGCGCAGTTCCTGGCCATGCCCGGCATGTTCCTGCCGCAAGGGAGACTGATTGGGGGAGACCAGACCGCCATCTGGCTGTGGGTCTTCTGGCATGCCGGCCCGACCATGGGCATGCTGTTTTATGCGGTCGGCGAGTGGCGCCGTCCAGGTCTGGTGGTCACGGATTCCGAGCGGATGGCCCGGCGCTTCGGAGTAGTTCTGGTGCTTGCCCTTGCGGCAAGCATTGCAGCGGTAACGGTATTTCATCATCTGCTGCCGGTGCTTGAGATGAATGGCGATTTTAGTCATACCACCACTACCGAGGTCGCTCCCGCGCTGCAGTTGATGACCGCGGCGACACTGGTTTTGCTGTGGCGTGTCACGCGTTTCCGTACCGTTTTGCAAGTGTGGCTCGGCGTGGCCTTGATTGCCTTGTTATTCGACAACGTGATTACCATGGCTGGCGGCAGCCGCTTCTCGGTCGGCTGGTACGCTGGCCGCTTCAACGCTTTGGTGGCGGCCACTGTGTTGCTGCTGATTTATCTGCGAGAGATCAATCATGTCTATCTGAAGACGGTGGAAGATGCACGCTTGCTGGCCGCATCCAACGCGCTGCTTGAAGTCAAGGTCGATCAGGCGCGCCTCGATGACTTGACCGGCCTGCCTGGCCGCGCCTTGTTCCTGGAGTTGGCCGAGACGCTGCGCGCTCGTAGTATGCTCAATGGACAGGCGGTGGCGGTGCTGTTCATCGACCTGGATGGCTTCAAATGGGTCAACGATAATATGGGGCACGAGCGGGGCGACGTGGTGCTGGTGGAGGTGGCGGAGGCGCTGCGTACCGTACTGAGGGATATCGACGTCGCCGGACGTGTCGGCGGCGATGAGTTTGTCGTCTGTCTGGTGGCCCCTGCTGCGGTAATCAAGGCGACTGCGACCGCGGTAGCAGGGCGTATTGTCAACCGGGTGGCGGCGATTGGCGATGGCATCGGTTGCAGTGTCGGCGTCACCTTGTGCGATGCGGATAGCCTGGAGTGGGATTCAGCGCTGCGTCAGGCCGATGAGGCAATGTATCGGGCGAAGAGGCATGGCAAGAGTCGTTTCGCAGTGTATGACCATCCTTCTTTCGACGAAGCTGCCTTATTTTGACAATGCGCTTATCGTCTACCGCCGCCAGATAAAATGAATACCCGATTCTGAGGAGCTGCGATGAAGCTGACTAATTTCGATCCCTATCCATATCACGTCTGGACGGTATCCGCGTCCGGCACCGAGCCCTGGGAAGGGTGGTACGAGATATATGAGGCCGATCACAAAACATCGCGGTCCGGACCTAAGAAATTACCCCATCTGTTTCCCACCAAAGATGCAGCGCACGCTGCTGCAGAGGCGGAAGTGCGGCGGGAGATAGAACATTCGGAGCATTCAGCCGGGGGCTAAATCAGGACTTGGATTTTGCTTTGCGATTGCAGATAAATGCGCACCCCTGAAAGCAGAAAAGCCACTTACATTTCTGTAAGTGGCTTCGATACTGCTTATTCGTGGTAGGCCGTGCGGGATTCGAACCTGCGACCAACGGATTAAAAGTCCGCTGCTCTACCAGCTGAGCTAACGACCCGAAAGACCGCTATTATAGGGAAGGTGTTTGTGGGTGTCAAACCTATATGCGATTTTATTTCTTAAATTCGCCAAATTTTTATTCGGCCGCTATTTGATCGTGGTTAAACGTTCTTTCGCAGTTTGTGCCGCCGGGGTATTCGGGTATTGCGCGATCACTTGTTCCAAGGTTTTTTTGGACGATGCCTTATTCTTCAGCTCGATATAGCAGCTGGCGATATTCAGCAGCGCATCGGCGGCCTTGGGACTGTCGGGATACTTGCTGACGACGACCTGTTGGGCCGCAATCGCGTTCTTGTAATCGCGCAGCGCGTAATACGTATTCCCTAGCCAGTACTGCGCCAACGGGACCAGGTCCGACGTCGGGTGAGCACGTACAAAGTCGGAAAACGCCGCACCCGCACCTTTATAATCTCCGGCCTTGAATGTCGCCAGCGCCGCGTCATAGGCTTTTTGCTCGTTCGCGCCAACGCTGAGCTCCTTGCCGTCTACGGTCACTTTTTGCGGCTCAAGCTTGCGCAGACGGGTGTCCAGATCGACGTAGAAATCTTTCTGGCGCTGCTGCGTATTCGCCAATTCATTGGTCAGCACTTCAATCTGCCCGCGCAGCTTGGCGATTTCCTGGTTCAGGCGATCGTTTTGATCGGCCAGATTGAGTGTGCTGGCTTTGTCTGCCTTGGTGTCGACGCGTGCATTGACTGCCTCGATCTTGCTGCGAATATCGAGTATCGCGCGGCGCGCTTCGTCGTCGTCAAACAAGCCCGCGTGTGCCGTCGGGGCGAGAGCGACTGCGGCCAGCAAGGCCGCAGTCGCCGTAACGTTGGAGAACGTCCGCATGATTATTGGTAAGCGATGTCGGAGCGGCGGTTCTCAGCGTAAGACGCTTCGTCGTTGCCGAGTGCCTTAGGCTTTTCTTTGCCGAACGAGACGGCTTCCACCTGTGCATCCGATACGCCTAACAGCACCAATGCCTTGCGCACTGCTTCTGCACGCTTTTGTCCCAATGCCAGATTGTATTCGCGACCGCCGCGATCATCGGTGTTGCCCTGGATGACGATCTTGACACTCTTGTGAGCGATCAGGTATTGGGCATGCGCTTCGACCAGCGATTTGAATTCATCTTTGACTATGTAGCTATCGAAGTCGAAGTAAATGCTGCGCTTGGCGAGAACCCCTTGCGGATTGTTCAATGCACCTGTCGTGCTGGCTTCGACCGGGTTGACTGCGCGGGAATCTGTGCTGGTGCCGGCGCCGGTGCTGCTGCGATCTTCAACCGGTACCTTGTTGTCCAGTTTGACAGGGGAGGAGCAGGCTGCCAGCACAATGGCGCCGGCGACGATGAGGGCGAAATTTCTGATATTGAACATTTTTATTCTCCAGGGTGGTAAGTCAACGGTGATTCAAAGTTATTGCACGATTATTTCATGAATGGACCCCAGGTAGGCTCGCGGATATCGCCTGCCTGCATCGTCAGGCGCTGCTTGACGCGGCCATCGATCGAGACTACTGCCAGCGAACCGCGGCGACCGGATTCGGTCGCATACATGATGTATTTGCCATTCGGCGAGAAGCTCGGCGATTCGTCTTTGACGGTATCCGACAAGCGCTGTTCCTGGCCGTTGCTCAAATCCAGTGCATACAATTGGAAGCGGCCTTCACGCCGCGAAATATATGCCAGGGTCTGGCCGTCCGGCGAAATCCGTGGGCTGATGTTGTAGTTGCCGCCAAAGGTGACGCGCTGGGCATCGCCGCCGGTGGCGCTCATCTTGTAGATTTGCGGGCCGCCGCTGCGGTCGCTGGTGAAGTAGATGGTTTGACCGTTTGCCGAGAATTGCGGCTCGGTGTCGATGCCGTTGGTATTGGTCAGGCGGCGCAAGCCGGTGCCGTCGGCGTTGACCACATACACTTGGGTCAGGCCGTCGCGGGCCAGCGCGATCGCCAGCTTGCTACCGTCCGGCGACCAGGACGGCGCCGAATTGCTGCCCTTGTAATTGGCGACGATGGTGCGCTGTTTGGTGATCAGATCCTGGACGTAGACGACCGGTTTTTTTGCTTCAAACGAGACGTAGGCAACCTTGGTGCCGTCCGGCGACCAGGCTGGCGAAATAATCGGTTCATTGGAGCGTAGCGCAACCTGGGTGCCTTCGCCGTCGGCGTCGGCGATTTCGAGACGGAATTCCTTGCCGGCCTTGATGACATAAGCAATCCGGGTCGCGAAGGCGCCGCGTGCGCCGATCAGTTTTTCATAAATGTCGTCGGCAATTTTGTGTCCCGTCACGCGGGTGTATTGCGGCGGGGCCGCCATCGCCAATGCCGACAACTGCGCCGACTTTACCGTGTCGAGCAGCCGGTAGCGGACATCGAAGCGACCGTCTGCCAGGCGTTGCACGCTGCCGACCACCAGCGCATCGGCGCCGCGTGATTTCCAGTCGCTATAGTTAATTTGCGCCACCTCGGAGAGGACGTCGCCGGTATCGATAATCTTGAAAAAGCCGCTGCGTGCCAGGTCGGCCTTGATGATGGCGGTGATTTGTTGCGGAGCGATGTTTTCGTTGCTGAAGCCGGCAATCGCGATCGGGATCTGGCTGGCGCCGACGCCTGTGATTTCAACTCTCAACTGCGCGTGCACCAGGCTGGTGAACGTCAGTCCGATGACGGCAAGAATGCGAAGCAGATTTCTTTTCATGGCTGGTTACTCTTCTTTCGGTTTATTGCTTACGACAAAATTGGGCGGCACGACACCGGATTTGTTTTTTGGGAAAGGCGCCGATCTTTCAATCGCGCGCTTGATTGCTTCGTCGAAGCCGGGCACCCCGGAGGCTTTGGTCTTGCTGATGCCCGAGATCGAACCATCCGGCAACAAGTCGACTTTGTATTCTACTGGAGGGTTCCCGACCAATCCTTCCGGCACGGCGAAGCTGCTGTTTGACTTGATCTTGGCGGCCAAACGCTGACCATAGCCCGGATCGCCGCGCGGACCTTGCGATTGGGCCGCGCTGCCGGTGCTGTTGGCGGCACCGGTACCGACCGCCTGACCCAGCATGCGTTTCAGTTCGTCATCGTGACGCTTGTTTTCGAGTGCGGCGTCGGCAGCGGCCTGCTGTTTTTTCTTTGCATCCGCTTCGGCTTTTTGCTTGGCCTTTTCTTGGGCCGCAAGTTTGTCTTTGGCAGCTTTCTGCTCGGCTTCGGCCTTCAATTTCTCTTTGCGTTCTTCTTCAGCCTGATGTTGCAGGCGCTGTTTTTCCAACTGCTCCTGGCGTTCGCGCTCCTTGCGCTCCTGTTCCTTGCGTTTTTTTTCCTGTTCCAGTGCGATTTCAGGATTGATGACGGGCGGCGTAACCACCTTCGGCGGCGGCGGGGCTTGCTTGACGATCGGTTCCGGCTTGGGCTCGGGTACTGGGATCGGTGGCGGCGGCGTCGGTGCGGCCTCGCGGATTTGCGGGCTCCAGAGTTCGGCCTCGACCGCAATCGGCTGCTTGCTTTGCCAATTCACGCCAACCCATAGGAAGGCCAGCAACATGGCATGCACCGTCATCGCCAGTGCGATGGCGCGCCAGCGGCCGGGTTCTTTTGGTACCAAATACGGGGAATTGCCTGTCATAACCGGATCATCACTTTGTTGCTAGTCCGACGCGGTTGATGCCTAGCGTTTTGGCTTCGGAAATCACCTTGATCACGTCATCGTATTTGATGTCTTTGTCGGCTGAAATCATGACCGCCAGATCGGGCTTGTCATCATGTAATGCTTGCAATTTTTGCTTCAAGCGATCGCCGGGCACGCTTTCCGCAGGACTCAGGCCGCTCTTTTGGCCGTTGATGCGGATGCTGGTCTGACTGCCGGGCTTCAATGTGATTTCAATGTATTCGGTGGGCGGCGTGGCCGACCGCGCCGCGTTGGGCAGATTGATGACGCTGGGGTTGGTCAACGGTGCGGATACCATGAAAATCACCAGCAACACCATCATCACGTCGATGTACGGGACGACGTTGATTTCCGCCTTGAACTTGCGGGTGCGGCCGCCGCGCATGGAAGAGAAGCCCGACATTAGCGTGCCTGCCGCTGCAAGATGTTGGAGAACTCTTCGATGAAGCTTTCGAAGCGGATGGCCAGACGGTCGACGTCGTGCGAAAAACGGTTGTAGGCGACCACTGCCGGGATCGCCGCAAACAGGCCGATCGCTGTTGCAATCAAGGCTTCGGCGATGCCGGGCGCGACTGCCGCCAGCGTAGCTTGCTGGACGTTGGCCAAGCCGCGGAATGCATTCATGATGCCCCAGACGGTACCGAACAGGCCGACATACGGCGATACCGAACCGACCGAGGCGAGGAATGCCAGGTGCGATTCCAGGCCGTCCATTTCACGCTGATAAGCTGCGCGCATCGCGCGTCGCGCACCGTCCAGCAGGGCGGCGGAATCGGCGCTGCCCTTGTAGCCGAGCGAGGCCTGGACCTTGTTGAACTCGTCCATGCCGGATTCAAAGATGCGTTCCAGGGCGCCGGTTTTTCCCGCGCCTTTGCGACGATTCGATGTTGCGTCCTGGTAGAGGGCGGTCAGATTGCCGCCGGACCAGAATGCGCGTTCGAATTCTTCGGTCTGGCTGCGGGCGCTTCTGATGGCAAACATTTTGCGAAAAATGTAAGTCCAGCTCATGACCGATACTGCCAGCAGCAGCAGCATGACAAGCTGGACTAATACGGAAGCGTTGGTAATCAGGGTGATAAACGAAAGATCTTGTGTGACAGTCATGGATAGCGGTCTTGAGGAGTGGTCTTAGGTTTAAGCTGCGGACTCAAACAGGGGGTTATTTTGTAAAGTCGTTATTTCAAGTTTTGCTGCCAGGGCAGGCTCATCTATTTATATGGGCTCGCACTGCGCTTGCAGTATCGGCTTGCTTATCGGTTTGATTTTTTCCAATACCTGCTTGGGTATCGCCTGCGGCCGGAACCCATCTGCATTCACGCAGACCACGGTGATGTGACCGGTAGCCAGCAGTTTTGGCGTCTCATCACCGAGGCGCCAAGCCTGCTGGATGAATTCGACCGAAACACGGCTGACCCGTTCGACCACGACTGTTAAATTCAGTTCATCGTCAAGCCGCGCCGGTGCATGATAGTCAACTGTGGTGTTCTTGACGACAAATATCACGCCATCGGTTTCTTCCAGCAAGCGCTGCTCAACTCCGGCGGCACGCAGCCATTCGGTACGCGCACGCTCGAAAAATTTAAGGTAGTTGGCGTAAAACACCACGCCGCCGGCATCGGTGTCTTCGTAATACACCCGCACCGGCCATCTGAAACCTCGATTCGCCGCCGATGCTGTCATTGCTGTCATGCTCATAGGATCAGTTGCGCTTGATGCTCATTCCGGCGAAACCTTGGCAATTCGGCATCATTTCTATCCGGTTGATGCACACATGCGCCGGCAAGGTGGCAACCCAATAGGCGGTTTCTGCGATATCCGCAGCCGTCAACGGCTGCGTGCCTTCGTAGACCTTGGCGGCGGCTTCGTCGTTACCCCGGTAACGGACATTCGAAAATTCCGTGCCGCCGCACAAGCCCGGCGCCAGATCGGTCGCGCGCACGCCGGTGCCGACCAGGTCGGCGCGTAGATTCAAGGTGAATTGTTTGACGAATGCCTTGGTCGCACCGTACACGTTGCCGCCGGGGTAGGGGTATTCGCCGGCGATGGAGCCGAGGTTGATAATCGTGCCGCGCGCCCGCGCCACCATGCCCGGCAGGACCAGCCGGGTCATCGTGACCAAACCTTTGCAGTTGGTCTCTATCATGGTTTCCCATTCTTCCAGCGAGGCTTGCTGGGCGGATTCAACACCCAACGCCAAGCCCGCATTGTTGACCAGGACGTCGATTTCCTGCCATTCCGGGGGCAAGGCCGCCAGCGCGCCGCTGATCGAATGCTTGTCGGTAACATCCATCACGATAGTCAATACGGCGGCGCCCAACTCGGCGGCCAGCGCATCCAGGCGCTCCTTGCGGCGGCCGGTAGCGATTACCCGGTGGCCGTTTTGGGTGAATTTGCGTGCCATTTCGGCGCCGAAGCCAGCTGTTGCGCCAGTAATTAAGACGATCATGATTCATGCTCCTGTTATTGCAATGCGCGATAGCCCGAAATTGTAGCCCAAACCGCACTGCACCCCTATTGGCAATCGCTCAATGCCCCAAAACAATGGCGCCGGCGTAACCGGGCTGCGGGCATTGCGGCACGCCTGTGTTGCTGAAAACTAGCCCTTCACTTACAATACGACGACCATTTCGTCTCACGTAACTGGCGAAAAATCCGGACTGACGCTGACTCTAAAGATGGCATTGGCTTCCGGTAATAGGTGGGGTTCCACCGGGAAGCGTGAGATTTCATCCGCCGTGCGCCTGGGCAGCCCGAATGGAACTTACGACTGAGGCTGCCGCATTTCCCATTTTTACTATGGCCCTCATTCGATTTAGGCAAACCCTTATCGATTGGAGTATTTCATGTTCGAAAAAAACCATACCCTCGCCAATGTCGATCCAGACTTGTGGAGCGCCATTCAAAAAGAAAATCACCGTCAGCAAGAGCATATCGAGCTGATCGCGTCCGAGAATTACGCCTCGCCCGCCGTGATGGAAGCGCAAGGCACGCAACTCACCAACAAGTACGCTGAAGGTTATCCAGGCAAGCGCTATTACGGCGGCTGCGAATTCGTCGACATCGCCGAACAGCTGGCGATTGATCGCGTCAAGCAATTGTTCGGCGCAGAAGCCGCCAACGTGCAGCCGAACTCCGGTTCGCAAGCCAATCAAGGCGTGTTCTTCGCGATGTTGAAGCCAGGCGATACCATCATGGGCATGTCGCTGGCGGAAGGCGGTCACCTGACGCACGGCATGGCATTGAACATGTCCGGCAAATGGTTCAACGTGGTGTCCTACGGCCTGAACGATAAAGAAGAAATCGATTACGAAGCGCTAGAACGCATCGCCCACGAAAAGAAGCCGAAGATGATCATCGCCGGCGCTTCCGCCTACGCGTTGCGGATCGACTTTGAGCGCATTTCGAAAATCGCCAAAGGGATAGGCGCTTACTTTATGGTCGACATGGCGCATTACGCCGGCTTGATCGCTGCCGGCGAATATCCGAATCCGGTGCCGTACGCCGATTTCGTGACCTCGACCACGCACAAGTCTTTGCGCGGTCCGCGCGGCGGCATCATCCTGATGAAGGCCGAGCACGAAAAAGCCATCAATTCGGCAATTTTCCCAGGCATCCAGGGCGGCCCGCTGATGCACGTCATCGCGGCCAAGGCGGTGGCGTTCAAGGAAGCGCTGACACCGGAATTCAAAGCCTATCAGCAGCAGGTGGTGAAGAATGCGGACGCGCTGGCCAAGGCCTTGATCGCGCGCGGCTTGCGTATCGTTTCCGGCCGCACCGAATCGCACGTGATGCTGGTTGACCTGCGCGCCAAGAAGATCACCGGCAAGGAAGCCGAAGCGATCCTCGGCACGGCGCACATGACCTGCAACAAGAACGCGATTCCGAACGATCCTGAAAAGCCATTCGTCACTTCCGGCATTCGCCTTGGCAGCCCAGCGTTTACCACGCGCGGTTTCAAGGAAGCGGAAGCGACCAAAGTCGGCAACCTGATTGCCGACGTGCTCGACAATCCACATGACGCAGCGACCATCGAGCGGGTCAAAGTCGAAGTCAAGAAACTGACCGACGCTTTCCCGGTGTACGCATCCTGAGGTGCCGGCAGCCTATGCGTGTTGAGAACGTATAGGTAGCCAAGCAAGCAAAACCCATGGGGCCCGTCGCAGCTTGAAACCTGCGCGGGCCTTTGTACTTCCCATTCGTCATATAAGCGATCGCAACGATGTCAGGTCGGCCGCTAAAAAGCGTTGTCGGCAGCATTAACGCGAACTGGAATAATATGCAGTAGCAATAACTTTCGGATTACTGCCATCATGAAATGCCCATTCTGCCAACACGAAGAAACCCAGGTCCTCGACACACGCGTGTCGGAAGAGGGGGATGCGATTCGCCGCCGCCGGCGTTGCACGCATTGCGACAAGCGCTTCACCACTTTTGAGCGGATCGAACTGGCGATGCCGGTGGTGGTTAAAAAGAATGGCAGCCGCACCGAATTCGATCCCGTCAAGTTGCGCGCCAGCCTGATGCTGGCCTTGCGCAAGCGCCCTGTGTCCGCCGAAGCGCTGGACGAGGCGCTCCAGCGCATCAAGGAAAAATTACTATCCAGCGGCGAGCGCGAGGTGCTCTCCGGCCATGTCGGCGAACTCGTGATGCGCGAATTGAAGCGGCTGGACAAGATCGCCTATATCCGTTTCGCTTCGGTGTACAAGAGCTTTGAAGATGTGGCCGAATTCCAGAACATGATCGAGGAATTTTCCGGACCACCGGCACGCAAGAAATAAGGAATTCCTTAATTAGCGTGACGCTAACAATTATTAATTGTTTAAATGGAATTGAAAACATAGTATCGATGCTTCCCAGGCTTGATTGGAAGGATCGCTTTCATGGCATTTTCTATTGCGGACCGGTTCACTGTATCGTTGGCACGACGCTCAGGCTTCACGCTGATTGAATTATTGATGGCGATGCTGATCATGTGCATCTTGCTGGCAATGGCGATGCCGTCGATGCGAAGTTTCATTAGCCAGAATCGCCTGGCTTCGGAAGTCAATTTATTCATTGCCGCTACCGTTCTGGCCCGTGGCGAAGCAATCAAACGCGGTCGCCCGGTGCTCATCTGTCGCAGCGTCGGCGCCAATCAATGCGCAGCTAGCGCCAGCGGCGATCGTGACGGCAGCGACTGGGGAAGCGGTTGGCTGGTGATGGAAAAAGACACCGGACAAGTCTTGCTACGACAAGGTGCGCTCGCCGACAACACCAATGTGAAGGCCAGTAGATCGGCGATTTCCTATAACGGCGCCGGCAATGTCGGCGGCACTTTTGCCAATCTGGTGTTCAGCCACGACGGGAAATTCATACGCACCGTGTGTATCGGGCGCTCTGGGCGGGTCAATCTGCTGATCGGCGTTGGGGCATGCGATGGCCCATCGAACTAAACAAAAATCCGCGCCAAGCGCACGTCAGTATCGGTCCCGCCCAGGCTTGTCGCTGGTCGAATTGTTGGTGGCAATGGCTATCGGCTTGACCTTGGTGCTGCTGGTAACTCAGCTGTACCTTGGCAGCAAGAAAGCGTTTAGCCTGAACGACGACAATATGCGCCTACATCAGGAGGGCAGTTACGCGATGATGTTGATGGCGCAGAATTTGCGCCAGGCCGGTTTCGGCCATTTGACTTCTGCCAGTTTCAATGCGGATGCCGGTTGGCGTACCGATTTGGTCAATGCCGATGGCAGCCCGGCGCAAGGTTTGCGCGGATGCGACAACGGTTTCGTTAAATCGATGGCGCCGAATCGGAATTTTTCCTGTAGCTCTGCGCCGGGCATGGCCAGCTTTGAAGTCGCTTACCGGGTGAGTGACAGCCTTGATCCGGCCAGTGGAGCTGGCGCCGATTGCAACGGGGCTGGTGCTGATTCCGTGGCTCTGCCGCCGGAGCATCCAGCCTACGCAAAAGGCAGGACCAGCGTGTCTATCGCACGCAACCGCTTCTTTGTCGCTACCCGCACTGGCAATCTTGCCGCATCGTTGTACTGCCAAGGAAATATGAATACCGGCGCGCAGCCGGTCATCAACAACGTCGAAGATATGAGGCTGATTTACGCGGTGGCTGCGGCCGGCGAAGTGTCGCCGCTGCAGTTCCTGAACGCAGCGCAAGTCGACGCCTTATCCGCCGATCAATACGAAAACTGGAAAAGAGTGATCAGCGTCAAGCTCTGCCTGCAGATTCGCAGCAACCAGAATGTGACGGCCGAACCGCAGCAATATGTCGATTGCGACGGCACGGCCAAACTGGCAAGCGACCGCAAGTTGCGCGCGGTATTTACGCGTGTCGTTACGCTGCGCAATAACGCGGCCGGCAGTTTGTCCGAATAGGTGAGGTTAGTGCTGCATCCTGTTGCGCCTTCGGCATATTTTGTACAATCAGCGAATATCCTTTTCTGATGGCTCCCATAATGATTTCCAAGCACACAGCATGACCCAGGCCGAAATTCTGATGTCGCAAGCCCTGAAGCTTGCCGAAAACGGCCTGTTATCCAGCGCCCCCAATCCCGCTATCGGCTGCGTCATCGTCAAGGATGGCCGGGTGATAGGCGAAGGATTTACCCAGCCGCCCGGCGGCAACCACGCCGAGATACAAGCGCTCAACGCTGCCGTCGCACATGGTCACGATGTGCGCGGCGCCACCGTGTATGTCACGCTCGAACCTTGCAGTCATTTTGGCCGTACTCCGCCTTGTGCCGATGCCTTGGTGCGGGCCGGCGTAGCCAAAGTGGTGGCGGCGATGCAAGACCCGAATCCATTGGTGGCAGGGCAGGGACTGGCGCGTTTGCAAGCCGCCGGCATCGAGACCGAATCCGGCGTGCTGGCGGAGCAGGCGCGCGAACTCAATATCGGCTTCTTCTCGCGCATGCAACGCGGCAAGCCGTGGGTACGACTGAAAGTCGCGGCAAGCCTGGATGGAAAAACGGCGCTGCGTAACGGCCAAAGCCAGTGGATTACCTCGCAGGCTGCGCGTGACGACGGCCATATGTGGCGTGCGCGCGCCGGTGCAATCCTGACCGGTATCGGCACAGTCAAGGAAGATGATCCGCAACTGACGGTGCGCGCAATTCAGCTTGCACGACAACCGCTGCGGGTGATCGTCGACAGCAAATTAAGCATCAGCCCGGACGCCAAGATATTGAGCGGCGGCGGCACCCTGATATTTACCGCCATCGTCGATGCCGAAAAACAGGCCTTGCTGCAGGATAGGGGCACAGAAGTCGTCGTGCTGCCCAATGCGCAAGGCAAGGTCGATCTGCCGCAGGTCATGCTTGAACTCGGCAAACGCCAGATTAACGAGCTGCACGTTGAAGCCGGCGCCAAATTGAATGCGTCGCTGATTCGCGAAGCGTGCGTCGACGAGCTGCTGGTCTATCTGGCTCCGGCCATTTTGGGCGACGGCCGTGGGATGTTTGAACTGCCGGCGCTGGAAAGTCTGCAGGATAAATTCTCCCTGAAATTTCACCAGGTCATGCAGGTTGGCGAGGATTTGCGTATCCTTGCAAGATTCTAATCACTCACTTATTTCGATCATGTTTACAGGAATCGTCGCCGCCATCGGCAAAATTACTTCCGTCCAAGCGCTGGGCTCGGCCGCCGATGCCGGAGTCCGGCTGGTCGTCGATGCCGGCGGCTTGCCGCTGGCAGATGTCGCCTTGGGCGATTCAATTTCGCTGAATGGCGCTTGCATGACCGTGGTCGAAAAGACCGAACGCGAATTTGCGGTGGATGTGTCGCGTGAAAGCCTCAATTGCACAGTCGGACTGGACGCCACTGGCGAGATCAACCTGGAAAAGGCGCTGACCCTGGCCGAGCGCCTGGGCGGTCACCTGGTATCCGGTCACGTTGATGGTCTGGGGCAGGTGCAGAAGTTTGAACCGGTTGGCGAGTCGTGGCAGCTGGTAGTGAAGGCGCCGCGCGAGCTTGCCAAATACTTTGCGTACAAAGGCTCGATCGTGGTAAACGGTGTTTCACTGACGGTCAACAGCGTTGAAGATGTGGCTGACGGCTGCCTGTTTTCGATCAACCTGATCCCGCATACGATAGAAGTGACTGCACTGAAACATCTTAAGGTCGGCAAGCAGGTCAACCTGGAGGTCGATTTGATTGCGCGCTACGTTGAACGGATGTTGAGCGCGCCTAAATAATTGCGCCTGAATCACCTTTTCCCATGCTGCGACACAAGTTGTTACATGCTTTACGACTTGTACGTGGCAGCGGCGCCTGAATGCGGGTTAAATGTAGTCATACCCCAACGCATTTAACCCACCAGGAACTGCCATGAAAAAAGCTTTGCTCGGATTGCTGGCCGCGACCAGCTTGCTGATTTTGACCAGCCCCGCGATTGCCGGTCATGTCGACTGGTCGGTCAATATCGGCGTGCCGGCGCCGGTGTACTACCCGCCACCAGCGCCGGTCTACTATGAGCCGCCGCCAGTCGTATATGCCCCGGCTCCAGTCTATGTGCGCCCGGCGCCACCAGTTATCTACAGTGCGCCGGCATACTACCCGTCGCCGTATTACTACGGCTACCGGCACGATCATTGGAGGGAGCGCGGTTGGCGCGAACATGAGTGGCGTGAGCGCGAGTGGCGGCGCTAACAGACTGGCAATATGCCAGCGTGCAAACGTCATGACGATTCGTGACGGAAATCATACACGCTGGCAATTTACTGTATGAATATACAGTAGTTGTGATACAGTGCAATTCCCTTCAACGTGATTGGAATTGCTGCCATGACGAATTTGGAAATGTCCTCCGGCTCCCGCTTTGGTATGGAGTCCACCCCTTCCTCGATCCTGATGCGCTTCGGCAAGCGTGAGTTGTTCATCTGCCGCGATTTCTACAAGCGTCACTACAGGAGCCATCCCGTTATCGAATGTAACGCAGGCATTCAGGCCGGCCATCTGGAAATACTGCTATTTCGTAAATGGCTGCTTGTGATGTCAAAGGCGCACTAAAAATAGCGCATGATCTTTCTGTAGCGTCGTCAGTATTGGACGATCCAGCATTGCCTGATGATGCTCTCCGAGTCTTGCTCAGCGCGTTCCTCTTGCACCTGTTAAATTTGCGGCAGAAGCTTGCTTAGGCTTCCACAGCAAGAAACAAAACCAGGGAGGCGCATGGCGAACGAAGAATTTGATTTTGTCGTGGTGGGCGGCGGTTCCGGCGGCAGCGTGATGGCGGGCCGCCTGAGCGAAGATCCGGGCACTTCGGTCTGTTTATTGGAGGCCGGCGGGCGCGGCGACAGCTGGGCAGTGAAGATGCCGGTTGGCGCCGTGGCCATGGTGCCGACCCGACTCAACAATTGGGCCTTCGAGACCGTGCCGCAAGCGGGCCTCAACGGCCGTCGTGGTTATCAGCCGCGCGGCAAAGCATTGGGTGGGTCTTCGGCGATCAATGTGATGATCTACACACGCGGCCATCGCTCGGATTACGATCACTGGGCAGCGCTTGGCAACACCGGCTGGTCTTTTGACGATGTGCTGCCTTACTTTAAGAAATCAGAACATAACGAACACATCGTCGATGCGTGGCATGGCAACGACGGCCCGCTGTGGGTGAGTCAGCTGCGAACCGACAATCCGATACATCAACACTTTATCGAGGCCGCACGGCAAGCCGGCTACCCGACAACGTCAGATTTCAATGGCGAGCAACAGGAAGGACTCGGCAGCTATCAGGTCACGCAAAAGAATGGTGAACGCTGGAGTGCCGCACGTGCCTATTTGATGCCCCATCTCGGCCGACGTCACAATCTGCAGGTGGAAACGGGGGCATATGCCCAACGGGTCATCATCGAACAGGGACGCGCCGTGGCGGTAGAAATACGGCAGGGCGGCAACATACGGCAGGTGCGCGCCCGCCGCGAAGTGATTCTCGCTGCAGGCGCATTCCAATCGCCGCAGTTATTGATGCTTTCGGGGATAGGTGATGGCGAGGACTTGCGCAAGCATGGCATTGCGCTGCAACATCATCTGCCCGGTGTCGGCAAGAACCTGCAAGATCATCCCGACTTTGTCTTTGGCTATAAGTCGGACAATCTGGATACTTTCGGCATTTCATTGGGCGGCTCGGCCCGAATGATCAAGGAAATGCAGCGTTATCGCAAGGAGCGGCGTGGCATGCTCACCAGCAATTTCGCTGAATGCGGCGGTTTTCTGAAGACGCATCCAGAGCTGCCGGCACCCAATCTGCAATTGCATCTGGTGGTGGCAAGAGTGGAGAACCATGCGCGCACATTGCACATGGGCCACGGAATTTCCTGTCACGTCTGTCTGCTGCGTCCCAAGAGTATCGGCGACGTCAGGCTACAGAGTAAAAATCCGCAGGATGCCCCGCTGATCGACCCCAAGTTCCTGGATCACCCGCAGGATCTTGAAGATTTGCTGGAAGGCTTCAAGCTGACGCGTAAGCTGATGAACACGCCTGCATTGGCGGCTTATGCCAAGCAAGATGCGCTGACTGCGGATGTCCATTCCGACGATGAGATTCGTGCCGTGTTAAGAGCGCGCGTGGATACGGTTTACCATCCGGTAGGCAGCTGCAAAATGGGCGTCGATCCGCTGGCGGTGGTGGATCCGGCGTTGCGCGTGTACGGCGTACAAGGGCTGCGGGTGGTCGATGCGTCAATCATGCCGACGCTCATCGGCGGCAATACCAACGCGCCGACGATCATGATTGCCGAGAAGGCGGTGGACTTGATCCATGCGGGGTGATGAGTGCCTTCGCCAATTCGGCTTGCGCTGCGTGAAAGGCGCCAGGACTTTGCGATCTGCTGTAGCCTTAATCGTTTTCCGCTTTGTTATATTAGCTGAATTGACGGATTGCTATAGCTAGCAGCTACATCAAGCGCAGGAAAAAATTATTTGAATAATCACATTGTTATTTGCAAGGGTGAAAAAGAGAAAAAGAAACAACAGCAGCGGATTGCTCGATTATTTCTTTTCCGGGGATGCGGGATCGGCACCCTCCTATGCATGTAGGCAGGGTCTGAATGCCGGGGGCTTGGTGGAGTCTATGCGGTTTTAAATCTCAGTTTGCTGCCAACCGCTCTATCCAGGCGTCATAGCTTGCGCGCATTCCAGGCCCACACCACGCGGCCCAAAACCACTAATTGATCGCGTTCGGCATGTTCCACAATATCGTCCGGGCCATATAAGGGATTGTCGGATTTGATGATGATGGCGCCATCCTGCAGCCGTTGCCGCACGCGCTTGATAAACAACTCGTTATTTCTTGAAATGACATAGATGGCATCCAGGTGGATCTCCCTGACGCCCCTATCAACCAGAAGCAAATCGCCGTCGTTGAACGTCGGCGCCATGGAATCGCCGCTGGCCGACAGTATCGCAAGATTTTCAGTGCCGGTCAGCGCGGTCAGGTTGCCGCGCACCCATGCTCTGGTCACGTTCATTGTTTCAACGATGTGCGTGCTCTCCGGTCGACTGAAATTGAGCCCCATTGGAATTGCCGCATTACTTACGACCAACGTGGTTTCGTCCAGGTTGTTGTCTGCCGGGTACACCGCCCTTTCTTGCTGAGCGGTGTGCTTGTGCGAAGTATCCATCCAGCCGATCGGTTCGCCGAGGGCAATCTCGATCCTCCTGGCAACGTCGTCACCCATGTTTTTTACTTTGCCAGTACTGCTTTCTGGTGCGCAGTTTTTTAACTGACTGATGTAGGCCGCAGAAACGTGGGCCGTGCGCGCGAGTCTCTCAGCCTTCTTAAAACGCTCGATGGCATATAAAAGGTTGTCTCGCCGGATTTCGCCAATTGTTTTCATGTGCTTATTAGATAGCAAAACGCTAAATATTAGAAGAAGTGATTCGCTATTGATTTATTTTAGCGATTAACTACAATGTTGTTATGGATCTGAAAACATACTTATCAATCGAACGCGGAAGAATGTCCCGACTTTGCCGCGAAATTGATGCGCATGCTTCTGATGTCAGTCGCTGGGCCAGCGGCAAGCGACCGATCCCGTTAGGATTTGGTCCAAAGATTGAAAAGGCAACTGAGGGCCAGGTGACGCGCCGTGAAATGTTTCCGGAGAATTGGCATGAAGTCTGGCCGGAATTGAATAAGCCGTCCGCAAAAACACTTTTGTGAAGGCGGTGCTTAAGCCATTCGAGCTATCGGCAATGAATCTCCGGTAATATTTCCACGTATTGCTGTTTCGACATAAAAGTTAATTGTATTACCAGAAGGCCATGATGCACAACGCGGAATGTTAATTTCACATTAGGCGTTGGGTGTTTGTAAGTAGTAGTGGCGGCGGGGCGGGACTGTGTTCGCAGTTTGGATGTGGCGAGCAGAAATGAAAAAAGGGATTCCGCTTTCACGAAATCCCTTGAATTCTTTGGGGTGGCTGATGGGGCTCGAACCCACGACAACAGGAATCACAATCCTGGACTCTACCAACTGAGCTACAGCCACCACTGATTTGATACTGGTTACTGAATTGATGCTTCTGGTTCAGTACTGGAACAAGCTGGCTATTATACAAAGCAAGCTGTCATCTGGCAAATAAAATATTACTTAATGACGAGATTTTTCTGACATCGACATTGTTTCGACATGCAGCACGGCCGGGTGTAGGTGTAACAAGTTCGAAAACGCGGTTTCCAATGCCGATAGACTGCCCGTAGTGAAGGCGATCAAGCTGCTTTCTCGCTGGTTCTTCTGCAACAGTTCAGCTTCGGCCAGGACTTTTGTCAGTTGCCGGCTGACCGCATCTCCGGTCTCGATAATCGCGACCGGTTTGCCGTTGATCTTATGCACGATTTCCTCGATCAAGGGACGGACGAAAGGGTAGTGGGTGCAACCCAGCACCAACGTGTCGGCGCCTTGTGCGATCAACGGCGATACATAGCGCTGAATCAGCAGCGCGGTGCCGGCGGAGCGCAACTCGCCTTTTTCAATCTGATCGACCAGGCCGACACAAGGTTGGAGCAGGAACTGCACCCCGCTGGTCTCGGCAATCTGTTGTTGCAGCGCGATCAGGCGGGCGCTGGTCAGCGTGACTTTGGTTGCCAGCACGCCGACGATTTTGCTGCGGGTTTGCAGTGCAGCCGGCTTTAATCCGGGCTCGATCCCGATGACGGGCAAGGCTGGATAGGCGGCGCGTATCGCCTGGATCGCCGCCGCCGTGGCGGTATTGCAGGCAACCACAAACGCCTTCATGCCACGCTGCAGCAGGAATTCGGCAACCCCCAGCGCACGTGCCGAGATCACCGATTCCGATTTGTCGCCATAGGGCGCGTAGGCGGTATCGGCAAAATACAGCAGATCTTCGTGCGGCAGGTGTTGATGGATATGGCGCAGCACTGACAAGCCGCCGACGCCGGAATCAAAAATGCCGATGGGCGCAGCTTTCCCCGTCGGCATGTTGGCAGTGATATCGCCTGCTGTCATAAGTCCTGCGATCAGGCGGTGGTTACTGCGATCTGCGACAGCGACGCGTGGGCGATCCGTTCCTGCCATTCTTTGGGGCCGGTGTTATGGACCGAGATGCCGTTCGAATCGACAGCCACGGTGACCGGCATATCCTTGACGTCGAATTCGTAAATCGCTTCCATGCCCAGGTCTTCAAAACCGAGCACTCGTGCCGATTTGATCGCCTTCGACACCAGGTAAGCGGCGCCGCCGACTGCCATCAGATAAGCAGACTTGTGCTGCTTGATCGCCTCGATTGCTACCGGGCCGCGCTCCGATTTGCCGATCATCGAGATCAGGCCGGTTTGCTCCAGCATCATGTCGGTAAATTTATCCATCCGGGTGGCGGTGGTTGGGCCGGCCGGGCCGACCACTTCGTCGCGCACCGGATCAACCGGGCCGACGTAATAAATCACGCGATTGGTGAAATCGACCGGCAATTTTTCGCCCTTGGCCAGCATGTCCTGGATCCGCTTGTGGGCGGCGTCGCGACCGGTCAACATCTTGCCGTTCAATAGCAAGGTTTGGCCCGGTTTCCAGGAAGCCACTTCTTCCTTGGTCAGCGTATCGAGATCGACCCGCTTGGATTTTTCGGTGTCCGGCACCCAATGCACTTCCGGCCATTCGGACAGCGACGGCGGTTCCATATAGGCCGGGCCGGAGCCGTCCAGCACAAAATGGCCGTGGCGGGTCGCCGCGCAATTCGGGATCATCGCCACCGGTTTGGATGCCGCATGGGTCGGGTGCATCATGATCTTGACGTCGAGCACCGTGGTCAGGCCGCCCAGGCCTTGGGCGCCGATACCCAGCGAGTTCACTTTCTGGAACAGTTCAATCCGCAATTCTTCAGTCTTGTTTTGCGGGCCGCGCTTGAGCAGGTCGTACATGTTGATGTCTTCCATCAACACTTCCTTTGCCATCAGCATGGCTTTTTCGGCCGTGCCGCCGATGCCGATGCCGAGCATGCCCGGCGGGCACCAGCCCGCGCCCATGGTCGGGACCGTCTTCATCACCCAGTCGATCAGCGAGTCGGATGGATTCAGCATTGCGAATTTGGTTTTGTTTTCCGAGCCGCCGCCCTTGGCTGCGATCTGCACGTCGACCGTATTGCCGGGCACCACTTCCATATGCACCACGGCAGGCGTGTTGTCCTTGGTGTTCTTGCGTTCAAACAATGGATCGGCCACGATCGAGGCGCGCAACATGTTGTCCGGATTCATGTAACCGCGCCGCACGCCTTCGTTGACGGCGTCGGTGATCGAGCCCTTGAAGCCTTCAAAGCGCACATCCATGCCGATTTTCAGGAAAACGTTGACGATGCCGGTGTCCTGGCAGATTGGGCGCTTGCCCTCGGCGCACATGCGGGAATTGGTCAGGATCTGGGCGATGGCGTCTTTCGCTGCCGGATTCTGTTCCTGTTCGTAGGCGCGGGCCAGATGCTGGATATAGTCAACCGGATGGTAATAGCTGATGTACTGGAGTGCAGCGGCTACCGACTCAATGAGATCTTCTTGCTTGACGATGGTCAGGGTGGTCATGGCGTTTCTCGGTATGTTTCTTGGTGAAAATGACAGAATAAGGCGCACGCGGTGCTATAGAGCGCCATGGAGCACATAAAGCGCGCTATTTTACACTTCTTGCGCCGCCTTCATGGGCAGCGGCCAGCTGGCCACCGCAATCCCGGTCAACACCAAGGCCAGCGCCACAAAGTGGCCCCAGCTCACGCTTTCATGCAAAAACACCACGCCGATAAAGGCCGCCGCCAACGGCATCAGCGCGGTAAATATACCGGCGACGTTGGCTTGCACATGCTTGGTGCCCGACAGCCACAGCCAGAAGGCAATCACGCTGGCCGCCAGCGCATACCACACGATCAGACCCCACATGCCGGGCGTGACCTGGCTGAAATCGTAAGACAGCGCCGCGCTCAGGCCGAACGGCAGCATCAGCAGCAAACCGAACAAGTGGCTGTACGCGGTAATCCGCAGCGGCGACAGGGTTTGCGTCAGGCGCTTGGACAGCACTACGTAGGTGGCCTCGCAGACCACCGCCGCCATTGCAAAGAGATTGCCGATCAGCGAGCTGCCGCCGCCATCGGTTTTGCTGATATTGAGTACCGCAATACCCGTGATGGCGAGCAGGATCGACGCCAGCGTGCGCCCGTCCAGCCGCTCCTTCAGGATCAAGCGCGACAGAATCGCGACCGCCGCCGGCAAGGTGCTGGTGATCACCCCGGCTGCGGTTGCCGTCGTGTGCTGGACGCCAAACAGCATGCATAAAGTGAACAGGAAGGTGCCGAAAAAAGCTTGCCCAAACAGGTTCAGCCATTCGCTGCGCGTCAGGCGCGGCGCCGATTTAAAGTACTGCGGCGCCATCACGATCACCGCGATGACGAAGCGCAACAGGCCAAACACCAGTACCGGCATGACGGCGATAATGGCTTTGCCGAAACCGATGTTGGCGCCGACCAGCATCATGGCCAGGGCGAGATAGAGGTACGATTTTGAGGAGTGCATGCGGTATTGCCAGTAGCTTGGATGTACGATCGAATGTGCGATGATAGCCGGTCAACCGAGCGGCTGACCGAGGATTGAGGAAAACGTGCTTGCAACTTGCTGCGTAAGGCTTGAGTAAGTGTAAGTGATTATTTTGACCGGAACTTTTAAGAGCAGGAGACAGGCATGGCCAACATAGAAACCTTTTCCCACGAAACCCGCGTTTTTCCTCCTTCGGCAGAATTTGCCAAGACCGCTGCGATTTCAGGCATGGAAGCCTATTACGCCTTGGTCGCGGAAGCAGAGCGCGATTACGAAGGATTCTGGGCCCGGCTGGCACGCGAACATCTGCAATGGCACACCCCTTTTACCAAGGTGCTGAACGAGTCGAATGTGCCGTTCTACAAATGGTTCGAAGACGGCAAGCTGAACGTTTCCTACAACTGCCTCGACGTCAACCTGCAAAACGGCAATGCCGACAAGGTCGCCGTCATTTTTGAATCGGACAGCGGCGACGTCGCCAAAGTCACCTATCGACAGCTCCACGAGAAAGTCTGCCGCTTTGCCAACGGCCTGAAATCGCTCGGCATCAAAAAAGGCGACCGGGTCGTCATCTACATGCCGATGTCGGTGGAAGGCGTGGTCGCGATGCAAGCCTGCGCCCGCATCGGCGCCACCCACTCGGTGGTGTTCGGCGGCTTCTCGGCCAAATCGCTGCAAGAGCGCATCATCGACGCCGGCGCGGTTGCGGTGGTGACCGCCGACCAGCAAGTGCGCGGCGGGAAGAAATTGCCGCTAAAGGCGATTGTCGACGAAGCGCTGGCGCTTGGCGGTTGCGACAGCATCAAGAATGTCATCGTGTATCAACGCAGCGGCGACGAAATCAAATTCAACCCCGGCCGCGATCTGTGGCTGCATGAGCTGGTCGCCAATCAGGCCGACAGCTGCGAACCGGAGTGGGTCGAAGCCGAACATCCGCTGTTCGTGTTGTATACCTCCGGCTCCACCGGCACCCCGAAAGGAGTGCAGCACTCGTCCGCCGGCTACCTGTTGTGGACCATGTTGACGATGAAATGGGCCTTCGACATCAAACCGACCGATGTCTACTGGTGCACCGCCGATATCGGCTGGGTGACCGGCCACTCTTATATTGCCTACGGCCCAACCGCGGTCGGCGCCACCCAGGTCATTTTCGAAGGCGTGCCGACTTACCCCAACGCCGGCCGCTTCTGGGACATGGTGCAACGGCACAAAGTCAATGTTTTCTACACCGCGCCGACCGCGATCCGTTCGCTGATCAAGGCCGCCGACGCCGATCCAAAGGCGCATCCGTCCAACTACGATCTGACGTCGTTGCGGTTGTTGGCGACAGTCGGCGAACCGATCAATCCGGAAGCCTGGATGTGGTACTACAAACATATCGGCGGCGAACGTTGCCCGATTGTCGACACCTTCTGGCAAACCGAAACCGGCGGCCACATGATTTCGCCGCTGCCGGGCGCAACCCCGCTGGTGCCTGGTTCATGCACGCTGCCGCTGCCCGGGATTCAGGCCATCATCGTCGACGAAGCAGGGCACGAGCTGCCGAACGGCCAGGGCGGCATCCTGGTCGTCAAGCGTCCGTGGCCGTCGATGATACGCGGCATATGGAACAATCCGGAACGTTTCAAGAGCGCCTATTTCCCGCCTGAGCTCGGCGGCACGCTGTATCTCGCCGGCGACGGCGCGATCCGCAACAAGGACACCGGCTATTTCACCATCACCGGCCGCATCGACGATGTGTTGAACGTATCCGGTCACCGCATGGGCACGATGGAAATCGAATCGGCGCTGGTGGCCAACCCGATCGTGGCCGAAGCGGCGGTGGTCGGCAAGCCCGACGAAACCACCGGCGAATCGATTTGCGCCTTCGTGGTCCTGAAGCGCAGCCGCCCGACCGGCGACGAAGCAAAACAAATCGCCAAGGAACTGCGCGACTGGGTCGCCAAGGAAATCGGCCCGATCGCCAAGCCAAAAGAAATCCGTTTCGGCGACAACCTGCCCAAAACCCGTTCCGGCAAGATCATGCGCCGCCTGTTGCGCGTACTGGCCAAGGGCGAGGAAATCACCCAGGACGTTTCCACCCTGGAAAACCCCGCCATCCTGGAGCAATTGAAGCAAGCGCAATAAATAAGACGAAAGAAATCGTTCAAATCCAACAGAAATTACTTTTCCTGCCGAATTTATTGCTATAATCTGCGGCTTCGTGAAAGCGCAGCTGCGCAAAAACGAAATGTAAGTGCAGGAGAGATGGATGAGTGGTTGAAGTCGCACGCCTGGAAAGCGTGTATAGGTTCATAGCCTATCGGGGGTTCGAATCCCCCTCTCTCCGCCAAGTATTCTAAGTAGTTGTTTTAAAAAAAACCGACCTGAAAAGTCGGTTTTTTTTTGCTTTCTGGTCTTGTTTTGTATTGCCGGGGCCAACTCTGTCAACGGCTCTCGGATGACGGGCAGGGTCTGATTGATGGTATGCGCAGAAGCCTGGAGGAATTATTTAGCTGATCTGGTGGCGAGGTTGATCACAAGCTCGACATGTAACACAGCAGCAAGAATTTCCGCAAATCCCTCTCCAGTGGACAGGGGGGCAAAATAGCCGACGGCTTTATAGACTCTTTCGAGCCTTACATTGAGAGTCACTTTTTCAACAATCGCTTCATTAGCAGAGTAGGGAAGTCCTGCTTATGCCCTGCGATGATATACACATAAATGTCACTGTCGATTCGGCGGTAGACCAGCTTGTGATGCGATGTAAAAGCGTTCTGATAGTCAAAGATGCCAACCGACGCCAACTCTTTTACGGCAGTACCTGGGAAGCTCTCGGCATCGACCTTTTCAAGTTTTTCAAAAATCTCGTCCTCGGCCTTCAGCCACTCAACTTCCCCCCATTTATCCAGCATGTACTCCTGAAGCGAGAGCAAGTCCTCTTGCGCATCGGGCAGAATGATGACGGCCATTATTTACGGCGCTGACGGGCAGCACGAAGTTGTGCGCGAGATTCGTCAGCGGTGAGGCCCTTACCCAGCAGGCGATCTTTTTCGCCCAAGGCGATGATTTTCAGAGCTGCAATAAGCTCTTCCTTTTCCTGAAATTGTTTGAAGCTTTCAATCACCATACTGGCCTCGCCATTCTGGGTGATGATGAATGGATTCCCATTCAATTCCAGGTCTTCGGAAATTTGCGCCGCATGGCTTTTCAGATAGGAAATTGACTTGATGTTGGCAATGGATTGCATGGCGAACCCCTTTACATGAGTGGGTCTGAATTTAGATCTTAATTCAGTCGAAGTCAATGATTGACGCATATCGCGCTATTAAAGCAACGGCGGCAGCGCCTCCTTCAAAAAGTCGATAAACACCCGCACCGCCGGCACCATGCCGCGCCGGGACGGGAACAGAATCGACAAACGCCCGGCGCGTGGACGCCATCCAGGCAGCACGATCCGCAGTGCACCCGTCTGCAGCTCCTGCGCGCACGCATACAGTGGCAATCCGGCGATCCCCAGTCCTGCCAAAGCGGCCTCTCGCAGCACGTGCAGATTGTCGCTGCGCAAGCGCGAACGGACCGGCACTTCGCGCAATTCATCATCCGCCCCATACAGTTGCCATGTTGCGCCGTCGGCCAGCGGTTGATACAGCAAGCAGTCGGCCTGCGACAGGCCGTCGATGTCGGCCGGATCGCCGTGCTGCGCCAGATAGTGAGGGCTGGCCAGCAGCGCCCAGCGCGCAGTGCATAGCGTGCTCTGGATCAGGCCTTCCGTTTCAGGCTCGCGGCCGGCACCGCGCACCACCACGTCGATGCCTTCTTCAAGCAGGTCGATGCGGCGGTTGCTGGCTTGCACCAGCACGCCGACCTTCGGATAGCGCTTCATAAACTCGGGCAAAACCTTGGCCAGCACCACATCGGCAATCGCCACCGGCACGCTGCAGCGCACGGTGCCGTTCGGTTCCGCCAGCGTGCGTTGCGCCGCCTGTTGCACGGCTTCCGCCTGCACCATCATCGCCACGCAATGCTGGTACAGCTCGGCGCCGATCTCGGTCAGCGCCAGTCGGCGCGAGGTGCGCTGCAACAAGCGCACGCCGAGTTGGGCCTCCAGCTCGGCAACGTAGCGGCTCAAACGCGATTTCGGAACGCCCAACGCCGCGCCGGCAGCGGTAAATCCCTTGCGCTCGACCACTTGCGCAAAGTAGTACAGCGCATTCAGATCAAGTGGAAATTTAGACACGATCATCTTTCGTCAATCGTTCTACGCATGGAACGATAAATCTTATTTTTGCATATTTATTTGGAATCGTTTCAATATTATGATTTGCATGTCGGAAACATCATCGCAGCAGCAAGCGATCCCGCCTTAACTTAATGCACCGGAGAACAGCATGAACCAGCTCACCGCAACCGCCAGGGTTTCACCCATCATCGAACCGCGCGACATGCGCATCGGCGACGGCTTTACCGCCAAGCACTTCAGCGAGGATGCTTTCAATGGCTTGATCGACCCGGTCGTGATGCTCGACCACTTCCACATGACCGCGCCGACCTTCGCGCCGCATCCGCATGCGGGCATATCGGCGGTGACCTTCATGTTCGAGGATTCGGTCGGTTACGACATGAACTACGACAGTTGCGGCAACCACGGCCCGATCCATCCCGGCGATCTGCACTGGATGGTGGCCGGGCGCGGCGTGGTGCACACCGAGCAGCCTGAAGGCGAGGGATTCCACGTTCATGCGCTGCAGATTTTCGTCAATCTGCCGGCCCACAAAAAGCACATCGCGCCCTATGCTATCCATGTGGACGCCAAGGATATCCCGGTGTTTCGTGCACCCGGCGTGCGGGTCAGGGTCGGGGCCGGCGAATCCAATGGCGTTCAGTCGCCCGCCGTGCTGCCCGAACCGTTTACCTTGCTCGACGGTTTCCTGGAGCCCGGTGCGAGCTTCACCCACCGCTTGCCGGCCGGATGGAACGCGATGGTCTACAGCGTCGAAGGTCAACTGGAACTCACCGTGGGAGACGTGCACAGCACCATAGTCACCGCACGCGCAATCGGCGTCAGCGCCACGGAGATCCAACTCACCAGCGTGGCAGGCGCGCACTTCACAGTGCTGGCCGGTCCCGCATTGCGCGAACCGCTGGTCAAGCATGGGCCGTTTGTGATGAACACGGCCGAGCAGATGCAGCAAACGCTCAGCGACTATGCGTCCGGCAAGATGGGGACACTAAGTGCAGTACCGACTGCCCCAGCACCCGTCACGGGCAAGAACCGATGACGTAATAGCCGGCCGAAGTTTGCGCCAGCATGGTTGTATAAAACACGTTATCCAGTCCCATATTCTGGTTCGAGCCGTTGGCGAACGCAAAGCCGCCGCTGTCATGCGCGCGGCCGGCCAAGACGTGGGCGTAGTTGCTGGCGAAGTTGGCGCTGCAGCTCCATGCCGCCTTGGTAGTGCCCGATACGGCGGCGGAAAGCGCGCTCTCAAGCGCAGCCGAGTCGATGGCGGATGCCTGGTAGCTGTAACTGGTAGCCGCCGACAAACCCGTATCCGTATAGGTGGTCGAGGCGAGCGCCGGTGCTGTCACTCTGGCACCGTTGCGGTAGACGTTGTAGCCGCTGGCGCCGTTCACCGAGTTCCACGACAAGCTGATCGAGCTGCTGCTGGCGGCCGCTACGGCCAGGCCGGTGGGCGGCTGGATCGCCGGCACCGGCCCGATCAGGAACTGGGCCAGGTTGCAGGCCCCGGAAGTCAGGCCGGTGCCGTTGTCGGAAGCCGTGACCGAGCCAATGTAGTAGCCATTGCCCAAATGGGCGTATTGCTTGCTGAAGCCGGCGCCGCTGCCGGCCTGCGCGTCGTCGACCGCCGTCGAGCCATGCAACAGCACCCGGTAACTGCTGACGGCGCCGGCCGCATCGGTGGCCGCGCCGGCAATGGTGACGCTGCTGCCGGATACCGAGGCGCTGCAGGAAGTCATCGCCGGCGCCGGGGTGGATGCTACGCGCAGATTGTTCTTGAACCAGAAATCCATCACAAACGACGGATAGTTGATCGTGGTGGCATCGACATAGTGGCCGTTCTGGCCGCCGCCGCCGGCCGGCCAGGCGTGCGCCATGCCGCTCACGGTGATTTCGGTGGTGCGCAGTTTGCCATTGCCGTCGGTGTACGGAATGCTGCTGCCGCCGGTCGGAACAGCCACGCTAGCTCCTTGCGTAAACGTGCCGCCGTAGACGCCGCGCATGGCGGCCGCATCCATCGGACCGTAGGCTTGGGCCACCGTGTAATCGGCCGTGCCCCAGACCACGCTGGCGATCTGGCTGGCGAATTTGCCGGCATTGCCGCCTGCCAGGGTTTTGCAATTGCTGCTGGCGGTGCTCGCATCGTAGCCCCACGGCACGTAGCCGATCTGCGCCGTCGTGGTGCCGGGAGGAGGGCCGGCGTTGATGCCTATGCCGGCAAATATGTCCGGCGCCATACAGCCCAGCACCATGCTTTCACCGCCGCCGGAAGACAGGCCGGCGACGTACACCTGATTGGGGTCGATCGCATATTGCGGATCGGCGACGAAGCGTCTGACCAGATCCAGCAGGATCGCATCGTGGCCGGCAGTGCGGTTATGGCTGGCGGCGGCATAGTCCCAGCAGTGGTTGCCGTAGACATTGCCGGTCGCATTCGGGGCCAGGATCACGGCGCCGTAGCGGTCGCCCATCGCTTTCCAGTTGAAGCCATGGTCGGCGCTCTTGTCGATCACATCGCCGGCCGCGGTCTGGGTGCAGCCATGCAGGACCAGCACCAGCGCCCGTTTGCCGGCCACCGTCGGTTGCGATGCCGGCCAATAAAAATAGCCGGTCAGGTTGCCGCCGTTGACCGTATCCGCGGCCCAGGTCTGGTTGCCGCTCCAGGTGCCGGGGCCGGCCGCGACCTGTGCTTGCGCCGCCAAGCTCGGAGCCAGAAAAATGACGGCGGCCGCTACCCGCCCCAGTATGGTTTTCAGATCGAAGGCCATGATTGCGTCGCTCCTAGTCAGGAATGCTGACCACGTTGCCGGCAAACGTGATCCGGTCGGCGTTGGCCGGCGACGTCGAGATCGGCGGCACATTGGCGGCGCTGATCGGGTTGGCCTGGCCGCCGCTGCCGATGCCGCGCGGAACGGTGCGCACCACCTGACTCGGCGGCAGCGCGGTGCCGTTCTTCAGATGGTCGAACATCATGTTCATGGCCTGGGTGTAATACACGTGCAGCGGGATGAAGCGCGCATCGAATCCGGCCAGCGGCAAAAAGCTATCGAAATGCTGGCCGTTGGTGACTTCGATATACGACAACTGGCTCCTGCGGCCCTCAACCATATGATTGACGCCGAAATACGGGCGCGATGAAAACCCGACCGGGATCAACGTATCCGCGCGGCCATGCACGATCAGGGCCGGCTTGCCGCGCAGATTTCCGCTGCGAACGACTTCCCCCATTCCCTGTTGCACGCGCACCGCGCTGCCGCTGCCGCCGGTCGCCAGTTCGCGCTGGCACAGCGCGCCGTCGATGTTGTAATCCATGACCCCGGTGCTGGGCGAAATCGACAGCGGATCGGCCACCGCGCCGCCGACGCTGTTGTTATTGAAAATGCTGATGCCGACCGTCGGCGGCACGCCGTTGCCTTTGCCGAACGAGGTCGGCAATTGCGCCGTGGTGCCGGAAAAACTGAATCCGCACAGATTGTCCAGCACGCTGAAACGGCCATACGCATTGCTGTAAGTCATGGCGATCGGCGGCGTCGCAGTGACATACATCGCCGCCTGCAAATCGCGGCTTTCCGGTTCCCAGCCGGCGGCGGTCAACGCGTTCATGGCGCTGGTCGCCAATTCACCGGTGCTGTTGCCGTTGACTAAGCCGTGCGCCTTGAGCGCGGCGCAACGGTTGCTCGCGGTGGCAGCGACGATGCTGGAGAGCAGCGGCGCACCGGCCGCCGACGGCGCCAGCGCCGCGCACGGCTGCAGCAAATTCGCCAGCGTGAAATAGTCCGGCAGCGGCTTGCCGGTGCCGGTGCGCACGGATGAGCCGCGAGCCACCGTCAGCGTGTCGTCGGCCGCCAGTTGCACCTGCGGTTCGCTGACCGCGACGCCGCTGATCAAACCTTTGCTGTCCTGCTCCGCCGCCGCCAGTGCAGCCCCGCCGCCATTCGAGATGCTGGAGGCGATCACGATGGTGTTGGCCGGCGACAAGCCGACGCTAAATTTCTGGTTCAGCAAAAAGAACGCGAATTCGATCGCCTGCAACGTCGATTTGCCCCAGTCTTTTTCCGGATTCTGTTGTGAATGCGCATGCTTGACGGCGAAACGGTCAGGCGTGGCCGCATTGAATGCGGCGCGTTGCGCGTCTGACACATTGGCCGTGAAATTGGAATTCCTGCCAGCCGCATCGGCGCTGCTGCGCACGCCGTTTTGCAGATTGACCGTATTGTTCTGCAGATCGTGGATGCCGGTACCGGTGCCCTTGTCGCTATAAGCAACCACGCAACCGCGCTTCAAACCCCATTCGCCGGAAGTGCCGATGGCGCCGTAGATGCCGCGCGAACCGCTGGAAGTGCCGGTCACGATGCAGGCGTGAGCCGGATCGAAGGAATTCGGTATCTGCACCATCAGCGTGACGTTCTGGTTGCCGCTGCCGTCGTCCGAGTACGCGATGTACTCGGTGCCGGCCACCTTGCCCTCGCCCAAGGTGTCGTTGCCGTTGGCGTCGATATTCGGGCCGTACAGGGTGCCGAAGCCGCCGCCGGAGCTAGGGTCGAGGACGGCGCGGTAGTTGGTGTAAATGGCGATCTTGCGCAGTTCGGCCGCGCTCGGGCGTGCCGGATCGACGGGATTGGGCGCGCTCACGGAAGCCAGACCGGTCTTGCCCAGGCCGGCGGTCAGCAAGTCGTCGCCGACGCCGTCGTAGGAAATCGTGGAAATAGCGCCAAGATCGCTAGGCTTGCTATTGAAACTCAAATTCAAACCGCAGCCGCTCAATGCGATTGCGCCGACGGCCAGCGCCAGGGTGTGAATCTTGCACAATACGTTCTGCTGCATATTGCCTCCGTTGCTCTCCGGTTTTTCGAGTCTATTGCAAAAGAATTCCTAAAAATAGTTTTGCAGCAAGAGGCTGATAGTTCTAGCAGGCAGTTAAAACAGTGCTCTTTGCTTTTTTATATTTTTTGCAGCGTGTAGAATCGCCCACTCGCGACTATCCGCATCAAAACATCAAAACCTTGTTGAAGTGAGCTACCAGCAATGACCGACAGCACTATCCCCACGCCTGACGAGACCAGCGATTCCCCAACCCAAGAAGCGCGGCTATGGCGCGACGACGGCTGGACCGCGCGGGTCATCAAGAACGAAGACGACGACGGCTGGGCGGTGGCAATGAGTAAGGATGGCGAATCGGAACCGGCCCTGGTCGGCCCGTGGACTATGGGCCGCGACAAGAAGAATCCGAAGCCGCTCGACTCGGTCGCGTTCGGCACCCTGGTCAAGACCGCCACCGAGTTCGTGCGCAGGCACCAGCAGCAATTGCATGAGCAGCTGCACAAGAGCGTCACAGTGAGCACCGAGTCAGCCACGCTCAACGTCACGCTGGACATCGTGCCCGACGACGATTTTCCGTATGCGCTGCTGAGCGCGCGCGATGAAGATGGCCAGCAAGTGGCCCAAGTGCGAGTGTCCCCGACCTTCAAACTAAGCAAATCCAGCGCCGCCGCCTGGATCGAAAACGACTTCCGCCGGCCTGGCTGACCCGCAATATCTGTCGACGCTGAATCATGCAAAAAGTAGGGCGGATGAGCGCAGCGTTATCCGCCGTTGGATGTGCCACAGGTGTTTGATGCATCCACAACGGCGGAAGACGCTGCGCTTTTCCGCCCTACGTTCTACGCCTGAAGATAGCCGAACACCGCCCGCCTGACCCGCAACTCCAACTGCCGCGCATCGGTTTCCGCGCGTTCTCCCGCCGCATCGACCATGCCTTTGACAATCGCGATCACATCGTAAGCCGCGGTCTCCGCGTGCTCGCTCACCGGCGCGTCATTCCGGCCAAACAGCGCCAGCAGCGCCACGTGAATCTGATCGGCGACCCTGCCGTTGCGCGCATCTATCGGCAAGCGACGCTCCTCGAAATCCAGCAATCGCGCCAGCGCGGGGCGGCGCATCTGATGCGCAACCGCTGCGGCTATCATCTGTTCCAGTCCGGCTACGCAACTCTGCGCCAGTTGCGCGGCGGCGATCTCCTCCAGCAAAACGCTGGTCTCCCGTTCGATCAGTGCGACAGTCAGCGCATCCTTGCCAGGAAAATACTGATACAGCGAACCGATGCTGACGCCGGCCCGCTCTGCCACCGCATTGGTCGTATATCCCTCGAAGCCGGATTCTTCCAGAATGCGAGCCGCCGCTTCCAGCACGGCGTTCACCGTCTCGGCCGAGCGCGATTGGGTGGGGATTTTCCTGAGTTCCAGGGGATTGCGATGCTTGGTTTTGGACATGTTGGAATGCGAGTTTTAAAAATGAGCAATTGCTCATATTCTATTTCCTCCATTCACAACGAAACAACAAAAAAATGACTTCAGAAATCAAGCATCAATCCGCCGCCTCCACCGTGCTGACCGTCTTCATGCTGGTCAAAACCACGCCCGAGTGGCTGGGTTTCAGCATCGATCGGCGTTTCAGCCTGCTGGCTGAACACTTCGAACCGATCCTGCGCAAGCACCAGCCGCAAGTGACATTGCGGTTTTACGATGTCGAGTTTTACTCGGCCCGCGTGACCGATATCTGGGTGTGGGACGCCAGCGAGCATCACGCCTACGAACTGCTGGTCGAAGACCTGCGCGAGACGCCGTTCTGGGATCGCTACTTCGAGATCGTCGAGATCCTGCCCGGCGTCGAGAACGCCTATGCCAAGAACTACGAGCGGGCAGCGCTGCTGGCCTGAAACGGGTAACAAATGCGGCGGAAGGCGCTACGCTTTTCCGCCCTACATTACAAAATCCTGGTTGATTATTGCCATGCGTTAATTTTGTTAATATGACGCACCTCACCTGCATTCAATCACCAGGATTATTCTCATGACCCGTGAATTTCTCAAAGCAAGCCGTCACGCGCTATCGGCGCTGGCAATCGCCGCCGCTGCGGCAAGCACCCTGTTGGCTCCCACCGCCGCAATCGCAGCAGCACCCGCGCAGCAAAAAACGCAAGCTCCTGGCTATTACCGAATGGCGCTGGGCGACTTCGAAGTCACAGCGCTGTACGACGGCTATATCGACCTCAACCAGGGCGAATTACTCAAGAACGTCAGCGCGCCCGACCTCAAAAAACTGCTGGCGCGCATGTTCCTCGGTCCGACCGTGCAAACCTCCGTCAACGGCTACCTGGTCAACACCGGCACCAACCTGGTGTTGGTCGATGTCGGCGCCGGCAAGTGCTTCGGCCCGACCTTGGGCACGATCCAGGACAGCATCCGTGCCGCCGGCTACCAACCTGAACAAGTCGATACCGTGGTCATCACCCACCTGCACGGCGACCACAGCTGCGGCCTGATCGGCGCAGACGGACAGCTGGCGTTCCCGAACGCCGAATTGCGCACAGCGAAGAGCGAATCCGATTTCTGGCTGAGCGAAGAGGTCGCGAGCAAGGCCCCCAAGCAAATGCAGCAATTCTTCAAAATGGCGCGCGATTCCGTCCAGCCGTACATCGCCGCAGGCAAATTCCATCCGTTCCAGGGACGCACAGAACTGGCGCCGGGCCTGATTGCGGTGCCGACGCCTGGTCACACGCCAGGCCACACCTCATATCAGTTCAGCTCCAAAGGCGAAACGCTGCTGGTGCTGGGCGACCTGATCCACAGCCATGCAGCGCAGTTTCCCCGTCCAAAAATCGCGATTCAATTCGATATAGACAGCCCCAAGGCCGTCAAGACGCGGGAAGCGATATTCGCCCAAGCCGCCAAGAACAAAACCTGGCTCGCCGGCGCCCACCTGCCGTTCCCGGGCATAGGCCGGATTCGGACTGAAGGCAGCGGATACGCCTGGGTGCCGGTTGAGTACGCGCCGATTGTTGGCGGCAAATAAGGAAGAAATAAGCAAGCCGCGAGTGTTTCCCATGTGAACGATAGACCCTATCCCGCGTTTCACTTTGTTACTAAAATAACGGTCCGGCGCGGGAATCAGGGTTTACCATGCAAGTCGAACCGAGGCTTGACTCACTTAAGGAATAAAACCACATGAAAAAATTAATGCTCATTCTGACTCTGAGTGCGGCTTGCGCAACTGTTCAGGCGGCCGACTGGCAGCCCTTCGGCGGCAGCGATACTGCCGAATTGAAGCTGGATCAAGATTCCATCAAGGAACACAATGGCCTGCGTGAAGTCTGGTCGATGTGGAACTTCAAGGAACCAAGGAAGAATGAGGGCGACGCCAGTTTCCCAAGCTTCCGGTCCTACCAGGATCTGACAGAGTACAACTGCCGCGCCAAGACCATGCGCCTGACCAAGGAAATCCTGTTCGCCGAAGTCGATGGCGGCGGCGCCAAACTGGATCATTCCGATGCCCTCAAAAACATGAAATTCAGCGCGCCGGCCAAGGATTCCGTCGCTGAAAAGATGATGGACATCGTTTGCGCATTTCCGTTGAACGCCAAAGCCAAGTAAGTATTGCCAGCAGGTGATTTGTAACGAGCGGCCATGACCGAAGTCATGCGCCGCTCGATTTCTTTCCGCTCCCCCATCTCCGCGGTTCCCGCCGCACTCCTTGCACGCTCGTGCCAAGTCCTAGACAGAAGTCGCATTAAGAAAGCGTTGATTATTTTCAACAAATGACGCGATCCTCGTCTAATTACCTAAGTAAATCCCCTAATTACCGTCTAATTGTTGATTCAAAACAACAGAAAAACATTCTTTCCTGTTGTTATGCATATCTCTTTGCTAATATTGCGACCCCGCAAGTAAATCAAGGCAAATATGCAAGTACTACCACCGACCCGGACACGGCTTGCGGTGCTGATCGGGTTATGGTTCGGTAGCGTCGGATTAAGTTTCGCAAACGGCATCGTGACCGACGGCGGCAGCGTCACCCATGTCGTCACCGCCGCCAACGGCAGGCAAACCGTCAACATCGCGCCCGCAGTGGCCGGCGTTTCCCACAACACTTACAACCAGTTCAACGTCGGTCAGGCCGGGGTCGACCTGAACAATGTCGGCGTCAACGCCCGCAACATCGTCAATCAGGTCACCAGCACCAATCCCAGCCTGATCCAGGGCGACATCACGGTAGTGGGGCCGCGCGCCAACGTGATCCTGGCCAATCCGAACGGCATCACCGTCAACGGCGGCAAGTTCATCAATACCGGCAACGTCGCGCTGACTACCGGCCAAGTCACGTTCAACGATTTCAGTCCGGCGCCCGGACTCAGCCAGCGCAACATCAAGCTCGATACCAATCGCGGCCAGATCACGATCGGGCCGGACGGCTTGAGCGGCGCCATGCTCAGCCTCGAGTTGAGCGCCAAAACCCTGGTCGTCAACGGCCCGGTCAATAACTCATTCAGCGGCAGCGCAGTCGGCATCCGCGCCACGGTCGGCGACAGTCATGCCGAAATCGACGGCAGCGTGTCGCCGACCGACAACCTGACGCCCTGGCTCGCGACCACCGCGCCGCACACCGCCAACGCCGCCACCGCGATCGACATCACCCCGCTGGGCAGCCTGACCGCAGGGCGGATCACATTGGTGGTCACCGATCAAGGGGCAGGGGTGCATCACGCCGGCGCGATTTACGCCAACGTCGGCGATTTCAGCCTAGCGGCCAACGGCGACATCAAGCTTGCCGGCGGCAGCATCACGGCTGCCAACAATCTGGCCATGGCAAACACCAACGGCGACATCAATCTTGCCGGCAGTAGCATCAAGACCGCCAACAACCTGGTCATGGCAAGCACCAGCGGCGCCATCAACCTGGTCGGCTCCGATCTGCTCGCGGCCGGCAACATCAGCACCCAAAGCGCCGGCCTGTCGCTGCAAAACGACGGCGCCAAGGGCACGATGCTGGTCGCCGAAAACGGCGGCGTACTGCTCAACAGCAGCGCCGACATCCTCAATCAAGGCAGCTGGATCCAAGGCCGGCAGCGCATCGCCGGCAATAGCGACTCGCAAGGCGCGGTCATGCTGAAAGCCGGCGGCAACATCACCAATGTGTCGCCGACAGCCGATCTGCTCGCCATCATATTCAGCAAGAGCGACAACCTTGGCAACAGCGACGACGTGCTGCTGCAAGCCGGCGCCAACATCGTCAATCATCACGGCCGCATCCTCAGCAACAAAGCGCTGCAGATCAACGCCCAGGGCGATGTCGACAACATCGTCGACAAACAAAGCGGCGCCAACGGCGAACAAGGCCAGACTTACCAAACCAGAGACAGCCGCTGGCTGCTGTTGAGCGAACGCACTCACGGCTTCGACATCGACTACGGCCAGGTCGCCCGCGCCGACGACCATCTGGCTTTCCTGAAGGGCGAAACCGGCGTCGCCATCAAAGGCCGCAACGTCGTCAACCGCGGCGGCGTGATCCAGGCCGATAGCGGCGACATCGGCATCAACGCGGCACTGGTCTTTCACAACGAAGCACTGTTCGACGGCCAAGCCCATTTCCGCCGCAGCTGCCTGATCCTGTGCCGCGCCAGCGCCTCCAGCACCGTGCAAAGTCACGGCGGCTTGCTCACCGCCGGCAACAACATCGACATCCAGGCCGGGACCGAAGCCAGCAACCTCGGCGGCAACGTATCGGCCGCGCAAAACCTCAACATCAGCGCCCCCAAAGTTCTGGCGCAAGGCATCGTCGGCTACCGCTCCTACCAACAATCGCGCGGCTTCAAAGCCTGGTTCGGCAATAGCTGGGCCCGCCTGTACGCGATGGACCTCGGCGGCAGCTGGACCGCCAAAGGCAAGCTGCGCATCAACGGCCAGGGAGTGATCGACGGCGGCAGCTTCGACAGCCCCGACACCGTCGTCGCCTCCAACGGCATCGTCACCTTGCGGCCGGCCCAGCGCGAGCCGGTCAGCATCGAACATCATCTCGGCCTCACCAGCTGGATCTGGCAATAAGCACGCAATGAAATACTTTTACCGTCCACTACTGCTGACATTGCTGGCCGCCGCGTTCAGCCAACCGGCCGTAGCCCAAACCGCCCGCGTCGAGCAAGACCCGGCGCAGCGGCTGCTGCAAGAGCAGCGCGAGCGCGATCGCCAACGCGAACTGGAGCAGACGCCGCCGGCCATCACAGTGACCCAGCTGCCGCTGCCGACCCTGCCGGCCGACGCCGACATCGACACCCTGGCCGATGCCGAACCGACCTTCAAAATCGACCGCATCGAACTGGTCGGCAACAGCGTCCTGCCGGCCGACCAGGTGCAGGCGATCACCCGGCCGTTTCTCGGCAAGCGGCTAGGCAGCAATCGCATCAACCTGCTGTTGCACCGCCTGACCGAAGTCTTCGTCGCACGCGGCCTGATCACCACCCGCGCCTATCTGGGCCAGCAAAACCTCAGCAGCGGCAGCTTGACCGTGACCATCATCCCCGGCCGGATCGAAGCGATCCAACTGAACGGCAAAACGCTGGCCGCCACACCGGCTGCACCTGCCGCCGCGAGCGAGCTGCAAAGCGGCGGCTGGCTCACAGACCAAGGTGTATTGCTGGCCATGCCGACCGCCGCCGGCGACGTGCTCAACCTGACCGACCTCGAACAAGGGGTAGAACAAATCAACCGCCTGCGCCGCAACCGGGCAGAGATGCAAATCATGCCGGGCGCCACGCCGGGCGGCTCCATCATCGGACTCAGCAACCCGCCGGGCGACCGTTTCTGGTTCAGCGCCGGTTTCGACAACTACGGCAGCAGCCAGACCGGCCTGACCCGCACCAGCCTCGGGATCGAAGCCGACAACCTGCTCGGCCTGCAAGAAATGGTCTCGCTCAACTACAGCGGCAGCCTCGACACCAACGCCCTGGTGCTGTCGGCCGCGGTGCCGTTCGGCTATCACACCTTCAGCTATACCGGCTCGCTGTCCGAATACCAAAACCTGGTCGGCGATACCGCTCTGCTGTACGGCAATACCAGCGGCCACACCTTCGGCTGGAACTACGTGCTGGCCCGCAGCCAGGCCGCCAAAAGCGCGCTCGACGTCACGCTCTCATGGCGCAAGACCGAGCGCGAAATCAACAACAGCGTGTTCGAACCGCAGCGCCTGACCGTGCTCCGCATCGGCTTCAACCGCCTGCGCCGCTTCGCCTTCAATCAACAGCAGGGCAGCTGGACCGTCGACGCCGGCATCTCGCGCGGCTTGCGCGCACTCAACGCCAGCCGCGACAGCGCCGCCATCACGTCCGACGAAGCGCACAGCCAGTTCACCAAACTCGACAGTAGCGCCACGCTCTCGCTGCCGCTAGGCAAACTCGGCGACACGGTCTGGAATTGGCGCGGCCAACTGAACGCCCAGTGGAGCCGGCAAGCCCTGTTCGGGTCCGAACAAATCTTCGCCGGCGGCATGTCATCGGTGCGTGGTTTCCAGGACGGCGGCATCAGCGGCGATCGCGGCTTTTACGTGCGCAACGACCTGATCTGGGGCAATGCGCCCGAGCTACTGGGCGTGCATCTTGAGCCTTACGTCTTCCTCGATATGGGACGCACCGAACTGATCGCAGAGAAGCACTACCGGCAACTGGCCGGCGCCGGCATCGGACTGCGGCTGCAAGCACAGTACGGCAAGCAGCGGCTGACCAGCGAAGTGCTGCTCGGCCATCCGATCAAACAACCAGACACGCTGGGATCGCAACGCACGGTGTTGCTGGCGACCTTGAATTACTCCTATTGATTCATTTTTGAATGAGAACACTCACCATGCCTAACTCGATCAAATGCCTATTCGCGCTATGCGGCATCGCCTTGCTGGCTGCTCACACTCACGCGCAAAACGCGCCGGCAGCCGCCAACCTCAAACCCGGCGTCATCGCCAAAGTCAACGCAGTCGAACTCACCGAAGCCCAGCTGCAGCGCGCGGTGCAGCTATCGGGTTTGCCGGACAGCCCGACCCTGCGCGCAGCGCTGAAAGATCAAATGGTCTCGCGCGAACTGTTCCGCCAGCAGGCAGAAAAAACCCACCGCTACGAGCAGCGCCCGGAAGTCAAACAAGCGATGCAGGAAGCCAAGGACCTCGCCATCACCCAGCTCTATCTGCGCGACGCCATCAAACCGGCGCCGGTCACCGACGCCCAGATCAAGGCCCGCTTCGACGGCATCATCGCCAGCCTCGGCGCGCAGGAATACAAAGCGCGCCTGATCCAGGTCGCCGACGATGCCGCCGCCAGCGCCGCGCTGGCGCAACTCAAGGCCGGCGCCGACTTCGGCCAACTGGCGCAAAGCATCAGCCTGGCCGCCAACAAAGTGCGCGGCGGCGAACTCGACTGGATCAGCTTCAAACTGCCGGCACAAGAAGGCCAAACCCAAAGCCTGCCGCTGCCGATCGCCCAAGCCATCGCGCAACTGCCGGCAGGCGGCATCAGCGCCGCCCCGGTCAGCTGGAACAACAGCAGCTACATCGTCAAGTTAGAACAAGTACGGCCGACCCAGGTACCGCAATACGACGCCGTCAAAGCCACGCTGCGCCAGATGCTGGAAGCGCAAGCGCTCGAAAAAGCCACGATAGAACTGGTCAGCGGTCTGGTCCAGGCAGCGAAGATCCAGCAATAAGCGTGCAAGAAATACCAAGAAGTAGGTCGGAAAAGCGTAGCGCTTTCCGACGGCGAGAATCGCACCAGCCGGTCAAGCCCTTGGCTTTTTTCGGCGGTGCACCGGATGTCGGAAGGCGCTTGCGCTTTTCCAACCTACGCGGACCACGGAGCGCAAGCGGTGATGCCGGAGATTTTTCTGGCGATGCGACCAACGCGTCACCCGCACCAGCAACAAGAAGTAGGTCGGAAAAGCGCAGCGCCTTCCGACGGCGAGAATCGCACTAGCCGGTCAAGCCCTTGGCTTTTTTTGGCGGTGCACCGGATGTCGGAAGGCGCTTCGCTTTTCCGACCTACGCGCCATAAAACGCTGCACCGTAAATTGTAAAAAACAAAAATCAGGACCCACATGCAAAACGCTCTTAGCCAACTCGTACACCGTCTAGCCCAATCCCGGCAAGCCACCGCCTGGCAGCGCAGCGGACTGACGCCGTCGGAACTGGCACAGAGCGCAAGCACCCCCGACCCACTCACCATCGCCACCGGCCCGCAACAACGGGCAGGCTGGCAACGCATCATCGCCGCCGTCGTCGCCTTCACGCTATGGGCCGGACCGCTGCAAGTAAGCTGGCAGAACGCAGTGCAATCGGCCGCCCAACTCGGCATCAGCCGCGAACTGCAACAGGCGCGCAATGCCGCCATCGACTGGCAATTCTTCACCGGCCAACTCAAACAGGCACTGCAACAAGCCCGGCACGACGGCGACTGGCAGCCGCTGCAAGCGACGCTGGAACGGCAACTGCCCGGCATCGGCAAACTCATATTGGCCAAGGCCGCCGCCAGCCTGCCGACGATCCACCTCGGCCCGGCTTCGGCACTTGCAGCACCGATCACCGACCCCACCGCGCCGATCCGATTCCAGCCGCAGGTCACGCAAACCACCGGCGCCGGCGGCGGCATCCCGGTGGTCAATATCACCGCGCCCAACGCCAACGGTATCTCGCTCAACCAATACCGCCAGTTCAACGTCGACGCCATCGGCCTGATCCTCAACAACAGCACGACCGGCGGCGGCAGCCTGTTGGGCGGCAACGTCGGCGCCAACAACGCACTGGGCGGCCGCAGCGCCAACCAGATCATCAACCAGGTTACAAGCCAAGGCAGGGCCAGCCAGATCAACGGCAGCATCGAAGTGTTCGGCAACAAGGCCGACGTCATCATCGCCAACCCCAACGGCGTCACCTGCACCGGCTGCGGCTTCATCAACACTCCGCACATCACGCTGACTACTGGCACCCCGCAATTTTTAAGCGCAGCAGGCGGCAGCGCCAGCAGCTTCGACGCCGCCAGCGCGGTGGCCTACCAAGTCCAGGGCGGCCATATCCAGATTGAAGGCTTGCCCGGCGCCGGCGGCATCCCGGGGGCCGGGATCGAAGGCACGGTCGGCGCCATCGACCTGATCGCCGGCAGCATAGGCATCAACGCGCCGCTGTATGCCGGACAAAAAATCACTCTGATCAGCGGTCAACAGCAAGTCGCGCAAGCAGCAGCAGGGCAAGGACGGATCGGTAGCGATTACAGCACCAGCGGTATCCAGAACAACGGCGCAGGCACCCTGCAAATCGACGCCACCGCCTTCGGCGCGATGACCGCCGGTCAAATCAAAATCATCGGCAGCAGCGCCGGACTCGGCGTGCGCACCGACGGCAACCTGGCCGCCAGCACCGGCGCATTGACGATAGACGCCAACGGCGAACTGACCGTCGGCGCCACCTACGCCCGCCAAAACGTCACCCTGAATGCGGCCGGCAACCTGGCTGCCAACGGCGACGGCCTGGGCGAGCAGGGCTACCGCATCAACGCCGGCGGCGACGTCAAACTGGCCGGCACCCTGCAATCAGGCCAAGACCTGATCGTCAACGCCGGCGGCAGCATCAACGGCAACGGTGGCGCCGTCGCGCAAAATCAGCTGGAGATGAACGCCGGCGGCTCGCTCGATATCGGCGGCAAGCTCCAGTCCGGCAACAGCATTGCGCTGCAAGCAGCAGGCAACGACGGCCGCGGCGACATCCACCTGGGCGGCAACGTCTCCGCCCCCAACCTGATCCAGTTGCAGCCGGCACGCGACATCACCATCGACGGCAACGTCACCAGCGGTACCGCGCTGACCCTGGCCGCGCAACGCAACCTGAGCATCCGCGGCCAAGTCGGCAGCGTCGGCGACCTGGCGCTTGCCGGCATCAACGGCAGCGTCACCACCACCGGCGCAGTCGTCACGCTGGGCAAACTGGATGTCAACGCCGTCAATGATGTCAGCCTGGGCGGCAACGTCAACGCCGCGCAAGCGACCACCCTCAAAAGCCAGAGCGGCAGCGTCAGCGTCAACGGCGCACTGAGCACGCAACAGCAACTGGCAATCAACGCCGCCAACCAGATCAGCATCGCCGGCAGCAGCACCAGCGGCGGCGATACAAGCCTGCATGCCGCTAGCGGCGACATAGCTGTCAATGGCGACTTGATCAGCCACGGCCAAGCCGCGCTCGACGCCGGGCGCGACATCGCCGGCAGCGGCAACCTGAGCGTCGCCGGCGACGCAGCCTTGAGCGCTCAGCGCGACACCGCGATTGCCGGCGGCATCCAGACCGGCGGCAAGCTAGCCATCACGGCGGCACGCAATCTCGGCATCGCCCAAACCACCACCGTCGGCGCCACCACGCTGGCTGCTGCCAGCGGCAATCTCAACATCAACGGCAGCGTCGCCAGCGGCGGCCAACTCAACGCCACAGCCGGCACCGACCTCAGCGTCGCCGGCAGCGCCAAAAGCCTGCAAGACATTGCGCTGACCGCAAAAGGCGGCAAACTGAGCGTCCAAGGCGACGTCGCCACCAACGGCAAGCTCGCCCTGCAAGCCGCGCAAACGCTGCAAACCGCAGGCAAGCTCAACGCCGCCTCCGACGCCACCCTCAGCGCGCAAAACCTGACCGTTGGCGGCAGCACCAACGTCGGCGGCAACCTGATCGCGCAGGCGCAACAAAACCTCAACGCCAGCAACGGCAACTTGACCGTGGCCGGCAACGCCAGCCTGACCAGCAACAGCGGCGATGTGCAATTGGGCAGCAGCGTCGTCGGTGGCAAGCTGAACGCGCAAGCCGCCAACAACCTGAGCGCCGCCGCCGCCACCGTGATGGGCGCGACCACCTTGAGCGCGACCAACGGCCAGCTCAACCTCAACGGTGCGCTGATCAGCGGCGGCCCGCTGAACGCCAGCGCCGGCACCGACCTCAGCGTGACCGGCAGCGCCAAGAGTCTGCAAGACATCGCGCTGATCGCAAAAGGCGGCAAGCTGAGCGTCCAAGGCGACGTCGCCACCAACGGCAAGATGAATGCCCAGGCCGCACAAGCGCTGCAACTGGCCGGCAACCTCAACAGCAGCGGCGACAGCACCTTGAGCGCGCAAACCATCACCACCGGCGGCGCGCTGCAGGTCGGCGGCAACCTCAACGCACAAGCGCAACAAAACCTCGACACCAGCGCCGGCAAGCTGACCGTGGTCGGCAACGCCACGCTCGCCAGCAGCGGCAATCTGCAACTAGGCAGCAGCGAAGTCGGCGGCAACCTGAACGCAAGCGCAGCCAACAACCTGAGCGCCGGGCAAATCACAACGCTAGGCAACACCACGCTGAACGCGACCAACGGCAGCCTGAACCTGAACAGCGCACTGCTCAGCGGCGCGCAACTGACGGCGACCGCCGGCACTGACCTGAACGTCGTCGGTAACGCGCAAAGCCTGCAAGACATGACGCTGTCCGCCAAGAACGGCAGCCTGCGCGCACCCGGCGCGCTCGCCACCAACGGCAAGCTCAACCTGCAAGCCGGCCAAGCGCTGCAATTGGCAGGGCAGCTCAACGCCGCCGCCGACACCACGCTCACCGCACAAACCATCGCCCTCAGCGGCGCAACCCACGTCGGCGGCAACCTGAACGCCCAAGCGCAACAAAGCTTGGACGCGAGCAGCGGCACCCTGAGCGTGGTCGGCAATACACTGCTCGCCAGCAGCAACGGCGATGTCCAACTCGGCAACAGCACCATAGGCGGCAACCTCAACGCCACCGCGCACAACAACCTCAGCACCAGCACCGCTGGCCGCATCAAAGGCGACGCCAGCCTCAGCGCCGGCAACACATTGAGTAACAGCGGCAACTGGGTCGCCGGCGGCAACCTGAACGCCAACGCCGCACAGATGCAGAATCAAAGCGCCGCGCAACTGCTGTCGTTCGGCACGCTCGCCGTCAACGCCGACACGCTCAACAACGCCGGCACCCTGTACGGCAGCAACGCCAACATCACCGCACGCAACAGCCTCAACAACAGCAACGGCAGCCTGCTCGCGACCAACACGCTGAGCGTCAGCACCGCCGCGCTGACCGCCAATCAAAACGGTGTGCTGTACGCCGGCGACAGCGGCGCCCGTGCAGCAGGCGCGGCCCCAAGCGGCAACCTGATCCTGAACGTCAGCGGTGGCAACGGCAGCCTCAACAACGCCGGCGGCCAGATCCTGGCGGGCAACGACCTGACCTTCAACCTGCCGAACCAAGTGTTCGACCCCAGCGCCGTCAATAACGGCAGCTTCAAACTCAATGGCAAATTGAGCGTCAACGCCCAGGGCCTCAACGTCGGCGGCGTCTGGGACGTATCCGGCAACGCGCTGGCGCTCAACATCAGCGGCGACTTCACCAATACCGGCACGATCCGCAAGAGCGGCGACATCAGCCTGACTACCGGCGGCAATTTCAACAACAGCGGTTCGGTCATCGCCGGCAACGACTTGACGCTGACCGCCGCCAATATCAGCAACCAAGCCGGCGGCGTACTGCACGCCGAGCGCGACACGCATCTCAACGGCAACGTCGTCAACGCCGGCACCGTCGAAGCGATGCGCGACGTGATCGCGACCGGCGGCAATTACGACAACCGCGGCGCGACCACCCAGGCCAATCGCGATATCGCGTTCCAATTAGGCGGCACCTTGAGCAACAGCGCCGGCGTGATCGGCGCAACGCGCGACATCAACGTCGCGGCGGCGATGGTCAACAACGACCGGTCGGCGCCGGTCGATCTGCAAAATAGCGTGACCACGGTGCGCAATGACGGCCTGCTCAGTCAGGCAGTGGTCGGCACCAAACAGATCCTGACGCATGGCGCCTGCAACTTCGATGGCTGCGCGCCCGACTATTACGTCAGCAGCAGCGCCACTTTGGCCGACCTCGGCCCGAGCCTGAACGCCGGCAACATCAACATCGTCAACGGCTTCCAAAGCATCCCCGACAACACCGCTGTCGGCGCGCATTTGGGCGCGGTCTGGCATTTCGTCGGCCCCAACTATGTGTCGCCGACGCCGATGGGCGGCGGACCGGCAGTGCCACCGCCAACCATCGCCTTGCCCAGCGTGCAGCGCACCGAGCAGAGCCAGCAGCAGGGCAAACAGGGATTGATTACCGCCGGCGGCCAGGTCGCGATCATGGCGGCCAACCTGTCCAATCGCGGCAGCACCATCGCTGGCAATGACTTGACGCTGAATTTGCAAGCGCTGGACAACGGCCGTTCCGACACCGTCATCGCGTCGCGGGTCACCGAGATCGTCAATCAGACCGAGCTGAACAATTTCATACTCGGCCTGAACGGCCTCGGCAAGAGCGTCATCGGCGCGGTGACCGGCGGCCCGAAAGACTGCCCGAACAGCAACTGCCCCGACTGGATCCCGCCGAACTGGTTCGATCCCGCCGCCGCTGCGACTGCGCCGTCCACCGTCAGCCAAACCAATACACTCGGCGCGCGCGGCCAGTTGATTGCCACGCACGATGTCAAGCTGAGCGGCAGCGGCAACCTGGTCAATGCGGGCGACATCACAGCCGGCAACAACATCGGCATCACCGTGCCCGGTAGCTTCACCAACCTCGGCACCTACGAGTCGAGCTTCACGACCACAGCCGGCTGCATGCCAGGCACCCAATGTAACTATTCCAACTTTTTTAACATTGTCGGCGGTGGCGGCTATGTGGAACCCAACGCCCACGTCGACAGCTTCGCGTTCAACCAGAGCGCCAACACGGTCGCCGCCGGCGGCAAGCTGACGATCAACGCCGGCAGCATCAACAACAACTACGGTACGCTTGCCGCGCGCAGCGACCTCAACCTGACCGCCGGCAGTCTGGCCAACTTGGCCGGCGCGCTGCAATCGACCGCAGGCGACGTCAACATCGCCGCCGCCAGCGTCGTCAACCAAGTGGCGACGCCGGTCAAGACCCACGAAAGCTACGGCCGCAACAATCCGAGTTTTGCCGGCGGCTGCAATGGTGGCGGCGACTATAAAGAAAGCCACTGCGCAGCCGACAGCGACCGCGCCGCCAGCGCCGCCGCCGTCATCAGCGGCGCACGCGACGTGATCATCAAAGGCAGCACCTTGACCAATACCGGCGGCCTGATCACGGCCGGCCGCAACACCAGCGTCAACGCGACCGGCGGCGTCAGCAACACCAGCCTCGCGCTCAATACCAACTGGTACGGCCACTGGGTCGAACAAACCGCCGAGGGCCATAGCGACATCAGGCACGACACCAACGGCTCGGTGGTGATCGGCAACCAGGCCGCCGGCATCCAGGCCGGCAACCAACTCAGCGTGGTGTCCGGCGGCAGCGTCATCAACAGCGGCAACCTGCTCGGCAACAGCGTCGACCTGAGCGGCACGGCGCTGGTCAACGGCATCACCAACCCGCAACAACCGACGCCGCCGGCAGCCCTGGCGCAGCAAGTGATCCCGCTCGGCCCAGTCGGCACACCGCCGCTGCAACCGACCGTCGCGCAGCCGCAAGCGCCAACCGCGCCAAGCACGGTCGGTCAGCACCTCGCACCGGTCGATGTCACCGCTACGGTGGTCCAAACCGGCAGCGCACCAACGGTCGCGGCGACGGTCAGCCGCCCCAGCATAGATAGCCAGCACGAGATCAAACCGGGCCAAGTGAGTCCGCCGCCAGCGGTCAACACCGACAAAGGACAATGGCACTTCACCGCCGCGATCCCGGACGGCCAAACGGCGACACCGGCACCAACTAGCCAGCAAGGTGCGCAATACGTGGTCACGACGCCCGGCGGCAACGTCCTGGGCGGCCTCAGCCCCAACGTGTTGCTAGCCAATCTGCCGCCGGCCTTGCAGCCGCACAGCGCTAATTTCTATTACGACCCCGTGACAGAAAACCAGCGCCTGCAGCAAGCAGCCTTGGCCCAAACCGGCCAAGCCAGCTTCATCAACGGCCTGGCCTGGGATGACAAGAATCACCTGAGCATCGACGACCAGCAAAAGGCGATCTTGTACGGCAATGCGGTTGATTACGCGAAGAACCATCAGCTGCAACTGGGCCAGGCATTGAGCCAGCAACAGATCAACGCGCTGACGCGGCCGATGCTGTGGTACGTAGAACAATCGGTGCCGGACCCGCATTGCAGCCTAAGCAGCACCGCATGCCCGAACATCACCGCGCTGATGCCGCAGGTCTATCTGCCGCAAGGCTATGCGGCGACGACGCCGGGCGGATTCATTAGCGGCAATGACGTCAAGCTCGACTTCAGTGACAGCATCCACAACACCGGCGTGGTGCAAGCGAACACGCTGACGGTCAACACCGGCACGCTGACCAATGAACAGCGCAGCGTCGATATCGGCAGATCGGCCTATGCGGTGCAGGGCGGCTGGATGGAGTACACCGGCACCCAATTGCAACCGGGCGGCTTCATGTCGGCGGTCAATTTGAACTTGCAAGCGAACCGGATCAATTCGATTGGGGACGCGCTGCATATCGTCAATGCGGATGGCAGCGAGAACACGGCAGCGACGCAGGCGGCATTGGCGGATTTGAAGAACCGGCTGGGCGGCGACTTCACGCGGACGGCGGCTGAGGATCATATCCACAGTCACTTCATCAAGGACACCAGTGGTTTGGGTGCGATTGGGACCGTGATTGCGATTGTGGCGGCGGTCGCGATCTCGATCCTGACCATGGGCGCAGGGCTGGCGATTGTCGGTGCGGTCACGGGGATGACCACCATCGCCGCCGGCAGCGTGGCAGCGATTGTTGCCGCCAGCATCCAGGCGGCGATTGTCGGCACCCTCAGCAGCATGGTGACGCAAGTGGTGACGACCGGTCGTCTCGATGTCGGCCAGGCGCTGGAGTCCGGCGCGGTTTCCGGTCTGACTGCAGGTGTCACCTATGGCGTGATGGGTGGCGCACCGGGCACAGAGGCCGCCGGTGGCAGTACGGCGGGTGCGGCAAGCAGCGCGGGCGACAGTGCTCGCACCGTCGTCCCGGCTACCAATGGTATGCAGCAAGTCAGCCAGGGTAGTTGGGATACCTTCATGGCCAATCCCGGCACCTATGCGGCTAACACCGCGATCCGCAGTGGCATCAGTGCGGCGATCAATACCGCTGCCTATGGCGGCAGCTTCGGCGCGGCGTTTAGGAACGGCATGGTCAGCGATGCGGCGGCGGTGGCGGCCAATGGAATCGGCGAGAAGTTCGATATCACGGCCAAGGGCGCCGATGCGTCAACCAACGCTGCCAATATCGCCAGTCACGCTGTACTAGGTTGTGCCGCCGCCACTCTGGGCGGCAAAGATTGCGTATCAGGAGCGATTGGCGGGGCAACTTCGGCTGCCATCGCGCCCGTCATCGGTAGTGCGCTTGGCATTCAAACCAATGCTGATCGGGCTGATCGCTTTAACGCTGCAACGGTGACGGCGTTGGCGACGCTCGCCGGTGGCTCGCTTGCGGTGGCCTTGGGACGGGATGGGGCGGTGGCAGCGGATGCTGCGGCCAATGAGGCAACTAATAACTACCTGAGTCAAAAGCGTGTAGGGGGCAAGTCTTCGGAACAGGAGCAATTTGACGCTGCCAATAAAAACTGCGGGCCTGATCATCTAGGAGATTGCAAGACGGCGCGGGCATTGGGGCAACTCTCTGATACACGGGATGCAAATCTAAACTTCGCCTGTGCTGACAGAGCATCCAAGATGTGCGGTGACGTTGTCAGGATGGTTCAAGCGACTGGGAACTCCGTCATTTTTGGCAGCAACGGCCAGGTTTACACCTACCCGACTGGTTCCCCTACCTTGCAGGCTTTGCCTGATGTACGACAAGGCACGTTCCAATGGGATCAAGGGGATAACCTGTTGGGTGCAGTGGGGTACACGCTACTAGATTCTGCGGCTGGCGCGATTGGAAGAGGTGCTATTGCAGGTGCCAAGGCTATCATTGGTGTTGGTGAAAGGTTGTTCGGAGGAGCGACCAAGGCGGGAACGGAAGTCAGTATCGCAGGGCCGGTAAGCAGCATCAATAACGCTGAATTGTTGGGCCCTGATGGCTCGGTGCTGTTACGGCAAAATCCGGTGACAAAAGCTTATGAGCCTGTTGTGCCGGGTCTTTCTGGGTCTGGAGTGAGAGGAAGTACCAACTTAGGTAGTGCTGCCGATAATATCTATTCTGGTATGCGGCCAATGGAAGAAGTATTTCCAGAATTAAAAGGAGTCAACCCCCATTACGTAGAAAATGCTGGTGCCGGGGTGAATACAAACTGTGTGTCCTGTGTAAATGCGACGCAGCAACGACTAACTGGACTGAACCCAGCTGCGGTAGCAGATCCTTCCAAAGGGTATGGAAAATTCAATGATTTGCTTCCATCCGCACCGTTTGGATTTGAAAGGGAAGCAATGAATTCAGCCGCAGTTGAAGCGGAGATGCTACAGCGAGGAAGTGGCGCTGTAAGCCCTGTCGTTATTCAACAACCAGGCGGCGTTATGCATGTCGTTAACGTAGTCAATAGAAATGGACAGGTGTATTTCGTGGATCCTCAGATGGGTAGTATTGTGACCATAAGGCAAAATGTTCCGCTGTTTCTTGGGAGACCATAATGGTGAATATTATTCACACAACAATTACATTTGAACAGGCAAAAAGGCTTGCAGAGGAGTCTGCATCCTTTTTCTTGAGCGACTTCTTGAAAGACGCTGCCACACCACTGCTGCAAGAGCATTATTTGGAAGCTGAACATTGCTGGATGTTCTTCAGGAATAAGGATATTGCCATTCCACCAGACCGTCCATTTTGTGATGGAGCATATGCTATTAGCAAAAAAGGAAATGGAAGTTATATCGCTGATTTATCCGACAATCCTGAAAAACTCCAAGCTTATTTGCAAACGATGTCCAATTATTTTAAACAACGCGGCGAATGAATCTACGAGGAAAGAGGTGTCTCGTTATACATATCTTTTTAGTCATTAAAAATAAAAGACTTACATTGCCAATGCACATCATCCGTGGGAAGTGAAAACAGTCTGATCAGGTCGATTTCACCATGTAGGAAGCCACATTTGTACAAAATTTTCGCAAATGTGACGTGGTGAACCATGGTTTTGGCTGGCCTGTGGGGCTTGTGTATAACGCGGTGGATCCTAATGGGAGAATCAAATGATTCGAATTTCTTGTCGCAATACTACGCTTTCAGAGCTAAGTAATCTTTATTCTGTTGAGAGTTACGAGCAACTGGTACATCCGCTTGATTATGAATTTGATCTCATTCGGGATGCTATTTACGTAGTACTTGGCGTATTAGTCAGGCATGGGACCTCATGGCTGTATGTAGCTGCGTTAAATGGAAATCAAGAAATACAGATAGTTCCAGCTGCATTGTTCTCATTCACCTGGAGTCAAGTGCCTACTGATTGGACTATTCGGATCACGAATGACCGACCTACCAGTCTTGAACTATTGCCGTTTGCTTTGGCACAGATTGACCGTTGGTATGAGCATTATGTAGATGGTGATGAAACAGTTATCAGCTTGGTACAAAAAGAATTTAAAGGTATCAACTAGAGCGCAATGGGCGTTGGGCTGCAAAGTAAAACGATAGCTGTAGCGAATAAGAATCCAGATTGTGCCAAGAAGAACTCATTGTTTCGGAACTGCTGTTCCATTCGGTGGAAAATAACATTTGTGAATCCAGATGAATATGAATTGTTGATATTTTTAATGAAAGAAGCAAAAAATATTCTCTTTCCGTGCCCTTGCTGCGAGCAGCTAACCTTGTCAGAAATTGGTGCGTATGAAATATGTTCCGTTTGTTTCTGGGAGGACGACCCTGTACAGTCATCTGACCCGACATATGCGGGCGGCGCAAACCAGTACAGTCTGGTCCAAGCGCGTGAAGGTTGGATCTGTAAGCATTAGCGATTAATAATGTGAGCAACCCATAGAAGCAATTGAAAATAGAGCTGCTGAGTTGAATGGCGTCTTAATGAATCAAAAATTTCTAACTTTGAAGAATTTCTTCGGCGCATATCTGAATCAAGATTTCGATTTAGAGTTTGGTGCAGCCGACGATGCTATTAACGCCTTTATCCATCAAGCTGACGAGAATGAAAGGTTACTTGCCGCGAGTGAGATAGAGCAGTTAATTGCAACCACTTTAGATGAAGAACAGTTAAGAACTTTTATTTTCAATGAACTTGGCTGCTGCTACTTTTATCCCTCCGAATGGGATGGCGGAATTGCCTGGCTAAAGCATATACGCTCGTTGTTGTTGAAGTAACGCGCCAGAGGGAATAACGGCGTTCTCAGGAGCACTCAAATGATTGGCATGGCACGTAATCCACATGAGCAGATCAAAGCAGAATTGTTGAATTCAACGACTTCTCTCTTTTCAGGAAGTACAAGCGGACTGTTGTTAAGTGCTCTAAAAAGCACCTTTCCTCTGCTGTCGTTTGCTCTGATCGTGAATTGGATTCCAGAGCAGGTGGAAGATATCTATTGGGTGCTGATTGACTCTGAGCGTATTGCTATCTTGGACGTGCCGCGTTTGAGTGGTGTAGATAAAGCAGATGTACCGGTAGAGGTTTTAACTGTGCATACCTTGCAGAAGCGTCGCTTATCCGTTGAGACGCGGCGGAAACTTGAGGTGGCTCTTGAGCTTATGCTCGAGCAGCGAAATTAATTGGTCACGATACTCTTGACCTGCGGCTGACGCGATCAAATAGCGGCAATAAATAGACAGACAGGAATATCAAAATGGCGGTTGCTTTGAATGATTTTATTGATGCGCTAGGGATGTCGGAAGGGACAAGTCAGTTCAATCAATTTGTTGAGAAGATTGAAGAAACTCCAATAATCGAAACAGGCCCTCTTGGCTATACACGCTATTACTCTTTTTATAAAGAGGGGATTTTATTTTCAATTGAAGATGATCGATTAATACAAATTAGTTGTTATATAGAGGCACACGAGAATTTCACTATTTATAAACAAGCATTGTGTGACGGAGTAACACGAGATTCGAATGAGGTAAGTGTGATTAAGTTGTTAGGGACTCCGGATAAAACCGGTGGGGATAAGCTTGATGGGTTGATTGGATATATTCCACGATGGATAAAATTTGAAAAAGATCGATTTGCAATTCATTTTGAGTTTAGTCAAAGTGGAAAATTGCGAAAAATGTCATTGATATTGATTTGATCTTACTGCAACGAATGAGCTGATTCGAAACACTAAGCCCAGCCTCGCACTGGGCTTTATGTGGGCATGGGATCAAGTCAAGTTCCCGTCACACATCCAAAGTCACAGGGCGTAAATTAAATGAAACGCATATTACTTAGCGCGATGGAGCAAATCGAAGGGAAATATTGGTACAAAAATTCTGTGTTTTCAGGTATCGGATTTTCTATTGATTTTGATGGCGCCGTATCTGCTTCTGAACTAGCAGATGGCCGTATAGTTCATCCTTATTATTCGGTTTGCGTGCCAGATAATAATGAATATATTATTGGATAATCCTCTTTTGGGTGAAAATATTTTGGAATTTCAAGGGCAAGAGCTAGCAAAATCTGTAAAGAAAAGCAATTATCAGATACGCGTTTTTTACAGGGATGTCGAGGTTCGATGACTACTGATTGCGGCACCGAGATGGGGTTGCACAGTAGGTTTTCAGAGGTCGCCGACAGTTGCGCGGAAAGCTCAACCCACAACCCAGCCTCACGCTGGGTTTTTTCATATCTAACGGGGCCAAATCGGTTTCCTGAGATCCATCCAAAAATAGCAGGACGCTAATAATTGCCATCGCGCCCGATAGCGTCTATAGTCGCTTCCGTCCCTGAGAATACAAATCAGGGGTGAGGTTTCGTAGCCTGATGTCAATGCGTACAAACCGCGCCATGCGGTCATGTACGTCCACTGTCGTGCCTTCTATGGCGGCGGTGGCGGGGAGCCTTCGGGCTGCCGGCATTTCTCCATTGACACCGGTCTACGAACCCAGCCATCTGCCGCCGTGTGTCAAGAACGCAAAAGCCGAAGTATCGGCCGCTGCGATGCTTTATTGAAGATGAGGGTCGGCCCCTCGTGATCGGCGTGCAGG
>NZ_JBHSMT010000028.1:322734-334178 GCF_042654985.1 Paraherbaspirillum soli | reverse complement strand
TGGGGCTGAACGACAAGAGCCGGATGAATCGAGAGGTTCACGTCCGGTTCTGTGAGAGCCTGAAGGGGAGGTTCCTTTGGGCGACTCGATCTCCCGTTTCAGCACAGCGCGGCTCATTAAACCTCACACCATAGGAGCCCGTATGACCTTTGCTATCACGCCTGACAAAAAACTGATCTGTCCAGAAACCAACCACCTCGACGAAGCCATAGAAACAGCACGTCTCGGCATGATCTGCCTGGATGAGGTGCTGCGCCTGTTGCGGCCCGCTCGCGAACTATCCAAACGCGACGAAATGGTCAATGGCTTGATCCATTCCTGCATCGAGCAGGTCGCCGACCGCCACAATTTGTTCGATGTGATGCGCGCAGAATTCGAGAGCAAGAAAACGCGTAAAGAGTAACGTGCCAGAAGTAGGGCGGATGAGCGCAGCGTTATCCGCCGTTGGATGTGCCACAGACATTTGACGCATCCAGAACGGCGGAAGACGCTGCGCTTTTCCGCCCTACCTGCCCGCTCCCAGTCACGGGGCCGCAGAAAAATTACCAGCCTCTTCCTTACCCAAAGCCTCATGAAAAAAATCAACTGGATGCGCGTGGCCGAAGGCGAAATGGGCGTGGCCCGCTTCCCGTCCGGACAAAGCAATGCGCGCATTACCGAATATCACGCCGACACCAACATCCGGGGCTATGACGACAAGGCATCGTGGTGCTCGTCGTTCGTCAACTGGTGCCTGGCCGAAGTCGGCATTCGCGGCACCGGCTCTGCGCTGGCGCGCTCCTGGCTGGAATGGGGGCAGGCGCTGGATCAGCCTCAGCTTGGCTGCATCGCGGTTCTGAGCCGGGACGATCCTGCCAGCTGGCGCGGGCACGTGGGCTTTTTCTTGAGGACCGACGCCCAGTATGTTTATCTGCTCGGCGGCAATCAATTGGACCAAGTCTGCGAACTTGCTTATCCGCTGGCGGACGTGCTCGGTTATCGCTGGCCGCGGCCCGACGATTATGCTTAATCGAACGGAATTTCCAGCTGATTCCTGGTCGCATCCTCGGTCAAGCGTACGCCTATGCCCAGCAGCCGGACCGCTTGCCGGCCGCGCTGAAATCCGGTTTCGATCAGCTTCTGGAACAGCATCCGGTCCGGTGCCGTGCCCAGGCATTCGACAGTGGTTTGGCGGAAATCGGCAAAGCGGATTTTTACCGATAGCTTGTTGATATGACGCTCGGTGGTTGAGCGCCGTATCCGGCCTTCGAGTTTGCCGAACAGATCCGGCAGCTGCGCCAGGCAAGCCGCCAGATCGGGTAAATCGACGGAGTAGGTTTCTTCCACGCTGATCGATTGCAGTTCGCGCGTCGGGCACACTTCGCGCGGATCGATCCCGCGCGACAAGTCATACAATCTCTCGCCGAATTTGCCGAAATAATGTTGCAAATCGGCCATCGACCAGTTGCGCAGGTCGGCGCAAGTATGGGTTCCCAGCCGCTGCAATTTTTCCGCCGTCACCTTGCCGACGCCGAATAGCTTCTCGACCGGCAGCGCGGCCACGAAGTCCTCGACCTCCGCCGGTCTGATCACGAACTGGCCATTCGGTTTGTTCCAGTCGCTGGCGATTTTCGCCAGGAACTTGTTGGGCGCGATCCCGGCCGAGGCGGTGATGCCGACCGTTTGTTCGATGCGGGCGCGGATGTCTTGCGCAATCAAGGTGGCGCTGCCCTTGAAGTGGGTGGCGCGGGAAACGTCGAGAAAAGCCTCGTCCAGCGAGAGCGGCTCGACGATGTCGGTGTAATCGTGATAAATCGCCAGGATCTGGGCCGACGCGGCACGATATTTGTCCATCGAAGGCGGCAGGATCACCAGACCGGGGCAGCGCTTGAGCGCTTGCGCCGTCGCCATCGCGGAACGCACGCCGAAGCGCCGGGCCTCGTAATTGCAAGTGGCGATGACGCCGCGTTGCGTGGCTTTGCCGCCGACTGCTACCGGCAGCGTGCGCAACGACGGGTCGTCGCGCATTTCAACGGCGGCGTAAAAGCAATCACAATCGCAATGGATGATTTTTCTGAGCGGGGTGGTCACGATGATGGCGGGGAAATTTGATGCTGGAAAATCCTGCTCATTTTACCGTTGCGAAATATTGTTTGCAGGCGCTAAGGAAGCGCTAAGTTTGGCCGCTTAATCTTCATTTCACGCAATTCCCGCGTGCTTTTTGGAGATTGACCATGAACCGCTATAAAAAACTCGCTACCGTCGCCGTTTTGCTGACTTCCATGGCTGCCTTCGCCTATGCTGCCGAGCCAATTGCCAGCGACGCGGTGGCGATGAGCAAGGCAAAAATCACCTTGACCCAAGCAATTGCCACTGCTGAACAGAATGCCAACGGCAAGGCGCTCAGCGCCGAATTTAAGCATAAAAGGGGCAAGTCCTTGTACGAAGTCGATGTTGCCAGCGGCGGCAAGGTCATGGAAGTGAAGATAGACGCCGATCTGGGCACGGTTTTGTCTTCGACCGAAGAAAAGAAGGAGCACGATAAGGATTGAACCAGGCAATTAAACTGAGGTCCGGCTCGCCCTGCCTATCGGTGCGGCGGGCCGCTTCGGCATTGGCTGGAGGCTGAAATAAAGTAGCATCGCGGAGACACTTCGGAAAACCTACTGCGCGGCCCAATCTCGGGGCGGCGATGCTCGCCGTACCTCCGTACGGCTGCGCTTCTCACCCCGACCTTGGGCCGCTCGCTACGGTTTTTCGAAGTGCCCACAGATTAAGCACAAGGACAAAGCAATGAGAGTGTTGCTGGTGGAAGACGATCACATGATAGGAGAGGCCGTCGAGCAAGCGTTGAAAGATGCCGCCTATGCGGTCGATTGGGTGCGCGACGGGCAACTGGCGCTGACCGCGATTGTGGCGCAAAACTACGACCTTGTATTGCTCGACTTGGGACTGCCGCGCCGCAACGGGTTCGAGGTGCTGGCGCAGCTGCGCAGCCAGGAAAATCCGGTGCCGGTGTTGATCGTCACCGCCCGCGACGCGGTCGAAGACCGCATCCGCGGCCTCGATCAAGGCGCCGACGACTACGTGCTGAAGCCGTTCGAGATGGGCGAGCTGCTGGCCAGAATGCGGGCCGTGATGCGCCGGAAAAGCGGCAGCGCCAGCCCGCTGATGAGCAACGGCAGTCTGTCGCTGGACCCGGTTACCAGGGAAGCCAGTTTCGAAGGCAATGCCAGCCGATTATCCGCGCGCGAGTACAGCCTGCTGCAGGCGCTATTGATGCGGCCGGGAGCGATCTTGTCGCGGCAGGAGCTGGAGGACCGTCTGTACGGCTGGAATGAAGAAGTGGAAAGCAATGCGGTCGAATTCCTGATCTATTCGATCCGTAAAAAACTCGGGGCCGCGGCCATCAAGAACATAAGAGGCGTCGGATGGATGGTGTCAAAAAATACCTGAACAGTTCCTTGCAAGTCCGGCTCTCGCTTTGGCTCTCGATGGCGATCGTGACGGTGGCGCTGGGCGCCGGTGCGTTCTCGTTCGTCTTTGCTTTCAAGGATGCGAACGAACTCCAGGACAATCAATTGCGGCAGATTGCCGCACTCATCGTGCAAAACAATCTGCCGCTCGGCAGCCATATCCTGGAGACCTCCGAGCACGATCCGGAGTCCGATGCGCGCGTGATTGTGCAAGTGCTGCCAAGCCAGGATCGGGTATCGGCAATGTCCGCCAAGCGCAGTCTGAAGCTGCCCGACGATGTGAAAGAGGGTATGCAAACCTTGACTGTAAGGGACAAAAGCTGGCGTCTGTTTGTCAAGGAACTGCGTGCCGGCAACCGCCTGGCGGTGGCGCAACGGACCGAAGTGCGGGACGAAATCGCGCGCGACAGCGGGCTGCGGACGCTGGCCCCATTTGTCGTGTTGATACCGCTGCTGAGCTTGCTGGTCATCTTGCTGGTGCGGCAGATGCTGAAACCGGTGGCAAGATTGTCGGCTGCGATGGATCAGCGCAGCGAGAACGATTTAAGCCCGTTGGACGATGCCCATGTGCCGGCCGAAATCCGGCCGCTGACCGCTTCCATCAACCGCCTGCTGCAGCGGGTGGCGCAAGCGGTCGAGATGCAGCGGCGCTTTGTCGCGGACGCCGCCCATGAGCTGCGATCGCCGCTGACCGCCTTGTCGCTGCAAGCCGAAAATCTGGAACGCACCGGGCTGCCGCCGGCGGCGCTGCCGCGGCTGGCGAGCATGCGCCAAGGGCTGCAAAGGACCCGGCTATTGCTGGATCAACTGTTGAGCATGGCGCGTTCGCAAACCGAACCAAGCGTTGAGAATAAAGAAATATCGGTGCTGGCGGTGTTCCGCCGGGTGCTGGAACAACTGATGCCGGTGGCCGAGGCCAAGGGCATCGACCTGGGCGTCGTCAGCGAACAGGATGTGTGCTTGCCGGCGCAAGAAATCGACCTGACGACCTTGGTTAAAAACCTGCTCGACAACGCCATTCGCTATACCCCCGCCGGCGGCCGCATCGACCTGCGCGTCGGCCGGCAGCAAGGATGGGTGGAGCTGGAAGTGGCGGACAGCGGCCCCGGGATACCTGTGCAAGAACGGGACAGGATCTTCGATCCGTTTTATCGCATCCTCGGCAACGATGAGATCGGCTCGGGATTGGGGTTGGCAATCGTCAAGGCGATAGTCGATCGGATGGGCGGCACGATTGTGTTGGCCGATGCCAATCTGGATCCGGCAGCCAGGGGCTTGCGCGTGACTGTGCGCTTAAAGTAATGTTTTCTGAGGGCATCAGTGTTGCTTGCGGGCGCATGTAAATCAGGCACAACTCCCAAAACTCATCTCTGCGACCACCTGTTTTGATGGAAAATGTCGGATTGCGAATGTCATTTAGATAAAGATGACATTGCTTATTTATTCATATCCTCTCCAGATGAGTTTTTTATGCTTACCAGCCAAGACCAAGCCCGCCTAGACGCTCTCTATGATTCGATGCAAGAGGCCAGTCATACCTTTCTTGGTTATCCGGTGGCACGCGATTTCGATTACGAGCCGCTGTATCGCTTCCTGAAATTTCCTTCCAATAACATCGGCGACCCGTTCCAGTCCAGCACCTACCGCCTCGGTACGCGCGAGTTCGAGCGCGAAGTGGTCGATTTTTTCGCGAACCTGTACCGCGCGCCGAAGACCGATTACTGGGGCTATGTGACCAACGGCGGCACCGAAGGCAACTTATACGGCTTGTACCTGGCGCGTGAGCTATACCCGAACGGCATCGTTTATTTTTCGGAAGATACCCATTACAGCGTCGCCAAGAATGTCCATTTTCTCGGCCTGCGCCACATCATGATCCGGGCCCAGGAAAACGGCGAAATCGATTACGAGGATTTGAAGGAAAGCGTGCGTCTGCATCGCGACGTGCCGGCCATCATTTTCGCCAACATCGGCACCACGATGAAGGAGGGCAAGGACGATATCCGGCGCATCCAGAACATACTCGACGACCTGGTGGTGCTCAACCGCTACATCCACAGCGACGGCGCGTTTTGCGGTCCGTTCGCCTCTTTTCTCGATCCCAAACCAGCATTCGACTTTGCCGACGGCGCCGATTCGATTGCGATCAGCGGCCATAAATTCATCGGCGCGCCGATGCCGTGCGGCGTCGTCATCGCCAGAAAGCGCAATGTCGAGCGGATCGGACGCACCATCGGCTATATCGGCAGCCTCGACACCACGATCACCGGCTCCCGCAATGCGTATACGCCGCTGATGCTGTGGTACGCGATCAAGGTCATGGGCGAGCAGGGCTTGCGCCAGCGGCTGGCGCACTGTCAGGAGCTGGCCCGTTATGCGGTGGAGTCGCTGAACCAGCATGGCATCGCCGCTTGGCGCAATCCGAACGCATTGACCGTGGTGTTCCCAAAAGTCGCCGATGCGATCAAAAACAAATGGCAATTGGCGACGCAGGATGTCAGTCACCTGATCGTGATGCCCGGCGTAACCAAGGAAAATATCGACGCGCTGATTGCCGATCTGGCCCAGCCAACACAGGAGACAACATGAAGGCGATCAAACTGATTACGCAAGACCGGCTTGGCTTGATGGCCGAGATCGCGGAAATACTCGCGCAGCAACACATCAATATTGATAGCTTCGGCGGCAAAACCGTCGACCACCTGGCGGTGATGGAACTGGTGGTCGACCGTCCGGATGAGGCCATGCATGTATTGATCGACAAGGGGTTTCAAGCGGTGTCCGATGATTTGATCACGATCCGGATCGACGACCGGCCGGGCGCCTTGGCGCAAATTACGCGCGAATTGACCGACGCCAAACTGTCGATCCGCGGCATCAGCACCTTGCAGCGCCAGGAAGGACACTGCTTCGTCGCCCTCAGCACCGATAACGATGCGGTGGCCAGGAAGCTGTTGCAGACGCTGGCGTTTTAAAAATTGCGGGACAGAGTTTAAGAGCCGCCGTAGCGCGGCGAATTACTCTGTCCCCAACTGATCAAGAGCGATGTGTAAATTGCCATGAAATGCGTTAACGTCGCCAGCGAGTTTTAACGGCGACGGATGCGCCGCCGCGAAATGCTCTCCTGCGTCGCCACCACCAGCAACACCAGCACCGTCAAGCCCGACACCATCAGCAGATCCGTCAGGTAGGCCAGCGGCGCCAATATCGCCAATGCGCTCAAGCCAATCAGGTGCGACAGCGGGAACCGGCCGTACACCACGGTTTTGTAGATCCCATTCCCTAACAGATACAGCACCGGTCCAGCAACCAGGACCGCCGCCGCTGTGACGTCGATCGCAGCGGCCGGATGGGCAATTGTAAGCGCGTTGGCGACCGCGGCGACGATGACCCCGGCCACGATGATCACGTGCACATAATGAAAATAGGCGGCGATCCGGCCCGGTTCCGGCGCGTGCAGAATGGCTTCGGTCCCGGCCTGGCTGCTGGTGTCGAAATAAATCCACCACATCGCCAGACTGCCGACAAACGCCACCAGGAAAGCGATCAGCTCCGGCGCAGTCCACAGCGCCATCTGGCTGATGCCGGCGCCGGTCACCAGGATCGACTCGCCCAGCGCGACGATCACGAACAGCTGGCAGCGCTCGGCCATATGACCGCCCTCGACGGTCCAGTCCCCGGTTTTGGAACGGCCAAAGCCCGGCAACCAAAAACCGACCATCGGCGACAGATATTCGCAGCCTACGGCCAGTGCCCAGAACAGCAGGCGATAGCCGCTGCCGGACAATCCGCCTGCAATCCAGAACAAGCCCGAAATGCACAGCCAGCCAAGCATTAAACGGAAATTGAAGGTCAGCGCATGGCGAGGCCCCAGGTGCAGCACCACAAACAAGGTGCGCCCGATCTGGATCGCCGCATAACAAACCGCAAAGAGCAGACCGCGAGCGCCGAACGCATCCGGCAACACCGCCGCCATCAGCAAGGCCACCAGCATGATGGCGAACAGCAGCAGGCGGATCGGCATGGTCTCGGGATCGAACCAGTTGGTGACCCAACACGTGTATTGCCAGCCCAGCCACACCGCGAACCATAAAATCAAGGTCTGCAGCGCACCCGGCAGGCTCAGGTTGTGCAGCAGATGGTGCGATAGCTGGGTCACGGCAAACACATACACCAGATCGAAAAACAGCTCGACCGAAAGCACTTTCGCCTCGCTGCCGTCGCGTGCCCGCATCAGATTGGCCTGTCCCCAAATAGTCATTTTTGAATGCCTTCTCATCAGCGGTCGATGGGATCGCAGGCCTTGGCCGGCAGCGTGAGGCGAGTCTACACCGCGCATTCTGCCGCTACAACGGCATCCGGCGACGTTATCAGGAAACAGGGCAAGGTTCTGATTGGGCAAGAAGCGATCAAAAAGCGCGCTTCTTCCCGTGATCGTCCGTGCATGACTTGGATATCCTGAGAGCAAGAATAATAGGCCGTCAGCCATGCCAGAGTCAGACATCTCATATAGACGTTTGCCGCTGATATGACTGACATCACTCATCGGGCACATAATCCCAACAGGATTGACCAATCATGTTTTCATCCCTTCGTACACGACTCATCGTCATTTGCGTTTCCATCGTGGTTCTGGCGCTGGTGATCCTGGCGTCCGCCAACTTCACCACCACCCGCAATCGCACGCTCGAATCACTCAACGAGCAAATGCAGCAACTGGCCCGCGACCACTCGACCGGCATCGCGGACTGGATGCATTCCAAGGCCACCATCGTCACCTCGATCAGCATGTCGGCTGACGTCGCCGATCCTTTGCCGTTCATCAAGGCAGCTCAAAAGGCCGGTGAATTCGACGATGCCTACATCGCCTACCCGGACCGCCGGATGTTCGCCCCGCACCCAATGCCGGCCGGATACGATCCAACCGTCCGTCCTTGGTATACCAAGGCAGTGCAAGTGGGCGGACCAGTGCTGACCGCTCCCTACGTGGATGCGACCACCGGCAAGCTGGTGGTCACATTTGCCGAACCGGTCGCCGGCAAAGGCAGCGTCAAGGCGGTTTCCGCCGGCGACGTGGTGCTGGACTCGGTGATCCGCAACGTCAACACCATCAAACCGACCCCGAACAGCTTTGCCTTCCTGGTCGACGGCGGCGGCACTATCATCGCTCATCCGAATGCGGCAATGGCGCTGAAACCGGTATCGACGCTGGACGGCACGCTGTCGGCGCAAAAACTGGCCGACATCGAACGTACCAAAGAGAACAGCAGCGTCCGCCTCAACGACCGCGACGGTCGCCTGTTTGTCAGCAAGATCGCCGGCACCGACTGGATGCTGGTGGTGGTGATGGATTACGCCGAAGCGACGCAAGCGCTGACCTCGATGCTGATTACCTCGGCCGTCACGGCGCTGCTGATCATCGCGCTGGCCGCGCTGGTGCTGACCGTGCTGGTGGTGCAAGCGCTGAAGCGGATGGAATTGATCCGCGATGCGATGCAGGAAATCGCTTCCGGCGACGGCGACCTGACCCGTCGTCTGGATGCTGACGGCGCCGACGAGTTGTCGCAGATCGCCAGCGCATTCAACCTGTTCGTCGACAAGATCGCCGACGTTCTCGGCGAAATCCGCCGCACCAGCGAATCGGTCAAGGTCGCCTCGCACGAAATCGCCGCCGGCAATCTCGACCTGTCGTCGCGCACCGAACAGCAAGCCAGCTCGTTGGAAGAAACCGCTGCCTCGATGGAAGAAATCACCGGCACCGTCAAGCAAAGCGCCGACAATGCACGCCAAGCCAATCAACTGGCGGTCTCCGCCTCGACCGTCGCGGTCAAGGGCGGCACCGTGGTGTCGCAAGTGGTCGACACGATGGATTCGATCAATGCTTCGTCGAAGAAGATCGTCGACATCATCGGCGTGATCGACGGCATCGCGTTCCAGACCAACATCCTGGCCTTGAATGCGGCAGTCGAAGCGGCCCGGGCCGGCGAACAAGGCCGAGGCTTTGCGGTGGTCGCCAGCGAAGTGCGCAACCTGGCCCAGCGCAGCGCCACCGCCGCCAAGGAAATCAAGGGCTTGATCGGCGACTCGGTGGATAAAGTCGAAGTCGGCAGCAAGCTGGTGGCCGAAGCCGGCGTGACGATGGATCAGATCGTCGACAGCGTCAAACGGGTGACCGACATCATGGCCGAGATCACCGCCGCCAGCCAGGAACAAAGCACCGGCATCGACCAGATCAACCAGGCGATCAGCCAGATGGATCAAGTCACACAGCAAAACGCCGCGCTGGTGGAAGAGGCTGCTGCTGCTGCCGCCTCGCTGCAAGACCACGCCGGCAATCTGTCGCAAGTGGTCAGCATGTTCAAGCTGGACGCCGCGCACAGCATGCCGACCTTGAAGCCGGCGCCGGCCGCCAAAAGCGTGCAGCTGAACGCGAAGACCGCACCGCAGCTGAAGAATGCCAGCGTGATGTCCTTGAGCAGAAAGGCCGGCCCGGCCAAAGCGCTAGGTAACGACCATAAAAAGGTTGCCAATGCACCAGCCAGTGCTGGTTCTGCGGAGGATTGGGAACAGTTTTAATGACTTGACGTGACAGTGATCCGGGCTGGCCTGGACCAAACCGCGCGCGCATTGCAATGCAATCTGCGCGCGGTTTTTTATTTCGGAGACACAACGGATTCCGCCATGCATACCTCTGTCGCATGTTGTGCGGCCGGTGCGGTGGATAACGCTGCGCTCATCCACCCTACTTATTGCGCGTGTTCTTACTCTTTGATTATTCGCGCATCACATCGGGCAGACGCCATCAAGCAACAGCGGCGTAGGGCGGAAAAGCGTAGCGCCTTCCGCCGTTCTGGATGCGTCAAACACCTGTGGCACATCCAACGGTGGATAACGCTGTGCTCATCCACCCTACTTATTACACGTCTTCTTACTCATTAATTATTCGCGCATCACATCGGGCAGACGCCATTAACCAGCAGGGCAGGGTTCCGATTGAGCAAGAAGTCAGCAAAAAACGGGCCTCATCCCGCGATCGTCCGTGCATCGCTAGGGATATCCTGAGAGCAACACAATAGGGCACCTCTAAAAACCTACTGCGCGGCCCAATCTCGGGGCTGCGATGCTCACCGTACACTCGTACGGCTCCGCTTCTCGCCCCGACCTTGGGTCGCTCGCTACGGTTTTTAGAGGTGCCCGATAGACCGCCAGCCATACCAGAGTCAGCCATAGCCATCGCGATGTTTGAGCCTGATGTGACCGGCACCACTCCTTCAACAGGATTTTCCTTTCATGTTTTCAACTCTTCGTACACGACTCATCGCCATCTGCGTCTCCATCGTGGTTCTGGCGCTGCTGATCCTGGCTTTCGCCAACTACACCACCACCCGCAACCGCACGCTCGATTCGCTCAATGCGCAAATGCTGCAACTGGCCGGCGATCATGCTTCCGGCATTGCGGAATGGGTGCATTCCAAGGCCGCCATCGTCACCTCGATCACCTTGTCGGTCGATGCGGCCGATCCTCTGCCGTTCATCATCGCAGCCAAAAAGGCAGGCGAATTCGACACTGCCTACATCGGCTACGCGGACAAGCGGATGGTCTCGCCGCGCGCCCAGAAACCAGGTTACGATCCGACCGCCCGGCCCTGGTATATCAAAGCCACGCAAGCCGGCGGACCGGTCCTGACCGCTCCCTATGTCGGCGCCAGCACCGGCAAACTGGTGGTCACATTCGCCGAGCCGAGCACCGCCAAGAGCGGCCTTAAAGCGGTTGCCGGCAGCGACGTGGAGCTGGATTCGGTGATCCGCAACGTCAACACCATCAAACCGACCCCCAACAGCTTTGCCTTCCTGGTCGATGGCGGCGGCACCATCATCGCCCATCCGAATGCGGCAATGGCGCTGAAACCGGTATCGACGCTGGACGGCACGCTGTCGGCGCAAAAACTGGCCGACATCGAACGTACCAAAGAGAACAGCAGCGTCCGT
>NZ_JBHSMT010000028.1:297399-322724 GCF_042654985.1 Paraherbaspirillum soli | reverse complement strand
CGACGGTCGCCTGTTTGTCAGCAAGATCGCCGGCACCGACTGGATGCTGGTGGTGGTGATGGATTACGCCGAAGCGACGCAAGCGCTGACCTCGATGCTGGTTACCTCGGCCATCACGGCGCTGCTGATCATCGTGCTGGCCGCGCTGGTGCTGACCGTGCTGGTGGTGCAAGCGCTGAAACGGATGGAACTGATCCGCGATGCGATGCAGGAAATCGCTTCCGGCGACGGCGACCTGACCCGCCGTCTGGACGCCGACGGCGCCGACGAGTTGTCGCAGATCGCCAGCGCGTTCAACCTGTTCGTCGACAAGATCGCCGACGTTCTCGGTGAAATCCGCCGCACCAGTGAATCGGTCAAGGTCGCCTCGCACGAAATCGCCGCCGGCAATCTCGACCTGTCGTCGCGCACCGAACAGCAAGCCAGCTCGCTGGAAGAAACCGCTGCCTCGATGGAAGAAATCACCGGCACCGTCAAGCAAAGCGCCGACAATGCACGCCAAGCCAATCAACTGGCGGTGTCGGCCTCGACCGTCGCGGTCAAGGGCGGCACCGTGGTGTCGCAAGTGGTTGACACGATGGATTCGATCAATGCGTCGTCGAAGAAGATCGTCGACATCATCGGCGTGATCGACGGCATCGCGTTCCAGACCAACATCCTGGCCTTGAACGCGGCAGTCGAAGCGGCCCGGGCCGGCGAACAAGGCCGAGGCTTTGCGGTGGTCGCCAGCGAAGTGCGCAACCTGGCCCAGCGCAGCGCCACCGCCGCCAAGGAAATCAAGGGCTTGATCGGCGACTCGGTGGATAAAGTCGAAGTCGGCAGCAAGCTGGTGGCCGAAGCCGGCGTGACGATGGATCAGATCGTCGACAGCGTCAAACGGGTGACCGACATCATGGCCGAGATCACCGCCGCCAGCCAGGAACAAAGCACCGGCATCGACCAGATCAACCAGGCGATCAGCCAGATGGATCAAGTCACGCAGCAAAACGCCGCGCTGGTGGAAGAAGCCGCCGCTGCTGCCGCCTCGCTGCAAGACCACGCCGGCAATCTGTCGCAAGTGGTCAGCATGTTCAAGCTGGACGCCGCGCGCGGCATGCCTACCTTGAAGCCGGCGCCGGCCGCCAAAAACCTGCACCTGAACGCGAAGACCGCACCGCAGCTGAAGAACGCCAGCGTGATGTCCCTGAGCCGAAAAGCAGGTCCGGCCAAGGCGCTCGGTAATGACCATAAAAAGGTCGCCAATGCGCCAGCCGGTGCTGGTTCTGCAGAGGATTGGGAACAGTTTTAATAGCAAGAACTGAGTCAGCCTAGGCTGGACCCAACCGCGCGCACATTGCAATGCAAGGTGCGCGCGGTTTTTATTTTGGCGGCACAACGGACTCCACTGCGGCGTAGCAGCGTAGGGCGGAAAAGCGCAGCGCCTTCCGCCGTTACCCGGCTCGAATCCATCGCAGGCGGCGCATCATGGCGGATAACGCTGCGCTCATCCGCCCTACGATTTGCCCTGCAGTTGCGCCAGACATCAACTAAAACGTCAGCATGATCTTGCCGACATGCGTGCTGCTTTCCATCAGCGCATGGGCCTGCGCCGCTTGCTCAAACGGGAAGGTCTTGAAAATCACCGGCTTGATCTTGCCGGCCTCGATCAGCGGCCACACTCTTTGCTGCAACTGGGCCGCGATCGCGCCCTTGAATGCAATCGGGCGCGGTCTGAGGGTGGAGCCGGTGATCGTCAGGCGACGCCGCAGCACTTGCCCAAAATTGACCTCGGCCTTGCTGCCGCCGAGCATGGCGATGAACACCAGGCGGCCGTCGTCGGCCAGGCAGTCGATCTCGCGCTGGATGTAATCGCCGGCCACCATGTCCAGGATCACATCCACCCCTTTGCCGGCGGTCGCCGCCTTGACCACCTCGACAAAATCCTCGCTGCGGTAATTGATGCCGCGTTCAGCCCCCAGCGCTTCGCAGGCGCGGCATTTGTCATCGCTGCCGGCTGTGGCGAACACCCGATGGCCGAGCGCGGTCGCGATCTGGATCGCGGCGACGCCGATGCCGGAACTGCCGCCTTGCACCAGCAAGGTTTCGTCGCCTGACAGCCGGGCCCGGTCAAATACATTGGTCCAGACGGTAAACAAGGTTTCAGGCAGCGAAGCGGCTTCCAGCACGCTCCAGCCGCGCGGGACCGGCAGGCACTGGGCGGCCGGCGCGGTGCAGTACTCGGCGTAGCCGCCGCCGGTCACCAGCGCGCACACCAGGTCGCCTTTTTTCAGCTGGCTGCCGGTGAAATCGCCATCGACGATTTCACCGGCGATCTCCAACCCCGGCAGATCCGAGGCGCCGGGCGGCGGCGGGTAGATCCCGGTGCGCTGCAGGATGTCGGGACGATTGACGCCGGCTGCCTGCACCTTGATCAATACTTCGCCGGGCTTGAAAGTTGGGATAGGGCGTTCGCAGATTTGCAAAACTTCCGGCGCACCGGGCTGGGTGATTTCGATAGCACGCATGGGATTGGCTCCTTGGGAAAACGGGCATTGTAGAGGCGTTTCAGAAAGTCAGCTTTAGCCCAAGAGCATCACTCATCTAAGCCGCCGGATTGCCTGCCAGTCTCTGTGCCGTGCCAGGCATCAAAAATCCAAACACCACCAGCGCCGATACCACGGTGACTGCCGACAGCACGTTCAACAGGGTAGAGAAAGCATCGCCGTAACTCTGGACCAATACGCTCGCCGCCACCTCCGGCAACGCGGCCGCGGCGCGACCCAGATCGCCGGTAGCCACCCGCTGCGCCGCTGAGACAAGGCGTGCGCCCAAGTCCGCCTGCGGCAGGCCGATGACGGCCTCCAGCCGGGTTCGAGTGAGCGCCGCCAGCAGCGCGCCGACCACCGCCAGCGCGATCCCTTCGCCGGCCACGCGGGTGGTGTTGAAGATGCCGGTGGCCATGCCGGCGCGCTCGGTCGGCACCACGCTGACCGCCAAGCCATCCATCAAACCCCACGGCAAGCTGATGCCAAAACCTATCGTCAGCATTGGCAGCACGATCGCAGCGCCTTGGCCGGGTGGGCAATGGCCAAGCCAGAACAGCCCGGCGGCGCAGATCAGCAAGCCGCTGCCGGCGATCGCGCCCGGCGCACACCAGCGCGTAAGGTAAGCCGCCAGCATAGGCACCACCAGCATCGGCGCCGACAGCGCGACCATCATGCGGCCGGCCTCGAACTCGCTGTGGCCTTCGATCCCGATGAAGCGGATCGGCAATAGCACCAGCAGCACCACGTAGGCATAGGCCGGGGCCGCCGCCAGGAACTGCACGCCGACGAAACGCGGATAGCGGAACAGCGACAGGTCCAGCATAGGCCGCGACGCCCGCCGTTCAATCGCGATGAAGGCCGCAAATAAGGTGGCAGCGCCGAGCAGCAAGCCGATCACCAGCGGGTCCGACCAGCCGTTTTCCGGCGCCTGCAACACGCCATAGGTGAGCAAGCTGAGGGCGCCGGTAAAGCTGATGGCGCCGGCCCAGTCGACGCCGCTGGCCTGCGGATCGCGCGACTCCCGCATGCAGCGCGCGCCGGTCAGCAAGGCCAGCACGCTGGTGGCGGTGACGGTCAGCAGCACCGCATGCCAGTCGAAAGCGCGGATCAATACCCCGGCCAGGATAGGCCCGAAGGCCAGGCCGACGCCAAAAGTGGTGCCGATCAGGCTGAAGGCGCGGGTCCGCGCCGCGCCGTCGAACTCCTGCGCCAGCGCCGCCATGCCGCCCGACAGCGCTGCGGCGCTGGCAGCACCCTGCGCGGCCCGCAACAGGTCAAACCAGACAATATCGGGCGCGCAGGCCAGCGCCAGCGAGCACAGGCCGAACATGGCAACGCCGATCAGGAACACGCGTTTGCGCCCATAGCTGTCGGCCAGCGTGCCGGCCGCCATCAGGCTGCTGCCGAAACTCAGCATGAAGGCGTTGGTGACCCAGTTCAGCGCGATCGGACTGCCGCCCAAATCATGGCCTATCGCGCGCAAGGCCACCGCCGGGCCGGTAAAGCTCAATGGCATGGCGAGCGCGGCGAGACAGACCGCGCCCAGGATCAGGCATTTCTCGGCAAACGTGTGAGGGGGAGGGGAGGGATCGTGATTGGATGTGTTCATGGCTGCTCAAGCTGGGATTAAGTGGATGGAAATGCACGATGAGCATTCTAAAAGCGCTGCAATATTGGAAAAACATCGTTAAAGTCCATTGTTTGCGAACAAAAACTCTTGAATCGAGGTGTGAATGGACAGTCTCAGCGGAATATTGGCGTTTGTGCGCAGTGCCGAAGCGGGCAGTTTTGTGGGCGCCGGCCGCACCCTCGGCATCTCCGCCTCGGCCGTCGGCAAAAGCGTGGCGCGGCTGGAAGCGCAGATGGGCGTGCGCCTATTCCAGCGTAGCACGCGGCATATCCGGCTGACGACCGAAGGCAGCCTGTTTTACGAGCGTTGCCAGCGCATCCTCGACGAGCTGCAAGACGCCCAAGCCATGCTGTCGCATGCCGCCGAAGCGCCGCGCGGCAAACTGCGCATCAGCCTGCCCAATATCGGCTACCGCTTCCTGTTGCCGGTGTTACCCACGTTCATGCAGCGCTACCCGGAAATCGCGCTGGAACTGGATTTCAGCGACCGCATGGTCGACGTCATCGAAGAGGGGCTGGACGGCGCGATCCGCAGCGGCGAGCTGCCCGACTCGCGGCTGATGGCGCGGCGGCTGGGATCGTTCCGCTTCATGCTGTGCGCCTCGCCGGCCTATCTGGCGCAGCGCGGGACGCCGCGCAACCCGGTTGAGCTGGAACAGCACGCCTGCCTGCGCTACCGCTTCCAGACCAGCGGCAAACTGCAGGAGTGGGCGCTGCGCCCGGCAGCAACGCCACGCGAACTGCGCTTGCCCACCGCACTGACCTGCAACAACATGGAAGCCATGCTGGCCGCCGCCATCAACGGCCTCGGAATCGCCTATATGCCGGACTTCCTGGCCCGCGATGCGCTGGCGGCCGGCAGCTTGCAGAGCGTACTCGACGCCGACTTGATCGACCCCGGGCAGTTCTGGATCGTCTGGCCGTCCAACCGCCAGCTATCGCCGAAGCTGCGGGTGTTTGTCGATTTTGTGTGTGAGCATCTGTTTACCGAGAACTAGAAATGGAAGTAGGGCGGATGAGCGCAGCGTTATCCGCCGATTGATGTGCCACCGCATCTAAAAACGGTGGAAGGCGCTGCGCTTTTCCACCCTACGTTAGGTAAGTCCTCTATATACTGAGGCCCACGCTTTTTACCTCTCGCTCTACACACTTATCAGGCCAGCACCATGCATTTGCATTCCCCCTTCATAGCGCATCCCGTCATCAGCTGGACCGAAGCCGGCGAAACACGCTCCGCCCGTTGGCGTTCGGAAAGCGGGGTGCCCGCACCCAAACGCGTGGTGATCGCCGACGATCGCATGACCGCCGACAGCGCCTACCGCCTCGCTTGCGAAGGCACTGCGATGCTGTGGCGCGGCGATTTTCAGAACGCCCGCCAGTTGTTGCAGGCACTGGCGCGCCGCGTCGAGCGCAAGCCCGGCAAACCGTCCAAGCACCCGAAGCCGGCCGCCAGCCCGACCGAAGCCTTCCACTTGCATCGGATGGCGCAATCGCAACGGGCGCGCACGCTGGGCATGCTGCTGCTGCCGTTCGAGGCCGACTACACAATTCCGCTGCGCCGTGCGCCCGACGTCCGGCAAGCCTGCAACGAAGCCTACGGCGCCGGGGAAGAACCTTTCGTCGCCTCGCTACGTGAACTGCTGGGCTTGATCGGCGCCCACGAGTGGCGCAAGAAGGGTGTGCCGATTCCGGCGCTCGGCGACCGCATTCATCCGTATTACGGCGTGTTCTCGCCGGTGCGCGGCGAGTACGTCGGGCTGGTGGCCGAAGCGCCGCTGCCCTCGCTGGAACTGGCCTTCGATATCGGCACCGGCACCGGCGTGCTGGCGGCGGTGCTGGCGCAGCGTGGAGTCAAGCGCGTGGTCGCCACCGACCAGGACCAGCGCGCGCTGTCCTGCGCCCGCGAAAACCTGACCCGGCTAGGGTTGGCCCAGCAGGTGGAAATAATGCAAGCCGACCTGTTCCCGGCCGGCAAAGCGCCGCTGGTGATCTGCAATCCGCCGTGGCTGCCGGCCCGCCCCAGTTCCCCCATCGAATACGCGGTGTACGACCCCGACAGCCGCATGCTGCTTGGCTTCCTGAACGGCCTGGCGGCGCACTTGACGCCGGGCGGCGAGGGCTGGCTGATCCTGTCCGACCTGGCCGAACACCTGGGCCTGCGCCCGCGCGCCGAGTTGTTGGCCGCGATCGACGCCGCCGGCTTGAAAGTCCTGGGCCGGATCGACGTCCGGCCGCATCACCCCAAGGTCAGCGACGACACCGACCCGCTGCACGCGGCACGGGCGGCAGAGCTGACTTCGCTCTGGCGTCTGGCTGCAAAGTAAATCAACGCTCCAGCACCGCCTTAAGATTGCGCAACGCTTGCGACGACTGACGCTCCATGATCCAGCGCGTCAGCGTCGTGTCCAGAACGTGCCACCAGCCCTTCGAGCGGAATTCCAGCGTGCGGTGGAAGCGGCAACCGGCGTCGGTGTCCGTGATCCGGTAGCTGATGTGGGCTGTTCCCTTGTCGGTATCGGTGCCAATTTCCCAGAGCTGCGGCGGCATGCAGGCCAACACCGTCCACAGCGCTTGGTCGCGGCGGCCGGCTACTGCGACCAGCTCCAGCATCGTCTCGCCGGTGGTCAGTGGCCGCTGCGGCACATCGCGCACTTCGACCGTGGCCGGATGCCAGGTGTGCCACAGCGCCGGCGTCGTCACGTAATTGAAGACTTGCTGCGCCGGCCGTGCAATCTCGACCTCGGTCTCGACCCGAACGCAGCTTAGCGAGAAGGCTTGCCATTGGTTGGCGGTGGTGTTCAAGCTCATCACATCCTCCAGTCGGTAAGTTGTCCTAGGCGAGCCGCGTGTAGCGACGAATCTCGGGCAGCTGCGCCAGCAAATCGTCAGCCTTGGTCAGCGCCGCCATCACATGAGGCGACGCCAGGTGCGCTTCCGCCGCCGCCTGATCCATCCACAGCTCGACGGTCACGAAATCGAGTGGATTGTCATCGTCCTGATACAGCTCGTAACCCAGGCAACCAGCCTCGTTGCGACTAGGGACGACCAGCTCTTGCAGGATGTTTTTCAGCAAGGTTGAGGTGTCTGCCCGAGATGAAATCCGGGCCATGATTTTGACCATCGTTTTCTCCTTAATTGATGCCTGGCGTGACTGCGGTTAGCTGCGCCGGAAGGGCTGAGAACATTGCCGGGTAAATGGCGCTAATTAAGTATAGAGAGCGTGACGCATGAGCGATATGTTTGGAATACGGATGCTGATTGGAGGAGGGGGCATGCGCAGGTTCCGGGTTTGAGTCAGGACGGGCAGTCGGGATAATTGTCCAGGCAACAAAAAGCCCGGACGGTTAACGGTCCGGGCTTTTTGGTTTGTTTGGTTGCGGGGGGAGCGCATTGTATATAGTAGGCAGCGTGCTCTCTTCGCAGACCACTTCCTGGTCAAACTGTATGAAAATAACGATGCGAAATATTGTATGTTTACTATTTCGTGTATTTCGACAGCCAAATAGCTTGGTTTTTAGAACAACTTACTGACAATAGCATTGTACAAATCAATGTTTTAGTGATTGGCTAATTCAGCATTATATTTTTCAAACGAGCTGGAAAGAAAAACTAAAAGTGATCGAGTGGCCCTAGTAATGTCAGCCTCTGCAGGGTCGTTTTGTTTGAAAATCTGATGAATCAATGAGTGACGCAGCTCAGTAATTTTTTCCATTGCATCTTCTTTAAACCTCTTCTCTTCATCTTCGCTAATTACAAACGCTTTCTTTAACATAACTTCGGCAAATTCAACACTTGCATAATTTAAAGCAAGTCGGGAACCAAGTTGGTGATTTACATGCCAACCAAGATCTGTCATACAGATGTCCAGCAATTTAAGATGAGATCCCGAAAAATTAATACTCTTCTTTAGTTTCGAAATTTTGAAGAGTGGGAAAAAAAATTCTACCAATTTATATAACTCGGCATAGAAATTACTATCGCGGCGTGATAAAACTGCATACAGTAATTGTTGAGCTAGCCAATCATGCTCTGCATTTGGAATGGAAAGCATCACCGCTATCAAATCATCACGAAATGCCTTGACATTTTTAGAGCCAAGTTCCAAGGACAACAGAAATTTCAATATAAGGACGTCACTTGAATTCGATGACTCTGTTTCAACTTCAAAGCAAATGATCTCAGGGAGATATGTTTCTACGTCTGATTCGAATATTGGATCATTTTTCCAAACCTGTGAATCGATTGGGTTGGAAGTCCTTGCATCGAGTTTTGATACAAAAGCCATCTTTTGAAGAAAAGAAAGCGAGTAAGGATTGATGCCTCCAATTGCAACGTCCGAAACTACTAGTTTGCTTTGTCCATCTTTATAAGCTCCACAAACTAGTGTTTTGTCGCCTTCTCTCACCACTGCAATTCCGAGTCCTTCGATCTCGCGGCAACTTTCTATTTTTGTCGCCGTAAATCGGGCCTTCAAATGATCAACAATATTTGCATATTCTGGATCCGAGGTCGACACGGGAACGACCCAAAAATCTTTTCGTGCCAGGAATGAAGGCTTTACATCTTCAGAGATGTTCTTAAAAAACCAGTCATATATATCTTCCTGCATGAACCGCGTAATGTTTGTTGACATAGTGGTTATCTGGACATCCAACAAGGCGTCATCGTTCCTTGCACCATTATCTCTTTTGATCGTTTTAACAATGTAATGAATGCTCTTTTGTAAAGATTTCGATCATGATCACCTACCTTGCCCGACTGAACCGATAGCATCTGATTTAGGGTTTCAAGGTCGACAAATTCGATAAACTCCGGCACATCCAATTTTTGAATAAATTTGGTCAGCGACTTAACAATTCGCTCAATTTTTTCCAGATTCTTTTTTGCTGATATAAGATCATAGTCAAATCCGGGGGCTCCCAACACGAGTTCCGCCACAGCAACGACAAATCCAATCGATCCAGGTGAAGACGTAAATATGTCTTTACCATTTTTCACCCGCGTTTTTCCTTCAGAATTTTGCTTAATACGGTCGAACTGCTCGTCTAATTTAGCCATCAAATCGAGCGCTCTAATAAATAGAGGTAAGAATTCATCCGAAGACGTGGCCTCGGTTAGGTCAATCTTAATAAACTCTTCTGCGACCTTTTCTTTGATGTCAATATCGATAGATCTCGATGTAAATGCAAGGAAAAGTTCAACAACCCTAGTACTACGATATTCACCCGCTTGCGATCGTCGGTTAGTTTCATCTAATCCGATAATTTGTACGCCCGGCAATTGCTTCTGGACTTCAGATATGATTGGGCGATAAAGAGTATCCAACTGCCTCTTCAAGTCCCATGGCACTTGGCCTGTATTAAGTACGAGCATTCGATAAATAAGGCTGCTGACTTTTTCCGCCGCCCATATTTCTACTCGTATGAAATGACTTTGATTATTTGTATCAAATGCCTCTCTAAGAGCTGTTGTCCGCTGCATCCCGTCAATGATTGAAAGATCCAGGCCATTTTTTTCTAGCAGCATCACCAATTCTTCAGAAGTCTTCAGAGACTTCAATTTTCTCTTCAAAGTTACTCCGCAGACAACACCAACCACCACAGGAGGAATTACGGCTCCGTTTTTTAAATCCTGCACTAGCCGATTACGAATTTTTAGTGCAGTTTTAGTCCGTATAGGAGCTCGTTGACCACTTAGCCCGCCCTGCTCAGAGTATGCTTTCTCAACGAGATCAAGATACGCTCCAAGTTCAATCGTTGCCAAAAGTGAGGCGCATCTCGTATTTTTATCTTCGAGAATGAGCAGAGGGTGTGCCATATGTATTCCTACCGGAAAGTGTTGGATTTAAATTAACCACAGGAAATCTTACCGTAAATTTTAGCTTTGGGGAAAATTTGGTTGTGGGCGGGAAAACGGCAACATTGATAACCTTTGCTGGAAATCAGCCGCAAAGCGTTGCTGCATAAGGCTTTGCGAGTTTCGACAAAGGTAACATCTGGGTAACTTTAGGGTAATCTGGTTACCTTGGTAGAAGGTAATATAGGAAAAAATAATAGTTATACATCAATAACTTAGGCTGAAGTTACCTTTTGAGTTACCAAAGATTACCTTTCAATGGTAACCACTTAATCCTATATAGATCAGGCACTTACAACTGAAAAATAGGCATGGTTACCAAGGTTACCTTTTCCCCAAGGTCAAACCTAAAATCAGTTTTCTTCGCGTACACCACATCCCCCATTTTTACCCTCCACAGCTGCGTCATTTCGCGTCACTTTTTTCCGACGCGCTGCCGCCCTTCGACGCGAGGTCTCTCCTCTGCGCGTCACTTTCCGAAATTTGAGTCAAAACCGCCCCATTTAGCAGGCAGGCGTGGTGGTGGGGGGGGGGGATGACTGCGCGCCGAGACAGGGAGTAGCTCTTCAGATTGCACATATTTCCTATCTGCAAGATAATCGCGCCCCTATGCGCAAGTTTCCGGAAGGCATCGTTTTGAGATTTTAGATGTCAATACATTACTTTTAGGGGTTGTCTGTGTCCGTTATCAAGAAAAAGAAACTGAGCATCATAGGTTCACTTGGCGTCATTGCTCTTTTTAATAGCATCAATGTCCATGCCGAGCCTGGCGACGAAATTTGCTTTCCACTTTATGCAAAGGCCGGAGCGGTTCCCGGAACTCCTGGCTGTCCACTTGATGCCTCACTTGCTAATGTAGGCATGGGGACATTTTGGTGCACCGGGGAGCCGGACAGAATAGACAGATATTGCAATTCGCCGGCCGATCCAACGGTCGACCCGTCCTGCAAAGTAGAAGCGGACAATCCGAAAAGTTGCAGCTACGACCCAAGCACGGCCCCAAAAATCAAGAATGAAGGCGATCCTGGCACTTGCTCCAACAAAGAAAAAGGCAACCCGATCAACCACAGTACCGGCAACAAACGTCAGTTGGAATCGGACTACTTTGGTATCGGCAGCGTAGGACTGGCGCTGCAACGGACTTATAACGCCAGTGATATTCGTAATGGCCGCTTCGGTGCTCGCTGGACCAGCAACTATGAGCGGATGGTCATGACCAACCCTGCTTTTCCAAATAATGCCAGCGTCCGACGCGGCGATGGCAAAGCGTTCGACTTCGTGTTGGGTAACGGCGGTTATCAACCTGATGGCGACATCAACGACAGCCTGATGCGGAAACTGGACAGCAAGGGTAATCCGGGCGGTTGGCAATACAAGGTCGCCGCCAACCAGTCGCTGGAAAGCTACGACGTCTCGGGCAAACTGCTCAGTATCAAGAGCCGCGCAGGCCTGCTGCAAACGCTGAGTTATTCGGATGCTACGACGCCAGCCGCGATCGCGCCGCAGGCCGGGTTGCTGATCCGGGTCGCCGACTCATTCGGCCATCAACTCAATTTCGTCTATGACAGCAGCAGCCGCGTCGTGCAGATGATCGACCCGGCCGGCGGCGTCACGACGTACAGCTACGACAGCGCCAATCGCTTGAGCAGCGTCACCTACCCGGGCGGCAAGCCACGCACCTATCTGTACAACGAACCCGTCTACACCGCTGGCGCCGATCTGCCGTATGCGCTGACCGGCATCGTCGACGAAAACGGCAGCCGCTTTGCAATCTTCAACTACGACAGCAGCGGCAAAGCAGTCTCGACCGAACATGCCGGCGGCGTCGAGAAATACGGCATCGCTTACCCCCAACTTGGCAGCCAAAGCGCGGTCACCGACCCCTTAGGTACCATGCGCACTTACAATTTTCAAACTATCCAGAATACGCTGCGCTACACCGGAGAGAGCCAACCGGGTGGTGCCGGTTGCAGTGCCGCAGCCAGCAACGTTACTTACGACGCTAACGGCAACGTCGCCAGCCGCACCGATTTCAACGGCGTTGTCACGACCTTCAGCTACGACCTGGCCCGCAACCTGGAAACCAGCCGGGTCGAAGCGTCCGGCACGCCACAAGCGCGCACCATCAGCACCCAATGGCACCCGACTTTCAGCCTGCCGCTGAAGATCGCCGAGCCGAAGCGCGTGACCAGCTACGCCTACGACGCGTCCGGCAATTTGTTGAGCAAGACCGAGCAAGCGACCAGCGATGCGACCGGCGCGCAGGGCTTGGCGCCCACCGTGACCGGCAGCGCCCGCACTTGGAGCTACAGCTACAACAACGTCGGTCAGCTATTGACCGCCACCGGGCCGCGCACCGATGTCGCCGATAAAACGACCTATGCGTACGACAGCAACGGCAACCTGAGCACAATTACCAACGCCGTCGGCCAAGTGACGACCTTGTCGAACTACGACGCCAATGGCCGCGTCGGGCTGATTGCCGATGCGAACGGCACGACCACGCAACTGGCCTACAGCCCGCGCGGCTGGCTGACCGCCAAGAGCGTCACCGCCAACGGCACGGTTGAAACCACCGGCTACAGCTACGACGGCGTCGGCCAATTGGCCCAGGTCACGCTGCCGAATGGGTCCACAGTCAGCTACAGCTACGACCCGGCGCACCGCTTGGTCAAGATCGCCGACAGTCTCGGCAACAGCATCGTCTACACGCTCGACAACATGGGCAACCGGATCAATGAACAAGTCAAAGATCCGAGCGGTGCCCTGGCGCGTCAGACCAGCCGCGTCGTCGACGCGTTGAACCGCTTACAACAAATTACCGGAGCAGTGCAATGAGAGGGCGTTTCACTTTGAATCAACATCGGATCAAGACTATCGTTGGTGCCGTCTTGTTCACGTTGGCTGGCGCGACAGTCGCGCAGCAAAACACGACCACCAGCTATGAATACGACGCGATGGGCAATCGGACCAAGATCACCGATCCGCTAGGCCATGTGACGACCCAAAGTTATGACACGCTAGGCCGCCTGATCCAGCAAACGCAACCGGCACCGACCGCTGGCGGCAGCGGCCCGACCGTCAACTACAGCTATGACGGGCTGGACCAACTGAGCACGGTCACCGATCCGCGCAATCTGGTCACCAGCTATAGCACTGACGGCCTGGGCAACCAGACTGCACTGAACAGTCCCGACAGCGGCAGCACGACTAAGACGTTTGACGAAGCCGGCAACCTGAAATCCAGTACCGATGCTCGTGGTAAGACCACCAGCTACAGCTATGACGCGTTGAATCGAGTGACCCGGATCGACTACGCCAGTGGTGCCGCGACCCAATTCGAATATGACGGCGGCGCGACCGGTGCGCCATATGCGATCGGTCATCTGACTAGGATGATCGACAGCTCGGGGCAAACCACGTATGCCTATCATGGTTTCGGTGGTTTGCTGACGAAAGTCCAAACCATAGTCAGCGGCACGACGGCCACCAGCCGCACCATCAGCTACAGTTACGGCAGCAGTGGCAACACCTTTGGCAAGCTTACCAGCGTGACCTACCCGAGCGGCAACCGGATCAACACCAGCTATGACGCCGCCGGCCGCGTCAACAGCCTGAGCTTGAACCCGACCAATGCCAACGGCAGCGGCACCAACAGCGGCAGCACGATCCCGCTGTTGACCGGCATTGGCTATACAGCCTTCGGCCCGGTCAATGCCTGGACCTGGGGCAATAGCAATGCGTTGAGTAGCAGCACTTACGCGCGCGGCTTTGACCTCGACGGCCGCATCACCAGCTACCCGCTCGGCGACCCGTTGAACAACGGCACCAACCGCAGCATCAGTTACGACGCCGCAGGCCGGATTGGCGGCAGCAGCCATATTGGTAGCGGCACCGGCAGCAACGCCCCGATCAATTACAACCAGGGCTACGGCTACGACAATCTGGACCGTCTGACCAGCGTCACCGGCAGCAGCGGCGCCAACAACCAGAGCTTCCAGTACGACGCCAGCGGCAACCGTATCCAAGCGACATTCGGCGGCAGCACATATGCCAACACGATTGCCGCGACTAGCAATCGGCTCAGCGCAACGACCGGGCCAGCACCGGCCAAGAGCAATAGTTACGACGCCGCCGGCAATCTGGTCAGCGACGGTAGCATCAGCTACACCTACAGCGACCGTGGCCGCATGGTCAGCGCGACCAACGCCGGCAATACCGTCAGCTACAGCCATAACGGCCTCAATCAGCGGGTGCAAAAGCAAGGCCCGGCAACGATTGTGGCAACCGGCAGCAACAGCTATGTATATGACGAAGCCGGTCACCTGATCGGCGAATACGACGCCAATGGGCAAGTGATTGAAGAGACGGTGTATCTGGGCGACTTGCCTGTGGCGGTGCTGAAACAAACGGTGACTGGCAGCGGCGCGACTCAGACCACCGCGACCAATGTGTATTACGTCTATGCCGACCACCTCAATACGCCACGGGTGATTACGCAGGCAACCGACAATCAGATGGTGTGGCGCTGGGACAATGCCGATCCGTTCGGCATGTTGCCGCCGGATGAGAATCCGAGTGGGTTAGGAGTCTTCACGTACAACCAGCGCTTTCCGGGGCAGTTGTATGACAGGGAGACCAATAATTTTTACAACATCAACAGAGACTATGATCCGAGTACGGGTAGGTATGTAGAAAGCGATCCCATCGGTAATGTGTTGTACAAAGACATAGCCAGCAAGAACTTGTCAAGTGTCATAGGAGACGTAAGTTCGGAATTGGAGTCGCAGCTTTATCGTGATTTACCACAATATAACCAGTCATACGCTTATGTGGGAGGCAATCCTATTAGCCATAAAGACCCGCTTGGATTACTCGATCCTGTACTCGCAGATATATTGGCGAAACAAATCATAGGCAAAATTAAGAGCAAGGAGACCACCGAACCGCTATCGAAACTACTAGGCGAGGCTTGCTATATGCAACAGTGCAAACCAGCCGGAGTGAATCGAAGGAGCTATATTCAAGCATACGGAGATTGCTTGGGGATATTGAATAAGGTACAGCAGCAGAATTCCAGTCTTGCTCCTTTACTAGGAGTGTTACCTGGTGGCCCGGATGGTGTAGTGGATAGTTGTGCAAGAACTTGTTCTAGCATGACGTCTGGGAACAAGTAACTTTATCAAGGAGCCGAGTATGAGATTTTTCTCGAAATATGGTATTGGACTAATGGTTCTCATTGCTTGGATGGCTCAAGCCGTTCCACTCCTAATGACCGAACCGAAATTCGCCGAAATTACTGCAGAAGTCCAGACGTTACATGCAAATGCAGCTGAGGAATTAAGGCAGTCTGGTGGATCTCCGCCGCAAAGCGGATCAATGGAGGCTATGAAGAATACAACCATTAAGGAGCTAAAGAGTCAGTGGATTTTAGGTGCCACGTTGATAGCTGCGGGTATTGTTTCGTCTGTTTTGGCTCTCTTTCATGTTCGATTCTGGAAATTTGCCGTTATGTGTACCTCGCTTATGTATCTCATAGTCTGGTATAGCTCAGGATCATTAAGTTCTATTCCACCAATAACTGCATTTCAGCTTAAATGGATGACCGCAAAAACGCTCGGTCTTGAAACCAATTTTTTTATAAAAGACGTGACGCTACCAATTTTTTATTTTTTTATGACCGTATTTTTAGCGTACAAGTCCGCAAGGCGCATTCAATAATATTGTGCCGGATGTTCCGCAACAATCTATAGCTGTGTTCGACGGAATCCAGTTTTATTAATGGATCCGTCGGGGGCAACAGGTCAACAAAATTGTGGGAAAACTGGTAGCAGCTCTGTTTGTGAATTTGATGCCGTGCGTGAAGCAAAAATATGCAGTAAAAATTCAATTTTTATTCGTGCCAACTGCCAAGTTGATCGTAAGACGTTATTGCGCATCTTGGCAGCCTCTCTCTGCTAAGAATTACCTTCATCCAACGACCGCATTTCGAGCATTATCGTCCTGCGCGCCGTAACGCAGCCAGCTCCCTATCATAATCATCGCGGCAATCGACATTGCAGAAGCGCGCCGGATGCGGCAGCGGCTCATCGCAGAAACAGCAGTGGCCGTCCGGCGCGATGTCCTGCGCCTTACGCACCATTGCCAGAGAAGTCGCTACCTCTATTCCAATAATTTGATCTGAACGGTCTGCAATATCGCTCATTGTTTTTTCTCCTCACCTGTTATCAATTCGTAAGCGTCAAACTTCACCACCTCCTGCCCTAGCCATTCATTCAGTGCCAGGAATTGCGCCTGCAACGGCACCAGCTCGTTGCGCGCAAACACCCGCGCCGAAGGTTCGACCGCACCGAAACCACCGGTATTGTTCGGCATGATCCCCAGCAGTTGCGGCGGCACGCGATGCGCGGCCAGCACGTCGTCGCGGGTCACGCCCTTGATGTTGAAGAACTCATCTTTTGCCGCCACGTCCGATACGGGCAAGATTTGGATGCCGTCTTTCTTGCCGTTCGGCGCGTACATGAACAGGTTGCGGAAATTGCCCGGTCCCTTGCTGTCGCGCATGGCCTGCCGCAAGTTGTCGACATCGGTGATGTTGGCCGCAGCGTCGGTCATGTAAAACACGAAGCCGGCGTGCGAGCCGTTCTTGTAATACTTGCGGCGGAACAGCGTCGCCGCCTCATTCAGCCAGGCCGATTGCAGCGCACTGAGGTATTGCGGCACGCCGTACACCTCCTGGTTCAGATCCGGGTCCATCAAGTGGAAGATCGCGCCCGGGTCGAACTGATGCTCTTGCTGCCAGCCGTTGATGAAGTAATACACGTCCAGTCGGGATGTCTGATGCTCTCCGGGCGCGTCTAACAACGGCGGAATCAGAGCGTACCCGTCTGGCAGCCAACAAACAGCTGTCCACCGTAGGTAAGATCAATCGTTCTGAGCTCGGAGAGCGCATAAAACGCACGCTTTCAGCTCTGCAAAGCGCACTCGAACAAGACACGCAGCAAGCCAGGAAGATAATAGGGGATTTACTCGGCGAGATTCAGATCATCCAGGAGCCGGAAGGAATCTACGCTGAATACGACAACGCCGCTGAAAAGCTATTGCTAGCTTCCAACGGCGTTTATACTAATGTGGTTGCGGGGGCAGGATTTGAACCTACGACCTTCGGGTTATGAGCCCGACGAGCTGCCAGACTGCTCCACCCCGCGTCTGAGGCACGAACTGTAACACAATGTGCAGCTTCCAGGATAATGTTTTTTCGACGACAACTGTTGGGCACCTCGGAAAACCTACTGCGCGGCCCAATCTCGGGCCTGCGATGCTCGCCCGCTCCGTATGGCTGCAGGTGTTGCAACATCGTCGCCCCGACCTTGGGCCGCTCGCTACGGTTTTTCGAGATGCCCTGTTGAAGATGATCGCGCAATCGTTTTGCCACGACATGGCAAAGGATGTATATGCTGTCGGCCTGTCTCACATCTCTAGGAAAAAAATGGCCAACAAACCCGCTCGCATCCTCACTTTCAAATGCAAAAAATGCACTAAGCCGGTCCAGGTGTTCCTGCAAAAAGTGTCAGCCTGTTCACATATCCAGCCGTATCAGGGGATCTGCAAATGCGGCGAACTGACGCGCTACGCGACCGGCCAGAAAGACGCCGTGGAATCCTATATGGCGTCATCGGATGGCAGCTGGTCGCACCACCATTAAAGCCTCGGGCCGCCAGCCCAAAAGCATGGTGCCACCTGGCAAGTGTTGTTAAATTGCATTAGTTTTGTAAATTCTTGTGAAGTATTGTTGCTTCCTATTGCTACAAACGGCTTCTATGCCTAGTCTATGGATCGCTGCAAACACTGTGGATGGCATGCTGCGAAAAACATGACAACTGGAAGAAATGAAAAACACACTCGAAGCTCGGTGCGACCTCAATCCGCTTGATCGGTTCGATCCAGTATCGCCGCAACGCAAGCCTGAACTTGCGGCGGACCTGCGCGCCTTGTTCCGCGAAAGTGCCGGGCAAGACCTGGTCGCCATCGAGCAGGCGCTGGCGCATGGCGACTACACCAGCATGAAGCAGCATGTCCACCGCTTCAAAGGGGCAGCCATGATGTTCGACGCTGCCGTCATCGTCGAAGCCATCCAGCACATAGAAGCGATCCTGCATGCCGGCGGCATGATGACCAACCCGGATTACAAACTGGCATACGCCTGCGGCCTGTTGCGGCGGCAGGTCGGCTTGCTTTGACGCGTCTAGCGCAACGATAGGCGGAGTAGGGCGGATGAGCGTAGCGTTATCCGCCGATTGATGTGCCACATATGGTTGACGCATTGAAAACGGCGGAAGGGTGAAGCAGGGGTTTCGGATGGCATGCCATCCGCCTGCTGAACGGTATCCGCCTGCCAGCGGATACGCGCCCTGCAAGGGCTGCGCTTTTCCGCCCTACTTATCTGTTTAGCGGAAGTTCTGATTAGACAATCTACCCCGCCTTATTCCCCATCGCAATAATCCACAATTTGTGTTTTATATCCTTACGTCAAAAATATTGGCGTAACGCTATCTCCTGTCCGCTAACTACCGGATCGGCGTTGCCGTCCGCCGCTCATCCTTCTTTCTGCACCGTTCGTCATCCCGTCAATTCTCTCAGCTTACTATATTTATTGCCGTACGGTAATATTTAGGCCGGCGCTGCTCTAAGCAGCTGCCGCACGGCGATGCATCGCTCACGCCGTGCAAATTCCACAAGAGTAGTACCAAGAAGTCACGTGATCTCACGGCATATCGCCGCGGGGCGCGTTGATGTAATTATCGGAGGAGAGCAATTAATGATTATTCCAAAAAAAATAGCCTGGTTTGCAGCACTGACGTTCGCCTGCTCGGCCCCGGCAGTCTATGCCGGAGCCAATCATACGCACGGCGAGTCTGAACTGGCCAAGCAGGCGCCGATGCCGCATATCCGGCAGGCGTTGCCGCCGTCGCTGGAGCAGCAGAAGTACAATCTGCCGCCGAGCAAGAAGCCGCGTCTCGACCTGATGCCCGCCAAGAGCCGTCAAGCTCGGGCCAATCAGATGAAGATGATGGCCACCACACCGGATTGTCAGAACATGGACAAGCTGGCCGGCTATAGCGGCGATGCTCTGGCCGACTATATCGTCAACCTGCCTGACTACGAATGCCATTACGGTTTGTTCTCGCTGAACGCTGCACAGGCGGCCAAGATCTATTCGGCGAACAATTTCAGCGTCCTCGCCAACCGTTTCGCGCAAGAGGCCAGGTCCTACGATGCCACCAATATCAAGCTGGTCAATCTGCTGATTTATCTGCGCGCCGGCTATTACCTGGCTAGCGGCAATACGATCCCGGCGCCGTCTTCCTCCTTGGTCGGCGTGCTGCGTCCTGCGATCAAACAATTGGTCGACGGCAACGTGCTGTTCAACTCCAACGCCGCCGGGCCGAGCACTGCCGGCGAGACGTTTACGCTGATCACCAATATGCACGACGAGCCCTACTACCTGGGCAGCCTGAAAAACCTGGTGCAGCGCTACACCAATACCAGCAGCAACCCGAACGCGGCGGCGGCTCTGCAACAGCGCAGTGCCGGCGGCGGTTTTACCGGCGTGTTGACCGTATTGTTCCGCGCGCATGAAAGCAATGAGGGCAAGCAGTTGCTGCAAAACGATCTGTCCTATGCAACGGCGCTGAACACTTTTGTGGTCAACAACAAGAGTGCTCTGCTGGGCACCGGCGCGGCTTACGAACTGACAGACGCCACCAACGAAGCCTTCCGCTTCTTCCAATATCCGGCGCTGAAGAGCGGCATCAAGACTATGGTCAAGAACATGCTGGCGACGTCCAGCATGACTGGCGCCGATAGCGACCTGTGGCTGGCGGCGGCAAGCGCGGTCAAATACAATGACAGCGCCAATTGCGCCGAGTATGGCACCTGCAATTTCGAGACCAGGCTGGCCGACGCCGTGCTGACCAACAAATACACATGCAGCCCGACCATCCGCATGCGTACCCAAGAGTTGACCGTGGCCCAGATGCAAGCGTCGTGCAATCTGCTGCAAACCGAGGAAGGCTACTTCCATGACATGCTGCAATCCAACCGCAAGCCGGTCGCCAACGACAACAACACCTCGCTCGAAGTGGTGGTATTCAGCGACTACACCAACTACAGCAAGTATGCGGGAGTGATGTTCGGCATCAGCACCAATAACGGCGGCATGTACCTGGAAGGCAATCCGGCCGACCCATCCAACCAGGCGCGCTTTATCGCCCACGAAGCATCGTGGATGCGTCCGGTATTCGAGGTCTGGAACCTGAAGCACGAATACATTCACTACCTGGATGGCCGCTTCGACATGTACGGCGACTTCAATGCCGGCACAGCGAAGCCGACCGTATGGTGGATCGAAGGCCTGGCGGAATACCTGTCGAAGAAAAACGACAACCAGGAGTCGATTGACATCGCCCGCACCGGCACTTACTCGCTGAGCACGATCTTCGGCAATACCTATTCGATGCCGGATTACGTGACCCGCGCCTATCGCTGGGGCTATATGTCGACCCGCTTCATGATCGAGCGTCATCGTAACGATGTCGATGCGATCGTTGCCAAATTCCGCGTCGGCGATTACGACGGCTATCAGAACTACATGGCCTACATCGGTAATCGCTATGACAACGAGTTTGCCGACTGGGTCAAGACCGCAACCACCGCCGGCGAACCACCGCTGCCGGACGGCCCATCGCTGCCTGACTGCGCATCGCCTTATTACCTGAGCAAGAATTGCTCGATCAAGGGACTGTCGGCGTCGAACCAAACTTACGCCTACATCATGCTGCCTAGCGGCGCGAAGAACGTCCAGCTGCGCACCAACGGCGGCAGCGGCGATGTCGATATGTATGTTGCGCTGGACCGTTACCCCAGCACCACGTCGTACGATGCCGCCTCGGCCAATGCCGGCAACCGCGAAAGCATTGCGCTGACATCCCCGGCCGCAAGCCGCTGGTACTACATTCTGCTGAATGCCAAGCAGCCGTTTAGCGGCGTGTCGCTGAGCGCTACTTACGACTAAGAAGCTGGCCTGATCCTGTAGTTAAATGAGGGGGCAGGGTTATTTTCGGCATGGTATTGCCGGAAATGACTCTGCCCCTTTTTTTTCGTCTATTGTGCTTGCGGTTCCGGCGCTGCCGATTGCAAGGCGGCGTTGATGACGGCGTTGAAGTCAAACCGCACGAAATGCGTCCAATACTTGGCGTCAAACGGCGGATAAACTTCCAGCGGCGATCCGCAATAGACATCCGGCGGCGCTTCGGCGTTGTCGAAATGCAGGAACAGGCAATTGCCGAAATTTGCGTCGTACTCATCGGTAGCGTACGGCCTGAGCGGGTCCGCCTGCGTTATGCCCAGTTTCTTCTTGCTAGCCGCCGGCATCGCCGATAGCTGCTCAATCATGTCGGCAGCAGCGCACAGAAGAGTCGTTTTTCGACGGCCATCCAGAACATACTGCGCAGGGTAGCGACGTAAGCGCTTTATAAGCTGTTCAATAGTTGCTTTTGTCGGTTGGTGCATTTGATCGGCTCCATCAGTGTGTTGAGGACGAGGAAGTTGTTGCCTGCCGCCGGAACGAAGCATGCGCCGGATAGCGTCCTGCTCGTCCCGCCCGTTTTCAGTCGGTATTTCTACGTGGCATGAAGTTCATCGGCCGAAGACTCCGGCGACAATGACTACAACTTGGTGAAGTTGTTGCTCTACGGAAATCATCAACCGGTGCACATCGGCAAAATCCGATTTTTTTATAGGACTGTTCCCATTCGATAATCATTGGCCATCGCCCATAACTAAAGGTTGGTATCACGCCGTAAATGACTTATTTTTAGTAGGTGAGCTGGCGCGGCCGAAGTCGACAAATTGCCCGCGCGCCACCGTTACCAAAACGCTACTTCGGGTAGCCGGCTATCAGACAAAGAGGTCGATCCGCAACGTGCCGGATCGGCCTCTCTTTACACAAGGAGCAGCAAATGTTGACAACGCGAAAGCTGGGAAAAGCGGGCCTGGAAGTGTCGGCGGTCGGCCTCGGCTGCATGGGCATGAGTCATCTATACGGCCAGGCCGACGAGGGCGAGTCGATCTCCACCTTGCACCGGGCCATCGAGCTGGGGGTGACTTTTTTCGACACGGCCGAAGTGTACGGCCCTTATCACAACGAAGAATTGCTCGGGCGGGCGCTGAAGGGGCACCGCGATCAAGTGGTGATCGCCACCAAGTTCGGCTTTCAGATCGAGAACAACCAGATGATCGGCATCACCAGCCGTCCGCCGCATGTCAAGGCCGCGGTCGAGGGATCGTTGCGCCGCCTCGGCACCGACTATATCGACTTGCTGTACCAGCACCGGATCGATCCGGCGGTGCCGATTGAAGACGTGGTGGGCGTGATGGGCGACCTGGTGCGGGAAGGCAAGGTGCGCTTCCTTGGCTTGTCGGAAGCAGGTGCGGCCAATATCCGCAAAGCCCATGCGACCCATCCGATCACTGCGCTGCAAAGCGAATACTCGTTATGGGAGCGCAATCTGGAGCCGGAAATCATGCCGATGCTGCGCGAGTTGGGCATCGGCCTGGTGCCGTTCAGCCCGCTCGGACGCGGCTTTTTGAGCGGCACCGCCAAGCGCGCCGAAGACTATCCGCCCAGCGATTTCCGGCATCAGGATCCGCGTCTGCAAGGCGCCAATTTCGATGCCAACATGCAAGCGGCATCGGTGGTCAAGAACATGGCAACGGAAAGAGGCGTGACGCCGGGGCAGCTGGCATTGGCCTGGGTGCTGCACAAGGGCGACGACATCGTGCCGATTCCTGGCACCAAGCGGCGCAGCTTCCTGGAGCAAAATGTGGCGGCGATGGAAATCACGCTAAGCGCTGCGGAAATCGAACAGATGGAAAGTTCGCTGGCCAATATCGCCGGACCACGCTACAACGAACAGCGCATGGCAAGCGTCGATCGGTAGCTTGAGCTGCGAAGCCCAACATTTGGTGGTGACGGAGATGAAAATGTTGGGCTTTCCAGCCCAACCTTCTCCTATTAACGGACTACGGAGCGGCGAGCTTATTTAGCCAGCTTCACAAAATCGCCTTTGAGCGCCACGCCAACCATGATCGCCCCGGCATGACATTCAAACTCGGTCGCGCTCGCCATTTCATCTTTCTTGTAATAGCTGACGATATTCACCACCGCATCGGCACCCAATGCATGCGCGCGTTCCTGGAATGAGATCAACGCCGACAAGAAAGCCCAGTTGCACGCCACTTCGTCGGTTGTTCTTGAGTTGGTTTTTTTGTTCGAAACATCGCTGATGAACGTTTCCGCCACTGCAGGATGGTCCTGACCGGCAAAGAAAAATTTCACCGAGCCATCCAGTTTTTTTGAAGCGTCCGCTTCTTTCATCGCATCGGCCAGCGGAAACAAATGCTTGATATCCCTGGCCTGGGCCGAAGACAACACCCCCAAACCCAGACTCAACATCAACGCTGCTGCAAATACATTTTTTCTCATAAACACTCTCCGGCACCTCTAAAAACCTACTGCGCGTCCCCAATCTGGGGCTGCGATGCTCACCGTACCTCCGTACGGCTCCACTTCTCGCCCCGACCTTGGACCGCTCGCTACGGTTTTTCGAGGTGCCTATTAAATAAACGCCTTACACAGGCACAACAAACCGCATCTTGAAATTCCGGCCCTTGATATTGCCGCTGCTTAAACGCGCAAAAGCATGCTTGGCGACGCGCCGGTCCAGCGCCACATAGGTCATGAACTCGAACACGCTGATCTTGCCGACTTGCTCCTTGGTCAGCCCGGCGTCGCCGGTCAGCGCACCCAGCAAATCGCCAGGGCGCAGCTTGTCCTTTTTGCCGCCCATGATGCACAAGCTGACCATCGGCGCTTGCAACGGACCGCCATCGGCCGGCTCCAGTTCCGCCAGATCGAACCAGCTGACCGGACCATGCTGATAGTCCTCGATCAGCTTGACCCATTTTTTCTCGTTCGGCGCGCACAGGCTCAGCGCCAGACCCTTGTCGTGACCGCGGCCGGTGCGGCCGACTCGATGGATATGCACCTCGGTATCTTTCGATACATCGACATTGATCACCGCCCCCAAGGTCTGGATATCCAGGCCGCGCGCGGCGACATCGGTTGCCACCAGCACCGAACAGCTTTGATTGGAAAACTGCACCAGGATCTCGTCGCGCTCGCGCTGCTCCAGCTCGCCGTACAGCGCCAGCGCGCTAAAGCCTTGCTCGCGCAATTCGGCCGCCAGCTCGCGGCAATGGATCTTGGTGTTGCAAAAGGCGATGGTCGACACCGGCCGGAAGTGGTTCAGCAATTGCGCCACCGCCGCATTGCGGCCTTCATACGACACCTCGTAAAAGCGCTGCTCGATCTGGCCGGCATGATGCTGGGCCTCGACCTTGACCTCGACCGGATCGCGCAAAAATTCCGCGCTGGCCTTGCGGATATCGTCCGGATATGTGGCGGAAAACAGCAGCGTCTGGCGGCGCGCCGGGCAGGCGCTGACGATGCCCGAGATTTCTTCGTAAAAGCCCATGTCCACCATGCGGTCGGCCTCGTCCAGCACCAGCGTCTGCACCGTGCCCAGATTGATGCTGCCGCGCCCGATGTGATCGCGGATCCGGCCCGGGGTGCCGACCACGATATGCGCGCCATGCTCCAGCGAACCGATCTGCGGCCCCATCGGCGATCCGCCGCACAAGGTCAGCACCTTGATGTTGCCGGCACTGCGCGCCAGCCGGCGCAATTCCTTCGCCACCTGGTCGGCCAGCTCGCGGGTAGGGCATAGCACCAGCGCCTGGATCGCGAAATAAGTCGGATTGAGCTTGTGCAGGATGCCGATGCCGAACGCCGCGGTCTTGCCGCTGCCGGTCTTGGCCTGCGCGATCAGGTCGCGCCGCTCCAGGATCACCGGCAGGCTTTGCTCCTGGATCGCCGTCATCTTGTGATAACCAAGGCTGTCCAGGTTGCTTAACAGCGCCGGCGCCAGGGGGAGGGTGGAGAAAGAAGAGATAGTCACAATAGAGGTCGCCAGCGTAAAAAGGAGGCAAGTCTAACAGGTGACGCAGGTTGGAGGTAGGGCGGAAAAGCGTGGCGCCTTCCGCCGCTGGATATGCCGCATGCATTTGATGCATCCAAAACGGCGGAAAGCGCTGCGCTTTTCCGCCCTACTTGCTGTGCAAAATCTGGCGGAACAGGCCGCCGCGGATATCGAGCGCCGCAATGCCATGCACTTAAAAGAGCGTCGATAAGTC
>NZ_JBHSMT010000028.1:230366-297389 GCF_042654985.1 Paraherbaspirillum soli | reverse complement strand
GCAGGGCGCGTATCCGCTTGCAAGCGGATACCGTTCCGCAGGCAGATGGCATGCCATCTGAAACCCCTGCTACACCCTTCCGACGGCGTGAATCGCATCACTTGGTCAAGCCCTTGGCTTTTTTCGGTGGTTCGCCATGTCGGAAGGCGCTACGCTTTTCCGACCTACTTCAACCCCGTTTTGTTTCTTTAGGGCTATTCCTGCCCACGCCACTTCGGTTATTCTCGAGGCCGCGATCGCCTGCCTGTCTTTTTGCAAAAGCTCGTCGCATTGACTGATTAATTGACACTTACCGGTGCCCACCGGCACCTGAATCCATCCAGCGAAAGGGACTCTCTTGTTTACTCAACCTCTTCTATTGAAAATCTTGCGCCGGGCCGGCTGTGCCGTGCTGGCCGGCGCCACCCTGATGACCGCGGCCTGCGCGGTGCCGGTGGCCGATCATCATTGCCTGACCGAGTGCACGCCCCGCATCGGGATAGTCTCGGCTTTTGGCGCCGAGGCCGACATCCTGCTGGCGCAGACCGAGAAAAAACACGACTGGCTGATCAACGGCAATCGCTTTACCACCGGTGAGCTGCGCGGCAACCCGGTGACGATAGTGTTGAGCGGGGTCAGCATGATCAATGCGACCATGATGACGCAACTGATGCTGGATCATTTTCATATCGAACGCTTGTTGTTGAGCGGGATTGCCGGCGGCGTCAATCCGGCCAGCCATGTCGGCGACGTGATCGTGCCGGAGCGCTGGGCGATGCCGATGGAGGTGTACTGGAACGGCGACGGCAGCGTGCCCGCGGCCTGCGGTACGGCCGGCGATGTCAGCTGCCTGGGCCTCAAATTGGCGACCCAAGACGGCCAGCCGCGCCCCGATTTCAAGATCGGTACGCCTAAGGGCGCGGTCAGCACCGGTCTTTTCATGCGCGACAATTTTGTGATGAATGCGGCCAATGCGCCGCAAGGCGAGTTCCGTTTTGACTATCAGGCTGATCCGGCGATGCTGGCGGTGGCGCGTACCTTGAAGCCTGAGCTGGCAAAGTGCGGACCGAAAAATCCCTCCTTGTGCGTCAGCACCCAACCCGTCTTGCGCGTTGGCGGCAGGGCGGTGTCCGGCACTGCCTTCCTGGCCAATCCCGATTACCGTGCTTACCTGTACAGCAGCTTGCAGGCGGAAGCGGTGGATATGGAAACCGCGGCTTTCGCCCATGTCGCGTATGCCAATCGGGTGCCGTTCATTGCGTTCCGCAGCTTGTCGGACCTGGCCGGCGGCAATGATTTCAAGGATGTCGGCGCCTTCTTCGGCAGCGGCCTGGCCGAAACCAACGAGGCCAGTGTGACGCTAGCCTTCCTGGACGCATGGAAGCGTCGTCATACGCACTGATCGCGATGCATCAACGTAGATGCGTAGGTTGGGCTGCAAAGCCCAACGTTTGGTCATGATTAAAGAAATGTTGGGCTTTGCAGCCCAACCTACCGCCCGTTCAACGGGCCACGGAACGCCGAGGTGTTGATTTGCTTGAGCCCTATAACACCATCATCAGATCTTCCACCCAAGGAGCCAACCCATGCTGCTGCACACCATCTACCTGATCGCCATCGTGGCCGAGGCCATGTCCGGCGCCATCATGGGCATGCGGCGCGGCATGGATTTGTTCGGTCTGTGCCTGATCGGCACGGTCACCGCACTGGGCGGCGGCTCGATCCGGGATGTGCTGCTCGGCCACTATCCGCTGGGCTGGATCGCCCATCCCGAATACCTGTTGTTCACGATCGGTGCATCCATCGCGACGGCGCTGGTGGCGCGTTTCATGCACCATTTGCGCACCGTGTTTTTGCTGGTCGATGCATTGGGACTGGTGGCGTTTAGCGTGATCGGTTGCGATGTCGCCCGAGCCTTTGACTTACACCCCGGCATTGTGGTGCTGGCCGGCGTGATGACCGGCGTTTTCGGCGGCTTGCTGCGCGACGTGTTGTGCAACCAGATTCCGCTGGTGCTGCAACGTGAATTTTATGCCACCGTCGCACTTTTTACCGGTGCGCTATATGTCGGCTTGCTCCGGTTCGAGATCGATCCGGCGTTGGCGCCGCTGCTTGCGATAGGCGCGGGCTTCCTGTTCCGTCTGCTGGCGATGCGCTTTCATTGGCAATTGCCGAGCTTTAATAGCGACCGCTTGCGCGGCTTCGATTAGGGGTACCTCGAAAAACCTACGGCAGAGTTTGGCAAACCCGCCTATCTCGATACGCTGGTGCGCCACAGTAGCGGCAGCGCTGTTTAATCTGCGGCAAGGCCGTCGCAAATAAGACAGCGCATGCGGCAAGACGGCGCAAGGCATTCACCTGTGCGATTTGTTTGCCGCGTTATAGGCTGCATAAGCGGCAGCATGAACGGATGCGTGAGCGGATGCATGATCGATCGAATCAACTGCCGCAGCTTTAGCCGCTGGCGCCGGGGCGCCGGCGATGGGCGCGTCGTAGCTATCGACCATCAGGTCGAGTTTTTCGCCGGGCAGGATATAGGTTTTCGGCAAATCGACTTTGGTATTGCTGGCCACCGGTTTGCCGTCGGTGTTCTTGATGTTGATGGCGCCTTCGCCGTCTTCTTCGTTGACGATCACGACCGAGGTGTCCGGCAGTACGCCTGTGGCATGCGACGCGCCGCCGGCGAGCAAGCCAAGCAGGCAGGCGGCCTGGATCATGGGGCGAAGTCTGATGGCGGATGGCGTGAGTTTCATGGTGGGTGACTCCGAATTAAGGATGAGTAAATGAATGCGAAAAACCTGTGTGCCGCTTTCACGACAGACGCGGGATGACCAGCCATCAGGGAGATTGCAAGGAAAGGCGACGCACCTTACAGGTGCTTGATTTCCAGCGTGAACAAGCCGCCCGGCATGAAGTCGCTACTCAGGTCATTGACAGGCTTGACGATCAATTGGAACTGGAATAATTGCGCTGCTTTTGTCATGACCGCCATTATTGCTGCGGCACGGCATAGCGAAAATCGGTGCGATCTTATTAATCGGATGAGACAAATCTTATTTTGCGGATGCGATATCCGATGGCGGCCAAGCGCTGCCGCGCTTTGGCGGGGTGGGATGGTTTGAGGGTGAGGGGGGCGTAGCGGAAGGAGGGACTTGCAGTCGCTGCGGCGGCGTCGGCGGGGCACTTTCGCGCCCGCCGACGCCGTTCATATTGCTGGCTTACTTGAACTGATACCGCATGTTGGCGTAGATGAAGCGCCCGGTCAGGTCGTTCCGGCTTTGCACGAAGTCATCGAGATAGGCCGTATTCGCATAGATCGGTGCCTTGTCGAACAGATTGTTGACGCCGAAGTTCAGCGTCAGGTTCTTGCTCGGCCGGGTATTGAAGTTCATGTCCCATACCGTGAAAGAAGGAATCCGCGCATTGGTAATGGCCGGGTCCTGAGCGTGGGTCGGGTCGTCGATATTGAGCGTACTGGCCTGGGTTCTCGCGGTGAAGGCCAGTTCGTGGACGCCGTACTCATAGCCGACCCGGAACGAATTGCTCCAGCGCGGATGGTTGAGCGTGTCCAGTCGGCTGACCGGTGTGGCGCCTGGGGTAATGCTTTGGTTGAAACTGAGGGTGTAGTTATTGACCTCGCGGAAGGTCAGCTTGCCCCAGCTGCCGAGCGGCAATCCGTATTTCAGATCGATGTCCAGTCCCTGGGTATTGGTTTTGCCGACATTCATATAGGGCGTAGTGACGGTACTGATACGGCCCTTGGTGAGTCCCGGATGCTTGGCTTCCAAAGCGGAATTGCGCGGATCGCGGCCTACCAGTGCGGCGTAACCCGGGATGCTGTCTTCATGGTCGACCAGGTATTGCGGGTCCAGCGCCTGGATCGTGTTGCGTTGCCAGATGCCGTACCAGTCGATGCTTGCCGACAGCTCTTTGGTCGGTTGCAGCACCAGACCGAACGAGTAGTTATTGGCTTTTTCCGCCTCCAGCTTTGGATTCCCTACTGAAAACTGGCGTGGGCTGTAACTGCAATTTGCGCCCACATACCCGAGCGGGCCGCAGCGGGCGTAATCGGCAACTCTGTTGGCATAGCCGGTCGTGGTCGAGCTGATTTCCGGCAGGGTCGGCGCCTTGAACGAGGTGGTGGCCGAGCCTCTGACCAGGACTTCTTTCGAAGGACGCCAGGCCAGCGCGATTTTTGGATTGACCGAATTGCCGAAGTCGCTGTAATGATCGCCGCGCAGCGCCAACTGCATTTCAATCTGCTTCATGATCGGCACGTTAAATTCGCCATACAGCGAATATACCGAGCGGCTGGCCCTGCTGGCGGTTGCGCCCGAATTCGTAATGTTTCCCGCCACCATCTGTGGATCCGGCCGATCGTCGATGGATTCGTGACTGGCTTGCGCACCCCAGGCGAATCCGACCGATTCGGAGAACAAAGAGAACAGCTTGGGCGTGGACATTTTCCAGTCCGCCGTTTCCAGTTGCGAGATGGATTCACGGCGGGCGGTTGTCAGTAGCGGATCGACCACGCTGGCAGGATTCTGGAAAACAAAAGGATCGTAACCGCCCTGGCCAAGCAAGCCGCGCTGCAGCGAGGCCGACGACGCGTCTTTCAGCACCGCGTCGGTGGTGCGGTCGGTGAGGCGACTCCGGTTGTAGGTGGCGGCTGCTTCGCTGTCCCAGTTGCCGAGCGTACCGCGCCAGCCTCCGACTAGCCGCAGGCTATCGCTGGTGATGTGGTCCGAGGTCGGCGCCGCCTCATAAATACGACGAAACACCTGCAATTTGTCGCCTGGCGTAAAGCCAACTGACGAGCCATCGGCGCTTGGCCCTGGCAAATTGTTCAGCCCGGGATTGGTTGAGCCGGCGGTTTTTCCTATGAACGCAGTGTCAAAACGCGGGAAGCCGCTTTCGAAATCGACTTCGCTGTGATTCAGTCCGACTTCGGCAAACAGCTCATTCTGGCCGCTCAGACGTTGGGTAAAGATTCCAGAGATCCCGATTCGTTCGATTCTCGGCGTAAGCTGGACATTTTGGTTGGTGAAACAGTCCAAGTCGCCGGTGCCGGGAGAGACGCCAACTGTACCTCGGCAACCTGGAATCGGAACGCCCGGCTCACCGCTGGTGAAGTCGCGTACGGAGCCCAGATAGAGGTCGGGGTTGCGCGCGTCGCCGCCGCGAAAGCGCGTGAAGAAGTCACGGTCCCTGGTGGCGTCGTGCTTGTCGCTCCACAGCGGATCGCGATGGAAGACGTCGACGCTCAGCAACAAGTTGTGCCCATCTTTATCAAGATCGCCAAAACCGGCGGTAATGCTGGCATTGGCAGTGCTACCGTCGCCGTGTTCATTGCTCCCAAGGTTGGCGCTGGCTTCGATGCCCTGATAGTTTTTCTTGGTTTTGAAATTGATCACGCCCGCTACTGCGTCTGAGCCGTAAATCGCGGAGGCGCCGTCGCGCAGGATTTCGACTGATTCAAGCGCGGCCAGCGGCAGGTTGTTCAAATCGACGAAGGAGTTTTCCGCACCGTCGGCGAAACCGTAGTTGGCCAGACGACGGCCGTTCAACAGGATCAAAGTGTATTTCGAACCAAGGCCGCGCAACGATACCGATGATGCGCCGATCGCGAACGACAGATTATCGTTGCCGCTCAGGACCGTGGAAACCGATGGCAATTTGCTCAATAGCTCAAGCACGGTGCTGGCGCCAGATTTTTCGATCTCCGCGCGTTTGATGGTCTCGACCGCGGTCGGGCCTTCCCTGTTGATGCGCGAAATGTTTGAACCGGTAATGGTCACGCGTTCAAGTTTTTTTTCTGACTCCGAAACTGCATCATCCTTGGCGTCGGCAGCATAGGCCGAGGGCAGGTGGATGAGTCCGATTGCAGCAATGGTTGATGCCAAAAGCGTTTTTTTCATCAGGGAAGGGCTCCGTGTCGTGTTTTTGGAAAATGGCGAGTCTGAATAGGCCGCGCAACGCATCGAGAGCATCGTCCGGTGTCAACTCGACAATGCCCAAGGAGGCATCATTCTGTATTAATTTGTTGTTTTGTGTAAATAAATGTAAATGCTTAGATGCAATTCTCTAATCGCTGCGTTTTTGCTGATCAGTGTCACAAATGTCATATTTTGTGTGGTAAGACATTTCCGTGTGGCACTGTTTTGCGAGGGTGGGCGTCGTCAGCCACAGCAGGCAAACCGCCAACTGCGATGACAATCATTGAATGTATGCCGGGAAAATTGACGGGACTTGGCGCGCTTGGCTGCCTATACTGTCGATATGTTTTTTGGCTATCCAGCAAGCTGTTGCTACTGCCAGTTGCCAACCTGGGCCAAGCAATGCCAACCCATCACCGCTTTTTTACACCTGCAAAATCATGGAACTCGAATTAAAACTGCTGCTCGATCCAGCCGAGGTCGGCGCTTTCCGGCGTCATCCATTGTTAAAACAAACCGCAACCGGCAAACCGCGCACGCAGCAGCTGACCAGCATTTATTTCGATACGCCGGAGCTTTACCTGAAGCAGAACGAGGCCGCGTTGCGGGTGCGCAAAGTAGGGCGCAGCTGGGTCCAGACTTTCAAGGGCGGCGGCCGGGTCGAAGCCGGATTGCATCAGCGTCACGAATGGGAGTCCGAGGTCGGCGGCGCCAATCCCGATTTGAGCGCCTTGCGCGCCTTGGCGGAGGCGGACGATTCGCCGCTGGCGCAATTGCTGTCCGACCCGACTCTGGCGAAGCGCCTGACACCGATATTTACGACCGAATTTCAGCGCACCATCTGGTTATTGCGGCTGGCCGACGGCGCCGAGGTGGAGCTGGCGCTGGATCAGGGCACGGTGCAGCACGGCCGCCAGCAGCTGCCGATCAGCGAGGTCGAGCTGGAACTGAAGGCGGGCGATGCCGGCAGCTTGTTCGACTTGGCCCTGGCGCTGCAGGACAAGGTTGCGCTGCGGGTCGGCAATATCAGCAAGGCCGAGCGCGGCTACGGCTTGCATGTGCCGCAGCCGCCGGCGGTGATCAAGGCGGAAACGTTCGAGCTGGATCCCGCATTGGACGTGGAGCAAGGGTTCCAAGTCATCGCCGGCGATTGCCTGGCGCAGATCCAGGGCAACGAGTCCGGCGTGGTGTTCGGCAGCGACCCCGAGAGCGTGCACCAGATGCGCATCGGTTTGCGGCGTCTGCGTGCTGCATTTGATGTGTTTGGACGGGCGCTGCCGAACCCGGTCGAGATCCTGGCTGAGCTCGACTGGCTGGGTGGCGAGCTGGGTCCGGCGCGCGACTGGCAAGTGCTGGCCGACGAGACCCTGGCCAATGTCGCCGTGCGCTGTCCGGATGCGCCGCAACTGACAGCGTTGTGCGAGCTGGCGTTGCGGCAAGCGCGGACGCAGCGCAAAGTCGCCGTTGCCGCCGTCGATTCGGTGCGCTATGCGCGGCTGATGTTGCTGCTGGCTAGCTGGTTGCAGGGCCAGCACTGGCGCGACGTGCTGCTTGAGAGCGATAGCGAGACCGCCGATCAGCTGGCGTTGCTGGCGATGCCGCTCAAACAATTCGCCCAGGAAAAACTGGCCTTATTGCAGCAGAAGCTGCGAAAGCGCGGCAAGCAACTCAAGCATGGTGACGCTCAGCTGCGCCACCGGACCCGCATCGCCGCCAAGAAAACACGCTATGTCGCAGAATTTTTCCAGTCGTATTTCCCGAGCCGGCGCACGCATGCCTATCTAGCCGCGCTGATGACTTTGCAGGATACATTGGGCGGCGCCAACGATAGGGCGGTGGCCGCGCAGCTATTGCAGCAGCTGGTGCGCAAGCAGCCGAAGCTGGCCGCAGGCAGCGGTTTCGTCAGCGGCTTTTATGCCGCCGACAGCCGGCGCGAACTGCGCAAAATCGTCCGCCTGTGGCACGGGTTCATTGCATTAAAACCGCCTGTGAAGAGCAAATAGGGCAGAATACGCGCCCTGAACCTGATCTGTAACCTTAATCAAAGCTGGAGAGTCATCATGACCTACGAAGAATACCTGGACGAAGTCACCACGCTGATGGTGGAAAGATATGACCTGAAGGATGCGGACGCGATCAAATATGTGATGCGCGCCCAGGCTGCCGACTATTTCACCTTGCACGACGACGATCCGGCCATGCGCACCCAGGAGCGCGCCGAGCAAGACGCCAAGGCCATCTACGAACAAAGAAACAAATCGCAGCCCGGGCTGTACAAGAAATAAACAGCAGCCGGTTACAATAGCGGCCCTCCATTCAGCACCGACCGATCCGCCCCATGACAGAATCCATCCGCCTCGCCAAACATCTCGCCGAACAAGTCTCCTGCTCGCGCCGGGAAGCCGAACAGTACATCGAAGGTGGTTGGGTCAGGGTCGACGGCCAATTGGTGGAAGAGCCGGGCTGCCGGATAGACCCACGGCAGACGGTCGAACTGATGCCGGGAGCCAGCCTGGAGCCGCTGGAGCCGGTTACCATCCTGTGGCACAAGCCGGCCGGTCTGGCGCTTCCCCTGGACACGCCGCCGGCCGAGCTGCTGGCGCAACTGATAGCCCCCGACTTGCGCGCCGCCGACGATCGTTCCAACCTGCGTTTCCTGAAGCGCCACCTGCAGGATTTGACTCTGATCGACCCGTTGGAAACCAAGGCCAGCGGCTTGCAGGTATTGAGCCAGGACTGGCGCATCAAGCGCAAATTGATAGCCGACGCCGCCACCATCGAGCACGAAGTCATCGTCGAGGTCAGCGGACAAATCGCGCCCGACGGCTTGCAGTTGCTCAAGCACGGCCTGAGCTTCAGTGGCAAGCCGCTGCCGCCGATCAAGGTCAGCTGGCAAAGCGAACACCGCCTGCGCTTTGCGCTCAAGACCCCGCCGCGCGGCTTGATAGTCCACATGTGCGAAAAGGTCGGACTGCAAGTGGTGGCAATCAAATGCATCCGCATCGGACGCTTGCCGATGGCTGGTCTGGCGGTGGGGCAATGGCGCTATTTGCTGGGATATGAGCGGTTTTGAGAAACGCTTGGAGATTAAGATGCGGTAGTTAAATAGGGGAAGAGGTTTTTTTGCAGGGTTATCGCGAAAATTGCTCCGCCCCTTTTTAACGGGCTACGGAGTCGATACTTTGGCATTCGGGCGTCGGGAAGCCGATTGCCATCAAGGCATGCCAACATCGGCGGGAAAAACTGCCTCCCTTTATTAATCAATCCGGCCCGACCATCGGGCACGACAAAATTTGCCGCTCCGGCAAGGGGGAATTACCCCAATCGGGCAAATCCCTTTTCTGGAAAACCTCAAGCGATGGATAGCCGCTGACATTCCAGCCGTATCTACTGACCTGTTCCACCTCGATCACCTCGGATCTGCATTGTTTGCTGCGATCCTTTAAACGATAAACGATTCGTTTGTGATCCTTCTCTGTCAGGTTCTTTTCAAGGACTTCGTAACGGCTCGGTTTGCAAATGCTGTAAGTCGAATTCCATTCAATGGTCTTGGTGCGGATGTAGGCCCCACCGGAACAGGCCCGGCCAGTGCCGCCGAAAACACCTGTAAACGGCTTGTCAGCAGCGAACGCAGCATTTGCCGAAGCAATAAGCAGGAATAGGGCGATGGTTTTTACTGTGTACATACCGCCGCCTTTCCCTTGCGTATGATGGAAAGAGCGTAGTCCAGTTTCTTGGCATACATTGAATCGCCGACGTTGTAGTAGGTGGCGACACTCGAAGGAGTGATGAATTTCCATCCAACGATCACCTTTCGCATTGCGGCTTTTCGGAACTTCAATACTTGACCGGGACGCAGCATATGCGCGCCTGGATTGAGTTGCCTTAGCGACTCAATGGTCGTGCCCTGCGTCCTGGCGATCTTGTCGAGATTGTCACCAACCTTGACCGTTACCTCATAAGTACGAGTGTCAGTATCCGGCACGTTCTTGATCGCAAAATTTGCCATCCGCATTAGCAGATAACCGATGCCCGCACGTATATTGTGCGAGACAAAACTGCTCGCCGTGCCGACCGTCAATCTTCCCTGCCACACAGGCGGCAGGATCAAGCTCCCACCCTCGTTACCCGTCAAAAATGACGTAAGCCCTGGATCCCCGGGATTGCCAATCTGCATAGGATTTGATCTCCATTTTTTGCTTACTGCGCCAGTCTCTACCCAGATCATGGCCTTAACAAGTTGCCAATCCAGGCGGAAATAACCTGCCGTTCCGGACAGGTGGCGGTCGAACTCATTGATGGCCATTCGGATTTCACAGTCGTAGATATCCCACTCGGCATTGCCTGCTGCCTTGTCAATTCCATCCTGCCATTTCTCATAGGCGGACCTCGGCTTGCTTGCTGTTGTCATGCTGTTTCCTTATTCAGATTGAGGAGAATCCCCATCGCCGCACCAGCGAGTCGGTCGGCCCGATGCGACGATGGGAGAATGTCGAAATGAGGTGCAACAATATAATTTTGATAATGTTGATGGAAATATTATTTGTCGGTAAAGCAATTCTTGGATGCACTGTGCCGCATCGGACAGGCATGATGAAGGGTATCGGCGGGCGAATCGGTGAGCTCGTTAAGCGCGCCGCAGGCGCAGTCCTTGCGGTCCTTGCATGAGTGGACTAAACTAATGCGACTTAGTTTAAAGAGGCTGTCATGCAAACCGTCAACATCCACGAAGCCAAGACCCACTTATCGCGCTTGATTGAACAAGCCGCCAAAGGTGAATCGTTCATTATCGCCAAGGCTGGCAAACCGCTAGTCAAAGTCACGGCGTTGAATGCGCCTGAAGCCGGGCAGGTGAAACGACTGGGCTTCATGGCTGGACAAATCGTTGTTCCAGATGATTTCGACCAGATGGGTGGTGCGGAGATCGAACAGCTTTTCGGTGGCGACGCATGAAGCTGCTGTTGGACACACATCTCCTGCTGTGGGCGGCAGGGGAGCCGAACCGACTATCGGCGGACGCACGCACCCTGATCCAAGCGCCAGACAACGAGTTGTTTTTCAGCGCGGTCAGTTTGTGGGAAATCGCCATCAAACGCGGGCTGGGCCGAGATGATTTTCAGGTGGATACACGGCTGCTACGCCGAGGCCTACTGGACAACGGCTATAGCGAGCTTCCGATGGGCAGCGAACATGCTGTAGCTATCGAGGGCTTGCCGTCGATTCACAAAGATCCCTTTGACCGTATGCTTGTCGCGCAGGCGATAGTAGAGGGCATCACCCTGCTGACTGCCGATGCCTTGGTGGCGCAGTATGCCGGTCCAGTACGAAGAGTTTGACTCGCTTAGCAGCGCCGTATTAAATGCGCGCCGACCGGCCAGATAACGCCGCCTGTAGTGGATAACAAATCTCGGGCATGTCGATAGCTTTTTCGCCGCCATGTTCCGCTCAAAGCCGGAGGTCGGCAGACCGGCCTCAATCAGCGCATCCCGTCTACCGAAGCTTTCTCGCCGCCGCTTCGCAACGTCTGTGCGCCTGGCGCGCGCCTTTTCACGTCCGCGCTAAAACTACGACTATCCCTAATCGCTATTTCCGACGGGTGAAGGCGGCCAAAAGGCCCCTCCAACTGGACGGCCGACTCTCGTCCGAATACTTATGATTTCACGTGCCAGATCGCCCGGTTCACGTTTGAAATGATTAGCTGCTTGCGGATGAACTTCTTGCCCAGCAGTGCCTTACCCGAGATAGGACTGGTTGCGACATGGAATAGGAATCCAGGAAGGTCAAGAATAGTCATAGGCCGATTCTCGAATTGTTTCCTTTCTTTCATACTTGGCAACTGTCAATACCCGGCTTTCATTCATGCCTGGCACTGGCAGTTTTTCAATTCATGAATTCAATCAAAGGAAATAGTATGAAAAAAAGTACCATCGCCAAGCTGTTGATTATCGGCACAGCTTGCGCCGGTTTCTCCTCCGCCTTTGCGGCGAGCACCGGTCAAATCGAGTTCAAGGGCGATATCACGGCCGACGTCTGCGGTATCAAGGGCGGCAGCAACAACCAGACCGTACAACTGGGCAGCGTATCGGCCAAAGTGCTGGACGCGGTCGGCAAACAATCGACCGGCACCGACTTCACGATCGAATTGCAGGATTGCAGTTCGTCGACGCTGAATGGCGCCACGGTGAAGTTTACCGGCGTGGAAGATGCGGATGCCGCTGGTCTGCTGAAAATCGCTGACGGCGCAGGCGCCGCCAAGGGTGTCGGCATCCTGGTGACTGACGCTAACGGCAAGCCTTACAGCATCGGTACGGCTGGCGAAAAAATCACGCTGACCGAAGGCGGCAACGTGCTCAAGTTCAAGGCCGCTTATCAAGCGACCAAGGCCGACGTCAAGGATGGCAACGGCAAAGTGACCGCTCCAGGCGTAGTCCCAGGCAAGGCCAACGGCACTGCGATGTTTACCGTGGATTACGACTAAGCCACTGCGGCTTGATCGCCCGGCCGCAATCCGCTTGCGAGAGCGGCGCGGCCGGACCGCAACGCTGCGTTGTTCAAGTTGATCGCGCGGCATGCCGTGCCAGCGGCAGTGCCCGCGCCTGATCCCCAATCATTTTCCGGAAGTAATCATGTCCCTTCATACCCCTATTTTTTTGCGCCGCTCCGCGCGCACGCTGGCCGCGTTGCTGTGCGCCGCCGGCTTGATGTCGGCGGCGCATGCAGGCGTCACGATCAGCGGCACCCGGGTCATCTTCGATGGCGCCAAGCGCGAAGCATCGGTCACGGTCAAGAACGGCCCCGAGCTGCCTTACGTGGTGCAGAGCTGGGTCGAGCAGATGGGAGACGGCGATAGCGCCGCCGATGCGCCGCGCGCGCCGTTCCTGGTGGCGCCGCCGCTGTTGCGGCTGGATGCCGGCAAGGAAAGCATGCTGCGCATCCTGCGCAACGGCGGCGACCTGCCGACCGATCGCGAGTCGGTGTTCATCCTTAACGTCAAGGAAATCCCGCCCAAGAGCCAGGAAGACAATGTGCTGCAACTGGCAATCCGCAGCCGCGTCAAGCTGTTCTACCGGCCGCCCGGGCTGGAAGGCAAGGCGGCCGAAGCCGCCAAGCAATTGAGCTGGTCGCTGGCGACCGGCGCCGACGGCAAGCCGGCGCTGAAGGTTGCCAATGCTTCGCGCTATCACCTGACTTTCGGTTCGGTCAAGGTGGCCGATGCCGACAACAACAGCCAGGAGATCAAGGGCGGCATGGTGGCGCCGCTGGCCGAACTGATGCTGCCGCTGACGCCGCGCAAGGCGACCACAGCAACCGTGCCGCAAGCGCCTAGCTCGGTGACGTTCACCACCATCAACGACTTCGGCGGCGAAACCGATGCCGAAACCATCCGCCTGGCGGCGCCGTCCGCCAGCGCCAAATAAGCCGCGTGGAGCGCGTTGATGTGCAAGCAGCCCGCCCGCATCCGACTTGCCGCCCGGCCGCGCGCCTGGCGCATGCGGCCGCTGGCGCTGCTGTGCGCGCTTGTTTGCGCGACGGCCTTGGGTCCGGCTTGGGCTGACAACAACGTCGAATTCAATAACGATTTCCTGGAGTTGGGCGGCGCCAGCGCGACCGCCGATCTGTCGATCTTTGCCGCCGGCAACCGGGTGCTGGCCGGCGATTACCGGGTCGACGTGCTGGTCAATGGCGCGCACGTCGAAGCGCGCACGCTTCCGTTCAAAGCAGAAAATCCGGAGCAGGATGCGACCCCGTGCGTCACCGCTCCGATGCTGGCCGAATGGGGCGTCAACACGGCGGCGTTTCCGGCGCTGGCGGCGGCCGATGCGTTGACCTGCGTCGATACCAAGGACATCGGCATCCCCGACGCCCGCATCAGCTACCAGCCCGAGACCCAGAAATTAATGGTCAGCGTGCCGCAAGCGGCGATGCAGCGCAGCGCGCGCGGCGCCATCGATCAGGGCTTGTGGGAGCAGGGGGTCAGCGCGGCGATGCTGAACTATCAGCTCAACCTGGCGCAAGCGGAACGCAGCTACAACGGCCATCAGGACAGCAGCAATACGGCTTACCTGGGCCTGCGCGGCGGCGTCAATCTCGGCCCCTGGCGCTTGCGCGGGGTCGGCGCCTATAACCGCAGCGAGAACGGTCGCGGCCAGTGGCAATTTGCCAATACTTATGTGGAGCGCGACCTGCACGCATTGCGCGGACGGCTGGTGGCTGGCGACAGCAATACGCCGGGCGCGATTTTCGACGGTTTCCAGTTCCGCGGCGTGCAGCTCAGCTCGGATGACAGCATGCTGCCCGACAGCATGCGCGGCTACGCGCCGACCATCCGCGGCACGGCGCAAAGCAACGCCACCGTGACCGTCAGGCAGAACGGTTATGTGATCTACACCACCTACGTCGCGCCCGGCCCGTTCGTGATCGACGATCTGTATCCGATGTCCGGCAGCGGCGATCTGCAAGTCGTGGTGACCGAGGCCGACGGCCGCCAGACCAAATATACGCAGCCGTATTCGGCGGTGCCGACCTTGCAGCGCGAGGGCTTGTGGAGCTACAACGCCACCGCCGGCGAATATCGCAGCGGCTACAACGGCCGCCAGCGGCCGCGCTTTTTGCTGGGCACGCTGGCGCGCGGCTTCGCGCACGGCATCACGCCTTACGGCGGCTTGCTGCTGTCGCCGCATTATCAATCGGCGGCGTTCGGTGCCGGCATCAACCTGGGCAATGCCGGTGCCGTCTCGCTGGATCTGTCGCATGCCACCAGCAGCACCGAACGCGGCGCGAGCCAGAGCGGGCAGTCGCTGCGGCTGCTGTATGCGAAATCGTTCCGGCCCAGCTCGACCGATCTGCGGCTGTTGGGCTACCGCTATTCCACGCCCGGCTATCGCAGCTTTTCGGAGTCGGTCGCCGAGCAGGCGGCCGAGGATCACAACCGGCCGTTCTACAATCGCCGCGGCCGCATCGAGGGTTCGCTGAGCCAGCAACTGGGCAGCTTGGGCTCGGTCTATCTGTCGCTGTCGCAACAAACCTACTGGGGCCGCAGCAGCAAGAACAACATGCTGCAACTGGGCTACTCCGGCTCTTACAAGGGGCTGTCCTACGGCATCAACTTCAATTACAGCAACGATGGCGGCAGCCGTCCCAATCGCGAGCTGACGTTCAGCCTGTCGCTGCCGCTGGGCGACAACGCCAGCGCCAGTCTCAGCGCCAGCCGGGATACCAGCGGCCAGCTCGGCAGTCAAGCCAATCTGTACGGCACCGCGTTTGAAGACCGCCGCCTCAGCTATAACGTCAGCGCCAGCGGCGGCGCCGGGCAAGACGCCAGCGTCAATGCTTCGCTCAGCTATCTGGGTGCCAAGGGGCGGGTCGATCTGGGCCGCAGCCAGGGCGTCGGTTACAGCAAGACCAACCTGTCGCTGGCCGGCGGTGCGCTGGCCTATGCCGGCGGTGTGTCCCTGGGCCAGGAACTGGGCGAGACGATGGCCATCGTCGAAATTCCCGGCGGGCCCGGGATCGGCATCGAATCGCGGCCCGGCCTGCGCACCGACGGCAGCGGCACCGCGGTGGTGCCCAACCTGACGCCGTACCGGCACAACCGCATCGCGCTCGACGCCGCCAGTCTGCCGGAAGGGATAGACGTCAAGGATGGCGTGACGGAAGTGGTGCCGACCCGCGGCGCGGTGCTGCTGACCCGCTTTGCCGCGTCCAACGGCACGCGGGTGCTGGTCACGCTGCAAGATGCCGGCGGCAAACCGCTGCCGTTCGGGGCCCGGGTCGAAGATGGCCGCGGCATCGAAAAAGCCATGGTCGGCCAGGATGGCGAAACCTTCCTGTCCAGCGTCAACCACGGCGACCTGCTGCTGGTGCGCTGGGGCGACAAGGCCGCCGACAGCTGCCGCGTCGATCTGCAACTGCCGGTCGCCAGCGAAGGCGCCGGCATGCAGCGCAGCGCCGACGATAACGTCTCGGTGCAGCGGATTGCCAACGCAACCTGCGTTTCGGAGCAACTGGCCGGCGGCCAAGCGCCAGCCGACAACAAGGATAAAAAATCATGAACATCAGGCATACCTCACGCCGCAGCCGGCGTCGGCTGGCACTGCTGACGGCATTGCTGGTCGCTGCCAGCAATGCGCCGGCGCTGGCCGACAGCATCACGCTCAATGTGACCGGCACCATCACCGCCACCAGTTGTACCGTCAACGCTGCCGACGCCAATCAAACAGTGGCCATGGGCAGCATCGGCGCCGGCGACTTCAACGCGGTCGGCGCCACCAGCGCGGCCAAGGATTTTTATGTGAAGCTGAACTGCCCGTCGGTGACCAACCTGAAGGTGGCGCTGAAAATCGGCGCGGACAAAGACGCCGACAGCGTCAACCCCGACTTGTTCAAGCTCAGCGCCGGCAGCGGCGCGGCCAGCGGCGTCGCGCTGGAACTGCTGAATACCGATGGCAAGACCGTGCTGAAGCCCGGCACGACGCTGAACTGGACGCCAGCCAACACCGCTGCTGCGGCGACCGGCTATAAATTGTTTGCCCGTTATAAGCAAACTACTGCGGCGGTGACGCCGGGCACTGCTAATGGCAGCGTGACGGTCGATATCAGCTATGACTAAGGTTGAGGGAATCGGGGATGAATAATACGAGTCACCAAGTGCAAAGCCGCGAGGCCTCGCCGCACGCTATCTGTGCTCAGGTGGTGCCAGCACGCGTGGCGAAAATCGTCATCCAGTTGCTTGCTGCTCTAGTAATGACATTGATACTCAACTCTGAAGCACGTGCGGGGGCAGTTTGTGTGTATCGCGAGGCAAATTACAAAGGGCAGTCTATTTGCAAGAGCGTAAATGACTACGGTGAAGAAGTGGAGTTTTCTATGCCCAACTTCCATGTTCACTCATTTTCGTTCCACAACGTCAGACGGCTTTATATTTATGGGAGAGGATCGTTAGGCTGGGACTGGTTCACGTACGTATCGAGTCAAGAATATCCCATGATCATATGGGATGTATCCAAAATACGGATTAAAGCTGTCGGTAATTGCGAGTTAACCTCATCGTGGACCACTGCGAAGCGCGACGTGCCGTTAGGCAGCATCTCCGTGCCGTCAAATACTGCGGTTGGCGCAACCATCAAAACCGTCACGGTCAACATGCCCACGGCCGGCAATATCGTGACCGACTGTCGGGACACTAGCTACCCACAGAGACGGACGACAGAGGGCAAGCTGGTGTCAGGCTATACCGATGTGTACAGCACCAACCTCAGCGGCATCGGCTATCAAATCGTCCCGACCAGCGACGGTAACGGCGGCGCATTCACTTCTACCGCGGAAGGCAAGGGATTTTCCGGGAGCTATTACTGGCATGGTGGAAACATCGAATTCAGGCTTATCAAGACCGGACCAATTACCGCCGGCACGCTGGATTTCAAGCAGTATGGCTATATCAATTTCCGTACCCCTCCGGGATATTCCGATGTGCAGGCCGCCAGTTTCAATGTCACTACCGGCACCATCACCACCCCAACCTGCACCATGTCGGGGCCGGCCACCGTCAGCCTGGGCAATGTCGCAGCATCGGTGTTCAGCGGCACTGGCGCGACCTCGTCCTCGGTCGATGCCAAGCTCAGCTTTGCCGGCTGCGACAGCAGCCTGAGCGGCATCACGTTTGGCCTATCCGGCACCAGCGGCGACACCTTGTTCCCGCTCAGCAGCGACAGCACCGCCAAAGGGGTCGCAATCGAATTGCTGGATAAGGACGGCAAAACCGTGGCGCCGGCCGGCAGCGTCGACTGGACCACGACCAGCGCCAATGCGCAGAACGGCTACGGGTTCAAGGTGCGCTACAAGCAGACCGCCAGCGAAGTCGTGCCCGGCACCGCCAATGGCGCGATTACGATCAATGCTACTTATCGTTAGCGGCTTGGCAACGCCGAACTGCTGCCGCAGGACGTAGCGCTTTGCGGGCTACTTGGGGGGTGTCCTATTGCTCATCGAGAAGCGGAACTAAATAAGTGCATGGACAGCATTGGAGAGTGGCTGACCTTATCCGCCGCACTGCACGGTGCGATTCGCCTGCAGCGCCGTCACATTCGCAGAAATCGCCGCTGCCGCCGCCGCTACCGCGCGCTGCACGCCCAGTGCCAGCGCATCCATGCCGGCGCCGTTGACCGCTTCCGTGACGGATAACTGGCAGGCCGCGCTACGGCTGTCGTCCGAGCGGGTAATAGTCCAGCCGAATGTCGCCTGTACTTGCGCGCCCGGCACGGCATCGTAATGACGCAGTTCGACCGCGATCCGATAGGCCGCTTGCGACGATGGGCGGCCGCCGCGCGTGACGTCGACCGCGCCCAGCCGGTTGGCGATGCCGCCGGCCAGGGCATCGCGCAGTTCGTTATTGAACGGCGACGACCAGCGATCCTGTTCCAGGATCTCCACGCGCGCATTTTGCACACCTTGCGGACGCACCACCAACTGCGGACGCGCCAGCCGTTCCGGCACGGCGACCGGCATCACTTCGATGAAGATGGGTGGAGTTTGCGCGACGGCAGCGTCCGGCAGCGGCGCCGACAACGTGTAGTAGCGGGTCGGCGCCGAGGCGCAAGCGGCCAGCAGCAGCGCGGCAGCCAGGCTGCATAGGCGGGATGTGCTTAATGTCATTATTTGTCCTCCTGCTTGCCCCGGATCAGCGATTCGGGATGGCGTTCCAGATAATCGGTCAAGACCCGCAGCGATGCGGCCGAGCGCGTCAGTTCCTGCAAGGTCTGGCGTATGTCCTGCTGCAACGGCGCATCGGACGACAGCGTGCGTTCGGCCGCATTGAGCGTCTTGCGCACGTCTTTCATCGCGGCCGTCATCTCCGGCGCGACATCGCTGTTCAGGTGTTGCACCAGTTGTTCGGTGGTGGTCAGCGTGCGATTGAGGGTGCCCAGCGTCTTTTGCAAATCGCTGCCGATCTGATCGAACGGGACCTTGCTGAGCTTGCGAGCGATTTCCGCGATTTGCGCCTGCACTTCATCCAGGCTATTCGGAATGGTCGGCAGCTCGGTCAAGGGTTTGGACGTGTCGAGCTGCACCGCCGGCGCTTTCGGGAAGAAGTCGAGCGCGACATACAGCTGTCCGGTCAGCAGGTTGCCGGTGCGCAGCTGCGCCCGCAAGCCGCGGCTGACCATGTATTGCAGCCGCTGCTGCGGAGTGCGGCTGGAGTGGCGTTCATCCTCGGCAAACTTGCGGCCCAGGCGTTCGGGGTAAATCTGCACTACCACCGGCATTTTGAATTCGCGCTTGGCGGCGTCGTAGTCGATCCCGATCGACTTCACTTCGCCCAGCACCACGCCGCGGAAATCGACGCTGGCGCCTGGCGTCAGGCCGCGCAGGGACTGGTTGAAGTAGAGCAGCAGGGTGTCGGCCTTGCCGTCCGGCTCTTTGAAGGCGGCGCTCTCATCTTCGGCCAGCGCGAAGGCGGTGTTGGCGACCGCCGGCGCACCGAGGTCGTCGTCGGCCGACTGGAACGCGATGCCGCCCAGCACCACGGTCGCCAGCGATTGCGTGCGCAGCTTGAAGCCGCTGGCATTGATTTGCATGTCGAAGCCGCTGGCATGCCAGAAGCGGGTGTTCATGCCGATGAATTTGTCGTAAGGCGTGTCGATAAAGATGCGCAGCGTGACGCCCTTGCCGTCGCTATCGAGGTCGTAAGCCGCCACCTGGCCGACCTTGATGCGCCGGTAGTACACCGGCGAGCCGATATCCAGCGACCCCAGGTCGCTCGCATGCAGCAAGTATTGGCGGCCGGAGGCGCCGACCTGGATGATGGGCTGCACTTCCAGGCCGGTAAATACCTGTTTTGTTTCTGCCGAAGTACCGGCATCGGCGCCGATATAGGCGCCCGATAAGAAAGTGCCGAGGCCCGATATGCCGGATGCCGCGACTCGCGGCCGCACCACCCAGAAGCGGGTATCGGCGGCGGTGAAGCTTTCCGCCTCTTTCGACAATTGCACTTCCGCCAATACGTGCGAACGGTCTTTGCTCAGCTTGATGGCCTGCACCGTGCCGATGTCGACATCCTTGTATTTGACCTTGGTTTTGCCGGCTTCCAGTCCTTCGGCGGTGCGGAAGGTGATCGTGATTTCCGGCCCGCGCTCGTTCAGGATCCTGGCGACCAGGACCAGGCCGACCACGGCGGCCACGATCGGGATCAGCCACACCAGCGATGGCAGCCATTGACGCTTGCGGCTGATTTTGGGGGAGGGCAGCGGGGGTAATTGAGGATCTTGTTTGTCTTCACTCATTTTTTGCTTTCGTTGTGTTCTGTCTCTTTATCGTCCCAAATCAGGCGCGGATCGAAAGTCAGCGAGGCCAGCATGGTCAGCACCACCACCGAGCCGAACGCCAACACGCCGAAGCCGGCATTGATCCTGGCGAAGCCGTCGATCTGCACCAATCCGGCCAGCAGCGACACCACGAATACATCCAGCATCGACCAGCGGCCGATCGCTTCTATCACGTGGTACAGCTTGGTGCGTTCCAGGCGGCGCCAGCGGCTGCGCCGCTGCGCGGTCGCGGTCAATAAAATCAGCGCCGTCAGCTTGAACAAGGGCACCAAAAAGCTGGCGATAAAGATAATCGCGGCCAGCTCCCATTCGCCGGACACCCAGAAATAAATCACGCCGCTCATGATGGTGTCCTGCTGCACGCCGAACAGCGTTTTGGTGATCATGACCGGCATCAGGTTGGCCGGCAGGTACATGATGCAGGCGGCGACCAGCAAGGCCCAGGTGCACTGGATGCTGGCCGGCTTGCGCGCATGCAGCGGGGTATCGCAGCGGCCGCAGCGTTCATGTTCGCCGGCGCCTTGCCAGACGGCCGCGCAACGACGGCAGGACACCATGCCCAGGCTGGCGGCAGTCGGCAGCGCCAGGTCGTCGCCGTCGCCGGGATTGTTCGCCTGCTTCATGAGCGCGTTGCTTCCGGTGGTTCCATCGCCATCTGCCAGAAATAACGCGGATCGAAAGAAAACACGGCAGTCAATACCACCGTCAGCCCGCCAAAGGCCCACAATGCGGCGTCCGGCAAGACGGTCGCCATATTCGATAATTTGACCACCGCCACCAGCACGCCCAGCAGGAAAACTTCGACCATGCCCCACGGCCGCATGGCTTGCATGGCGCGCACCAGCCAGCTGAATCCGGGCGGCCGCACTTGCCGCGCGAGCGGGATCAGCAAATAGAACAGGAACAATAACTGCAACAGCGGCGACAGGATGGTGGTGGCCAGCACCAGCAGCGCCACCAGCGACATGCCCTCGGCCTGCAACGACAGGATGGCGCCGAACAGCGTGGTCTGGCTGCGCAAACCTTGCAGTTCGATCTCGACGATAGGGAAGGCGTTGGCGATGACGAACAGAATCAGGGCCGCCACGGTCAGCGGCAGCAGCCGTTCGCGCTGACTGCCCGGATCGCGCTCCAGTTCGGTGCCGCAGCGCAGACAGCGGGCGATTTCAGCGTGGCCCAATGGCTGCTTGCGATACAGCGCATCGCATCCTTCGCAAGCAATCAGGTCGGGGACTTCGCGCATTGTCGGTTTGATTTGAAGATGGAAGGGGATAGATTCTAACAACAAATCTTCCCTGCCTTTTAGACTCCTTTGAGATTCTTTGAGCCGCGCTGATCGCGCTGGAACAATGGCGCCACCTGGAAACGCTACCGTGCCGGCGATTGTTGATCCGCCATGGTGGCTAACCGGCCATTTTCCACCCTTTAAAGGATCTTTAATGAAGCAATCGCATAATCCGAAGAACAAGTTTGTCAAAGGCCTGGCTCCGGCGCTGGTATTGACGCAACTGGCGGTCGCCGCCATGTCGCTGGCGCCGACCATCGCTTCCGCGCACGGTACGGTGGTCAATCCGCCCAGCCGCGCCTATATCTGTAGCACGGCCATGGGTGAAAACCCTGAAAGTCCGAGCGATCCGGCTTGTCGCGCCGCCAAGGAAACCAGCGGAACCGATATTTTTTATACCTGGCAGGGCAATAGCCAGGGTGGGGCCGGTGGCAACCATACTGCGGTAGTCCCTAATGGCCTGTTGTGCTCCGGCGGCTCCGAAGGGCGCAAGGGACTGGATTTGCTGTCGCCGTGGAAGGCGACCGTGGTCAGTCCGGATGCCAACGGCAAGCTGACGCTGACTTATAACCAGACTGCGCAGCATGCGACTGAATATTTCAAGTTTTACATCAGCAAGGATAGTTACGACTATTCGCGCACGCTGCGCTGGGATGATCTGCAAGAGATCGGCGGCGTCGGCAAGGGGCCAGGTATCCCCGGTGAGTCGACGATGGACGTCACGGTCCCGACTGGCATGACAGGCAAGCACATCCTGTATTACGTCTGGCAGCGCAGCGATAGCCAAGAAGCGTTCTATGGCTGTTCCGATATCGATATCGCCGGCGGCGCGCCGTCGAGCTGGAAGCCTATCGGCCCGGTGCGCGGCGGCAGCGCTGTGATGGGCCACGACATCACCCTGCGTGTATTCGACAAAACCCGCGGCAGCGATGTTGAAAAGCACACGATTACCGTAGCGGCGGACCAGACTCCGGCGGCGCAATGGATTTATGCGCTGGCGCAAAAGGTCAACGGCCAATCGCAGCGGGTCAAGATCGGCAAGCTGGGCAAGGATGGCAAGATCGAGCCGGTGCTCAACGGCACCGAGAACGATATCTTCGGCAACGGCAAGCTGTATAACTTCGAAATCGACCATGCGACAGGTGGCGATAACGGCGGCGGCGACAATGGCGGCGGCAATCCACCGGCCAACAAGCCACCGGTCGCAGTAGCAACCGGTCCGGCAACAGCGGAAGCCGGCCAGCAAGTGACCTTGTCGGCAGCGGGCTCCAGCGATCCGGATGGCGATCCGCTGACGTTCAAATGGGACGTGCCGCCAGGTATCGTCGCCACGCCGAACGGCGCTAGCTTGAGCTTCACCGCGCCGGAACTGGCGAAAGACAAGACGTTCGCGTTCAAGGTCATCGTCAACGACGGCAAGACCAGCGCTTCGGCCAGCCATTCGGTCAAGGTCAAAGCCAAAACCGGTGGCGGTGACGGTGACGGCGGCAATCACCCTGCGTACAAGGAAGGCACTATCTACAAGGGCGGCGACCTGGTGATCAACGACGGCAAAATCTTTGAGTGCAAACCAGGTGCTTCTGCCGGCTGGTGCGGTCAATCGGCTATGTATTATGAGCCGGGTAAAGGTTTGGCTTGGACGGAAGCCTGGGCTGCCAAGTAAGGCCCGCGTGCATCGCAGGCAAGCCGGGATGATGTCGCGGCTTGTCAGATATACGCATGTGTCATCTCGATAGCGCTTGCGCTGGTCGACTGAAAGCCTCTTCCGGTGACGGGAGGGGCTTTTTGGTGTCGGATCGCGGAGGGTTGTTTTTACGTGCTGCTGTCTTGGCGGACTCAGCTTTTCGCCCTGACGGCGCCTCTTAAACCATGTCCCCGATTAACTGCTACGTGCGTAGGGCGGATGAGCGCAGCGTTATCCGCCGCTGGATGCTCCGCCAGTGTTTGATGCGTCCGAAACGGCGGAAGGCGCTACGCTTTTCCGCCCTACATAACCGGAAAGCCCAACGTTTTCACCGTCGTCGCAGCGGTTGGGCTTCGCCTTCGGCTCAACCACAGTATCTACGACGCCTCTTGAACTATGTCCCCGATTAACTGCTACGTGCGTAGGGCGGATGAGCGCAGCGTTATCCGCCGCCGGATGCTCCGCCGGTGTTTGATGCGTCCGAAACGGCGGAAGGCGCTGCGCTTTTCCGCCCTACATTACTGGAAAGCGCAAGCTACCGACGCTCTTTTAAATACTTTTCATTGCGGCGTTCAATGTCCCTGGCCGCCTTTTCTCCCAACTCGTCGGCGGCATCAATGGAAAACAGCATCAGCTCCTCGCGGACATCGACGCTCAGCAATGGCGGGTGCGCCGGGTCGGCATAAACGCCGCTGGCCAAATCGGTGGCGTGGATCAGTTGCAGGCAGCGTTTGATGCCAAAGCTGAAGTTCTTCGTAACAGATGAAAATTGCGCGTCGGGGTCGTGCTGCAGTTCCGGGACCAGCCAGGAAAACGGCTTGTGCAGCGCTGCTTCGGGCGAGCCGGGTTCAGGCGGGAAGATATAAGTTTTGTTGGCATTTTTTGCGTAGGTCATGCGATCTCCTTTTGCGGCGGGGTTTCCGCCCTTCATCGGCTGACGAAGGTGGCGGGCGCAAGGCAGGGTGAACAGACCGGTGCGTAAGTACCATAAGCCGGCAGGGCCGAAGCCCTCCCTACCAAGGCCCACCTTAGAAGGCGCACTTTGATAGGGGCAGACGAAGAAAAACCGCCCGGGGGGCGGCTGTCTGCCCGGTACTACGCATAACACTGGCTGTTCAACCAGGCCGCTCTTTCTCACGACCTGAGCAAGATAGCGCAGATTTTCTTGAAGTTCAAACACTATTTTTGCTGTCGATGAGCCCGCCACGACACCTCTTTGCTCTTTAGATTCTGGTTGGGCTTCAAAGCCCAACGTTTGGTCGCGATTAAAGAAATGTTGGGCTTTCCAGTCATGTAGGGCGGAAAAGCGCAGCGTCTTCCGCCGTTGCGGACGCATCAAACACCGGCGGAGCATCCAGCGGCGGATAACGCTGCGCTCATCCGCCCTACGCACGTAGTAGTTAATCGAGGACACAGTAATTCGGCACGCCACGACGCCTCCTTGCTCTTTAGATTCTGTTCAGAAAGTTTGAGCCCATCCCCCCGCGATGAAAAAATACGCCTGCGTTGACGACTTATGAGTTGTCGATGCCAGATGTATCGACCCGCAGCATGTCAAGCGTCGATATCCAATACGCCGCGCTTCCGATTGCAGCATGCGAACGCGCCCAATAATCCAACGCTCCTCATCACGCCCCCTATCCGGCGCGAGCGAGCATTTCATATGGAAATCTCATGAACCTCATTACTCTTTCCCGCCGTCGCCAATCGCTCAAGCAGCGCGGTTTTACCCTACTCGAATTGCTGGTGGTATTGCTGATCATCGCCTTGTTGGCCGGTTACGTCGGTCCCAAATTGTTCTCGCAGGTCGATAAAGCCAAAGTCAAATCGACCCAGGCTCAGATGAAATCCATCGGCGACGCGCTCACCCAATATCGCCTCGATGTGGGCAACTATCCGACCGCCGATCAGGGGCTGGAAGCGCTGGTGAAACAGCCGCAGGGCGTGGAAAACTGGTACGGCCCGTATCTGGCGAAAAACATCCCGGCCGATGGCTGGGGCCGCGCTTATCAATGGAATGTTCCGGGCCGCGACGCCGAGGCGGAAGTCGTATCGCTGGGTAAAGACGGTCGTGTCGGCGGGAGTAACGATGATGCAGACCTTGTCTATGGCTTGTAAGCGGCTGGGCGCGATGCTGGTGCTGGGCATCTGCGCCACATCCGCCAGCGCCGCCAATTGCTGGACCGAAGCGGGGCGCGAGCATGGCATCGATCCGTTGCTGCTGTACTCGATCGCCAAGGTCGAGTCGGCGCTGAACCCGAAAGCACTCAATCGCAACAGCAACGGCACCTATGACGTCGGGCTGATGCAGGTCAATAGCATTCACCTGCCGCGCTTGAAGCAGGTCGGCATTACCCACGAACGGCTGGTCAAGGAGCCTTGCACTTCGGTGCGCACCGGCGCTGCGATCCTGGCCGATTTCATCAAGCGCTACGGATACACCTGGAAGGCGGTCGGCGCTTATAACGCCGGCGGCGCCGATAACCGCGAAGAAGCGCGCAAGCGCTATGTCGCCAAGGTCTGGAAAGAATACCGCCAGCTCAGCGGCCAGCGTGCAGGCACGACGCCAAACGGCAAAGCCGTTCAACCATCCGCGAAATAAGGAGAAACAAGCGTGACGACATATCAGGTACGGCTGCTGGCGCAAGGCCAGATTGTCACCAAAGCGGTGGAAGCCGACGACGAAGCGGGAGTCCGCGCGCAACTGACCAGCGCCGACGGCACGCCGCTGGAGATTCGCCGCCAGGCCGAGCGGCGCTCATGGCAGCGTCCGGCCAAGTTCGCGTTGGGATTGTTCCTGCAGGAGCTGTCGACGCTGATGGAGGCCGGGCTGGTGCTGATCGAAGCGCTGGAGGCTTTGCGCGACAAGGCCGACGATAAAGGCGCGCGCACGGTGCTGGATCAAATGCTGTCGGTGATGTATCAGGGCCAGCCGTTTTCCAAGGCGTTGGCGGCGCAGCCGAATGTGTTCCCGCCGTTATTGATTGCGACCGTGGCGTCGTCCGAAGGCAGCGGTCAGTTGCCGGTTGCGCTGCAGCGTTATCAGCATTACGAAGTCCGGATCGAGAATATCCGCAAACGGATCACCGGTGCCTTGGTGTATCCGCTGGTGGTGATGGGGGTGGGGACGGCGATTCTGCTGTTCATGCTGTTCTTTGTCATCCCGCGCTTCTCGGTCGTGTTCGAAAGCATGCAGGAATTGCCCGGCACCGCGCAAGCCATGTTGTGGTGGGCCGGCATCGTGCAGTCGCACGGCATAGCGATCGGGATCGGCATCGGTGCGGCATTCGGCGGCGCGTTCTGGCTGCTGCGCACCAGCCGCGTCAAGGCGGCGCTGGTGAAGAGTTTGTGGCACCTGCCGAAGTTGAAGGATGTCTGCAACCTGTTCGTGCTGGCGCGTTTTTATCGCACGGTCGGCTTGCTGATCGAAGGCGGCACGCCGGCCCTGGAAGCGTTTGAATTGTCGGCAAAAATCCTGCCGCAAGATTATGTGCTGCGCTTGGAGCAGGCGCTGGTGCAATTGCGCGCCGGCCGCACCGTGTCGGAGACGCTGGCCAATCACCAGTTGACGACCTCGGTGGCGGAGCGCTTGCTGCGGGTCGGCGAGCAGAGCGGGGACCTGGGCGGCATGTGCGAACGGATCGCGCACTTTCATGACGGCGCGCTGGATCGCGCCATCGAGATCTTCAGCAAGGTGTTTGAGCCGATCTTGATGCTCGGCGTCGGCGGACTGGTTGGCACCATCGTCACGCTTTTGTACATGCCCATCTTCGAACTAGCCGGCAGCATCGGCTAAAAACCTACTGCAGGATTTGGCAAGCCCGCCAATCTCGGGGCTGCAGGGGTGACAAGTTCGTCACCGTACAGTCGTACGGCTCCAGGTGTTGCAACTTCGTCGCCCCGACCTTGAGCCGCTCGCTACGGTTTTTAAATGGATCTCAATTTCTAGCAACGCCCTCCCAATTGATGCTCTTGAGAATTGCTTGAGCTTCTTTGCCCGGATGCCGGCGACGATCAAAAATACGGTTTGACTTAAGGGGAATTACTGATGGAAGCAATTCAAAATACATTACGCGAATGGCAGTTCGAAGCCAGCCAGCAAGGCGTTTCGGCGTCGGCTTACCTGGAGCAAAAGCTCGCCGCGTCGCCGCAACAGTTGGCGGAAACCGCCGCCTGCCTGGGCATGGTCGCGCTGTCGAAAGATGAACTGAACAACGCAGCCTTGCGTTTCGATCTGTTGCCGTTGACGGAGGCGCTGGCCTCGCGCGTGTTGCCGGTCGAACTGGGTGGCGCCATATTTCTGGTGATGGCCGAGCCGCTGGCGCGGGCAACCCGCGTGCGCTTGCAGAACCGCCTGGTCACGCGCCGTCCGTATTTCGCGATGAGCTTGCCGGGCTTGATCGACGAGCTGCTGAAAAAATCCGAAGCCAGCGAAAGAGTGATGGACGATGTCAGCGTGGATGCCGGCGACGATTCGCTGGCGAAAGCGGTGGAGTCGATCTCGCTGGCGACCATCGCCAAGGACGAAAGCCCGGTCATCCGTCTGATTAACATGACGCTGTATGACGGCCTGCAAAGCCGCGCCAGCGATATCCACCTGGAATCGGGGCCGGAAGGGCTGTTTATCCGTTATCGGATCGACGGCGTGATGCAGCTGATCCGGCCGGTGCAAGGGCTGGAAGTGGCGAATCAGGCCATGTCGCGCCTGAAGGTGCTGTCCAGCCTCGACATCGCTGAAAAGCGGGTGCCGCAGGACGGTCGCTTCAAGGTCGCGCTGCAAGGACGCGAGATCGACTTCCGGGTCTCCATCATGCCCGGCGCTTACGGCGAAAACGCGGTGCTGCGGGTGCTGGATAAATCGTCGCGCGGCGACGTGCTCAATCTCAATACGCTCGGCTTTACCAGCGAGACTGCGCGCCGGATTCGCGCGCTTGCCTTGCTGCCTTACGGCTTGACCCTGATCACGGGGCCGACCGGCAGCGGCAAATCGACCACCCTGTACGCCACGCTGTCCGAAGTCAATACCGGCGAGGACAAGATCATCACGATTGAAGATCCGGTGGAATACGAAATGGCCGGGGTGTTGCAGATCCCCGTCAATGAAAAGAAAGGGCTGACATTTGCCCGCGGTCTGCGCTCCATCCTGCGGCACGACCCCGACACCATTCTGGTCGGTGAAATCCGCGATGAAGAAACCGCCTCGATTGCAGTGCAATCCGCGCTCACCGGACACCGCGTGCTGTCGTCGGTGCACGCCAACGATGCGTTCAGCGTGATCGATCGTTTTATCTACATGGGGGTCGAGCCATCGACCTTTCTGGAGGCGCTCAATGGCGTCGCTTCGCAACGGCTGGTGCGGCGCATTTGCCCGGACTGCAGCCCGTATGACGCCAACACCGATATCGAGGATTTGCATGCGGTGAAGCCGGGGCCGGGTTGCGATACCTGCCGCGGCACCGGTTTTCGCGGCCGTATCGCGCTGGTGGAAGTGCTGCGCCTGGACAGCCGCATGAAGGGCGCGCTGATGGAGCGTTCCCCCGAAAAAAGGCTGGAGGCGCTGGCTCACTGCGAAGACTATCAGTCGATGCGCGATGCCGGGGTGGAAGCGATTCGCAAGGGCTTGACTACTTATCAGGAGGTGCAGCGTGCTGTGGCAATGGAATGAATATGTGGCGTTGATCGACGCCGAACACGTCGCGCTGAGCGCGCCGCCTCAAACGCGGCAACGCAAGGATGCGGACCTGCAGCCGCCAGTGCGATGCCGGCATGAAGGCAATCCGGCCGCTGCACTGGCGACCTTGCTGCAAGGCGTGCAGCCCAGCTTGCTGGCAAAGCGCCAGCGGCTGCAAGTGCTGCTGGGCTATCCGTGGGCAAGCAGCGTGGTGCTGCCCTGGCAGCCTGGTCTGGCCGGCAACGATGCATCCTGGAGCGGCTATGCGCAGGGACTGTTGCGCGAGCAGGGCTTCGAGTCGCCGTTGCGGGTGCGGGTGGAACGCGCCGGCTTCGGTCAGGCGCGCCTGGCGTTCGCCGCCGATGCGGCGTTGCTGGACGGGATCGCGGCGCAAATAGTCGAGGCCGGCTGGTATTTGAGCGGCTGCCGCGATTTGATGTCGGCCACTTTGCTGCGCTATCGCCGGCAATTGATGGCCGCCGATTACACGCTGACGATCGTCGAGCCGGGCGCGGTGACCACCCTGGTGCGCAGCGAGCGGGAATGGCGCGATGTCGCGACCCTGGTGCTGGCGGATGGCCAGAGCGCATCTGAAGCGCTGGGCGCAACCGAACTGCTCACGCAGCAAGCGCAGCAGACGCCGCCCGCAAACCGTTACTGGAGCGGCACGGTGGACGCGGCGGCGGTCAGCATGCAGGCGGACGCGATCTGGCTCGGCAGCCCGCTACTGCAAAAGGAGGCGGCATGAAGGGCTTGAAACATATCGATTTTAGAGAGCGCCGCAGCGCTTTTCGACCATTGACGGCGGTGCTTGTCTGCCTGGCGCTGGCGGCAACCGCCGGGGCCGGTTACCGCTTCATGCAAAACCAGGCGCTGCAGCAGGAGGTCGACGGCTTGAGCGACCAGCTGGCGCAGCGCGAGCAAGCGCTGAAACGCGCCGAGCGCGGCAGCAAAGCCAATTCGCCGGAACAACGCAAAGTGCACGAGCTGGTGGCGGCGCAGGGCGGCGCGGCGGCAAAAACGCGGCCGGCCGTACTGGAGCGGCTGGAACAGGCGTGGAGTCCGAAAGTGGCGTTGTTGTCGATCGCGGTCGAGGGCGCAGGCAAGCAGGCCAGGATCGAGGCGGTGACTTCGGACCTGAAGCAGGCCTATATCTATGTCGAACGCTTGCGCAATAAGGAAAGTAAAACACGCGCCACCTTGCTGCGTCACGGCATCAAGGCCGGCGACCCGAACCGGGCGGTGGTCTTTAGCGTGCTGGTGGAGCAATCATGAAACAAAAACTCAAGATAAAAATCGGCAATCCGCTGCCGCGCCTGCGCTGGCATGCGCAAGGCGTGCTGGAGCGGATCGGCCGCAACGGCGTGCTGGCAGCTGCGGCTGCGCTGGGGTTGGTGGCGTATCAAGGGCTGGCTTTGCTGCCGGAAGGGCAAGCGCTGCAACAAGAACAGCAGACGGTGACGGCGGACCTGGCCAAGTTATCCAGGGCGCCGGCGCCGACGGCGGAAGCGACGCAGACCGCGGCCGCTTTGCTGGGCGCCAATATCAGCGCGCGCAAGTTGATCGTGTTTGAACTGCTGCGCCAGTACGGACTGGATGTCAGCGACTCGACCTACCGCGAGGATGAAGAGGTGAAAGGGCGCATGGCGCGCTGGACCCTGAACGTGGTGGCCAGCGGCCGCTATAGCGATCTGTCGCGGGCGCTGACCGCATTGCAGGCGCAGCCCTTGCTGCGGCTGGACGCGGTCAGCCTGGAACGGCAGAAAATCGAAGACACCTTGCTGAGCATGAAACTGCGCCTGAGCTTGCTGGGGGATGGACGATGAGGACGATGAGAATGATGAAGACAATCAGATCCTGCATCTCGACGCGCTGGCAGCGGACTGCGCAACTGGCCGTGCTGCTGGCCTGTATCGGCAGCGGCGCGGCAGCGGTCGCCAACGGCAATCAGGACGTCGAGCCGGTCGACCTGTTTCCGGCCCAAAGCTGGGATTCGCTGACGCAAAGCGATATGCCGGACACCGCTGCGGCGGATGAAATGGAACTTCCCGAATTGACGGACGCCTTGATCGCGACCGATATGCCGCTGCCGTTTTCCGCGGTAGCCGAATGGAAAGAGGGCAAGCAGCGCATCGTCGTCCTGGATGGAATGGGCAAGACCTTCGTGCTTTGCCGCAGTTGCAAGGTGCCGGGTGCGGTGCATCCCGGCGAAGTGATCGAGCAGCAGTACAAATTGAAGGCATTGAACGACGACGATGCCATTTTCATAGGCCCTGCGGGGAAAGAACTGACATTGACGTTGACGGGCCTCGGGCTTTGAGCAAACGCGCTAACCAGAGAGTAAACAATCATGAAACGCAACACTATTATTTTCGCGCTGTTGTCACCCTTCCTCGTATCGGGGTGTGCGATGACCGGCGCTATCAAGGACCATTTTTCCCCGGCCAAGCCGCAGCTGACGCAACAGGAATCGCTGCAAGCAGCCAAGGATGACCTCAAGAAACGTCCCGACGACACCGAGAAGCAGCAGGGCGTCGTGCGCGAGCAGGGCGGCTATGTGAATGAAGAGCTGCGCCAGGCGACATCGAAAATGAACGCCGGCAAAGAAGCCGAAGCACTGGCGCACCTGGAAAAAGTGCTGGCTGAACAGCCCGGCAATATGCGGGCCGAGCAGCTGAAGAAGCAAATCCAGCGCCGCACCGAGATGCAGGCCGAACTGGCGCAGGCCGGCAAGATCAAGAGCAAGCATCCGCAACAGGCGCTCGACATCGTCGGCAAGATCTTGCTGGAACAACCGGCTTACGCACCGGCGCTGGCCCTGCGCGACGAGATCTCGCGCCGTCAGGATAGCCGCCGCAGCACCCGGCCGCGTCTGGCCGATGCATTGCGCAAACCGGTTTCGCTGAATTTTAAATCGCAGCCGATGATCAATATTTTCGATGTGATCTCGCGCATGACGGGGGTGGATTTCGTGTTCGATCGCGACGTCCAGACCTCGATGCCGGCCAGTATTTTCTCTGAGAAGACCACGGCCGAGGATGCCATCAACCTGTTGTTGCGCACCAATCAGCTGGAGAAAAAAGTGCTCAACGAGCACACCGTGCTGATTTATCCGGCGCGTGCGGACAAGGACAAGAATTACAAGGAATTCGTGCTGCGCACCTTTTACCTGAGCCACACCGACGCCAAGACCGCCATGGCCGCGCTGCGCCAGATGATCAAGCCCAAGGACGTGCATATCGACGAACGGGTGAACGCACTGATCATGCGCGACACGCCGGAAGCAGTCAGCGTGGCCGAGCGGATTATCGCTTCGCTCGACATTCCGCAGTCGGAAGTGACGATGGATGTGCAGGTGCTGGAAGTCAATACCACCGACGAAGTCGATCTGGGCGTGGATTTCCCGGGCAAGGTCAATCTGTCGGCGCGATCGGCAGTGGAAGGCAGCGTCTTTACGCTGGCCGACCTGCTGCGCCTGAACCGTGAGAAAGTCGGCGTCAGCGGCGACAACGGCGCTTTGTCGATGGCGATCAACATGCTGCAAAAACAAGGCAAGACCAAGGTGCTGGCCAATCCGAAAATCCGGGTCCGCAACCAGGAAAAAGCCAACATCAAGATCGGTGAAAAAGTGCCTATCATCACCAACGTCAATGCCAACGGCGTCGTGACAGAGTCCATCAATTACCAGGACGTCGGCCTGATGCTGAAAGTCGAACCGCGCATCAGCCTGAACGACGAGGTGAGCGTCAAGGTCAACCTGGAAGTCAGCAACATCCTCAATACCCTGAAGACTGCCAGCGGCAACGTCGCCTATACGCTGGGAACGCGCAATGCCGAAACCGTGATGACCGCTAAAGACGGCGAAACCCAGGTATTGGCGGGTCTGATCAAGCAAAACGATATCAACGGCGCGAGCGGCATTCCTGGTCTGAGCGACCTGCCGTGGATGGACCGGGTATTCGGCAGCAAGAAAACCAATCGTGAGAATTCGGAAATCGTGCTGCTGATCACGCCGCATGTGGAACGCAACCTGGACCTGCCGGAAGCCGGCGTCAGCACCTTCCTGTCGGGCACCGAATCGCAGGTCACGACCGATACGCTGACGCTCGAATTGCCGGCCGGCGCGACTAGCGCAACGCCGAAGAAGATGTCCGCGCCGACCGATGCGAAAGTGCCGGCGCTGAGCGATCCGATTGCGCCTCCTGATGCGGATGTCAAGGACGAGCCGGCAGCGGCCGCACCGGCCGATTCTTCCAATGCGGATTCGACCCGCGACGGCATCGTGAAAGCGGCGGACCAGGACGCGCTGCGCATGGCGGCAGCGGAGCCAGCCTTGGCTGCGACGCAGCCGGCCATGACGCTGAGCGGCACTCCCGCCAGCTTCAATAGCGCCGGTTCCGCGTTGTCGGCGGTATGAGGCCCGTCATGCGCATGCAGCGAGGTTTTTCGCTCATCGAATTGCTGGCAGCGCTGACGCTGCTGGCATTGCTGATGACCGTGGCAGCGCCGGTGAGCGACCTGATCAAGCAGCGCCGCCAGGAGGCTGAAATGCGGCAAACGCTGGCAACGGTGCGGACCGCGATCGACGCCTACAAGCGCGCCACTGCCGACGGCAGCATCGAGAAGTCGATCGAGCAGAGCGGCTATCCGCCCGACCTGAATGTACTGGTGGAAGGCGTCGCCAACAAAAAGGACCCGAGCGGCGCGAAACTGTATTTCCTGCGCCGTCTGCCGCCGGACCCGATGTGCGACAGCTGCGACGGCAAGTCGCCTGCCGACAGCTGGGAAACGCGCAGCTACGATAGTTCACCGGAGTCGTTTTCTTCCGGCAGCGATGTCTTCGATATCCGCTCCAGCAGCAAAAAGCCCGGTCTCAATGGAGTTCCCTACAATGAATGGTAAAAATCACAAGAGTCGCGGTGCAGGATTCACGCTGATCGAACTGCTGGTCGTGATGGCCATCATCGGCGCGCTGATGTCGCTGGTGACGCCAGGTTATTTCAAGCAAAACACGCGCGCCAAGGAAACCGTGCTGCGCCACAACCTGTTCACCATGCGCGGCTCGATCGACGATTATCGGGCCGATCATGCGACCAATCCGGCCTCGCTGGAGGTGCTGGTGACAGAGCGCTATTTAAAGGAAATACCGCAGGACCCGATCACCGGCCGCCGCGATAGCTGGCTGCCGCAAAGCGGCGAGATCGCCGGCGTGGCCGATGTCAAGAGCGGCGCCAAGGGCAATGCGCTGGACGGGACCAGTTATGCGGGATGGTAAACACAGACAAAGCGGTATGGCCTATATCGCCGTGCTGCTGCTGGTGACGGCGGTGGCGCTGTTTGCCACCGGGGCGGCGCAGGTATGGGCCAAACAACGCCAGCGCCAGCAAGAGCAGGAGCTGTTGTTCATCGGCGACCAGTACCGGCAGGCGATCGCCTCCTATTACCGTTCCGCCACCGGCAGCCGTTATCCGCGTACGCTGGCGGCGCTGTTGAGCGATGACCGGGTTCCCTATACACTACGGCACTTGCGCAAGCTCTATCGCGATCCAATGACAGGCGATACCGAGTGGGGACTCATCAAATCGCCGGACGGCGGCGTGATGGGGGTGTATAGCATGGCGGAAGGCGCGCCGCAAAAGCAGGGCGGATTCCCCTCGGGTTATGAGGGCTTTGCGGGGCAAAGCAGCTATAAGGAATGGGCGTTCGTTCATGTTCCGGCTGCGCCCGGTAGTAGTGATCCAGTAGTGGAAAGTCCATAAGGGCACCTCTACAAACCTACTGCGCGGTCCAATCTCGGAGCTGCGATGCTCGCTGTACCTCCGTACAGCTGTGCTTCTCGCTCCGACCTTGGGCCGCTCGCTACGGTTTTTAGAGGTGCCCGTGATCCATCAACTAATCGAGCTTATATGATCGTTGCGATTCTAGAAGACGTCCCGGCCCAGGCCAATATGGTTGCCAACCTGCTCAAGCGCGGCGGCTACGACACCGTGATCCGCGCCGACGGCGACAGTTTTATCGAACTGGTGCGGGCGCAGCCGGTCGATGTCCTGCTGCTCGACTGGGATGTGCCCGGCATGCCGGGCATCGAGGTGTTGAAATGGGTGCGGCAGACCTTGTTCAACACGCTGCCGGTCATCATGGTGACCCATCACGATAGTGAAAAAGACATCGTTCATGCGCTCGATTCCGGGGCCGACGATTATTTGACCAAGCCGGTGCGCGAGCATGAATTGCTGGCCCGGGTCAATGCCCAGGTCCGCAAGTACTATCCCGAAAATGAAAAATCCGAAGTCGTCACGGTGGGCAAATTTACGCTCAATACCGAGTCGCGCACGGTGCAGGTCGAAGGCAAGGACATCAGTTTGCCGCTGCGTGAGTTCGAGCTGGCGCTGCTGTTGTTCAACAACGCCGGACGCATTCTGACCAAGGATTTTCTCAGCAAGCACATCTGGGGCGTGATCGACCGCAAGTACGATGCCAGCCTCGCCACCTACGTCAGCAACCTGCGTTCGACGCTCGGCTTGCGCTCGAAAAACGGCTTGGTCATTTCCACCGTTTACAACTACGGTTATCGGCTGGAGCGGGTATAAACGAGCACCAGGATTGCGGCGGGTAACCCGGAAATCCGCATGCGTTAATTAAATTTCCCGTGTTTCCTAAGATGCATCTCTTGAATCGTCGTATCCCGCCTTCCTGGCTGGTTTCCCCTCTGCGTAACTACCTGCTGCCGGTGCTGCTGGTGTTGCCCTCGTCACATGTGAGCGCGGCAGCGGCCGCCGATACAGCCGCAAGCGCACGGCCGCGCATCGGCCTGGTCTTGTCGGGCGGCGGCGCCCGCGGCTATGCCCATCTTGGGGTACTCAAGGCGCTGGAACAGATGCACGTGCCGGTTGATGTTGTCGCGGCCACCAGCATGGGGGCCGTGGTCGGCGGACTGTATGCGAGCGGGTTGTCAGCGGACGAGCTGGATCGCAGATTGATTGAAACCGATCTGAGCGATATTGCCTTTGACCGGAATCAGCGGGCGGAATTGCCGCAGTCGCAGCGGGAAGACGATTTTCAATATCCGATCGGATTGTCCGCCGGTTACGGCGACGGCAAGCTGAAGCTGCCGGCCGGCCTGGTGCAGGGCAACAAGCTGCTGGCGCTGATGCAAAACTGGACGCCGCAACTGCCGGCCAATATCTCCTTTGATGCATTGCCGATTCCTTTTCGTGCGGTGGCGACCGATCTGGGGACCGGCGCCGAGGTGGTGCTGAAGCAGGGTTCGCTGCCGCGCGCGATTCGCGCCAGCATGGCGGTGCCGGGCCTGTTCGCACCGCTCAAGCTGGATGGACGCATTTTGGTGGACGGCGGCCTGGTCCGCAACTTGCCGGTAACGCTGGCGCGCGAGATGGGCGCCGACGTCATCATTGCGGTCAACATCGCGACCGAGTTGAACGATCCGGCGACGCTCGATTCGCCGGCCGCGGTGGCGCAACAGATGGTGACCATCCTGGTGCGCCAGAACGTCAAGCAGCAAATCGGCTTGCTCAAGCCAGATGATGTGCTGATCGAACCGGATCTGGGCGATCTGTCGTTCTCAGATTTTTCACGCGGCAAGGACGGCGTCAAGGCCGGTTATGACGCCGCGCAGCGCCAGCGGGAGAAACTGGCGGCACTGGCGCTGCCGCCGCAGCAATGGCAGTCCTATCTGGCCGCCCGGCATAACGGCCCGCTGCTGGCGCAGGACACCCGGATCGACGCGATCGAGATCAAGAGCCGGGGTCGGGTGCCGGCCTCGATGGTGCGGCGTTCGCTGGACGTGCAGGAAGGCGATCGCTACGACCCCCTTGCGCTCAATCAGGACATGGCGCGCTTGTCGACCAACGGCGATTTCAAACGCGTTACGCAAGAGCTTGTGAATCGGGACGGCCGCAATGTACTGCAGATAGAGGCCGAGGATAAATCCTGGGGGCCGCACTTCCTGCTGTACGGCCTGGGTGTGTCGAACAATTTCGACGGGCGCGGCGATTTCAATCTGCAGATCGGCCATCGCTTGCCGTGGATTACGCAAAGCGGGCTGGAATGGCGCAGCGATGCTGTGCTGGGCGGCAAGCGTGCAAGCTTGCATACCGAATTGCGGCAACCGATTTGGAACACGCTGGGCTTGTATGTCGCACCTTATGCCGAATACGGACGGCGGCACGTCGACGTTTACTCGGATGACGGCGATACCAACGCAAACACGGTGCCGGTCACCGCGTTCCGGGTAGACACCACCAAAGTTGGCGTAGACCTGGGTATTCCGATCGGGCGGCTTGGTGAGTTCCGGGCCGGGGTCAATTATCAATGGCAGGTCGCGTCGCCGTCGTATAGCGCGCTTTTTGTATCGGACGATGGGTTGACTCCAGTGCTGTTGCCGGTGCAACGGACCAAGCAGCCGGTGGCACGCGCACAGCTCACCATCGATCAGCTCGACGATCCTTTGTTTCCGCGTAAAGGCTACTACCTGTCGGCGATCAGCAACAAGGCGTTTGGCGGTGTGGACAACAGTTACAGCGACGCTCAGGCCAAAGCATTGTGGGCGGTCAGCCGCGGCCGTCACACGCTCAACCTGGGGCTGGAAGCCGCCGGCACTTACGGCAATCAAGCGAATGAGGTCAACGGCAACGGCGGACTTGGCTTCTCACTCGGCGGCTTCCAGCATCTATCGGCTTACGCACCGGACCAATTCACCGGCAACTATTTGCTGTATGGCCGCCTGACCTACCTGAACGACATGCGGGAACTGAGCTTGCCTGGATTGCGCAATACGGTGCTCGGCAGCAGTCTGGAAGTCGGCGACGTCTGGCAGACCAGAGATGCCTTCGGCAAGGGCGGTTACAAGAAAAGCGCCAGTGTGTTCTTGGGCGGGAACAGCCTGCTTGGCCCCTTGTATTTTGGGCTGGCGATTGCTCCGCGCGGAGTCTGGAATCTGTATCTGCAAATGGGACGCGTGTTTTAAAAGACGCTTTCATCGGCAAACACCATTAGGGTATTCATCGTGAAATTAAGCAATCAAATTGTCGCCGCGCTGCTATGGGGCTTGCTCTACCTGGTCATGGGCTATATGTCGCACCAGCTCAACGGACCAATTGCCGCGACCGGTTACATCTGGCTGCCGGCCGGCGTCACTGTGGCCGCCTTCATGCTGAACAAGACCTCGCGCTGGCTGCCGCTGATCGCCGGCTTCGTGCTGGCGCAACTGCTGCTGGGCTGGATCGAGGATCGCAGCCTGTTGCGCACGGTGTTGTTCGCCGCCGATGAAATCGGGATTGCCGCGATGGTGGTGGCGCTGGTGCGGATGACGCAGGCGCCGATGGAGGGCTTGTTTTTCCTGCGTCGCCTGTTGATTATCGGCGCCGCTTGCAGCGCGGTCAGCGCCGCGATCGGCGCGGCCTGGTTCTTGCTGGTGCTGGACGTGCCGTTCTGGCCGACCGCGCGCGTTTGGGCCGCATCCGATCTGGTCGGGATACTGATCGTGACCCCGATACTTGCCGGCTGGTCGCGTTTTCACGCGATGCGTTCGGACCCAGGGAATCGCGACGATTTCCTGCTCGGGCTGGCGGCATTTGTTGCGATGGGGCTCACAGCTTTTGTGATTTTCGACGGCGGCGGCATAGTCAACTTCTCGATCGGCATCAATTTTGCGCTGACCTACGTGCCGCTATTTTTCGCTGCGGTTCTGACGCTGTTGTGGGGCGGCCGCGGCGGCTCGCTGGCGGTCGCGATGCTGGCATTCCTGGTGTTGTTGAATACCGCGCAAGGCACCGGCCCGTTTGCCGAACTGGCGGACAACACTTCCAGCCATTCGCTGCTGGAGGCGCAGCTTTATCTTGCGGTTGCCGCGCTCCTGAGCTTGCTGATCAGCGCGCTTAAAACCACCCGCGAACAGTTGCACGAAGATGCCGGGCAGTGGAAGAGCGATGTCGAACTGGCGCTGACCGTCAGCCGGCAACTGGTCTATAGCCTGGCCCCGCACAGCAAGAAAATATTCTGGAACGGCGACCTGCAAGGATTGCTGGGCGTGCCGGCGGCGGCCTTCAGCGATCTCGATCAGGTGCTGGCGCATATACATCCTGACGATCGCGAGCAGCTGCGCCGCCGCTGGCTGGACGACACGGACGACGATGCCCGGCCTGACCTGAATTTCCGGCTGCTGTTGCCGGCGGGCGGTGTGACCAGCGTGACCGACATGAGTGCGGTGCTGCTGGATGCCGACGAATCGGTCGCCATGGTGGCCGGCGCCTGGCGGCTCAATCTCAAGGAGGCCGCTCAGCAACGGAGCATGACATGAGCGCTCGCACCGGGGCCTTGCTGATCCACGGCCTGGGCGGTACGCAATTCGATCTCGGCTCCTTGCATAAGGTGTTGCAACGCGCCGGGGTGGCAACCCACGCCGTTACCCTGCCTGGCCACGGCACCCAGCCCGAAGATCTGGTATCGGTCAGCGCCGACGACTGGCTCGATGCGGTCGTCGCCAGCTATCATGAATTGGCCGCTCAATACGAGGTGTTCCACGTGCTTGGCATGTGCATGGGGTCCTTGCTGGCGCTGGCGCTATGCGATCGGGTACAGCACAGCAAAGGGAAATTGGTGACCTTGGCGCCGCCTATTTTTATAGATGGCTGGTCCACCCCTTGGTATCGTCAATTGCGCCACTTGGTGTACTGGATTCCGGGGCTGCCGGGCAGGATGAAGGTGGAAGAGGGCGAGCCGTTCGGCATCAAGAATTCGACTGTGCGCGCCATCGTCAAGGCCAAATTCGCGCGCGGCGACAATTTTCACTATCGCTGGGTGCCGCTGGCCTGCGTGCGCCAGGTCGACCGGCTACGCCGCCGGGTCCGCGCCGGCGCCCGCAATATCGCATGTCCGACATTGGTGGTGCATGCCCGCGAAGACGAATTGACCAGCTTGAAATCCGCCGAATTCCTGCAAGCCTCTCTAACGGATGTACGGGTGGTGGTGCTGGAAAACAGCTATCACATGATTTGCGTCGACAATGACCGGGAACAAGTCGTCAATAGCGTGCTGGAATTTTTCGGGTATCCGCCGGTGCCGCCGCGCCGGGTGCGCGGGGCTGACTAACTAACAAAGCAAGCTTTGAGATTTACTTGAGGAAGTTCGCGCCGCCGTGCGGCGGCTGGTCCAATGGCGGTTTTCCGTCAGACCAGTATCCTCATGACTTCCTCGCTGCGCCGCTTTATCAAGTTGAATGCATGGATCGCGATTTTTGCGATCCTGCTCAACGCATTGGCGCCGTCGGTCACGGCAGGCAAGGCATACGCCAGCGGCAAGCCGATGGCCATCATGGGCCTCGGTTTGATCGCGCATCACATGCCGTCGCCGGATGCGGCAGCGCCTGCCGACACAGCTCCTAAGAAGGCCGCCGGCACGGCCGAAACTTGCCCGTTTTGCGGCGTCCATGCCGGTAGTTTCGGCTTGCCGGCGCTGCCGCCGGTGACGCTGGTCAGCGCGGCTGCGATCGCTTTTTTTTCACACGCCTGGATCGAGGTTTTACAGCCGGCGGCACACTGGCCGGATTATCGTTCCCGCGCTCCACCGATCTCTCTCAAGTTGTTCCAAATACCAATGTCCTGAGCGGTCCGCCGCACGACATCGAATTCTATTTACTATCAAGAGAGATCAAATTGAAAAAGCAATCCCAAACACAACAATCCCCACGCTTCAAACCAGCATTTTTCCAACTGAGCCGTTGCGCCGCGGCGGCGCTGCTGCTGACCGCCGGCATCGCGGCACACGCCCATGAAGGACATGACGGCGCCGATACGCCATCGCCAGAAAGCCACGGCCCGGCCGGCGTCATGTACGACCACATGCACGCCAAAGGCGAGTGGATGTTCGGCTATCGTTTTTCGCAAACCCGTCAGGGCGGCGGTATGCAGCATGGGACCGATAACGTCGGCAATGCCGAGCTGGACGCTGCCGGCTATCATATGAAACCGACCAGCATGGTGATGAACATGCATATGCTGGACATCATGTATGCGCCGACCGACTGGTTCAACATCATGGTGATGCCGATGTTCATGGAAATGCCGATGGGGATGGAAGGCCTGCCGATGATGCGGCACGGGATGGGACCGATGACGCACAGCACCCGCGGCATGGGGGACACCCCGGTCAGCGCCTTGTTCCGCTTGTACGATGACGGCACCCACCATGTGCAGGTCGGCGCCACCGTCAGCGTGCCGACCGGCTCGGTCAGCGAGAAGAACGTCAATGGCAAGTTTACCCACTACGGCATGCAGCTCGGCAGCGGCACCTGGGATGCGATGCCCAGCATCACCTACACCGGCCATAGCGGCAAATGGAACTGGGGCTTGCAGGCCGATGCCGTGCTGCCGATGCAGGATGCCAATGCTTCCGGCTACCGGCTCGGCAATAAGCTGCATCTGACCGGCTGGGGCGGCTATAAGCTGGCCGACTGGCTCAACATGACCAGCCGTCTGTCATACACCGCGCAAGGCGCGATCAAGGGCGAGTACAACGGCCCGCATACCACCGGTATGCCCGACGACGATACCGCCAACTACGGCGGCAAGGTAGTCGAAGTGGGTGTCGGCCTGAATGCGATGGCGGGTTCCGGTCCGCTCAAGGGATATCGCCTCGGCGTCGAATACGTCGAACCTGTGGCGCAAAACCTGAACGGCTTTCAATTGAAGCGTCAGCCTTCGCTGTTTTTGAATGTGACCAAGGCGTTTTAAGGCGCGAATCCGAGTAGGGCGCTTTTGAGTAGGGCGGATGAGCGTAGCGTTATCCGCCGATGGATGTGCCACAGGTGTGTGATGCATCCAAGACGGCGGATAACGCTTCGCTCATCCGCCCTACGTTCTACCATTTTTTTTCAGGCGTTCCATGTTCTCGTACATGGAACGTTTTTTTTCGCGGCATTGAGATTCCTTTTAGGAAGTTTGTGGCGATGCGCCGGATCGCGAAAAATATGATCTTTGAGATGAGAAATCATGAAAACAATCAACAAAAACCGTTATAGCTGGCCGCTGGTCGGCATTCATTGGCTGACCGTGCTGCTGATGCTGGCAATTTTATTTTCGGCCGAATTGCGTCATGTGCTGGTTGAGCGCGGCGGCATCTCCATGCGTTCCGTGATGGTGCTGCATATCGGCTGCGGCGTTGCCTTGCTGGCTCTCACCGTGATACGGCTGGCGGTGCGGCTGTTGGGTCGGCGCATGCCCCCGGCGCCGGGCGGCAGCCGCTTCGAGCATGCCGCCGCGCATGCCGTGCATCTGGCGATCTACGCCTTGCTGCTGGCCGAGCCGCTGATCGGCTGGATTATCGTCAACGCCAAGGGCATGGCGATTCCGATGCCGCTGCTGGGTTTCGATTTGCCGATCCTGGTGCCGCGCGATACCGAGTTGGTGACGCGGATGGTCATGCTGCATGAAATCCTGGGCCGGGTGTTCTACGCCACCGTTGCACTGCATGGCGCCGCCGCGTTGTGGCATCACTTTGTCAAGCGGGACGGGATCATCTACCGCATGTGGTGGAAGACCAAACCGCAAGATCAGCGTCAGGTGCGTGCGCCGCTGGGCGGTTCGGCCAACGATGCGCGGGCCTTCTTGAAAACGTCCAAGCTGGAGCACGGCCGCTCGGCGGCTTAAGGGAAATCCGATGAGCATCTTATTGCCTAAGCCGTTCGCACGCAGGTCCAGGGCCAAGCGCCTGCGCCGGATCGAGATGCAAATGCCGGACGTGCTGCTGGCTGTCGCCGGCGAACTCCGGGCCGGCGCCGATTTGCCGGCCGCGCTGGCGGCTGCCGCGCAACAAGCGCCGCTGCCGATGGCCGCTGAGCTAGCGCTGCTGCTGCGCGAGATCCAGCTAGGGGCGGCTCTGGAGCCGGCCCTGAAAAATATGGAGCGGCGGCTGCCGTTGCACGATTTGATGAAGCTGGTAGCCGCTATCTCGGTCGCTCGGGAAGTCGGCGGCAATCTGGCCGGGGTGCTGGAGTCTGCCGCCAAAACGCTGCGCGAGAAGCATCGGATTGAAGCGAGGATCCGGAATTTGGCGTTAATCGGCAAGGTGCAAGGATTGGCGATGTGCTGCCTGCCTTTGCTGCTGTTGCTTGCTTTGCATTTGGTGGAGCCGCTGGCGATGGCGCCGTTGTTTCACTCGCCCTTCGGCTGGGGCACGCTGGCTGCGATCGCGGTCATGGAAATACTGGGCTATCTGACGATCCGCAAAATAACCGATATCGATGTGTAAATCATGATGCTATTTATTGTCGCCGCCGCTGTCGGCACGTTCTGCCTGCTCTGCTGCATTTTGTTTTATCTGTGGCAGCTGCTGCTGATTGCAGTGCCGAGAGAAGACCGAAGCTGGCGCTATCCTTTGCCGCGCGCACTGCGGATGATCTGGCCTGCGGTGCGGTTCATGGAATGCAACTGGGGCCGGCGCTATCCGCAGCAATGGCTGGCCAGCGCGCACCGGCGTCTGACGACGACTGGCATGACGGCGCTGATGAACGAGCGGCAATTCGTGTCGCTCAGTCTGTTCTGCGCGCTTGCCGCAAGCTCGCTGGCCGGATTGGCTATGCTGATGTTGCCTGGATTTTATTCGCTGTTGCTGGCGCCGTGCGCCATTGCGGGCATGTTCTATCCCTGCATCTGGCTGCGCAACATGCGGGCCGAAAATGTGAAATCCATCTTGCGGCATCTGCCGATTTACCTCGATCTGCTGAGCATGGCGGTAAGCGCCGGCAGCAAGGTCACGGCCGCGCTTGAGTACGCGGTCGACAAAGGCCCGAGCGGCCTCTTGCAGCACGAGTTCAAGCGCATGCTGCACGACATGGAATCCGGCTTGAGCCGGGCCGAGGCGTTGCGCCGTATGGAGCAGCGGGTCAGGATCAAGCAAATCACCCATTTCAGCAACGCCGTGATCCAGGCCGAGCGCATGGGGAGCGGCTTGGCCAATACGTTGAAGTTTCAAGCCGAACGGCGTCGGTGCGAATGTTTTCAGCGGGCTGAAAGGCAGGCAATGGAAGTGCCGGTGAAGCTGATTTTTCCGTTGTTGGTCTTCATTCTTCCGGTCACGTTGATGGTGCTGGCATTCCCGGTCGTCATTCAGTTCATGCAGGAGGGAATCTGGTGAAGCGCACATCGGAAGTTACGCACACAGCGGTATAGGAATACTCCTGCTACAAAAGCGGACCGCGAGCAATTTCTCTACGCTTCGGCGCCCCGCAAAATGGTTGCACGACATTTCACGTCCCGGTTGTGTTGCCTCGTGGACTGAATGAAATCTCGCTCGACGATGTATGTGCAAATTTGAATCAGGAGTAAGTGATGTTTATTGACTTGGGTAAGGGACGTTACGTGTTGGATACGGCTAAGGATCCGTATGCGCTGGCGGCGATGGAATCCTATGCGGATGTCTGGGCTGCCCATAATCCTGCGTTGGCGTCCAGGTTGCGCCGGCAATTGGGCGCTGCCGATAACTCTTTGCGTTGCATGCCGACCATGTGGCGCATGTTTCACTCGGCGCAGCAGGCGATAAGGGGCAGCGAGGCTTACGACGCTGTGGCATGGGGGAAGGTAGAAGCGGCGTTATTGGCGTCCGGTCTCGGTACCCGCTATCTGCCAGCGAAGGATAGTGCGGACGAAACATAGGCCGACACTAACGGCAACGATCCGGCCTCGACGGACATGAGCCCGGACCGAGCATCGAATGCGCCAAGTAGAAAGATAAAGGAATCATGATGCAACTACGAAATGATCAATGGGAAAAATTGGCGCCGCTGTTAGCCGGAAAGCGCGGCGATCCGGGAGTCCGCGGTAAAAACAACCGCCTGTTTATCGAGGCCGTGCTGCAGGTGGCGGCTGGCGGATCGCGGTGGAACAATTTGCCGCCGGAGTTTGGCAAGTGGCACACCGCGTATATGCGCTTCAAGCGCTGGAACGAATACGACCTGTGGCGGCAATTGATGCAGGCAATGCATGGCGATCCGGAATTGTCGGCCATGCTTGAGCAGATTGTTGCCTATGGCGACCAGCGTACCGAGCGCATCAGGCAGAGATCGGTCCGGCACGCCAACAAGCGGCACTATCACGCCTCCATGCATGCGGCAAAAACCGACTCGCAAGCCGCGTCGACATTGCATTGGGTCGGCTTGATGGCGGAAGCGCCGCCTATCATCAACTCAACCATGCCGCCGGCGAGCGCTTGACGGTTCCCGATGCGCAACCGGGTGTTGTCAGTGCGGCAGTAATGAAATTGCAATTAACCTGCAGTAAAAGCCATTTGTCTTGAGCTCGCTAGGCGGCAAGCAAGCGCTTTAATATTTCTCTTCGACACTAGAAAAACAGCAATAATAAGAATATTCTTATGCCGAATCCTACTAAACCGAGCAAATCGGTGCTTTTTCATCCATTTTATCTATGACAGAACCCATTTCAATAGTGCAAGCAGATATCTCAGATGTTTCATCGCGGGATAGTGCGCCTGCTATCAATGTGGTCGTGGCCGACGACCATCCGGTCGTCATCCTGGGCGTCAGTAATATGTTTGAGAACGAATCCGATATTCACCTGCTGTCTGCGGCGGTGACGATCTCGGAGTTATTCGAGACGCTGCGCCAGGTGCCGTGCGACATCCTGATTACGGATTACTCGTTCGAAGGCGACAGCGAACCGGATGGGATGCACATGCTGGAACGGGTGCGGCGCATGTATCCGGCGCTGAAGATCGTGCTGCTGACCGCGCACGACGATATCGTGGTGGTGCGGCAGGCGATGCGCTTGGGGGTGTTGGGTTTTATCAGCAAGAGCAGCGGTGAATTTTCCGCGCTGCCGATGGTGGTGCGCAGCGTGATGCGCGGCGAACGATATCTGGACCCCACAACGTCCAAGGCCATGCTGGAATATATGCTGGAAAACAATCCAGGCGCGCAATTGCTGTCGGCGGTCAAATTGTCGGTGCGCGAAGTGGAAGTGTTGCGCCTGTTTGTGTCGGGCATGACGGTGACCGAGATCGCGTTGCAAACCAAGCGCAGCCTGAAAACCATCAGCACGCAGAAAAAGAAAGCCATGATCAAGCTGGGCGCGCGCAATGATATTGAGCTGATCAATGCCTTCGGCCGCATGGGAGGAACGCATCGCCAGCCCGATCCGGGATCCGATCCGACATGACCCGCAGGCAGCGGGTAGCGCAATGGCTGCGGACCCGGCTGGTGCCGCCGGGCGTTGCGGCGATCCTGCCGGAGGTGTCCGGACGCTATGCCAAGCGCCTGCTATACGGCGGTGCGGCGCTGTTGACGCTGGTGGTCCTGCTGACCATGGCGGTCGGCATCAATTCCCGGGTACAGCGCTTTATCAATGACCAGCAGCACGTGTTTGCGCGCCAGCGCGAACTGGTCAAGACCGGGGTTGACCGCTACGAAGTGGGCTTGAAACAGTACGTCGAAAATTATGAGGCGCTCTGGACCTTGCACCAGCGCGACGGCATCCCTGTACAGAAGTACCGCCAGCGGCTGGCGACCGAGCATGGCGTCACCCTGACCGAACCCGACCTGACCGCTGCGCCGTTCTCGGTGCTCACCACGCTGACCACGCCTGCCGATCAAGACCGTCTGACGTCGCTGTTCGGCATCATCCGCGAAGTATCGCCGGCGCCAGGTTTCCGGCAACGCGACACCGGTCATTTTCTCGGCGGTTTTACCTACACACCCGACCAGCGGTTCCTGGCGACTATCCCGCCGCTGCGGCCGCCGCTGTTGCAAGCGGCGCGGCAGGGCGCTATGCCGGACCTGATCCACCAGCGTGTTGCCAAGGTCGAGCAGGAGCTGTCCCAGTATTCGACCGAGACCCTGAAGCGCCAGCGCGTCTTCTGGATCAGCCTGTATGACGACCCGTTCGACGGTCAATTGATCACCCATTTCGCCAGCCCGGTTTTTCTCGGCGGCCGGCGGGCGGCGGTGATTTCCGTGGTGGTGCCGCTCAAGCAATTTGCCCATCTTTTTCAAAATGGCGCGCATGAGCGCGGTTTTTTTGTGGTGGCGCGCAGGCATCGGCATTTGTTCGGCGTCGATGTGAACGACGCCGTCGAGCAGAGCTGGAGCGGCACATTGCTGGCCCATCCCGACGTCCTGAGCAAGGCCGACGACCATGTGCAGATCGCACGCCGCGGCGGCGTCTACTTTGTCACGCAGACCGTCCCGGGGCCGAACTGGATCGCCGTGTATGCGTTCGACTGGACCACCATCCTTGCCGGACTATGGCCGGAGCTGTCCTGGCTGCTCGCCCTGATGTTCTTGCTGCTGGCGATCCTGTGGGCCTTCGTTATCACCCTCGATCGTTTCGTGTTTACTCCGCTGCAACTCCACTCGCAACGGATGCATGACAGTGAAGCGTTTAACCGCACCGTGATCGAGACCGCCCCGGTCGGCTTGGGCGTGGTCGATCCGCTGAGCGGCGAGATGGTGCTGCAAAACGAGATTGCCGCCAAGCTGGTGCACCATGCGGCAAACGGCGAGGCGGCGTTTTATCGGCAGTTGCTGACCGCGTCTGGCGCTGGCGCGCGCACGCCCGGCAAGCTCCACTTTGCGGAAGCAACGGTGGAAGATGCGGCCGGCGAGGGCGGCCTGCGCGACGTTGCCGCGGCGTTTTCCCACACCCGTTACCGCGAGCGCGACGTGGTGCTGTTCGGCCTCACCGATATCAGCGAACGCAAACATGCCGAACGCCTGATGCATCAAGCCAAACTCGCCGCCGATCAGGCCAATCAGGCCAAGTCGATGTTCCTGGCCACCATGAGCCATGAAATCCGCACCCCGCTGCACGGAGCCTTGGGCAATCTCGAATTGCTCGATATGGAGAGCCTGTCTCTGCCGCAAAAAGAGCGGGTCGGCACGATACGGCGCTCCTTCGATGCGCTGCTGGCGTTGATCAACGACATCCTGGACTTCTCCAAAGTCGAGGCCAACGAGTTGACGCTGCACAGCGAGCCGTTCAGTCCGCACGCGTTGGCGGAACGCTGCGCGCAGACCTTCGCGCCGCTGATCGCCGCCAAGAATGTGCACTTTTTTTGCTTCAGCTCGCCGCAATTGCCGGCCTTGTTGCTGGGCGACAGTCATCGGATTGCGCAGATCCTGATGAACCTGCTCGGCAATGCCGCCAAGTTCACCCAGTCCGGCGTAATCACGCTACAGCTTGAGTTGATCGACGCGCACGCAGCGGACGACAAACTGGCGTGGCTGCGTTTTTCGGTATCGGATTCGGGTATCGGCATCGCCGAAGATCGGCAAGAGGACATCTTCACGCCGTTTTCCCAGGCCGACGGCTCGGTGGCGCGCCGTTTCGGCGGCACCGGACTCGGATTGTCCTTGTGTAAACGCTTGACCGACTTGATGCAAGGGCGTATCGCGGTCGATAGCGAACAGGGGGTGGGCAGCATCTTTAGCGTCGAACTGCCGCTACAGATTGCGGCTGCTGCGAGCGATGCCGATAAGGACACGCTGGACGTGGCATTTGACACCATTGTCGTGTTGTCCGATACCCCAGGCTGGCGGGCCATGCTGGAAGCCGGCATAGCCCGTTCGCTACCGGCCGTCAAATTGATCTGGGCTGCCGATCCCGAGCAAGCGCGAGCGTGCGCGTCGCCCGACGCCATCCTGTTGCTGGCCGCCGGCGCTGCGGCCTTGCCTGAGGCCTGGCGCGCACTCGGCGCACTGCCATTCTGCGATACCGTCTGGATCTCGCCCAACGGCCCTTTGCATCCCGAACGGCGAGCAAGTGTCATCGCGCTCAGCGCCTATGCCAGCGATGCCTTGCGCCTGGCGCTGAGCATCTGCGGTCAGGGTCACGTTCAACCGGCGCGACCGCTTTTAGCCGTACCTGCCGCTCCGGCGTTGCGCCGCCAGCGGGTGCTGGTGGTGGAGGACGACCCGGTCAGCCGAGCTCTGATCGGACCGCAACTGATAGCGCTGGGCTACTACCGGATCGATACCGTGGAACATGGGCAACAGGCGCTGGAGCGTTGCCTGACTGAATCGTATGACGTGATCCTGAGCGACCTGAACATGCCGGTGATGGATGGCAAGGGCTTGCTGTCAGCCTTGCGTGAGCGCGGCATAATGACGCCCATCATTGTCAACACGGCCAGCACCGAACAGGATCGCGACGCCGATCGGCACGGGTTTGCCTATGTGTTGCACAAGCCGGTCGGCATAGTTCAGCTGGGCGATGCTCTCAACCGTGTGCTGGGAAACGCGGCAGCGCCTGCCGCCGCAATCGACGCGCTGGCGGACCCGGCGCAAAACAGCGCGTTTGCGCTAAAACTGCAGGCCGCTTTCCTGGCGACTTGGGAAGCGGACCAGGCTGCTTTGCGGCAGGCGGCGGCCGGCGCCGACGGCGGTGTTTTTCTGCGCCGGCTGCATCGCCTCAAGGGGGCGCTGCTGGTATTGCGAGAGCACGATGCGATAGCGCATTGCGACGTTCTGCAGCGCGACATCAAGAGCGGCGGCATGAGCGCCGTGGCCGACCTGCTGCCGGCATTCTGGGCCAGCATTGATTGCATTGTGCGGCGCTACCAAGCCCAGGCTTCTTCAGCGTGACAACGTATTTGTAAGCAAGTATTTAATCCCGGGTAGTAAAGAATTTTTTGCAACTGGAATTTTGATTTTTTTGCATTATTCTTTGTAGGTGCAGCCTGACCGCAGGCGCATCAACAAGGAGAAACAGCATGAAATTCATCACGACGTTCTCGTGGAAAGCCGATGCGCAAATTCGCAATGAGGCCATCGCCCGCTTCCAGAAAACCGGGGGATTGCCGCCCAAAGGCGTGACGCTGCTGGGGCGCTGGACCCGCGCCGATTTCAACGGCGGATTCGATCTGGTGGAGACCGACGACCCGCAGGCGCTGGCTGAATTCGCGCTGATGTGGAGCGATCTGATGGAATTGAACACGTACCCGGTGTTGGAAGATCAGGCGCTGGCCGCGGTGCTGCAGCGCATGGTCAAATAAACGCCCCGGCAAGTGCATCATGCGACGCGTGTTCCTGATCATCCTGGCGGTCCTGTTGCTGTACGCCGGAGTCGATATCTTCTGGCCCTTGCAGCGCGACCTGCGCCAGTTCGATCCGGTGACCCTGGGACAATTGGAGACCAAGATGTGGCGCTCGTACTACGATCGCCAGCCGGCGGCGCTGTTCATCGAATTGGCGCAGATGTTGCGCAGCCAGTATCAGTTCCCCTTGCTCAGGTCCTATCTTGGGGCCTACTACGGCACGGCCGCCGCGTTCACCTTCAAGGACGGCAAGCGACGCAGCGATTACGAACTGGCATTGCCCGCGCTAAACACTTACTTCGGCCTGATCCGCAGCACCGGCAATGTGGATTTCGACGTCCAGCGCGCGGCAGCGCTGGAACTGGAGTGGTGGATAGTGCATCGCGACCGCGTCAACTATCCGAAAAGCGCATTGGGACGCGCCTGCGCTGAAGCGGCAGCGTCTGTCTATCATGTCTCGGCCGCTTCGACCCTGCAGTACGGCCAGTTGCGCGCCGCAGCCATGAACATCCGTGATACCCGCGCAGATGCGGGTGGCGCCGAAGACGCCGATTGGGCCGAAATTGCGTCGCTGCTGCACCAAAGCTACGATGCGTTGCACCAAGCGGTCAGCGACAAGCGCAGCATGCCCGCCATGGTGCTGTGGGACGGCGGGGCGACGCTGCAACGGTAAGCCGGCGGGTGTCGCAGCCGCGCCTACCTATCGCGCAGGATTATTGCAAGTTACTGAACGGCTGTGTATCGCCACCGGCTTTTGGTGCGGCGCTACGATTGACGGCGCGCACGGCCTTTTTCTTGGCAGGAGGGGTGGTTTTTTGTTCCGGCGCTGCTGCTGAAACTACTCCTGTTTCGCCCAGGCTTTCGCGCAACATTTTTGCCTGGTTTTGCGCATCGGCAAGGACCGTCCCGTTCAAATTGTTCTGTGCGCTCAAATCATTCAGCGCTTTGATCGACAATTTGAGACTGCCTAAAGCCACAATACCTTTCGCAAACTTATCCGCAGGATCGCGCTGCAATACTTCCAACGCGTATGTGACTGCGTCGCCATAATTGCCTGCGTCAAACTTGATCTGCGTCATGCGCAACCATGGCGTTTTATCCGTCGGGCGCACCTGGGCCACGTCCTTGAGCACTTTGATCTCCTGGTCTGCCTGGCTGGTCTTTGGCGCACTGTTCGATCCAGCGGCAACGGCATCCGGCTTCATAGCCGGGGCGACGGGCGCGGCTGGCGCGATGTATGGCGTCATCAAACACGCCAGCGCAATACTGTAGACCGCCTTGGACCCCCAACGACTCATATCAATCTCTCTTTCTTGAAAAATTTTAAACTTTGACAAACGAATTTAGTTGCAGCCGGGACACATGTTACTACGTTAAGCCGGTCAACTGGGCTTATGCATTGCGCTTTGACAGCCTGTTCCTTTTTACTAGACTGCAAATTCGACTGTTGTTCGCAGTTTTCCATGTCGTGGGAGAGGGTATGCCAAGGTTGTTCATCGCTGTTGACCTGCCAGCCGCCGCGACCGCGGAGCTGGCACGCATAGAACCACTGCCGATGCCGGGGATGCGACTGATCGCGCAGGATCAGATGCACTTGACGCTGCATTATCTGGGCGAAGCCGACGTCGAGCGCATGGGGGCCGCGCTGCAGGCGGTAGCGCTGCCGGCGTTCTCATTGACGCTGGAACGGGTAGGCCGCTTCGCCGCCGCTGGTGGCGCGGTCACGCTGTGGGTCGGGGTGCGCGACAACCCGCAACTGTTGAGACTGCACGCGGAAGTTGCCGGCGCGCTGGCCGGGGAGGGCTTCCTGCCGGAGAAGCGTCGCTACAGCCCGCACATCACGCTGGCTCGCTGCAAGCCTGTGGTGCCTGCCAGTGTAGTGAGCCTGTTCCTGGAGCAGCACGCGGCGTTCTTGCTGCCGGACTTGCCGGTCGTGGGATTCGGGCTGTATTCCAGTTCGCTGATCGACGGCGTCCGGGTTTACCTGCGGGAGCGCGCGTTCCGATTGCTGGCTTGAGTCGGGTCAGACTGACAGGGCCGGTGGGCTTTGCAGCCCACCGGCCCGGTTCGCTAAATTTATTTTTGATGCCGTGGACGACGGTTGTTCGAACGTTCAGTGTCCGGAGGAGTTGGGGCAGTTGCAGTGTTGACTTGGGCGGAGCTTGAGAAAAGTTTCATATCTGTACCTTTCAAATAATTGAGGATCAAAGACGCTTCTCGCCTGTCATTTCCAACAGGAAAGTTGCGGTGCAAATTTATCATATTTATTTATTTAAGGGAACTTTTTAGAGATCATTTACTCGTCGACCGACGACAATGCAGGCCTCCGACCTCGAAGAGCTCATGGCAGCGGCGGGTCATGGTCCAGGTAAGCCCGCCACGGCGTCCAGTAATACTGCTCCCAGCCGCGGCTGACCCCGGCGAAGTCATCGTCGGGAACATTGATGTGCATCAGCTCGATGCGCGCACCGTCTCCCTGCGGCCAGAAAGTAAGAACGAGCACCGAGTCGATGGCCTCGCCAGCCCAGTGCGCGGAGCGCCAGGTTTGTACGATCAGCCGCTTCGGCTCGACGTGGAGCATGGTGCCGGACAACTCGCCGTCAAAGGCGCTGAAGGCGGCGCCGGGATGCGCTGCTATGGTCACGGGGGCGCCGGTGAACGCCGCATGAGCCACCGGATCGAGATACATGTCGTACAGTTTTTCCGGCGCGGTGGCGGCAAAGGAGGCTGCGAGAATGATGTTTTTCGGCATGGCATGCTTTCCTTTGCTTGCCGTCCTTACACCTGGTCGTAGGCCAGCCGCGGGTGCCAGTCGCTGCCGCGTCCATCCGGTGTCAGGTCGAACAAGTGCCACAGCGGCCAAATCGCATCGGCGTGGCGCGCATGCTGGCCGGGATCGCTGGGGGCGTACAGCAACTCGGCGTTGTAGAAGTGATGGATCCGGCCCTGACGCCGCACGAATACGTTGAGCGCCGGGATCTGCTTGCCGTCCGGCGTCTCGCCGTGATAATCGGCGTTGTAGCTGTTGTGGGCCGAGGACAACAGGCGCAGATTGTGCCAGCCGCGCTGGCGGGCGAAGGTCTGGATGCGCTGGATCGGCGATTTGGCGACCACCGCCACGTTGACCCGCTGCAGCGCATGCGGCACGCTGCCGTTGAGCCCGTCCAGGATGGAGGTGCAGGCCGGGCACGGCTGCTGCATCTCCGGGCCGTACATGAAGCTGTAGACGATCAGGCTATCCTTGCCGTCGCTGAACAGCTCCGACAGGCGAACCGTTTTTTCTTCATCTTCCGCATCGACATCGGGCGCGCTTTCATCGAACACTCCCTCGCGCAACAGGTCCGATACCCGGCCTGCTTTTCTGGCCTCGATCGCATTGAGATCGGGGCCGAGTTCATTGAACAGATAATCTTCCTTGATGGCTCCGCCAAGCGGCAAATTTCTGCGCAAGGCCGCAACCGCTTCCTGTTGCCGGCGTAGTGCGATTTCCGCGTCCAGCAATGCATCTCGGGCCGTCCGGTATTCGCCGCTCTCGCCGGGGAAGCGGATTGCATGGTGTGAAGTGCTCATCATTGCTCCTGTTAATTGGGACCAAGGGGGCAAGCGCCACGGAGGTCGCGATAAAAGTATAGGTCAGGCATGCCGCGGTAGCGATTGCCAGGTAAAACAAAATCCCTGGGCCTGATTAACCTGCCGGCATGATCCCGTCCAGCAATGTGCGCATGCAGCGCCAGTGCGAGCCTTCCCAAAACACGCGCAGACACACATCGCAGGTGCTGAAGTGCTCGAAGCGTTCGCGCACGGCCGGCGGCACGCGCAGCTGTACCTGCGACTTGTCGATCGCGCGTAATGGTGCGTTGCAATGCAGGCATAGGGTGAATGGTCGTGCGCTGCGTGCCAGGTCCAGCCGATCGAATATTTCGCCCAACTGTTGGGTCGACTTGATCGCGTGGACGTAGCAGCCGTGCGTGATGGTGCGGCGCTTGAGCAGCTCGCGGTCGCGCGTGAGCACGATGCGGCCTTCGCGGGCGGCGATGTTTTCGATTTCGCTGTCTTCGAAATTGTTGTCGTACAAGGTGTCGAAGCCGGTCATCCGCAGCAGGTGCGCCAGCCCGCCCAGATGGGCGTCGGCCACAAACCGCGTGACGCGCATTGGATGTTCGCGCACCTGCAGCAGCGGACTGATGTCTAGCGCCTCGAACTTGGGATAGACCGCCACCCGGTCGCCGTTTTTCAGCAAGCGGTCGAAGCCCACCGACTCGCCATTGAGCAGCACCAATTCGACCTCGGTATGCGGCACGCCAAGCGCTTCGATCATATGTTTGGTGGTCGCCGCCCGCGCACATGAGCATTGGAATTCGCGCCGGCGCCGTTCGGGCGCGAGGAAGCCGTTCAGTTCTTCATAGAAACGGAAGGTGGCGATAGTCATTTGATTCAACTATTTGCGGGGCAGGGCACTGCAAAGTATTGCACCTTGCAGCCAAAAGCGCATGCTGCAATCTCGCGCATCTCCGGAGAAAAAAATGAACGATCCCTACGATTTGCAACGCTTCGTGGAGGCCCAACAGCCGCTGTTCGACAGCGTCTGCGCTGAACTGCGCGCAGGGCGCAAACGCACGCATTGGATGTGGTTCGTTTTTCCACAGATCGAGGGACTGGGCCACAGCGCCATGGCGCGCAAGTTCGCGATTTCGTCGCTGCAGGAAGCCCGGGCCTATTTGGAACACCCGCTGCTCGGTCCCAGGTTGCGCCAGTGCAGCCGGATCGTGGCGGAGCTTGACGGCCGCACTATCGAAGCTATTTTTGCTTATCCGGATGATATGAAATTTCAATCGGCTATGACCTTGTTCGCGCAGGCCAGCGCTGATAATCAGGTGTTTAACGATTGCTTGCAGAAATATTTTGGCGGCGTCGCCGATGCCGACACGCTGGCGCAACTGTCCTGACTAACCATTTCCGAGCACAAACATGGCACAGCAACCAAGCAAACATTTGCGCATCAGCGGCATCGTGCAAGGCGTCAACTATCGCGCCACCTTCCAGGCCGAAGCCAGGCGGCTCAAGCTATCGGGCTGGGTCCGCAACCGGCTCGACGGCTCGGTCGAAGCGCTCATTTCAGGTCAGCCCGATGTGCTCGATCAAATGATCCGCTGGGCCTGGCAAGGGCCATCGGGCGCGCGGGTACGCGAGATGGCGATCATCGATTCAAACGAGGCGATAGAGTCTGGCCTGGCGTTCCAGATTGTTCCGACGCAATAATCCTGACTTGAAACGCGCGCCTGAGCACCAACATAGAGTTCAGTTATCGCTCAAATCGCCGTCGCTCAGCGTCGTTCCCATCTCATATAGGTAGCACATGCCCTCGCGTTTAGTCATCGTTGTCACGCTGTTCTTGCTCGGCGTCCTGCACGCATTGATCGGATGGCTCTTGTTGCCGGATCTGACGGCGGCTCCGATTCTGCAGTCATTGCTGGCTTGGTGGTTGCCTTTGTCGTTTTTGCTGATTCCTGCCGGTTTGCTGGCATCCGTCGTTAAAAGCCAGTCATGGTCGGATCGGCTGGCATGGGCCGGCATGCTGGCGATGGGTGTGTTCTCGTCCTTATTGTTGCTGACGCTGTTGCGCCAGATTTACTTGCTACTGGTCCCGTTGTTCGGCACGAATGTCGCGCAAGTCTCGGGCTGGACTGCGTTGGCTGTACCGCTGCTGGCAGGACTGGTGAGTGTGATCGGTTTTGTCAACGCCAGACGCTTGGCGCGGGTGGTCCATGTCGATGTGCCGATCGCGAATCTGCCGCTTGCTTTGCATGGCTTCAGGATTGTTCAAATTTGCGACATCCACGTCGGCCCGACCATCAAACGTCCTTATCTGCAAGCAATCGTCGAACGAGTGAATTCACTTGACGCCGATTTGATCGCCGTGACCGGCGACCTGGTCGACGGCAGCGTTAGCCAGTTGGCGCCGCACACGGCGCCGCTGGCAAACCTGGCGGCGCGGCATGGCGCTTATTTTGTTACCGGAAATCACGAGTATTACTCGAATGCACACGACTGGATTGCCGAAGTGCGGCGGCTCGGCTTGACGGTGCTGATGAACGAGCATGTGGTGCTGGAGCATCAAGGCGCATCGCTGCTGGTAGCCGGCGTGACCGACTATACCGCCCACCATTTCGACGAGGCGCATCGTAGCGATCCGCACGCCGCGCTGGCCGGCGGTCCCAGCCAGGTCGGCGTAAAACTGTTGCTGGCGCATCAGCCGCGCTCCGCCGCAGCCGCGGCCGATGCCGGCTTCGACCTGCAGTTATCCGGCCATACGCATGGCGGACAGTTCTTTCCGTGGAATTTTTTCGTGCCGCTGCAACAACCCTATATCGCCGGGCTTAACAAGCTGCGCAATTTGTGGGTGTACACCAGCCGCGGCACCGGTTATTGGGGACCGCCCAAGAGGTTATGGGCGCCGTCCGAAATTACCTGTTTGCGGCTGCTGCCGGCTTGACCAGGTAGGTCGGAAAAGCACAGCCCTTGCAGGGCGCGTATCCGCTTGCAAGCGGATACCGTTGCGCAGGCAGATGGCATGCCATCTGAAACCCCTGCTACACCTTTCCGACGTATTGCACGCCGCCGATCAAGCGAGCTTCGCTGCGGTGGAAGGCGCTACGCTTTTCCACCCTACTTCATTCAAGCCGCGTGACCGAGTTCATAAGCCTGCACCTTGATGTTGGCCAGCATGTCCTCGACCAGTTGGTCGACGCCGACCTCGGCGCGCCAGCCCCAATCGGCGCGGGCGGCTGCGTCATCCAGGCTTTGCGGCCAGCTGTCGGCGATCTGTTGCCGACCGTCGGGCTGGTAACGGATGCGGAACTGCGGCAGCTGCTGTTGAATCGCCAACGCCAGTTCGCGCGGATTAAAGCTCACGCCGGCCACGTTGTACGACGAACGAACCTGTACCTGCGCCGCCGGTGCTTCCATCAATTCGATGGTGGCGCGAATCGCGTCGGGCATGTAAATCATCGGCAGCGTGGTTTCCGGTCCGAGGTAGCACACGTATTCTTCGTGCCGCTTGGCCGCATGGAAAATCGCAATTGCGTAATCCGTGGTGCCGCCGCCCGGCGGCGATTTGTGGCTGATGATGCCGGGGTAGCGAATGCTGCGCACATCGACGCCGAATTTGGCGAAGTAGTATTCGCACAGCCGTTCTCCCGCCAATTTGCTGATGCCGTAAATGGTGGTCGGGTCCATCACCGTTACCTGCGGCGTATCGACCGCGGGCGTATTCGGGCCGAAAGCGGCGATCGACGACGGCCAGAACACGCGCAATGGCTTGCCGGCCTGGCCGCGCTCGCGCGCCAGTTCCAGGATGTTCAGCAAGCCGTTCATATTCAGGGTCCAGGCCTTGATCGGCGCCTGCTCCCCGGTAACCGACAATAAGGCCGCCAGCTGATACACCTGGGTCACTTCGTATTGATCGACGACCTGCGCCACGCGCTCGCTATCGAGCACATCCAGCGATTCATAACGGTTGGCCGCATACAGACTACGCAAGCCGATATCCGCGGCAATCACATTGTCGGCGCCATGCGTCGCCGTCAGCGCTTCCACCAGTTCACTGCCGATTTGCCCATTGGCGCCGATTACCAGAATTCTTTCCATGTTCACTTTCCTTCGTTCTTCAACAAGCCCAACTCGTGTCCCGCCTGGGCAAATGCCGCCAGCGCCCTGGTCAATTGCTCGGTACTGTGCGCGGCCGACATCTGCACTCGCACCCGCGCCTGTCCCATCGGCACCACCGGATAAAAGAAGCCGGTCACCAGCACACCAAGCTCATACAAGCGCTGGGCGAACTGTTGCGCCAGCTGTGCTTCGAACAGCATCACCGGCACGATCGGATGCGTGCCAGGCTTGATGGTGAAGCCCAATTTGGTGATCTCGCTGCGGAAGAAAGCGGTGTTGGCATGCAGCCGGTCGCGCAGCTCGGTGGAGTCGGAGAGGCGTTTGAGCACCGCCAGCGAAGCGCCTGCAATCGCCGGCGCCAGACTGTTGGAGAACAGATACGGCCGCGATTTCTGGCGCAGCATGGCTATTACTTCGCGCCGCGCCGAGGTGAAGCCGCCCATCGCTCCACCCAAGGCTTTGCCCAAGGTGCCGGTGATGATGTCGATCCGGCCCATCACCTGATGATGTTCGTGCGTGCCGCGGCCGGTGGCCCCCATGAAGCCGGTGGCATGGCATTCATCGATCATGACCAATGCACCGTAGCGGTCGGCCAGATCGCAAATCTTGTCGAGCTGGGCAATCGTGCCATCCATCGAAAACACACCGTCGGTCACGATCACTTTGTGGCGCTTGTCCGCCGCCGCCTGCAATTGCGCTTCCAGATCGGCCAGGTCGTTGTGCGCATAACGATAGCGTGCTGCCTTGCACAGACGGATGCCGTCGATGATAGAAGCGTGATTCAACGCATCGGAGATGATCGCATCCTGCTCATCGAACAGCGGCTCGAACACGCCGCCGTTGGCATCGAACGCGGCCGCGTACAGGATCGTGTCTTCCATGCCCAGGAACTCCGACAGCGCCTGTTCCAACTGTTTATGCACCGTCTGCGTGCCGCAAATGAAACGCACCGACGACAGTCCGTAACCGTATTTCTCGGTGGTTTCGACCGCCGCCCGCACCATCGACTCGTCGCCGGACAAGCCCAGATAGTTATTGGCGCACAGATTGATCAGCGTCCGGCCATCGTCGCACACCACTTCGGCACCTTGGCGCGATGCGATCACACGTTCCGGCTTGTACAAGCCTTGCTCGCGCATCAACTCAAGATTGCTTGCCAGTCCGGTGTAAAAACTTTGCTTCGAATTACTTACGTTCATGACGGTCCCTAATTAATAAAAAAAGTTGCATAAGTTGGCAAGTGAGCAGGCCGGCGAACTGGCAAAAATCACGATAGCAGCCGAACATATCTGATACGCCATTCATCTGTTAGGATGCACATTTTGGCAATATCTAGAAAATCCACTATATCGAACCGTTGTGCAGTATAGCGGATACTATCACTCTCATCACACATTGCAAGCACCTTTTATGAAAACGCCCACAGTCCAGAATACGCCGCCGGAAGTTGGCGCGACCTTACAAAAACTACGCCTGAAAAGGGGATTGACACTGGAAGACCTGTCGCGCGCAGCGGGCGTCTCAAAATCCATGCTGTCGCAAATTGAACGTGAGAAAGCCAATCCCACCATCGCGGTGGCATGGCGGCTGGCCAACGCGCTGGGCATCGGCATCGAAGAATTGCTTGCCACCGAGCCACGCGAGCAGGAAGCGATACAAGTGATGGAACCGCATGAAACGCCGACCCTGCCGGGCCACCATGCCGGCTACGTGCTGCGGATCCTGGGGCCGATGGAACTGGCAGGGAAATACGAGTGGTATGAGTTGACGCTAGCCCCGAACGGCGCGCTGGTGTCCAACCCGCACGATCCTGGAACCATGGAATATTTGACCGTATTGCACGGCGGGATAGAGGTCGAAGTGGACGGCAATAAGAAAAAAATCAAACTGGGCGGCACCGCGCATTATCAAGCAGATAAGAATCACGCGATCCGCAACACCGGCAAGACCGAGGCGAAGGCGTTGATGGTGGTGATTCATCGATGACGATGGACTGATCCGATGCGGCTCCTTCGGTCATTCGTCGCAATTTGCTGTCGGCAAAGCGGCTATTGCCGATCGGAAGCTATTTGGCAACATGTATTGCAACAGGATCGCTGGGAGGATCACTGCAGCAGTGATCCTGGCTGCACGGGAGTTGCTGCTCCATAAATGCAAAACGATGATGCCGGCACACCAAAAGGCGAATATCCGTAGCGTCCCATTGGGGCCTGCGAGGAAGCAGCAGGCTGTTGCGCCGCTTATAGAAACAATGGCGCCCAGTGCGAGGTCAGGTATTTTTTGCTCATAGCGGCCCCTGGCTTTATCTTTCACTATCACTCTTTATTCCAAGAAGTCGCCGTAAACAGCCAATCAGCGGTGCAAAAGATGGCCACACCTGTGTGCCTTTTGCACTGCTAGTCCATCGCACTTCGGTTGGAGCTGTGATTGGAGTGCTCTCCGGCGGCTCGATGAGCAAATAGAAAATAGGCCCAACAAGGGGAATGGCTGACAAAACCAGATAAACAAATTTGATCGGCCAATAAGTTCTTTTACCAAATATTCGGCTCCAAGAAAGTCCGGTTGCAATCAGCGAAACGATTATTAAAAATAAATGCGGTAGAGAATCCATTAAAAGGCTTTCCAGGATTGAAACTCACCGGAGCGCGTGAGAGGCTCCGAGCGGAGCGTAATGTTAGTGCGTATTTGACGCGCCCTTAAAATATTTCAGCACGATGCCCACCAGCCAAGATAAAGTAACAAGCCACCTAGAAATGTCGCAAGCAGGCTAATAAACATTGATTTACCTATGCGTTCTACACAGCTTACTGCGCATCTTTGTCAACCGCCGTATTAAAAGCCTGCACAGCCTGTCCTGAAAAATGCTTGACGACCACAGCAACTTCAGCAGCCAACACCTGCAATAAAAGATGCGGCCCCTTAAAAGTGGCGATCTGCACAGACGGGGCCAGCATCGCAATATGTCTGGCAGCAGACGATGGAACGATATGGTCTCCCGACGCCTGCAAATACAAAATCGGCACTTGAATCTCTTTGAGTTTCTCTGAATAATCGGTTTCGATGATGGCCAGAATACGTGCTCGCAAGGTGCTTGCCGGGACTTGACCCAGCGTCTGCCTTAATGTTTTCCGAAGGCCCCCTGAAGAAAAGCTGCCTAGAAGAAAAGGGCCAATCAATGAGATTAAATTGCTCTTCATCGGCAGAAAGTTAATCAGCATCTTGATCGGTCGCGAAGCGGGAATAGGGTAGCGGGCGAACGAGCAGCAGAGTATCAGCCCGATAAGGCCGGCCGGTCTCGAAGCCGCCAGCGAAATGGCAACAGGGCCGGAGAAAGAGTCGCCCAGCAACAAGAACGGCTGGTCCAGCGGCAAGCTGGCGCGGACAAATTCTTCCAGAGCACCATATCCGAGCGCCTGGTCCGCTGGATAGGAAACGACCGTCGGCACGAAATCCGCCCCGAGCGCAGCTACAAAATCGGCGAACAGTGTGCCGGCGCCATCCATGCCCGGTAGTAGAACTATGGCGACCATTTTGCCTTTTAACGTTACGTTGCCCGGCGCGTTTGCGTGTCAGGGGTTGAGTGATGTGCCATGGGATCTATTTGCCATGACTTACTCTTAAAACCCTTCCGTCATCTTTAGCGATTTCGGCGATCGCCGTGCCGCCAGCGTAGTCTTTCGGGAGTGAACCTTCAACAACCCAGATTCCATTTTTTAACATGGCTTGATACGGTTTTTGTTGGGCAATTGCTTCGCGTCCGTATATCGGTTCCCAAATGGCCACAGCTATTTTTATGGCGATCTCGCTACTAGGCACATAACCGGCGGCAGGCTGAACGTTGTGCTTTTCAGGTTCGTGGGCTTGTGCAGAATTTGCTACTGCCATAGCGCCTAATAGAACCATGTTCATGACCGCTAGCGTATTAATTCGCCAGCGTTCGGCTTGTGGAACGCTCCTACTTAGCGTCATGTTAGATCTTTTCATCGTCATTGCTACATGCGTAATGGGATATCTCCACGCCAATTCCTGCTGCCGCGGCAAGCTGGATGAGCCTTGGCGGTAAATACGAGAATTGCGCCACGTATCCTTCGTTAAGCGCGACGCCAAAGTCAAGTACCGCCCATTGCACTCCCCGAAACGCGGCAATCCTTGCGATAACGGGCGCGTGCAACTCCAAGAATGCGATAGCCTCCGTTACCTGGCGGTCAAACTCGTCAAAGTCGGCTTGGCTGACAGCCTATCCGGATCTCAACCCCGCTTGGGGATCACAAGACCTCTAGCAACCGCCGGACGCGCGAGGAATGCATTAAGCGCCCGCGTCACATGCGGGAAATCCGCGATAGCCACCAGATCGCCGGCCTCATAGAAGCCGATCAAGTTGCGCACCCACGGAAAGATGGCGATATCGGCGATGGTGTAGGTGTCCCTCATGATCCAGGTGCGCTCTGCAAGCCGCTGGTTGAGTACGCCAAGCAAACGCTTCGATTCTGCGACGTAACGGTCTCGTGGGCGTTTGTCTTCGTATTCCTTGCCGGCGAATTTGTGGAAAAAGCCGAGCTGGCCGAATATCGGGCCGATGCCGCCCATCTGAAACATCAACCACTGGATCGTCTCGTAGCGGCCAGCGGGATCCTGCGGCATGAACTTCCCGCTCTTGTCGGCCAGGTAGATCAGGATCGCGCCGGATTCAAACAGCGGCAGCGGCTTGCCGCCCGGGCCGGCGGGATCGAGGATGGCCGGGATCTTGTTGTTCGGATTAAGCGATAGAAACTCCGGCGACATCTGGTCGTTGGTTTCGAAACTGACCAGGTGCGGCTCGTAAGGCAGGCCGGTCTCTTCCAGCATGATCGAAATCTTGACGCCGTTGGGTGTCGGCAGCGAATAAAGCTGAATCCGGTCCGGGTGCCGGGCGGGCCATTTGTTGGAGATGGGGAAGGAAGAAAGATCGGTCATAGTGGGTCTTTTAGGCCAAGGGTTGAGGCGTCGCAGTTGCATCCGGTCGTTGGATCAATGCGTGAATACGAACGAAAAACCTGTCATTAAATTCAGGGTGCAAAAATAGCATATTTCCCAAAGGAAAACATCGTCTAGGGCAATTGTCATGTTTTGCCAAGTAATAGAAGGGCACATTTGACGAGCCGGATGCATCAGCTGCCATCCGCCCCCAACGCATATTTATGGCAGTGCTGTAAATAGCCCGCCTCATGGCTAGCCATCAGCTGCACAACACTGTTCCATAACCAAGCAGGGCTAGCGAGCGTCTTGCTGCGATCCAGCTTCAGCTCGTTGCGCCAGCTGTTGCGGGTCGCTCTATCCATTTGCCTGGCATGCGCGCAACCGACGACATAGGCCAGATAACGCGCCATCAGCGTTGCCTGGTCCATACTCAACTGGTCTATTTCTATTTTGAGGTCCTGCGGCAGCAGTTCCCGGATGAAGACGCCATGCTCCAGAAAACGTTGTGCGATCATGCGCTCGCCCAGCGCCGGCGATAGTTGACGCGCGCCTGCCACCACGCGCCTGGCGTTGTCGCGCGGCATGCTGGCGTGCGGATAGCGGGGTGCGGTAGCATGCACGGCTTCCTTGATGTCGATCAGGCAATGATCAACGTCGCCCACCCGCAATAACACGGCGTAGCGCAAGCGACCCAGCGAACTGCAACCTTTCACCCAGTAGGCTGCATCCAATACCTCGATCCTGGCGTCGTCATCGCGTGATTTCAGCGTGGTGACCAGCTTTGCCATTTCCCGTGTTTCAAACAATTGCGAGATGGCGATCTTCTCGGACTTCGACAACGGCCAGAAATTCTTTCCCAGCGGGATATTCGGCCGCGTATCGACAATCCGTTCGTTTGCCAGCTGCTTCCAGGAACGCCTGACAGCGTTGCGCATGACCACTTTGATCAAGTCGGGTTTTTGCTTCGAACCGCTTTTGCCAGCCGTGCCGAGGGCTTGTACATAGCCCGCCATCAGATGTTCCAGCATATGAGCGGTGACCACGCCCGGCAAGCTGGAGCCGCGCGCGGCTGCGGCCATCGACAGCCCGAGCCGCACCAGATCATGCGCAGGATTGCCGATAATGGTTTGATCGAAGTCGCGAATCTGCACCTCGATCGCGCCATCGGCATCGGCCAGCGGGCCGAGGTTGCCAAGGTGGCAGTCGCCGCAAATCCAAATCGCCGGTCCTTGCGGCAGAGCATGGCCGCGCAGACTGTGCAGCCATTCGTAGTACTTGGCAGTGTTGCCGCGCACATAGGCATGCGGCGAACGCGCCATTTTTTGATTGCGGCGTGCAAGCAGTATTTCGCGGCGCGCGTCAGGGGCGGGAAATTTCATCGCTTGAATTCCAATCATATGTTCGGAGTAGGTCAGAGGTCGTTTCGCGATTTCATCACGAAATCACGCCATCCGACTTTGCGGCCCTGAACCAAGGAAAAAGCGATAGCCGGCTAGCCGATTTCTGAATCTCGCAAGCCAGGATTTCAGCGTTTTCCCAGCGCCAGTACGATGTGCTAACAAATCGCTTGCGCAGACCACAATAACCCGTACCGACAGGAATTCTTCAACTATATTGGGCACGGCAAATATGTGTCCCGATCAATTTGTTGGTCGCTGGCGGGACGGTCGGTGACCGGCACAGACTTGTTGGAGATTTTGTTATGCACGGTGTGATTAAGAACGGTTTGAGCTTGATGTGTTTGCTGGCGCCGCTAGCCGCTAGCCGCAATGGCTGGCGATACTCTTGCCAAGATCCGCGAAAGTCAAAGCATCACGATCGCGTATCGGGAGATCCCTCCATTCTCCTTCACCAATGAAGACAGGCACGTGGTCGGCTATGCAATCGACCTGTGCCTGAAAATCGCCGATGCGGTCAAACGCGAATTGAAGCTGCCGGAGCTGAAAGTGCGCTATCTGGCGGCTGACACCAGCACCCGCTTTCCCAGCATCATCGAAGGCAAGGCCGATCTGGAATGTGGCTCGACCACCAACAATGCCGAGCGCCGCACCCGTGTCGGCTTTACCATCCCGCACTTCTTTTCGGGGGTGCGGATGGTGGTGAAGACGGACAGCGGCATCAAAAACTGGCCCGATCTGAAGGATAAGACCATCGTCGTTACCAAGAACACCACCACAACCGATCTGATCAATGGACGCAACAATGTGCGCGCGCTCAATATCAAGCTGGTGGAAGGCCGCGACGACAAGGAATCGTTCTCCTTCGTCGAGCAGGGCAAAGCCGATGCCTACGCGATGGACGACGTGGTGCTGTACAGCATGCGCTCTAATGCGACAAGTCCTGATGCCTTTGCCGTCGTCGGCGATCCGCTGTCGATCGAACCGTACTCGCTGATGTTCCGCAAGGGTGATCCGGCCTTCAAGAAATTGGTGGATCATGAAATGGCGCGGCTGATTCATGAAGGCGAATTCAAGAAAATATACGCATATTGGTTCACCCAGCCGAACGGCCCCAACCACACCAACATGAAGATGCCGATGAGTTATCTGTTGCGCGACTCATTGGCCTACCCATCGGACAAGATTTTCGATTGACGGATAAAGCTCGCCTGGCGTCTGCCGGGCAGGGCGAGCAGGTGCATCAGCCATGCGGCAGTTTTTTGCCATTCAATATGCAGGCAAATACTTGCATTTTGCGACTGCTTGCCTATAATTCACACGTACCCGGACATCGCCAAAGGCCTTCAAAGCGATGACTGACGCCATCAGGGTTTTGCCATGACAACGCCCGCAGTCGTTTCGATCAACCCATAAGGAGAAGTCACGATGGATATCTTGCATAGAGTCGGAATTAAATCGCCGCCGGGTGAGGTCTATAAAGCATTGAGCACGCGTGAAGGCCTTGCCGCATGGTGGAACAACAACACGCAAGGGGATGGCAAAGTCGGCGGAGTGCTCCAGTTCCGCTCCGACGCCGGCGGCCTCGACATGAAAGTGCTTGAGCTGCATCCGTCCGAGCGGGTGCTATGGCAAGTGGTCGACGGGCCGGCGGAATGGATGGACACAAAAATCAGCTGGGACCTCAGACAGGACGGCGAATATTGCATCGTCCTCTTCAAGCACCAGGGCTGGAAAGAGCCGGTGGAATTCATGCACCATTGCAGCACCAAGTGGGCGATCTTTATGATGAGTTTGAAGTCGTTTCTGGAAAACGGTAAAGGTGCTCCCGCCCCTAATGACATCAAGATCGACAACTGGGACTAACAGGATGTTGAAAAACTACTGCGAGTGCCGATTGTCGGTTTGCGCTCATCTACCAAAACCCGGGCCGCTCGCGACGTTTTTCAACACCCTGTTAAAAGAACACATTTGGACATCGACAAAGTATTCAAAGCGTTGGCCGACCCGAGTCGCAGGCACCTGCTTGACCTGTTGCATCGGGAGAACGGCCAGACGCTGACGGCACTCTGTGAGCACATGGACATGACTCGCCAAGCCGTGACGCAGCACTTGCAACTGCTGGAGGACGCAAATCTGGTCGCCATTGTCTGGCAAGGCCGAGAAAAGCTCCATTACCTGAACGCTGTGCCGCTGCACGAGATTTACGAGCGTTGGATCGAGAAATTCGAGCACGGCCGCCTTGGTGCGTTGCGCGACCTCAAGAACAAACTGGAAGGAGATGATGATGACAAAACCTAGCTTTGTATATGTGACCTATATTGCAACGACTCCGGAGAAGGTGTGGCAGGCCTTGGTCGACACCGACGTGACGCGCAAATATTGGTCTGGCTTGACTACGGATTGTCCGGTACACGTGAACGTGTCGGATTGGCGGCCCGGTTCGCGATGGGAGCACCGGCGCCTCGACGATGCGCAAACGGTCGACATTGTCGGCAAGATTGTCGAGAGCGTCCCTCCACGTCGCCTGGTGCTCACATGGGCCAGGCCGAGCGACGCCGAGGATGATGCGAAACATTCGCGTGTCACATTCGATATCGAGCCGCATGGCGACCGGTTGGTTCGTTTGACGGTCACGCATGAAGACCTCGAGCGCGATCCTCAGATGCTCGCGGGCATATCGGGCGGCTGGCCGAAGGTTCTTTCGAATTTGAAGACGCTGCTCGAAACCGGTCACGCGCTTCCGCAGTCTGGCGGCGCGCAGCCGGCGTAGGTTGGACTGTAAAGCCCGACATTTCTTGAGTCGTCACGAAACCGAATGCCGCGATGACATAGTTAAATGGGGTCAGAGTTTTTTTTCGTCGGCAGTTTGACGAAAATTACTCTGACCCCTTTTAACGGACTACGGAGCACCGAGGTTTTGCGATTGCCTTTACGTGCTGCCGTCTTGGCGATCTCAGCTTTTCGCCCTGACGGCGACTTACTTTATTTTGCTTCGCCAAAATAAAGTAAGCAAACAAAAGGCGACCGCAAGCCACTGCCCGCCGTAGGCGGGTCCCCAAATGC
>NZ_JBHSMT010000028.1:0-230356 GCF_042654985.1 Paraherbaspirillum soli | reverse complement strand
CTGTCAGCCGGGTGGAAAGGCAAACTCGCTGCGCTCAAACATGCCTTCCCACAATTCCCGGCTGCCAGTCGTCCCATTTGGCAGCGTCCCAATGCGGAATGCACGTCAAAGACAACCTCAACAGCAACGTCAACGTCAACAACAACGTCAACAGCAACGTCAACAGCAACGTCAACAGCAACGTCAACAGCAACGTCAACAGCAACGTCAACAGCAACGTCAACAGCAACGTCAACAGCAACGTCAACAACAACGTCAACAACAACCCCAACCCCTCGACGCTCCGTGGTTCGTTAAGCGGAGTTCTGAACGTCCGCCATGAAGCGGAAGCGGGCAGTCATATTATTCGTTCCGCAGGGGAAAATTCAATACAAACATCGCACCGCCCAGATCCGAGCTGTCAACGCGGGCGGTGCCGTCGAGTCGCTCGGCAATTTTCTTGACGATCGCCAGCCCCAGACCGTAGCCGCCTGTGGAGCGGTCGCGGCTGCGATCGAGCCGATAAAACGGCTCAAAGACCCGCTCCCTTTCCTGTTCCGGAATGCCGACGCCGTCGTCTTCCACGATCAGGTTCCAGGAACCGGCGTTGGCTTCGGCGCGTACTCGGATGGTGCTGTGCGTATAGCGCAGCGCATTTCGGATCAGGTTGGAAAAGGCACGTCCCAGGCTGCGCGGTTCGGTGATCACTTCTTTCATCGAGGTGTCGATAGCCCAGACTATCGTGCTGCGCCGCAGATGCAATTCATCGTTTGAGATGCCGGCAGCTGCGCGCAAAAAATCTTCCAGCATGATTTTTTCCGCGTGCTCCGGAAACGGCGACTGCTCCAGCATGCTAAGGGTCAGCAATTCGCCGACCAGGATATCCAGCTCTTCCACGTCTTTGCGCATGGCCTGGATGCGCTTGTGGGAGTTGCTGTCCTTGCTGGTATCCATCAAATTGACCAAACCGAATTCGAGTCTTGCCAACGGCGTGCGGAGTTCGTGCGAGGCGGCGTTGACCATGTCTCTTTGCGCCTTGATCAAGTTGCCGATGCGATCCGCCATGTCATTAAAGTATGCGCACAATTGCTTGATCGACGAATTGTCGGATAGCTTGGCGCGCGCATCCAATGCGCCGTCGCCAAACCGTGCGGCAGCAACGCGCAATTTTTCCAGGTCGCGCCAATGCGGCGTCAACCACATCAATACTGCCGCCAGCATCACGATTAAAACAACAATGTAGGCGATGATTTGCAAGTCGTTGATATTAGGCGCGTTGATTTCGAGGACGCCGCCATCTTCCAGGGCGATATAGACGTCGCTGCGGCTGTTATTGCCGATGCCGGCCCACGCCATCTGATACCGTGCCAGTTCATCCCGGATCGATGGCGACAGCGCTTGCGTTTGAGCTGCCGACAAGCGGGTATAGCGCTGCGGGTTCAGCCGGTTCATGCGGTCCAGTCTGGCTTGCTGACGGCTGTCCTGCACGGGGCCGAGATATTCGCGCAACAGCACTGCTTCATTGGTATAGTCACGCCGCATCTCGGCCTTGAATTCAGACCGAAACAGATACGGGAAACCCATTTGCACCGAAATAATCGATAGAATCAATAGGGTGGCGACAATCAAATACAGGCGTACCAGGATTCTTAACATTATTCTTCCCACGCGATCGGACTGAACAGGTAGCCGCGACCCCATACGGTCTTGATCTTGCGCGGTTCATTCGCGTCGTCGTCAAAATATTTGCGCAGGCGGGAAATACTGACATCGACGGTGCGATCCAGACCGTCGAAGCCGATGCCGCGCCAGCGCCGCAACAACTCGTCGCGGCTCAGCACCGTGCCCGCGGCCTGAACCAGGATGACGAACAGGTTGTAATCGCTGGTCTTGAGATCGATTTCCCGGCCTTTCCAGCAAACCTGGCGTGCCGACAGATCGACCTCCAGTTCGCCAAATCGCAGCGCTGCGCTACGGACCGCCTGGTCGCGCGAATCAAGCCGGCGCAAGATGACGCGCAAGCGCGCCAGCAGCAATCTCGGTTCCACCGGCTTCAGCATGTAATCGTCGGCGCCTATTTCGAGACCGGTGACCTGGTCGAAAATGTCGGCGCGGGCCGTCAGCATCAAGATCGGCAGCGCCGAATTCTTGCGGATCGCACGGCAAATATCCATGCCGTCCATCCCCGGCAGCATCAGGTCAAGCACCACCACATCCGGCTGTTCCCGCGCAATGGCATCCAGCGCCAGGTCGCCGCGCAGCACTAGCGATACCTCAAAACCGTAGCGACACAAATATTCGGATATCAATTCGGCGAGACGCGCGTCATCTTCTATCAATAAAACCTTCTTCATTCCACTTTTCTCCCATTTTTTTCATCATAGCGTTTCAGGCAGATGCCAGACGACCCCATTACAAACAAAAACATATTGACACGGACTTACACATTTTCTTCACCAAAGCTTCACAGACATCGTTCGCCGGATTGTCGAGAATGCCTCGGCTTTATTAACCGGAGAGAATTTTGAAACACCAGATCAAATCGATAATCGTCGTCACTTTGTATTGCACTCTCGCCTCGCGTATGGCATCGGCGGAACAGCTTGCGCAAGCCCAGCCGAAGGCGCCGCTGCAGGCCAGCCAAATCACCCTGGGACTCGGCGCCGGCGCCATGCCGCGCTACGCCGGCAGCGACGAGTACCGGGCGGTGCCGGTACCGGTATTGAACATCGTCACGCCATCGGGATTTTTCTTCGACAGTTCGCAGGGTGCAGGCTATCGCTTCGATCTCAGCGACATGCTGTTTGCCACCACGGCCATCTCTTACGATCCCGGACGCAAGGATTCGAACGACGGTCTCGAGCCCGGATCGGCAAAACTGAAAGGGATGGGAGAAATCAAAGGTTCGGTGCTGGCCAAAGTCGGCGCGGGCATCAAGCTCGGCCGCATCGGCACATTCACAATCGATGTCTCGCAACCGGTCAGCAACCGCGAGCGCGGCCTGTCGGCTGTTGCGCAATTGAACAGCACCGTGCTTTCACTGACAAAAGACCGGGTCGAAATCAGCGGTGGCGTCTCCTTCGGCAGCGCGAAATACAACCAGACCTACTTTGGCGTCAGCGCGATCCAAAGCAGAAATTCAGGCTACGCAAAATATAAGGCGGACTCAGGCTTGAACGCGCTGAATTCTTCTGTCACGTGGACGCACAATTTGAGCAAGACCTGGTCTGTCTCCACCATGCTAGGCGTCACGCATTACGTGCAAAAAGCGGCCAGCAGTCCGATCGTGCTTGCCAAGACGAACTACAGCGGATTTACAACAATCAATTATTCGTTTTAGCTGAACGGGAAATGATCGTCGGCAGTTGTTAATCCAGGCGTGGTTGACATGGCGGCCAACCACGCGACAAGCGCAGCTTGACACTGCCAGGGGCGCGACCTATAAAGAAAAAACGCATTATCTTGTTCCCGCTATTGCCACCGGAAGTAATGCAATTCGCACCTGTCTGCACGGACGTATTTGTTGGTAAAGGCGCCAATAAGGGATCTCACACAACCGGACATCGAAGGAGCGTAAACATGAATCGTTTTTTCAAAATGATCAGTCGCATTTTGATTGTGAGCATGCTGGTAAGTTTTTATCCGGCTCACGCCGGTATCGTTGGAACCAACCAGTTGATTAGCGCGACGCAGGCACAAGGCGACCGTGAAAAGGTGATGAACTTTATTAGCCGCACCAATGTCCAGCAGCAGTTCGAGACACTCGGGGTGACGCCAGGGGCGGCGAAAGAGCGCGTCGCTGCCATGACCGATGAAGAAGTCAGAACCATCGCCGGCCAGATCGATAGCTTGCCCGCCGGCGGCTCCAACGGTTGGGCTATTGCGGCAGGCGTCATTCTCATTGCCGCGGCGATTTTCTATTTCGTGTACAAATAATGCGCCGCATGCGGCTTGGAATATCGGCCCGCCTCCTGGCGGGCATTCTTTTTTGTGCGCTGATGCTTGGCGGCTGCGCAATTGCACCGCAAACGCGCTCGCTGGAAACCAATCGTCCAAGCGGCTTGCCGGAGCGCGTGGAGCTTACGGCAGTCCCTTTCTTCCCGCAGGAAGAATACCAATGCGGACCAGCCGCACTTGCCACGGCCCTCAACAGCGGCGGCGTGGAAATCCGACCGGAAATATTGACCGATCAGGTTTATCTGCCGTCGCGCAAAGGCAGCCTGCAGGTCGAAATGCTGGCAGCCACGCGCCGCAACGGGCTTGCCGCGTACGTTCTGGCCCCGCAGCTTGCCGATGTGCTGAGGGAAGTCGCGTCCGGTACGCCGGTCGTCGTACTGCAGAATATGCTGGTGAGCTGGTATCCGCTGTGGCATTACGCGGTCGTGGTCGGGTATGACCTGGACAAGGGTAAGTTGATCCTGCGCTCGGGCACCAACGCCCGCCAGGTATTGCCGTTCTGGTATTTCGAACACACTTGGCAGCCCAGCGAGCATTGGGCGATGGTGGCGGTCCGCCCGGATCAGATACCAGCGACCGCCACCGAGATCGGCTATGCGTCCGCCGCGGATGCGCTGAACACAAGCGGACAAAAAACCGCCGCCGCCACGGCCTATTCCACGCTGTTGACACGCTGGCCGAACAGCCTGGTCGGCCAGCTGGGGCTGGGCAACATTTACTATGCAGCCGGCAAGCTGGCCGAAGCCGAATCCGCATTCCGCAAGGCGACAGAAAGCCACCCGGACTCGGCCCCGGCCTTCAACAACCTGGCCCAGACCCTCGCGGATCAGGGCAAGCTCCCGCAAGCATTGCAGGCAGCGCAAACGGCGGTCAGTCTCGGCGGGCCTTTTCTATCCGCATCCAAGGACACGCTTGAGGGCATTCTGAGCAGAGGGGCCGCGCAACCTTTATCACACTAGAGAGAAGCTCTACCACCCAAGCCGCCGCTCATTTTCTGCGGGCTCTGGAACCGATGCTCTCCGCGCCGGCTGCCACAGTCCGGCGGCCGCCGCCAGCAGCGATAACACGGCGCAGACCGCGATCGCGGCGACAAATCCGGCGCTGAAGGTCTGTGCGGAGCCGAGGCCGCCGGTGCCGGCGAACACCGCGACCGCGATCGCGATCCCCGATGCGCCGCCGAGCAGGCGGAACATATTGAAGACGCCGGACGCCTTGCCGAGCTCGGCGTTGCTGACCGCGCCCAATACGGCTTTCTGGGCGGCCGGTCCGGCCATTGAGATGCCGGCCCCGGCGACAATCAATGGCAGCACCAGAAAGAGATAGGGCAGGTCGGGTGAAGCGATCAGCGCGATCCAGGCGAATCCTAGCGCTTGCAGCACCAGCCCGGCGACCATCAGCGGCCGCTCGCCGATGCGGTCGACCAGGTTGCCGGCAACCGGCGCGATCGCGAACAGGGTGGCGGTCCAGGGCAGCAGGCGCAGGCCGGCGCCGAGCGGACCATTACCTTGCGCCGACTGGAAAAACTGTGGCAAGAAGAACAGCACGCCATACATCGCGGCATACAACAAGAAGCTGGCGGCTATGCCGGACGAAAAAGCGCGTGAGCGGAACAGCCGCATCGGCACCATCGGCTGCGCGCTGCGCAACTCCCAGGCAATGAAGCCGGCGGCAAACGCCAGTCCGGCGGCGAGGGCGGCAAGCACCTCGACGCTGCTCCAGCCGGCCTCGTTGCCGCGCATCAGCCCCCACACCAGACCGACCGCCGCGCCGGTCACCAGCACCACGCCGGCGACATCGATCGCGGTTGGCGCGCCAAAGCTCTCCGGTATCCGCCGCTGCGCGAGCGGGATCAGCACCAGGCCGATCGGGATATTGAGCCAAAAGATCCACTGCCAGGCCAGGCTGCCGGCGATCGCGCCGCCCAGCAGCGGGCCGGCGATCAGTGCCAACCCGGTGATGCCGCTGAACAGGCCGAGTGCCTTGCCGCGCTGTTCCGGCGGAAATGCCGCGCTCAACAGCGCCATCGCCAGCGGGGTCAGCAGCGCGGCGCCGGCCCCCTGCACGATGCGCGCAACAATCAGCCACTCGATGTTTCTGGATAAGGCACAGGCGGCCGACGCCGCGACAAACAGTCCCAGACCGAGGACGAACATGCGGCGCCGGCCAAAACGGTCGCCCAGCGCGGCGCCGCTCAACAACAGAGCCGCCACACTTAGGCTATAGGCATTCATGGTCCATTCGAGCGCGCCGACCGAGGCGTGAAGGTCGGTACGGATGGCGTTCAACGCGGTCGCGACCACCATCGCGTCCAGCATGGCCATCAGCACCGCGACCGAGGTCAGGACCAGGACCCAGGTCCTGGTGGCGCGGTCGTTGGCCGGCTTATTGGCCGGCCCCATGAGCTGGCTATCCTGTTGGCTGCGCATCATATTGCCTCCTGCGTGGTGATGTCGGCCACCGACAATTCAGTCTCGGTCGCTCTGAGGAAGTCGAGCAGTGCCTGGTTGAACGCCGCAGGTGTCAGGACCGGGGCTGCATGCATGCCGTTGGGCAGCACCACCAGCCGCGCGCCGGGAATGCAGCGGCTGGCGGTGTCGGCCACGATTCGGTAAAACGGCCGCGTCAATTCGCCCCTTGCGATCGCCACCGGCACCGAGCTCCGGCCGAGCTGGGCGCTGCTGAGCGACGGTGGCGGCGGGGCGCCGAACAACAGGGGAATGGTGCGCGCATTGTCGAGAAAGACTGCGCGCAGTGGAGGCGCGAGCGTCTCGAACAGGCCGGCTTGATGGTTGGCGCTGTCGAACACGAACTGCACCGCCCTGGCAAACTGGCCGGCCTGGTTGGCGCTGATGGCGGGTGCGATCATGCGCTGGCGATCCTCGGCAATCGTTTTGGCATCCACCGGATCGGTGACAAAGGTCCCGCTGCCGGGTTCGTAGGCGAACAGGCTCCTGACCAATTCCGGATGCTGCATCGCCAGCACCAAGCCGAGCGCCGCGCCATACGACCAGCCGACCACATGCACCGGGCCCGCATGCAAGCCGCGGATGAAGGCGGCGAGGTCGTCCAGGTGTGTGGCGAACGAGAACTTGTCGCCGCCGTCCCGCCATGGGTTAGCGCCAAAGTAGCGTTGCGAAAACGCGATGTAGCGGTAACGCTGTGCGACCGCCTGGCGCTGCCCGCGCCAGACCCGGTGGTCGGAAATATAACCGTGGACGAACACCACCGGGGTGCCTTGGCCCTGTTCCAGAAACGGCAGACTGACGCCGTTCACACTGACCTGCTTGATGCTTGCTGTGATCGGATTGTTCATTATTTGCCTCCCAGTGCGCGATCGAGCTCGGCCCGCAGCACGGCCTGGAAACCGGTCACGTGCTTGGCGTCGAGCAGCGTATGGTGTTCGCCGCCGACTTCGATGTAGCGGTTGGGCGCGCGCGCGTAGTCATCCCAACGCTTCAGTTCGTGCTCCAGGTAATCCTGCTTGCTGCCCCACAGTGGATCGGCGTAGAACACCGTCACCGACTCCACCATGCCGGCCGGGACGTAAGCGTGGCCCAGGTCCGACAAGCCCAGCGCGAGCGCCGCCCAAGCCTGCATCCTGGGCAAATCGAGATCCAGCTCCGCCAGCCGATCCGGCGCAGCGATCTGGAACAGGTAGGCGCACGGGTCCTGCGCCGACAGCGTGGTCCGCAGCTGCCGCGGCAATTCCTCCATCTGCTGGCGGTCTATCAGCGACAGGAAGAAAGCCAGCATGACGGCGCTCTCGACCGCGTCGACCTTGCCCCTGGGATGTTTGATCCAGGGCGGCGCGTCTATGCTGCCGACGAAGGCAACCCGCTCGCCTTGCGCCTCCAGCATGCTGGCAACCGGCAACGCCACCGGGCCGCCGTAGGAATAGCCGGCGATGGCGTAAGGCCCGTGTGGCTGGCGTCTGCGGATCGCGGCGACATAGGCGCTGATCATTTCGTCAAACGTTTGGAAGTGCTGTTCACCCCGGTTGAAGCCGCGCGCCCGCAGCGCATAAAAAGGGCGTTCGTTGACAAAATAATTGGCCAGGTTGACGAACACCAGCACCTCGCCGACGCCGGGGTGGATGCAGAACAGCGGCGTCTTGCTGCCGCTGGCTTGCAGCGGGACGATCGGATCGTATTCGGTGCGCTGGCCGGCAGCCGCAGCTGCATCGGTGTGGGCCGCCAGCGCGCGGGCGCTGGGGTTTTGCAAAATGCTCATGATCGAGACGTCAATGCCGCCATCGAAGCGTTGTTCGAGCTTGCGCTTGAGCTTGAGAATATCGAGCGAGGTGCCGCCCAGATCGAAAAAACTGGCGCTGGCGCTAACAGTTGCCGGCGCCAGCCCGAACATCTCGGCATAAGTCTGCACGATCGCGGCTTCCGCCGGCCCCTCGGGAGCGCTGTATCCGCCTTGCTGGCGACTGGTCACGCCGGCGATACGGGCAACATGTTCGGCGAACTCGCCGGCTTCCAGGCGCTTGCGCAGCGTGGCGCGCTGGATCTTGCCCAGGCTGGTCTTTGCGAACGCATCCTTGGGCAACGGCAGGATCAGCGCCGGCCGGAACCCCCACAGCAAAATGGTGGTATTGCGCACCGCGACGCAGAGCCGGTGCAGCCTGGCCTCGTCATCCAGCGGGAAGGAGGCGGCGAACGTGACGACCAGCTGCTCGGTGTCGGCCCCTTCGGGGCGGGTGGGGAAGGCAGCCACGAAGGAGCGCTCGATGCCGTCCAGTTGCTGCAGCACCGTCTCCAGCTCATGACTGAAATAATTGGCGCCGCTGACGATGATGCTGTCCTTGCTGCGGCCGACCAGGCTGAGCCGGCCGCGTTCGAGACGCCCCAAGTCGCCGCTGTGGAACCAACCGTCGGCAGTAAATGCGGCCCGGGTCGCCGCCGGGTTGTTGAAGTAGTGGCTGAAGATCATCGGGCCGCGCAATTGCAGTTCGCCGGATTCGCCGGCCGGCAGCGCGCTGCCGCGCTGGTCGACGATGCGCATCTGGAGTCCGGTGATCGGCCGGCCGAGAGAGGCAAACTCCCGATTGCCGTCGCCGTCCGGGAATTCACGCGAATACACCGAGCCGGCGCAAGTCTCGGTCATCCCGAACGCCGGCCACAGCGCGCTGCGGGCAAGTCCGTGCGGCGCCAGCAGATCGAGAAAGCGGCGCCCGGTCTCGACCACAATCGCCTCGCCGCCGGAGATGATGTGCCGCAAGCAGGACAGATCGAGGCTGCCGGACTGGCGCTCGGTCGGCCCCGGCTGCAATGCGGCATTGATTTGCCCGAACAGAAAGTTGGGCGCAAAAGTCATCGACACCCGGTAGCGGTCGATCAGACGCAGGAACAGCAGCGGATCGGCCAGAATCGGCGCCGTTTCCACATGCAGCTGCGTCGCGCCGACGTACAACGGCAGCAGGTGCGCCTCCAGCAGGGCCGCAACGTGGTCGAACGAGATCCAGTTGAGCGTCACATCGGCGGCCGTCAACTGCTGCCGCTCGGTCTTGCCTGCCATCGACGCCAGCAGATTGCGATGCGTGAGCGCGACCGCCTTGGCGTTGCCGGTGGAACCGGATGTCAGCATCAGGACGGCCGGGGTCTCGCGCTGCGGCGGATACACCGATTCCTCAGGGGGATTGCTGCGTAGCGACTGCAGATCGACGGCGTTGGTCATGCCGGAAAGCTCTTTGCGCAGAGCTGCGGTGCTTACCAGCAGCGGACCGTCGAGCAAGGAAATCACATGCGCGAGGTGCTTTACCCAGCGCTCCGGGTCGTTGCGGATCGGCGTCAGCGGGCAAGGAATATACCCGCCCAGCGCGCAAGCCCAGAAGGCCGGGATGAAATCATCGCTGCGTTCAAGCAGAAGTACGACCTTGGCGCCGGAGCTGCGGCCCTGGGCGCGCAGGCCGCCGAGGATGCGGCGCGCCTCAAGCAGCAGCGCCGGATAGCTCAGGAAATCACCTTGTTGGTCAGGCTCGCCGGAGATAAAACGCAGACCAGAGCCAGGATGCCGGTGTGCCGCCGACAACAGCAAGTCGGCGATGCCAAGGTTGGGATTGACGGGACGTGAGAATAAAGCTTGCTGAGCCATGACGACATCTCCTCGGGCTACGATGTCTGCGTCGCCCCAAGTCAGCCCGTCCACTTGCAGTTCTACTGCGGGAAGGCTTGCCAGGTCCCGCTGCAGTGACTTCGGATGGGACCGTTGGAATTTCAATGTAGGTCGCCGGCGCAGGAGGCGTAGCTGCCAGGGTTGACAGGGGAGAAGTTTGCCAGCTGCGACAACTCGGGAAAACGTACTCGGAAAAACGTAGGTCGGAAAAGCGCAGCGCCTTCCGACGGCGTGAATCGCGTCAATCGGTCAAGCCCTTGTTTTTTTTAGCGGCCGGCGGCACGTCGGAAGACGCTGCGCTTTTCCGACCTACGATCCTTTAGCAGCTCAAATTGCCGAAGTTGGCTTGTCGCCAACAACAATCTGCGCTATCTTGCCCACGTCGCGCAGAAAGTACGCGATGCGGTGTGAGAACCGCTTACAACTCACCGGGCAGACGGCTCTTGTCGTCTGCCTCATCAATGCTCGTCTTCCATGGCGGTCACTTGGTGGGAATACCTACGGGTATGCCGGTGTTTTGGTGAGTTGTACCGGTTTCTCACGCCCACTTTGTGCCCGCCACCTTCGTCGCCCGACGCAGGGCGGTTAAATTCACCGTACGAGGAGAACAGCATGCATGGCAACAATCCGTCGCAACCATCCCCAGCTACCCCCGCAATCGTGTATCTCAATCGCGCCATCGACAACGCCTGTCTCGGCATGCATAGCGCAACAGACGTGCTGCGCGTCTTCAAGGCGATGCGCGACCTTTCCAAAAACAATGAAGTGATGCAGGGACTGGCGCTGACCGGCATCAAGTTGGCCGACGACCACTTCAATATGTTCGACGCCGAACGTGGCGAGCTGGAACGGGAGAAGGCAGGCAAGGAGTAATTCGGTTGCGGTTGAGCCGAAGGCGAAGCCCAACATTTCATCTCCGTCGCCGCAAATAACGCCGATTCCATTTAATCCAGCTGTCGCTTCTATCAGGATATAAGTTGCACAGGAGCATCCTATGATGGTTCCAGGCGCTCAGCCGGGCGTCGGGAACCATAGATCCTACAAACAGGAGATTATTCATGGGTACTCAGAATTGGAATGGTGGCAATCGTCTGACCGTCAGCCAAGGAAATTCGCTGCAGGCCGTCAATGTGATCGTCAATCCGATCAATGTGGCGTTCCTGTACAACTCGACGACCGCAGCACAAGCAGTGCCAGTTACTTATATCGGCTCCAATCAATATGTCTCCGTGCTGACCGCCCCGGAGACGACCGGCAATCAAGGCTCCGCCGCGATCCTGACTTTCTCCGGCGCTAGCCCAAACATCAACGGTTCATCCAGCCTGACCGCTTCGATCACGCCTTCCGCCGGCAGCGGCGTACAAGCGGAATCGTGGTTGGGCAGCCAGTCGATGCCGACCAATACCACCGGTCTCAACAATCAGCAGCTGCAGGCCAACGGCGACAGCAAACCGTTCAACAAGTACAGCCGTTATTACTTCGTTCCGAGCGCGCAGCACTATAACCTCAACGTGACTTCCGGCATCAACGCCTTTTATTTCGCGCTGTTCAACGCGTCCGGGCAAGTGACGATCTATGTTCTGAATGCGCCGGACACTTCCTATCAGCCTATCGTTCAGCAATTCGACGGCGACACCTACGCCGCTCAAAACACCAAGGTAGTGGTGCTGACTTCCTCATCTGTGAACATCACGCTGTTTGGCAACAACCAGCAGTGGGTGGCGATGAACGCCGATAGCCTTAACGATTCCACCAATGTGAGCATCACCCTGACTTCGCTTGGCTAAGCGTTAGCCGATGGTGCATTGCGCCGCATCGGCTTGGTTCAAGCCGGTGCGGCGTTTTATCGCGATGGCGAGCGCGACGACGATCAGGATCCCCGCGACGGCGAACGTGATGTGCATGCCGGTGGCAATGGCAGCGGGACGCGCCATTGCCATGTCGGTCGCCGCCGACGCCAGCGCGAATACTGCGCCCATCGCAGACGCGCCGGTAATCAATCCGAGATTGCGCGACAGGCTGAGCATGCCGGAAATGACGCCGCGCTGGTCGGCGCGGATGTCGCTCATGACCGCGGTGTTGTTGGCCGCCTGGAACAGTGCATAGCTGGCGGTGATGCAGACAATCGGGGTGACGTATCCAGCGATACCGAATGTCGCCGGGACCAGGGATAGAACGCAGCAACCGGCCGCCATCCCAATCAGCCCGGCGATGGTCATGCGTTGCGCGCCAAAACGGTCCACGATGCGGCCCGCCGGCACGCCGGTCAGCGCGGCAACCAGCGGACCGGCCGATAAGACCAGCCCAACCAGAACGGCTTCGAGCCCGAGCGCACGAGAGAGGTAGAACGGTCCCACCACCAAGGTCGACATCATCACCGTCGACACCAGCGCGCTCATGGCGAGGCTGGCACTTAGAACCGGATTGCGGAACATCGCCAATCGGATCAAAGGTGACGCGGCTTTTGCTTCGACCCGCAGGAAAAGGGCGGCTACCAACACGGCTGCCAGCAGCAGGGCCGCGTTGAGCGCACCGAATCTGCCCCGTCCTATCGTCATGGCAAGCGCATAAGCCGCGAGCGTAACAGCAAGCAGCAGCGTGCCTGTATGGTCGAAGCCGGTCCGATCCGTTTTCGGTCTCTGGCGATCAGCGGGCAGGTAGCGCTGCGCGAGAACAAAATTCAGGATGCCTAGCGGGACGTTGACCAGGAAGATCGCACGCCAACCGGGACCGGCGATCAGCAGGCCGCCGAGCGACGGGCCCAAAGTGGTGCCAATCGCGGACATGGTGCCGAGCAATCCCATGGCGCTGCCGGTCTTTTCTTTTGGCACCGTCTCACTGACGCATGCCATGGCGAGGGCCATCATGACGGCTGCTCCAAGGCCCTGCGCGGCCCGGGCGGCAACCAGAAACCAAAGCGAGGGAGCGACGCCACACAGTAGCGAGGCCACCGTGAACAGGACGATCCCGCCCAGCAGCAAGCGGCGGCGGCCGATGATGTCACCGAACCGTCCGACGCTGACAATCAGGGTGGTGATGGCAAGGAGATAAGCGAGGACGATCCACTGAACTGCCTGGAAAGAAGCGCCGAACGCTTGCGCCAGCGTCGGCAAGCCGGCATTGGCGATGCTGGTATCGAGTGAGGACATCAACATGGACAGGGAGAGACCGGCTAGCGCCCAGCGAACCGAAGGTGTGCCTGTGGCGTTTGAGGCGCTTCCGGCTACTGCCTCATCTGGTCCGCTAATGAGGCGTTTGTAGTTGTAATCAGCCATTTTTTAGCAGCCAGACATTCTCTTGTGCTGCACATTTCCCCTTCAGTCCGCCAGCGACATCTGTACTTGCCATGAGAGTCAGATCATAGCTATCCCTGTAGTGTTGATTTACCTCCTCGTTACTGATTGAAAAAGGTGGACCTTCCATCAAGCTCTGGTCGTATTCATAAGCAATGAGCAGCTGCGGTGCTTTTTTCGTTATCTCCATCAAGTGCGCTGTGTAGCGATTGCGGATTGTTTGGGGCAGTGCCACTAACGCCGCTCTGTCATAAATGGCATCGACTACGCCCAGTGTCTTTCCAGACAAATCAAAAATATCGCCGACAAATAGGTCGATATTTGGTGCGCTGTAGTGCTCCAATTCACCGGCTCCCGATATTTTTGGTGCGACTCCAAGCTCGGCAAATAATTGTTCGATGGCTATTTTGCTCAATTCAGCGCCGGCAACACGATAGCCATTGGACAGTAGCCAACGGATATCAAGCGTTTTACCGCACAACGGTAAAAACACACGACTGCCTTTCGCTAAAGAAAGTGTTTTGAAATAATTCACCAATAGTGGATTGGCGTCATTTTGGTGGAAACCAATGTCATTTTTTTCCCATTTTTGGTGCCAAAAATTTGTATCCAAAATATTCCCCTTAGAAATTTATTTACCTGTCAGAAGCGTACTCCATAGGCTGGTATGGCGGAAGACGCACCATTTGCACTTTATTCGTGCGTTTGGCGCCATATCAAAAACAAACTGCGATAATGTCCAGTGTCCTGAGTTACTAATTCGTTGAAGATTTAAATATGTCGAAATCGTCACGAGACAAGGAACAAAGCACAGCAAGGCTGGAGCCTTGCGCGCATTTGTGACGCGGTATCGGGGCGATTCTCGGCTTATTTATTCAACGAATTAGTAACTCAGGACACTGTGTATGTCGACTCCAGATTTCAACTTACTTGTCACTCTTGACGTAGTGCTCGCAGAAGGGAGCGTTGCACGCGCAGCCCAACGCTTGCGGCTTAGCCCGTCGGCGATGAGCCGTGCGCTTGCGCGATTGCGGGAGACGACCGGCGATCCGCTTTTGGTCAGGGCCGGCCGCGGTCTGGTTCCGACACCCCGAGCGCTCGAACTCCGCGAGCGTGTTAGCCAGCTGGTTTTGGATGCGGAAGCGGTGCTCCGTCCTGCCGAGACGCTCTACCTCAAACAGCTCGTCAGGACGTTCACGCTGCGTACCCGCGACGGCTTTGTCGAGAACTTCGGAGCGGATTTGATTGCCCGCGTCGGCGAGCAGGCTCCTGGGGTACGGCTCTGCTTCGTGCAGAAAACCAACAAAGAGAGCACGTCTCTACGCGACGGCACCGTCGATCTGGAGACTGGCGTGGTGGGCAAGACGACTGGTCCGGAGGTTCGTGCACGTGCGTTGTTCAGGGATCGTTTCATCGGCGTGGTACGGATCGGGCACGCGCTGAGCCAAGGCGACATCACGCCTGCCCGTTATGCGAGCGGTCGGCACATCTGCGTCTCGCGGCGGGGGCTTGACCGGGGGGCGATTGATGAAGCCTTGCAACCGTTCGGGCTGGAACGACAGATCGCCACCATCGTCGAAGGGTTCTCGGCTGCATTGGCGCTCGCTCGGGCCTCCGACCTGATCGCCAGTGTTCCCGAATGGCAAACCGGAAACCTGCGCGCCGGCATGCATAGCTTTCCGCTTCCGGTCGCGGCGCCGGAACTGACGATTTCATTGCTCTGGCACCCGCGGCTGGATGCCGATCCAGCGCATCGCTGGTTGCGCGGCCTGGTGCTGGAGACCTGCGCGGCGCTTCGCTAAATACTAGGCGGCGCATGACATTGAAACTTGCAATACCAATGTCTATGCTGACAGAGCAACGCGTAACGCGTTGTTTTTTCTGGCTCTTTCCTATTCCCGTGAAGAATTTCCAATCAAATAATGGGGTTCCAAATGAAAACACTAATAAGCGGTTTGCTGGCAGCCTTGCTGGCTTTGGGAGGAACGGCAGCGCTGGCGCAATCTGCGGCACCGAATGATGCGCAAATAGCCGGCATCGTTGTTGCTGCCAACACGGTCGACATCAACGCCGCCAAGGTGGCCAAATCGAAATCGCACAATAAAAGCGTCAAAGAGTTTGCGCAGCGCATGATCACCGACCATAGCGGCGTCAACAAGCAAGCCACGGCCCTGGTCACCAAACTCCGCGTCACGCCGGAGGACAGCGATACCAGCAAGAGCCTGAAAGAAGGCGGCGCTGCCAACGTAAAAAATCTCAAAACGCTGAAGGGCGGCGAGTTCGACAAGGCCTATATCGACAATGAAGTTACTTATCATCAGGCGGTGCTGGATGCGATTGACCAGACCCTGCTGCCCAACGCCCAGAATGCCGAGTTGAAAGATTTGATTTCGAAAGTACGGCCTGCAATCGACGCGCATTTGCAGATGGCGAAACAAATTCAAGGAGCGATGAAATAACCATGAACCCGTCCGCTTATTCAAGTCGCGGCGGCTGGCGGCATCAACGGCTGGCCCTGACCAAAATGCTGTTGATCGCCGTCGCCGCCACGGCCTATGCGGCTGCCATCGGCGCCGCGCAAGCCAACACCCATACCGTCGTGATCGAGGGCTTGAAGTATTCGCCAGAGGTCATCGAGGTCAATGCCGGCGACACGGTGGTATGGACCAACAAAGATCCTTATCCGCACACGGTGACGGCGGACAATCGCAGTTTCGACTCCAAGCAAATTGCGCCGGATCATTCATGGAAATTCACGGCCAAAGCGAAAGGCGAGTTTTCCTACACCTGCACCGTGCATCCGACGATGAAGGGAAAACTTGTCGTCAAGTGAGTTACCGAAAAAACACCAGCCGCGTAGCAAACACGTAATCGGCCTCGGTCGCCATCAAGCCCACCAGCACCAGCAGGCATAGCGGCGGTATCAGGATGGCGTACACCAGCGCCAGCCGTTCCCACGCCATGTGCATGAAGAAGGCCACGATCAGCCCGGCCTTCATCAGCATGAACAGCAGGATCAGACCCCAGCGTAGATAGCCCTGGAAGTGCAGCACGTCGACCATGAACGAGAACGTGCTGAGGATGAACAGCAGGCCCCAGATTTTGAGGTAGAGACTGATCGGATGTGTTTGTCCTGTGCCGGAAGTCATGGCGCACCTCACCAGAGATAGAACAGCGCAAAGATGAATACCCAGACCAGGTCGACGAAGTGCCAGTACAGGCCGGCGATTTCGACGATCTGGTAATTGCCGCTTTGTTCATAACGGCCGCGCAGCACGCGCACCGCGACGGTGAGCAGGTAAATCACGCCGGCCGTGACGTGCAGGCCGTGAAAGCCGGTGATCATGAAGAAGGTGGAGCCGAACTGCGGCGCGCCCATCGGATTGCCCCACGGCCGTACGCCTTCCTGCACGATCAGCTTGGTCCATTCGAACACTTGCATGCTGACGAAGGTGATGCCGAAGGCGGCGGTGGCCAGCATCAGCAAGGCGGTGCGCAGGCGGTCGCGGCGGTAGGCAAAATTGACCGCCATCGCCATCGTGCCGCTGCTGCTGATCAGCACAAAGGTCATGATCGCGATCAGGATCAACGGGATTTCGTGGCCGCCGATGTTGAGGGCAAACACTTTGCCCGGATTGGGCCAGGGGATGGTGCTGGAGATGCGCACCGTCATGTAGCCGGTCAGGAAGCAGCTGAAGATGAAAGTGTCGGACAGCAGGAAAATCCACATCATCGCCTTGCCCCACGACACGTGAAAAGCCTGACGGTCTGACGACCAGTCCGCGACCAGCTGGCGCCAGGCGCCGAACGATGCCGGTGCGCTGTCTTGCGATGAAACGATCGGGGTACTCATGCGTCCTCCCGGTGTTGTCTGTCAGCCTTCAGCGTTCAACGGATGCCGCATACCAGCCGCACCAGGTCCGGCGTCAGCCAGCCCAGCGCTGCGAACAAGACTATCCATAGCGCCAGCAAAAAATGCCAGTAACGCGCGCATAACGCGATGCGCCAGGCGACTTGGGCGGCGTCAACCGCAGCGGTGTAGCGCCACGCGCCGCGTGCGGTGCGCGCCCACGCGACCAGCCCGCCCACCACGTGCAGCCCGTGCATGGCGGTCAGCAGGTAAAAGAAGCTGCCGGCCGGATTGCCGGCCGCCGTGACGTGGATCGTCAGCAGCGCTTGCCAGCCCCACCATTGCACCCCGAGGAAGACACAGACGCAAGCACCGCCCGCCAGCAGCAGGGTGCGGGCGGTTGACAGATGCGCTGCGCGTGCCGCCTGCGTTGCAAAATGCAGCAACACGCTGCCACCCGCCAGCAGCAACGTACTGAGCCACAGCTGCCAAGGCATGGCGAGCGGCGACCAGTCGCCGGCGTTCATCCGCATCGCATAGGCGGTGAGGAATAGCAGGAACAGCGTGCTGGCGACGATCATGAATAGCCATAAGGCGATGCTGGCGGCGGCACTGTCGATGCCGGGCCGGCGCCGGTAGTCGGGGCCAGATCGGGGGGCAGGGCTGTCGTAGCCCTGGGGGCCGACGCCGGCGGCTCTCAACATCGGGCCCGGGTTCATGCCAGTGCTCCTGTGCTGGCGGCCTGCGGTTCGGCGCCGCCGGCTGCGGGTGGTTCATTCTGCGGGATGAAGTCCTCTCGCGCGCCCGGCACGCTATAGGCGTAGGCGCCGCGATACACGACCGGCAATTGCGGCCCCCAGTTGCCGTGCGCGGGCGGGGTCTGCGGGGTTTGCCATTCCAGCGAGCAAGCGCGCCACGGATTGCCGCTGGCCTTTTTGCCGTAAAAAACGCTCCACACCAGGTTGAAGATAAACAACAGCTGGTAGGCCGCCACCACGATCGCAACGATGGTGATGAAGGTGTTGAGCGGCGCAACCGACGGCGGGATGAATTTATAGCCGCTGAATTCGTAGTAGCGGCGCGGCATGCCGAGGATGCCGAGATAATGCATCGGGAAAAAGATCGCGTAGGTGCCGAGGAAAGTGACCCAGAAATGCAGCCGGCCGAGCGTTTCGTTGAGCATGCGGCCGGTGATCTTGGGATACCAGTGATAGATGCCGCCGAAAATCACCAGCAGCGGCGACACCCCCATCACCATATGGAAATGGGCCACCACGAAATAAGTGTTGGAGAGCGGGATGTCGACGCTGACATTGCCCAGGAACAGTCCGGTCAGGCCGCCGATCACGAAGGTGCTGACGAAGGCCAGCGCAAACAGCATCGGTACCGACATGTGGATATCGCCGCGCCACAAGGTCAGCAGCCAGTTGTAGACCTTGATCGCGGTCGGCACCGCGATCACCAGCGTGGTGGTGGCGAAGAAGAAGCCGAAATACGGGTTCATGCCGCTGACGAACATATGATGGGCCCAGACCACCATGCTCAACACGCCGATGGCGATGATCGCCCACACCATGGTGCGGTAGCCGAAGATGCTTTTGCGCGCATGCACGCTGATCAGGTCGGATACGATGCCGAACGCCGGCAGCGCCACGATGTAGACCTCGGGATGGCCGAAGAACCAGAACAAGTGCTGGAACAGCAACGGACTGCCGCCCTTGTAACCGGTCTGCTGCCCCATAGCCAATATCGAGGGCATGAAGAAACTGGTGCCTAGCGTACGGTCGAGCAGCATCATCACGCCGCTGACGAACAGGGCAGGGAAGGCGATCAAGGCCAGGATGGTGGCGACGAAAATGCCCCACACCGTCAGCGGCATGCGCAGCAAAGTCATGCCCTCGGTGCGCGCCTGCAGCACGGTGGTGACGTAATTCAGCCCGCCCATGGTGGCGGCCACGATAAAAATCAGCAGCGACACCAGCATCAGGATGATGCCCCACTCGTAGCCGGGAGTGCCGGGCAGGATCGCCTGCGGCGGGTACAGCGTCCAGCCGGCGCCGGTCGGTCCGCCCGGCACGAAGAAACTGGCCATCAGCACAATCACCGATAGCAGGTAGACCCAGAAACTGAGCATGTTCAGGTAAGGGAAAACCATGTCGCGCGCGCCCACCATCAGCGGGATCATGTAATTGCCGAAGCCGCCCAGGAACAGCGCTGTGAGCAGGTAGATCACCATGATCATGCCGTGCATGGTCATGAACTGGTAGTAGTGGGCGGCGTCGATGCCTGCAAAGCGGCCCGGGTATCCCAGTTGCAGTCGCATCAGGTTGGATAGCACCAGCCCCACCAGCCCGGCCAGGATGGCGACGCTGGCGTACTGGACCGCAATCACCTTGTGATCCTGGCTCCAGACGTATTTGGTCAGGAAGCTTTGCGGCGCGTGGTGGATGCTGTCGTCGTTGCTGGTCATGGCATTCCTCGTTTAAGGTGGCCTAACTTAGCGGCTATTGCTGGGCGGTGGTGGCTGGCGGGCCGTTGGATTTGATGTAAGCCACCAGCGCCTCCAGTTCGGCATCACTGAGGTCGATCTTGGGCATCATCGGTGCGTAGCCTTTCACTATCAGTGCCTGCGGGTTGCGGATGAAGTTCTTCAGGTAGGCTTCATCGACCAGGGCGGTGTTTCCGTTTTCCATGGTTTCGGTTTTGCCGTAGAGTCCCTTCCAGGTCGGACCGACTCTCGGACTGCCATCGACGGTGTGACAGGCGACGCAGGCCTTGGACTCGGCCAGCGCCTTGCCTTGCGCCACCAGTGCCTCCGGCGTGCGCGGGGCGCTGGCAGCGCTGGTGCTCGGTGCCGCCATGGTCAATGCAAAAGTCGGCTGCGCTTTGAGCCAGGCCTGGAAGCTGGCCTGATCCTCCACCACCACATAGCCGCGCATATTGGCGTGGCCGACGCCGCACAGTTGCGCGCACAGTACTTCGTAACGGCCCGGCTTGTCGGGGGTGAACCAGAACGAGCTGACCATGCCCGGCACCATATTCATGCGGGCCCGGAACGGCGGCACAAAAAAGTCATGCAGCACATCTTGCGAACGCAGCAGCACTTTGACCGGCTGGTTCAGCGGCAGATGCACTTCGTTGCTATTGACCAGCAGATTGTCCTGACCGGCCGGGTCGCTCGGATCGATCCCGAAAGGATTGGCGGCGCTGACCAGGTTGACGCTGGTCCGGCCCAGCCTGCCGCTGGCGCCGGGAAAGCGGTACCGCCACTGCCACTGCTGGCCCAGCACTTCCAGCTCGATCGCATCGCGCGGCACCTTGAGGTAAGCGCCGTAGACCAGCAGGCCCGGCGCCAGCAATCCCATGATGGCAGCCGCGGTAGTGGTGATCAGCCACAATTCGAGTTTTTTGTTGTCCGGTTCATAGGCCGCGCGGCGCCCCTTGCGGTGACGAAAGCGCAACAGCGTATACACGATGAAAAGATTGATGACGACGAAGAAGAAGCCGGTGATCACCAGTGTGATGGTCAGGGTATCGTCCATCTGTCGCCAGTTCGACGCCAGCGGCGTGAGCCACCACGGGCTGACCAGATGAAACAGCAGCGCAGCGACGACGATCACGATGAGTGCAATGGCCATGGCCATATCAGTCCTCTTTTTCGCGGGGGAGAAGCGCAGAAGTCTCAAGACGCAATAAGAGTACTCCTACTCTTGGAATTTGTGTTGATGACCTGTAATAGGCAACAGGCTGTGCCGGCGTCATTCAAAAAAAAGCCAAAGACTTGCGCCTTTGGCCAACAGGTACTCCCAATATGTGGCGGCTTGTTATTTATCCGGGGTGCGCCGCTCCAGCTGCCAGTACATGATGGCGGTCGCCATGCCGAAGATCAGGTGGCTCGCCATGTTGGCCAAGCCGCGCATTTCGGCAAACCAGGAGAAGAAGCGGACCATGCCGTAAAAGTTGAACATATACAGAGCCAGACCGAATACCGCGCCGGTCAGCAGCACCATTCCCGCGCTTGAATCGAAATGGAAGGGGGCGATGATGCCGGCCAGGATCACGCCAAAGACAATCCCCAGCACATAGTGCGTGGCCAGCGCGACGCCGACGATGCCTGCACTGAAGCTGGTTTGTTGCATGGTGTCCGGTCCCAGCACGATGGCGGCCACCATGCGCGAGATGATCCAGGGACTGGAGTCGGCCATGATAGAGGTCCACAGCAGTTCCAGAACCATCACAATCGCGCCGGCGGCAAAGCCTGATGCCGCTGCCGCAGGCCAGTCCGGCATGCGCCGCTCCAAATGATGTGAATGCATGTGAAGTTCCATGTTTACCTCCGGGAAAGCGCCAGCAAAATCAAGGATTTAGCTCGTTTTGCCGGCTTGACGAGCATTTGCCAACTTCAATTTAGTACAGATTCAATAACATGCAATGCGGCGGCTACGGAGTGTTGCAGCATTGCTCCAGGGCACACGGGCACTTCTAAAAACCGTAGCGAGCGGCCCAAGGTCTGGGGGAGAAGCGCAGCCGTACGGAGGTACGGTGAGCATCGCAGCCCAGAGATTGGGTCGCGCAGTAGGTTTTTAGAGGTGCCCATACGTTGCGGCTCTATAATTGCGGCCTTACCGGTAGGCAAATGAACATCCATCACGACCCCAAACACCTGCACATCAAGCCCGGCCTAGCGATCGCGATCAGCGAGATCGACCTGAGCGCGGTGCGCGCGCAGGGGCCCGGCGGTCAAAACGTCAACAAGGTTTCATCGGCGATTCACTTGCGTTTTGACATTCTTGCCTCGTCGCTGCCCGAGATCTACCGGGCCAAGCTGCTGGCGCTGAATGACCAACGCATCACCAAGGATGGCGTGATCATTCTGAAGGCCCAGCAATCGCGCAGCCAGGAACAAAACAGGATAGACGCCTTGCAGCGCTTGCAGGAACTGTTGTTGAGCGTCACCGTGACGCCGGCGCAACGCCGTCCAACCAAGCCCGGCCGCAATGCGCAGCGCAAGCGGGTCGATAGCAAAACCCGGCGCGGCAAAGACAAGGCGATGCGCGGCAAGGTGCTTATCTAAACATTTCCTTCCAGGAACAGCCGTTCACGCAGCAAGTCGCCCCTCTCTGATAGAAGCCGTCCGACTGCCTCACCCTGTCAAGTTCTACAGTTGTATAGACAATGTTCCTTCTGTACAACTTGCCGGTTGTATAACTTGGAGACTTGTCATGACCAGCTTTGCCTTGCCCGTCACCCGGCTTTTCAACATTCAACATCCGGTCGCCGATGCCGTGCGCGCCGCGCAGCATGAACCGGCCCGCGTCGGAGAAATGGCTGGTGTCCAATGAATCGGCCTATTCCAGTTTCGGTCCAATATGGACAAGGCCCGCGTCAGGTGGTGGTGCTGTCGCCGGTGCTGTCGGCGTGGGACGAAGGCAAGTTCTTTGCGCCGCTGACCAGGGTGCTGACGGCTGCCGGATATTGCGTGGTGATCTATGACACGCTGTCGCTGCTGCCTGACAAGCCGATGGCTTTTCGCCAGTTCGTCGGCCACTGGTCGGCTATCCTTGAGCGGCTGGGACCGATCGAGTTGCTGGCCGGCTGCGCGCTGGGCGGCAGCGTGGTGCAAGCGCTGCTGAACGATACCTGGGCCGCGGCATTGCCGCGCGTGCTGCTGCTGTCGGCGCCGACCCATGCGGATCAAACCTTGAACTTGCGGCTGGGCGGAATCGTCGATCACGCGCGCGCCAGCCGCTTGGGCGCTGCGCTGACGCTGCTGGAGGGGCTGGTGCTGCCCGAGCCCGCGCAATCCCCGCTCAAATTCGGCAACAGGCACGTCGCCGGCAACGGTAGCAACACCAGTGCCGACGAAGCGCAGCGCCTGGCGCGGGGATTTGAATTGCTGCTCGATGTCGATGTGCGGCCGTCGGTGCTGGCGTTTGAAGGCCGTCTACTGCACATCTACGGCCGCCGCTCGCAACTGGTGCGCGGCAATAACGTGCTGGTGCGCGGCATTCCGCAGCATCGCTGCGTCGCCATACCGGACGGCGGCATGCGTCCGCTGTTCGACGATCCGGAGCGGGTCTGCGCCGAAGTGCGGGAACATCTGGGCATCAATCTGCGAGGGACGCATGGGCGCGACTGATGCCGCGCCCAGCCCTGTCATGCTTGCCAGTTGTTGATATTTCAAAGCGCACGTACAGTTTTTTGCCAACCTTAGCTAAGGACCGTCAACATGCGCAAAATTGACATCACCTGGGTGTCCCTCGACATTACGGTTACCGCTGTTCTGGAGCGCGACAAGAATCCACAGCTGGCGGATCTGCTGTGGGACAAGCTGCCGTACAACAGCCTGCAGAATCACGCCTTGGTGTCCGGCCATCATTTGTACCATCTGGCTCCGTTCCCGGAACTGCTCTATACCGCTGCGGCATTCAAGGAAGACCGCACCAAATCTGTGGACGGCACGCTGTTCCTGTCGCAGCTGCAGCATCTGGCGATCAAGTACGGACCCTTGTCCGAATACATTCCGGCCGCGCCGGTGGGTCATGTGATCCCCGAACACCTGCCGCTGCTGCGCGAAGCCGGTCGGGCGTGCTGGAAGGCGGCGCATGAAACCAAGCAGGTGATTGAGGTCCGGGTCAGCCATCACGGGACCAAGCGCGGCGATTTTTCGCTGCGCTGGGAACCGGCGACCGGCGCTCCCCACGTGAAGCAATTGATTCATGCGATACGCGCCGCCACAGAGTTGATCTGGATTCGCCCGCCGCAGGAAGTGCTCAACATCCATTCCGGACAAATCACCAGCCGTGCCGGCAGCTATGAGCAATACCTGTCGACCATGGTGTTCGTCAACGGCGAAACCCGGCCGCTCGGCTACAACGCACTAAACGGCTTGGTCCGGCTGTGTGAGAACAAGGATATTTCGCTGGAGACGCTGCGCATCGTGACGCCGAATTTCATTAAAACCCCGGCTGAATTCCTGGGGTATTGCGGGCTCGACGATCTGTGGAGTTTTACGCAAGAGGTTCTCGCCATCCTGCCCCATCTCAAAACCAGGGAAGAGTATTTCTCGCTGATTTCAGCCCTGGCGCTGTACGCGAATTGCCTGAACACATGGAATTTGCATTATTTTCCATGGCAATTGGGGAATCAGTTCGGTTATCAGCGGGTGCCCGGCAACGCCGATCTGGCGCGGGCATAGTCAGTTCTTTACCCCTTCGACGCTGAAATACAGGGTGACGCCGTCGCTGACGAACGGCGTAAAGTGGCCAAGCTTGAAATCGCTGCGTGAAATTTTTGCAAAACCGTCGGCGGCGCAGGCGGGCTTGCCGCCGGTCGCCGTGGAATGGCAATCGAAATGGGTCACTTCCAGCGTCGTCGGCCGCGTGATGCCCTTGATCGTCAGCTCGCCTTCGGCCTGCACCAGACGCTCCTGGTCGAAGTGCAGCCGCGACGATTTAAAACTGATTTTGGGATGATGGTCGACATCGAAGAAATCGGCTGAACGCAAGATCTTGTTGAGCAGTTCCAGGCCGGTGCTGATCGAGGCGGCATCGACTTCGATGTCGATCACGCCGGTTTTTGTTTGTTGATCAAGTTCGATGAAGCCAGCGTTGCGATCGAACCTGCCGCGTTGCAGCGACAGGCCCCAATTGCGATATTCGAAAATTGACCAGGTATGTTGCGGATCGATATCGAAGCGTTCGGCGGCCAAGCCCGGGATGCTGATGGATAGAAGTAACAGCAAATGAACGAGGCTTTTCATCATCGAATCGGTCGATCTATCGGATGAAGTGCACTGGCAGGGATCAAAGCAAGACATCAATGCGTGACATTGATGTGACGCATTGATGTTTTACAGAAAACCGAAATCCCGGTAGCACCAGCATCAGAACGTCGAGCATTGGAGGAAGCCGTGATGCCCGAAGCAGGTGGTCGTCATTGGGTAGCGTTCGATGTTGTTTTTTGTGTCCAGACGCAGCACGCAATCGCGCCACTGGTTGGAGTCGGCTTTATATCCGAGCCGGTCGCAAGCCGGGCCATAGACGTGGACCATTTCATCGACATCGCGCTGTGCTTGCGCGGCGCGTTCGGCTTCCGTCGCGCAACCGGAGAGCATGGCGCTCAGGGCCAGGAACATGAGTGTACGCATAATAAGCCTCCTTCTTTTCCATATGCGTTAGAGATGCTCGGCGGGCCCCAAGTTTTGCTCATAATGTAAGCAATTGTGTTCGACGCTTGGCACCTATTCTCAGAGCATCTCAAAAAACCGTAGCGAGCGGCCCAAGGTCGGGGCGACGATGTTGGAACACCTGCAGCCGTACGGAGCGGGTGAGCATCGCAGCCCCGAGATTGGGACGCGCAGTAGGTTTTCAGTGTTTTGACTTGCCGACATGCCTGGAATTGACCACTGCATCGGTCACGCTGGTCGGGGCTTCGGCGTAGTGCTTGAACTCCATCGTGTAAGTGGCGCGGCCCTGGGTCAGCGAGCGCAGGGTGGTTGAATAGCCGAACATTTCCGCCAGCGGCACTTCGCAGCGGACCACTTTGCCGCCACCGCCGGGAATATCGTCCATGCTCTGGATCATGCCGCGCCGCGCCGACAGGTCGCCCATGACATCGCCCATTTTTTCCTCCGGCGTCTCGACTTCGACCGCCATCATCGGTTCCAGCAGGATCGGACTTGCCTTGCGGCAGCCGTCCTTGAAGGCGATCGAAGCCGCCATCCGATAGGCGTTCTCGTTCGAATCGACCTCGTGCGAGGAACCGAAAAACAGCGTCACCTTGACATCCACCACCGGATAGCCGGCCATCACGCCCGAGGGCAGGGTTTCCAGGATGCCTTTTTCGACGGCCGGGATGAATTCGCGCGGCACGGTGCCGCCTTTGACCGCATCGACGAACTCGAAACCTTTGCCGGCCGGTTGCGGCTCGATTTTCAATACCACGTGGCCGTATTGGCCGCGGCCGCCCGATTGCTTGATGAACTTGCCTTCGCTGGATTCGCAGGTTTTACGGATGGTTTCGCGGAACGCCACTTGCGGCTTGCCGACCGCGGCATCGACGCCGAACTCACGCCGCATGCGTTCGACCAGGATTTCCAGGTGCAACTCGCCCATGCCGGAGATGATGGTCTGGCCCGATTCCTCATCGGTCTTGACCCGGAACGACGGATCTTCCTCCGCCAGCCGGTTCAGCGCGATCCCCATTTTCTCCTGGTCGGCCTTGGTTTTGGGCTCCACCGCTTGCGAGATCACCGGTTCCGGGAAAATCATCCGTTCCAGGATGATCACGTTGGCAGGATCGCACAGCGTGTCGCCGGTGGTCGCCTCTTTCAAGCCGACCGCGGCGGCGATGTCGCCTGCATACACTTCGCTGATTTCGGTGCGGTGGTTGGCATGCATCTGCAACAGACGGCCGATGCGTTCTTTTTTGTTGCGGTTGGGATTGAACACGACATCGCCAGAAATCATCACGCCGGAATAAACCCGGAAATAGATCAAATGGCCGACGAAAGGATCGGTCATGATCTTGAAGGCGAGGGCGGCGAATTTTTCATCATCGCTGGCGCGGCGCTGGGTAGGCTGATCGTGTTCGTCGATGCCGGTGACCGGCGGGATATCGGTCGGCGCCGGCATATAGTCGATGACCGCATCCAGCAAAGCCTGCACCCCCCGATTCTTGAAAGCGCTGCCGCATAACATCGGCACGATTTCGCCGGCGATAGTGCGCTGGCGCAAACCGGCCTTGATTTCCGCCTCGCTCAGCGTTTCGCCTTCGAGATACTTTTTCAATAAGTCTTCGTTGGCTTCGGCCGCGGCCTCGACCATGCGCGCATGCCATTCCTGGGCGCTGGCCGACAATGCCGGCGGGATGTCGATGTACTCGAACATCACGCCCTGCGAGGCATCGTCCCACATGATAGCTTTCATTTTAATCAAGTCGACCACACCATGGAAACTGTCCTCGGCGCCGACCGGGATCTGCACCGGCACCACGTTGCCTTTCAGGCGCTCGCGGATCTGCTGATGGACCCGGAAAAAGTCGGCGCCGACCCGGTCCATCTTGTTGATGAAGGCGAGCCGCGGCACCTTGTATTTATTGGCTTGGCGCCACACTGTTTCCGACTGCGGCTGGACCCCTCCCACCGCATCGTAGATCATGCAGACGCCATCCAGCACCCGCATCGAGCGTTCGACTTCGATCGTGAAATCGACGTGGCCCGGGGTGTCGATGATGTTGATCCGGTGAATCGGATAGTTGCCGGCCATGCCTTTCCAGAAGCAAGTGGTGGCGGCCGAGGTGATCGTGATGCCGCGCTCTTGCTCTTGCTCCATCCAGTCCATCGCCGCCGTGCCTTCGTGCACCTCGCCGATTTTATGGCTGACGCCGGTATAAAACAGGATGCGTTCGGTGGTGGTGGTCTTGCCGGCATCAATGTGGGCGCTAATACCAATATTGCGATAGCGTTCGATCGGAGTCTTGCGAGTCATGGTGTATCTCCAGTGCAATCTGCGATTACATTTTCCCGGTGAAAGTATTGTAGTCAGCGTGCGATCCTTTGGGAAATGTTTGATGAGTGAGCTTACGCGCTTTCGGCGCCATGCGCGGCCGCCGGCTGTTCATCATCGGCGCTTAATTTTTAAATAATCTCTGCACGCCGACCAGCTACAATTAACATTATTGGGGCTATCAATAGCGGCCCATTTCGTTAGGCGCCAAGCATCAGGCATCGTCAACGTAGCAAGCCGCGTACGACCATATCCGGGAAATATCATGCAAGCAAGCAAGGCTTCATGGGTGCGTCGGCTGTTCAAGGCGGTTATCGTGCTGGGATTGCTGGCGCTGATAGGCGTGACGGTGCAGCTGGTCAACGCGGAAATGCGGACTTCTGCCTACCAGGCGCGCTTTTTCGCCGACCTGGCCGGACCGGCGACCTATCAACTCGGGTCCGGACTGAGTTCCTCGATACGGTTTCCTCACAGCGGCCCCTACGATAAGCGGCTCGGATATTCCCAACTGCCGACCTTCCTGGACAAGCTGCAAAGCAAGGATTTCGAAATCAGCCAACAGGCGCGGATGTCGCCGCGCATGACTGAGCTGATTGATGAAGGCATCTTCGTTCCCTATCGCGAAAAGACCCAGGCCGGGCTGATTATTCTCGATTGTCGCCAGCAGCCGTTGTTTGGCGTGCGTTATCCGGAGCGCGTCTACGACCGCTTCGAAGATTTGCCGCCGCTGCTGATCGACAGCCTGTTGTTCATCGAGAACCGTGAATTGCTCAACGCAGAAGATCCGAAACGCAATCCGGCGGTGGAATGGAACCGGCTGGGCAAGGCGGTCCTGATGCAGGCGCTGCACAAGTTCAGCACAGAGGACAAAACGCCTGGCGGCAGCACGCTGGCGACGCAAATCGAGAAGTACCGCCATTCGCCGGGCGGTCGCACCGCATCGATCAAGGAAAAAGTGCGGCAGATGGTGTCGGCCGCGGTGCGCGCATATCAACAGGGCGAAGACACGACCGCCGCCCGCCGCCAGATCGTGCTGGATTATATGAACACGATGCCGCTTTCCGCCAAACCCGGCTACGGCGAGATCCATGGTTTGGGCGACGGTATGTGGGCCTGGTACGGGCGCGATTTCGGGGAAGTTAACCAGCTGTTGCGAGCGGTTGTCGAGCAGACTGAGAACCGGACTTACGCTGAAAATCAGGGCGGGGCGGCACAAGCCTACAAACAAGCGCTCAGCCTGCTGATTTCGCAGCGCCGGCCTTCGCATTTTTTCGGCGGCAACGCCGAGCAGTTGGACGAATTGACCAATAGTTACCTGCGCTTGCTGGCTAACGCCGGTGTCATCTCGCCGGCGCTGCGCGATGCGGCGCTCAGGACCACTCTCAGCACGCAGCGGCGCTACGTTGCGGCGTCACAAGAGTCGTTCGTTGCACGCAAGGCCGCCACCAGCATGCGCACCCAGCTGGGCGGCTTGCTGGGCATTTCGCGCCTGTATGATCTGGATCGCTACGACCTGACTGTGCTCAGCACGCTGGATTTGCGGGTGCAAAACGCGGTGACCGGCGTTTTACTTGGATTGCGTGATCCGGCCAAAGCCGAGGCGGCGGGTTTGCACCAGAAGCAGTTGCTGGATCGGGGCGACCCGTCCAAGGTGATCTATAGCTTTACGCTGTATGAACGCGGCGAGAATGCCAATTATCTGCGGGTGCAAACCGACAATTTCGACCAGCCGTTCGACATCAACATGGGAACCAAGCTTGATCTCGGCTCTACAGCCAAACTGCGCACGCTGGTTACCTATCTGGAAATCGTTGCCAGCTTGCATCAGCGCTACGGCGATCTCGATGCGCAGCAATTGCATGCGGTCCCGGTCGATCCGCAGGACCCCATCACGCGCTGGGCGATTGACTATCTGGCCATCCGTCCTAACGGCGATGCTTCGTTGAGCGAGATGCTGGAAGCTGCGCTGGAGCGCCGCTATTCCGCCAACCCGGGAGAGCAATTCTTTACCGGCGGCGGCTTGCACAGCTTCGTCAATTTCAAGCGCGAAGATAACAGCCGGGTGTTGACGGTGCGCGAGGGCTTGCGCAATTCGGTCAACCTGGTGTTCGTGCGCTTGATGCGCGATGTGGTTCACCATTACATGTTCCGCAACGTGGGCGACTCCGCCCGCTTGTTGCAGGACGCCGACGATCCCCGCCGCCGGCAGTACCTGAGCCGCTTCGCGGACCAGGAAGGGCGGGTCTACCTGCAGCGTTTCTTCCGCAAATACCAGGGCAAGAGCTCGGAACAGATGGAGCAATTGCTGCTGCACGGCCTGCGCCCGACTCCGCCGCACTTGGCCAGCGTGTACCTCAGCATTGCGCCGGATGCCTCGTTCGAGCAGTTCTCCGCATTCATCAAAAACAAGCAGCAGACAGATAAAGCACTGACAGACAAGAAACTTGCCAAACTGTATGCGCAATATTCGCCGCAGAAAATGTCGCTCGCCGATCGCGGCTACGTCGCCAGCGTGCATCCGCTGGAGCTGTGGATGGTGGCGTACCTGCGCGCCCACCCCGATGCCGATTGGGCCAAAGTGACCGCGGCCAGCGCCGATCAGCGGCAGCAGGTGTATCACTGGTTGTTCAGCAGCCGCCGCAAACCGGCGCAGGACAAGCGCATCCGCAACCTGCTTGAGGTGGATGGCTTCAAGGAAATACACCGCGACTGGAAGCGGCTGGGCTACCCGTTCGATTCGATGGTGCCGTCCTACGCCAGCGCGCTCGGCGCTTCGGCCGATCGTCCTGCGGCGCTGGCCGAATTGATGGGCATCATCGTCAATGACGGCGTGCGCAAGCCGAATTCAGGCATCGAATCGCTGCGCTTTGCCGCCGATACGCCCTACGATACCTTGCTGCAACACCGCACCGGCAACGGTGAACAGGTATTGCCGCCGGAGGTGGCGCAAGCTTTGCGCGGCGCACTGCGTGAAGTGGTGGCTGACGGTACCGCCAAACGCATCAACGGCACGTTTGTGCGCACCGACGGCAGCGCGATCCAGATCGGCGGCAAAACCGGCACCGGCGACCATCGTTTCAATGTGTACGGCCCGCACGGCCAACTGATCGAGTCGCGGGTGGTGAGCCGTTCCGCCACATTCGTGTTCAACATCGAAGGACGCTTCTTTGGCACGCTCACCGCCCACGTCCCGGGGCCGCAAGCGGCGCGTTACGACTTCACCAGCGCGCTGCCGGTGCAATTGCTGAAAATGCTGGCACCCAATCTGATGCCGCTGATCGATACGCCGGTCGTCGAGGCAGGGCAAGGGGGCGCGTGCGGGGCCTGACCCAAGCTTGCGCCAGCGTCAACAAAAGCGATTGTCATGCGGGGTCAAATCAACCAAACTAGGAATTCGACTTCGACCATAAAGGAGGCTCGCCATGCAATCTGTCGCACACATTCTCCGTTCCAAACAAAGCCAGACGGTTTTCAGCATTCCGCCGACGGCACTGGTGCTGGATGCGGTCAAGCTACTCGCAGAGAAACATATCGGAGCGCTGCTGGTGATGGAGGGCGAGCAAATCATCGGCATCGTTACCGAACGCGATCTGGCGCGCAAGGTCGATCTGCTGGGACGCACGTCAAAAGATACGCGGGTGCGCGACATCATGACTTCCAACGTCATGTATGTGAGTCCCGAAACAACCAATGAGCAATGCATGGCCTTGATGACCGAAAACCGCTTGCGCCACCTGCCCGTGATGAACAACGGCAAGCTGGTCGGCCTGATCTCGATCGGCGACCTGGTCAAAGACATCATCTCCGAGCAGCAATTCATTATCCAGCAGCTCGAACACTACATCAGGGGGGATCGGGCTTGAGCCACAAGGCGACTCGGCGCTAAAACCAAGCCCATCCAACTTACTTTCTTGACGACCCGGACGCAGATGCGACGGGTCGTTTTGTTTTGTGCCGGGAAGCTGCAATTGGCAACGAGATTGAACGAACTTTTATCGTAAATGGTTGACTAAAATTGTATGGTATTGCCGCTTGTTCCAGCGCCTGCAAGGCGAAGGTTTCAAGCAAAAACTGCTGCATTGTGGACACTTATCCATGAGACTCACCACCAAAGGGCGCTATGCCGTAACGGCGATGCTGGACTTGGCCCTGCACAGCAACGACGGTCCGGTGACAGCGAACGACATCAGTCGCCGACAAAGAATTTCCCGCTCCTACCTGGAACACCTGTTCGCCAAATTGCATCGCGATCATCTGGTGGAAAGCCTGCACGGCCCGGGCGGCGGTTATTTTCTTGCCAGGGAATTGCACGACATTTCGGTCGCCGACATCCTGCAAGCGGTGGATGAATCGATAGAGGCGACCCAGTGTCTCGGCAAGCTCAATTGTCACGATGGCAAGCGTTGCATGACGCATGAGTTGTGGGCCAATTTGAATACGGAAATCGTCCGCTATCTGGCATCGGTCAGATTGTCGCAGTTGGTGGAAAAGCACCAGCCGGGTCGCGCCCAGCCGTTGATCATGCTGCAACGCGAGCAGCGCAGCTTGCCTTTGGTGGAGCGGCCAGAAGCTGAGGAGTAGCGCCATGGCAATCAGGTTGACAACAAGCGCAGCGCAACACGTCCGCAACTCTTTGGCAGAGAACAGCAAGGCCATCGGCTTGCGCTTGGGCGTGCGCAAAGTCGGCTGTTCCGGACTGGGCTACACGATCGCCTTTGCCGATGCCATCGGCAGCACCGACCGGGTGTTCGTCAGCCACGGCATCAAGGTGCTGGTGGACGCTGTCAGTCTGGCCGCGATCGACGGCACCGAGGTGGACTTTGCCAAAGATGGCTTTAACGAAACCTTCGTGTTCCGCAACCCCAATGTCAAAGACGAGTGCGGTTGCGGCGAGAGTTTCAGCGTGTGATTTCTTGATGAAGAATGCAGGAGACTATCGTGGCGGAGATGCTGGAAGCGCTGGTAAATAAACCTTACAGGCACGGCTTTGTCACCGACATCGAATCCGATGCGGTGCCGAAAGGCTTGAGCGAAGAAGTGATCCGCATGATTTCGGCCAAGAAGAATGAGCCGCAGTTCATGCTGGAGTGGCGGCTGAAGGCTTATCGCCACTGGCTGACGATGACCGAGCCGCACTGGGCGACGGTCCGGCACCCGCCAATCGACTACCAGGAAATCGTTTATTACTCGGCGCCGAAATCGAACCAGGACGGTCTGAAGAGCCTGGATCAGGTCGATCCGGAACTGTTGCGGACCTACGAGAAACTGGGCGTGCCGCTGCAGGAGCGCGAGTTGCTGGCCGGGGTCGCGGTGGACGCGGTGTTCGACAGCGTGTCGGTGGCCACCACCTTCAAGGGAAAACTGGCCGAGCTAGGCATTATCTTTTGCCCGTTTTCCGAAGCGGTGCAGCAGCATCCCGAACTGGTGCAGCAATACCTGGGATCGGTGGTGCCTTATACCGATAACTTTTTTGCCTCGCTCAATTCCGCCGTATTTAGCGACGGTTCGTTCTGCTATATCCCGCCCGGCGTGCGTTGTCCGATGGAGCTGTCGACTTATTTCCGCATCAACGCCAAGAACACCGGCCAGTTCGAGCGCACGCTGATCATCGCCGACCGCGGCGCTTACGTCAGCTATCTGGAGGGCTGCACCGCGCCGATGCGCGACGAAAATCAATTGCACGCCGCAGTGGTCGAGCTGATCGCGCTGCAAGGCGCGCAAATCAAGTACTCGACGGTGCAAAACTGGTATCCGGGCGACAAGGACGGCAAGGGCGGCATTTACAACTTCGTCACCAAACGCGGCGATTGCCGCGAAGCCGATTCGAAGATCTCCTGGACCCAAGTCGAGACCGGCTCGGCCATCACCTGGAAATACCCGAGCGTGGTGCTGCAAGGCGACAACGCGGTAGGAGAGTTTTATTCGGTGGCGTTGACCAATCACTATCAGCAGGCCGATACCGGCACCAAGATGTTCCATTACGGGAAAAACACGCGTAGCACGATCCTGTCCAAAGGCATCTCGGCCGGGCATGGTCAAAACGCCTACCGCGGCCTGGTCAAAATCGCCAAGAGTGCGGTCGGTGCGCGCAACTACACCCAGTGCGACTCGCTGCTGCTGGGCGATAAGTGCAAGGCCCACACCTTCCCGTACATCGAGGTCAAAAACGCCACCGCCAAGGTCGAACATGAAGCCTCCACCTCGCGCATCGGCGAAGACCAGCTGTTTTATTGCCAGAGCCGCGGCATCTCGGCCGAGGACGCGGTCTCAATGATCGTCAACGGTTTCTGCAAAGAGGTGTTCAAGGAACTGCCGATGGAATTCGCGGTGGAAGCCCAGAAATTGTTGGGCGTAAGCCTGGAAGGCAGTATTGGATAAGACAGTAGTAAGGATAGCGACCATGCTAGAGATCAAAAACCTCCACGTCGAAGTCGACCACCAGCCCATCCTGCGTGGCATCGACCTTAGCGTCAAAGTGGGCGAAGTGCACGCCATCATGGGTCCGAACGGCTCCGGTAAGAGCACACTCGCGCAACTGCTGGCCGGGCGGGAAAATATCACGGTCACCGCCGGTACGGTCACTTATGAGGGAAACAACCTGCTTGAAATGCCGCCCGAAGAACGGGCCAGGAACGGCGTGTTCCTGGCGTTCCAGTATCCGGTGGAGATCCCCGGCGTCAGCAATATCTACCTGCTCAAGGCAGGCCTCAACGCGGTCCGCAAGCATCGCGACGAAAGCGAACTGGATGCGATGGATTTCCTGGTGCGAGTGAAGGACAAGTTAAAACTGATGGAAATGGACCCCAGCCTGCTGTATCGCTCCGTCAACGAAGGTTTTTCCGGCGGCGAAAAGAAGCGCAACGAGATCTTGCAGATGGCAGTACTGGAACCGCGGCTGGCGATCCTGGACGAAACCGACTCCGGCCTCGACATCGACGCGCTGAAGATCGTTGCCAAGGGCATCAGCGCCATGCGCAGCCCGCAGCGCTCCATCATCCTGGTGACCCACTACCAGCGTTTGCTCAATTACATCGAACCGGATTATGTGCATGTGCTGGCGCAGGGACGGATCGTCAAATCGGGCGGGCCGGAACTGGCGTGGGAGCTGGAGCGCCACGGCTACGCCTGGGTCGAGTCGCTGCCGGCCGGCACAACGGAAGGAGCAGCGTCGCCATGAGCAAAGCCGCTTTTTACCAACGCTCGCCGACGACGCCAAAGGCGCCGGTACGTCAGCCCAGGCGGCGCCAGACCGCAGTGACGCAGGCGCGGGTGACAGCGACCCCGGCAAGGAACCGGCGGCGCTCCCTGCAAGTGCGGAACATCATCCTTGCCAAGAGGCGGGAATTTAAATGATTACGGAAACCGCCAGCCGTTACCGAGAACAGTTTGCCCAACTGGAAACCCAGTTCGCCGGCGCCGATCTGTTGTGGTTGCAGCAGGCGCGGCATGCTGCGCTGGAACGCTTTTGCGCCTTGGGATTTCCCGACACCGCGCAGGAAGACTGGAAGTACACCAATGTCGGCATGATAGCCAAGCGCGGCTTCAATTTCGTCCCGCAAGCAAGCAACGGCGCGGACGGATTCACGATCGGCAAACTGGGCGAATTGGCTGAAGTGGCCGAGTTGGCCGAATTGACATTAAGCGACGATTATCTGCTGGTGTACATCAACGGCCGCTATGCGCCAGCCTTGTCGAAGCTCAAAGCGCTGCCGCAGGGTGCAACAGTGCTAAGCCTGGCAGCAGCACTGGCGGATCATGCAAGCAAGTTTGACGCAATGCCGGCTGGCAGCAACGGTTTCGCCGCGCTCAACGCCGCTTTCTGGAACGATGGCGCTTACATCGAACTGGCTCCGACGGTGGAAGTCGAAGCGCCGATTCATCTTCTGTTCATCGCCACCGAAGCTGACCTGATGACTCATCCGCGCCACATCATCCACGCCGGCCCCGGCGCGCGGGCCACGATCGTCGAGCACTATATCGGTGCGGACGACATCGCCTATTTCACCAATGCCGTGACGCAGATTGTGCTCGAGCCGGGGGCCGCGATCGAGCACTATAAGCTGCAGCAGGAAAGCGGCCACGCATTCCATATCGCCAGCATCGATGTCCAGCAAGCGCAGAACAGCCGCTTTACCTCGCATTCGTTCGCGCTGGGCGGCCTGCTGTCGCGCAACGACATCGGCACCTGCTTCAATCAGGAAGGCTGTCAAGCAACGCTGAACGGCTTGTATATGGCCAGCGGCCGGCAGCATATGGATCACCACACCAGCATCGACCACGCCCAGCCGGGCGGAGTCAGCCGCGAATTTTACAAGGGCGTGCTGGGCGGCGCGGCGCGCGCGGTGTTCAACGGCAAGGTCATCGTGCGCCCGGACGCACAGAAGAGCGATGCCTATCTCTCCAACCGCAACCTGCTGCTGTCGGATACCGCCGAAGTCGACACCAAGCCGCAATTGGAAATCTATGCCGACGACGTCAAGTGCACGCACGGCGCGACGGTCGGGCAGCTGGATGAAAACCAGGTGTTTTACCTGCGTTCGCGCGGGGTGGACGCGGCGCAGGCCATTACGCTGCTGACTTATGCCTTCGCCTCGGAAATCGTGGAGCGGGTCGGCATCGCGCTGCTGCAAGAACGGCTGGAAGAGCTGCTGATCAACCGCCTGCCGGGCGGCCATCAAATCAGGGAGCTGCTATGAATGACGCAAACGACCTGGCCGCCGTCCAGTCTCAGCCTGCCTTCGGCTTCGATGTGCAGCGCTGGCGGGCCGATTTTCCAATACTGCAACAAACCGTGCATGGCAAGCCGCTGGTCTATCTCGACAACGCCGCCACCAGCCAGAAGCCGCACAGCGTGATCGACTGCGAGCGCCGCTATTACAGCGAGCTCAACGCCAACATCCACCGCAGCGTGCATGAATTGGGCGAGCGCGCCACCGCCGCGTTCGAAGGCGCACGCATGAAAGTGCGGCGCTTCATCAATGCCGGCGACAACCGCGAGATCGTGTTCGTGCGCGGCACCACCGAAGCGATCAACCTGGTGGCGCAGAGCTATGGCCGCAACCTGTTCCAGGTCGGCGATGAAATCTTGCTCACCGAAATGGAGCATCATTCCAACATCGTGCCGTGGCAGCTGCTGCGCGAACAGACGGGCGCGGTGTTGCGGGTGGCGCCGATCAACGACGCCGGCGAATTGATGCTGGACGAGTTTGAAAAATGCCTCAATCCACGCACCAAACTGGTGGCAGTGGCCCATGTGTCGAATGCGCTCGGCAGCGTCAACCCGATCCATCGCATCATCGAACTGGCGCACGCGATGGGCGCTGTAGTACTGGTCGACGGCGCGCAAGCCGTGCCGCACATGGCGGTCAATGTGCAGGATCTCGACTGCGATTTTTATGCGTTCTCCGGGCACAAGCTGTACGGTCCGACCGGGATCGGCGTGCTGTATGGCAAGGCTGAATTGCTGGACGCGATGCCGCCGTATCAAGGCGGCGGCGACATGATCAGTCAAGTCACTTTCAAGCAAACTCTGTACAACGTCTTGCCCTATAAATTCGAAGCGGGTACATCCAACATTGCCGGCGTGATCGGGCTCGGTACGGCGCTGGATTACGTGCAAGCGCTCGGGCTGGATAGCATTGCGGCCCATGAGCATGACTTGCTGGCCTACGCCACGCGCTTGGCCCATGACGTGCCCGGCATGCGCCTGATCGGCACCGCGCAAGACAAGGCCGGCATCCTGTCGTTCACGCTGGACGGCGTGCATCCGCATGACATCGGCACCATTCTCGACCGCGAAGGGGTTGCCATCCGCGCTGGACACCATTGCGCGATGCCGGTGATGGAGCATTTCCAGATCGCCGCCACCGCACGTGCCTCGTTCGCTCTGTACAACACGCGCGATGAGATCGACGCCTTGTTTGCGGGGATAGATAAAGTCATCGACATGTTCGGACGTCAGCAACGGGGGGCGGCATGACAGACCTGCGCGAACTCTATCAAGAGGTCATCATCGACCACTACCGCAAACCGCGGAATTTTCATGCACTGGCCGACGCCAATCGCAAGGCGGAAGGCTTCAACCCGCTGTGCGGCGACCGCCTGACGCTGTATGTGAAGCTGGAAGACGGCGTGATCCGGGATCTCAGCTTCGAGGGGGCAGGTTGCGCCATCTCGACCGCGTCCGCTTCCTTGATGACGGAACAGCTGAAGGGCAAGACCGAACAGCAGGCCGAAGCCTTGTTCCAGGAATTTCACCACCTGCTGACGCAGGATGCCGCCGCGCCCGGCCCGGATCTTGGCAAATTGACAGTGCTGGCCGGGGTGCGCGCATTTCCGGCGCGGGTGAAGTGTGCGACGCTGGCCTGGCATACCTTGCACGCGGCCTTGCTAAACCAGACGGATCCGGTAAGCACGGAATGAGCGCGCAGCTTGGGAACCTGGAAAGGAACGCAAAATGTCCGTTTTCGATTGGCTGAAAAAGGCCGAGCAGCTTGGGGAGCAAGAACTGGCACAAGCACGCCCGCCGGCCACCGACGTTCAGGCGCTGGAGCAGCAGGTGATCCAGGTTTTACGCACGATTTACGACCCGGAAATCCCTGTGAATATTTACGACCTGGGACTGATCTATGCGCTGGACGTGCAAGCGTCAGGCGCGGTGATGCTACGCATGACCCTGACCTCGGCCGCCTGCCCGGTGGCGCAAACCTTCCCGGACACCGTCGAGTGCGCGGTCAACGGCGTCCCCGGCGTCACCGAAGCCAGAGTGGAACTGGTCTGGGAGCCGCCATGGACGCGGGAGATGATGTCCGAGGCGGCGCGTCTGGAACTAGGGATGCTGTAAGCGGGAGCGTCGCCATGGCTGATTGGGTTGATGTGACGCCGGCACAAGAGCTGCTGCCCGGGCAATTTCGCACGGTCGATGTCGACGGCGTGCAGATCGCAGTGTTCAATGTAGCGGGCAAATACTATGCGATCGAGGACGTCTGCACCCACGATGGCGGCATCCTCACCGGCGGGTCCGTGGATGGCGACGAAGTGATATGCCCGCGTCACGGCGCCCATTTTTCAATCAAGACCGGCGACGCCTTGGGACCGCCCGCGTACGAACCGGTGGCGATTTTTCCGGTTAGGGTGGAGCAGGGAATGGTGCAGGTCAGGGATGATCGATGGGATGGATCAGACCCTGTCATTTCATGCAGCGGACCTTGACTTCTGAAAGTCTAACGAAAACAATGAATTGCTATGGGTAGGTGTTGCTGGTCGATGCTTACTAAAGCAAGGGGAGCAGTTGAAGTGGGGACAGCGTGACGCGCGGCCTCTTGCTTGTACAGCTCGTGTGGTGGGTAATTTTTGAGAGATGCATTATGGCAACCGGTACTGTTAAATGGTTCAACGATTCAAAAGGCTTCGGCTTTATCACCCCGGATGACGGCGGCGAAGATTTGTTCGCACACTTTTCCGCGATCCAGATGGGAGGTTTCAAGACCCTCAAAGAAGGTCAAAAAGTCACGTTCGATGTCACAGAAGGTCCCAAAGGGAAGCAAGCTTCCAACATTCAAAATCCTCCCTGATCGAAGATTCTGGCATGCAATGAAAATCCTCGTTGTCGCTTAGGAGGAGGTTTCAGGCTGACATCTTGGTCCAGGCTCACCAACCGCCACGGTTAGTGAGCCTTTTTATTGCGCGAGTCATTGTTAGATCGGCAAATCCGGTTGACCGTCTAAGCGCAAGAATAAGGAGGGGTTCGATATGCAACTGATCACGGTCAAAATAGACAAGCCGGAAGCCTGCAACTTCATCCTTGGCCAGACCCATTTCATCAAATCCGTCGAAGACATCCATGAAGCCCTGGTAGGCGCGGTACCTGGCATCAAGTTCGGGCTGGCATTTTGCGAAGCCTCCGGCAAGTGCCTGGTGCGCTGGTCGGGCACCGATCCGGCGCTGATCGCGCTGGCCCAGACAAACGCCAAGGCGATTGCCGCCGGCCATTGCTTCATCGTTTTTCTTGGCGAAGGCTACTACCCGCTGAATGTGCTCAACACCGTCAAGATGGTGCCGGAGGTGTGCCGCATTTTCTGCGCGACCGCCAACCCGACTGAAGTGATTCTGGCCGAGACCGACCAAGGGCGCGCCATCCTGGGGGTGGTGGATGGGTTCCCTCCTAAAAATATCGAAACCGAAGAAGACATAAAGTGGCGCAAGGATTTGCTGAGACAGTTCGGGTACAAGCTCTGATCCGCTACCTGCAGCAATCGACATGGAGGAAAGTCGCGTGGAGCCCCCAGCAAGAACATCAGCAGGCAATGAAGCGACGCCTATCATCACCTCGATCAGCGCCGTCACGCTGGCGACGCACGACATGGCGCGCGCTGTCAGGTTTTATTGCGCGCTCGGCTTTGTCGTCCGCTACGGCGGCGAGGACGCATCATTCACCAGCTTGCATGCCGGCTCCGGCTATCTGAACCTGATCGCGCAACCGGCCTCGCAGAAATGGTCGTGGTGGGGCCGCATCATCTTCTATGTGGCGGACGTGGACGCGGTCTACGCCCGGGCCGTGGCCCGCAATCTCGGCCCCGAAGCGCCGCCGCGCGACGCCCTGTGGGGCGAGCGCTACTTTCACATCCGCGATCCCGATCGGCATGAACTGAGCTTTGCCAAGCCCTTAGGCGATTAGCCGACTATTGCCCTTTCTGGTAGGTGCCGACCAGCGTCGTGCTGCCGATCACATGGCCGGTCATGGCCTTTTCCAGTGCGGCCTTAGTCGGGTTGGCCAAGTCTGGCAGCACAGCGTTGAGCGCATACAGCTTGTGGAAATAGCGGTGGCGGCCGATAGGCGGGCAGGGGCCGCCGTAGCCGGTGCGATGCCAGTCGTTCAATCCTTGCTTGGTGCCGGCGGGTAGCTGCGCCGCGGCGATGCCGGCCTTGACTCCAGCCGTCTCCGGTGGAATGTTATACAGCAGCCAGTGCACCCAGGTCAGTTGCGGCGCGGCCGGGTCGGGCGCATCGGGGTCGTCGACGATCAGGGCCAGGCTGCGGGTGCCCGGCGGCAGTCCGCTCCATGACAAATCGGGAGAAAGGTCTTCGCCTTCACAGGTGTAGCGCTTGGGGATCGCGCCGTTGGGTGGGAAGGCCGAAGAATTAAGCGTCATGCTCATGGGTTTTACCTCCGTCGGTAGGGGCGCCGAGCTCGCCGTCGGGATGCCGGCTATCGGCAGCAGAGCGAGCGCCAGCGCGGAAATTCGCCAGCAGACTTGCATCGTACACCTCTCTTTCGCAGTAAATTCAAAGCGCACATTGCTATTCATCTTAATCTTTGCTATGCATGAAATGGTCGATTGTTTTTGATGCTTGGGATGACAACAAGGAGATAAAAATGGCTGATTCCATACGCAAGGCGGACTATTTTTCGATGACGGTTGCCAACAAGCCCGGCGAAGGATTGAAGGTGCTGTCGATGCTGGCGGAAAAGGAGGTGAACCTGCTGGCGTTCACCGGCTTTCCGCGCAACCGTCGGGCGCAATTGGATTTTGTGCCCGAAGACACGAAGAAATTCACTGTCGTCGCCAAGAAGGCCGGCTGGGAAATGAGTCCTAAAAAGGTCGCCTTCCTGGTCCAGGGCGAGGACCGGGCCGGGGCGCTGGCGGATGCGTTAGGGAAGCTGGCCGAGGCCGGTATCAACGTCACCGCGATGCAAGCGACCGTCGGCGGCGCAGGGCGTTACGGCGCGCTGTTCTGGGTCAAGCCGGAAGATGTCGCCAAGAGCGCCAAGCTGCTTGGCGCGAAATAAATAGCGTAACCGCGCTCCTGGCCGACACCTGCTGCGGTGACGTTCGGCAGCGCGTCGGCCAGGTTGCGAACAGTTGTTCAGCGCCGTATCGTCCCGCCTTCATCTATCTCCCCAGGCCCACTGCTGCCCGGTGCGCGCGAGGGCAGCAAAATCACCCATCATCGACGTCTACCCCCAGAGTGGTGTATCCTCCCGCACCTCCGGCGAATATTTCCTTAGAATGTATCCTATGAGAAACAGCAACAATCTTCGATAATCGCCAGCATCAACTCACAGTACAGACGCACATTTACGCCCAAGGACGAATGAAAGATTATTACGCCATTCTCGGCATAGCCAGTGATGCGTCGGATGGCGCTATCAAAAGCGCCTACCGCAAGAAGGCGTCAGAATTTCATCCCGACAAAAATGCGGCGCTCGACGCCCCCGCCAGATTCCGCGAAGTCCAGGAAGCCTACGACTTGCTGTCGGTCCCGGCAAAACGACAGGATTACGACGAAAACCGGCGCCGCAGCCTGCTGGAAAACCCGGTCGAAACCGCCGAACAAATCTGGAAAACCTATATGGACAAAGTTTTACGATGATGCTTTCTACTTATTTTGAAGACTTGACCAAGGCCTATCAGGCCGAACTGGAAGACCTGCAAAGCGATTCCGAGGGCAAAGACATCCTGGCGTCGCGGCTGAAAGACAAGCGGTCGCAGTTCGCCTTGATGATGCCGATGATCGAAATCGCCCCCGAAATGGTCGCCGTTACCTTCCACCGCGGGGTGAGCTATAGCAATCCGGGCGCGATGGTCCTGCTGTCGACCTGCGAGCCGGACGAGTTCCCATCATGGGATGAGGTCTCCGATGCCGTGCAATTCGAGCCGTGGGCAGAAAAACTCAGCGCCATCGCGCTGCAGGAAAGCGGCGGCGAACGCTTCATGATTACCACCGTCTGCCTTGAATACCTGCACGAAAAAAGCAACGGCAATTTCCATGGCGAATACGCCGGCAGCGCCGGGAATGCCGAGTCCGACGACAGCGTCGAAGGCGTGGAACGGGACGACGATGACGACCAGGATCTTGAGACCGAAGGCGCCGCGTGGCTGGAGGAACAAGGCTTCGATCGCCTCGGCTAACGGGCACCCCTAAAGCCCCCATCGCTCATCCATATAAATTCGTTTTTACCAAGTAAGCCTATGTCCAACTCGCTAGTAGTAAAAGCAGCAAGCCTTATCCGCAACGGCGATATTGCCGGTGCCGAGTACGCACTGGTCAGTCTGGCCGACACCGAAGGCGATCGCGCGCTGATCGCTGTGCTGGAAGAGTTGCCGCCCAAGGATCTGCTGGCCGTCATCCGTGAATTCGACGCTTCCAAAGAGTCGGTGGTCAACCTGCTGGTGACGCCGGAGCAATTCGCGCGCGCCGTGGTCATGGAGAAGCTGTACGGCGACCATACCCATGCGCGGCTGCGCGGCATGATCAATGCCGTGCTGTTCCGCCACGATGCGCCGACCGGCGAATTCCTTGAAGCGATCGGCGATGTCGACGGCGGCTGCGAAGCCTTGATCGACTATCTGTCCGACCGCGACGAGGAAGTGGTGCATTTTGTCACCTACGACACTTTCAACATCAACCTGATGGAAGAGCGCGACGCCGTCGACAAAGCGGAAATCAGCGATCACGACTGGAAACAACTGACCTGGCTGCTCAAGCACGAACACCCGGACATGTTCAGACAGATCTGGCCGGTGCTGAAAACCCGTTTGAAGGAACGCTTGCGGCGCGAAGCGGAGCTGGAGCTGCTGGAGCAACAACAGCATGAACCGGAAGCGGCGGCACCGGCAGCGGCGATCCCCAAAAAGACAGTCACTATCGACCCAACCGAGGAATCGGCGCTGTAATCAGGCTTTGCACCACCGCCCGGCGAGTTTTGCCGGGCGCATCAGGCGTCCATGCCGCCGTCAATCCCTCATCACTTCCTTACTATCCATGGCCGATCATCACCGGAATGTCGCAACAGTCGATAAGCGTCCCTTTTTTGAAAAGGCGCTCTGCCTTGGCTTGCAAGAAGGCATCCTCGACCACGCCAGCTGTCAAGCCATGATCGTCGACGGCGCCAAAGGCACGGTGCAGGTGGCGAATTATTTCGGCACCAGCCACCTCTACACCGACCTCGAGAACGCCCGCCAAAGAATCGTCAACCTGATCAGCCTTTACCTGGAACACAAGTACGACGGCAACCTGTTGACCGCGGCGCAATCGCTGCGCGACAACACTTTCCTGTCCCATTCGCGCGGCGGCAACGAGATGCTGAAAGCATTGCATGCGCGGCCCGATTGCACGGTATTCGGCGATATCAAAGGTCAATCGCTGCAAGCGTTCCAGGATGAACGTACGCTGGCCAAGCCGTTTTCGTTGAGCGCTTATCGGAAAGAATGCCAGGCACGCGAGCAAGCCGCCGCCACCATGGACGCCGCGCTCTGGTTGGCCAAGGGCATGGAGGTGGCGCCGGCGGCACTCGATTTCATTGCGGCCGAAGCGGTGATCCGTACCGCGCTGCTGGTGCGGGCCGGCAGCGGCGAAAGCTGCCCCAACCGGATCGAATTCGCCAAATTGATGGACGCCATCAGGGGCAAAACCTGCGCCAGTGGCAAACTGCGCATGCCAAAAGCAATACTGGAGGATGTTCCGGTCCAATACCAAGCGATCGCCGCCAGGATCCTGCGCGAAATCGACAAGCACGACGCGCCGTTGATCGCCAATCCGGAACTGGCGCTGGACGCCCTGCTGAATGCGGTCGAGTCGCGCTATTTCCTGCGCGAGACCGGATTGGAAGACGTCGGCGACTTCGATGCGCTGGTGTCAAAAGAGTGGCACAAGGTCACCAAGGGCAAGGAAGACCCGTATTCCCGCCTGACAGTCTTCATGTGCATCGCCACCGGCGCCACGCCCAAATCGACAGTCTCGGAAACCGAGGCTAGGGCCATGATCCGCCAGGTCCGACAACACGGCTTCGACAGCGACGCGGTCGCGGCCTTCATCAAGCAATCGGCGCCGTTCGAGATCAAGGAAAACCTGCTGTCCCTGTGGCAAGACGAGTTCCTGCCGGAAGCGATGGACTATCTGCTGGACGACTCGGATGCGAAATACAGCGGAGCGATGAAATTCTTGAAAGAGAACTGCAATATCAAGGCCAAGTAGGCTAGGGCCGACAACACCTCCATCACTGTAGGGCGGAAAAGCGCAGCCCTTGCAGGGCGCGTATCCGCTTGCAAGCGGATACCGTTACGCAGGCGGATAGCATGCCATCCGAAATCCCTGCTACACCCTTCCGCCGTTCTGGATGCGTCAAACATTGGTGGTGCATCCAACGGCGGAAGGCGCTACGCTTTTCCGCCCTACGATTTGCCTGCTTTCATCAACTCCCATTTCTCGCACTATTCTCAAGCCCGCCAGCAAGCTAGCCGCCGGACCACACAAAGACCATCGTTTGCACGCCGTGCTTGCCCTGTATTTGCGCGGTTTTGGTCTGTACATTGCCGCCGACATCGGCCCGTATCCGATAGGTGCCGGCACGCGGAAACTTGATTAGCAGTATTGGGCCGTCGCAAGTCGTTTGCAATGTCGATTTGCCGCTCTTATCCGAAATATCCAGTTTGACATCCGCCAGGTAATTGCCGCCGCGGGCGGCAAAGGTGGACATCACGTCATAGTTCTTGGCGGCGCGTTTCATGTAGGTGGATTCATCCAGGCCCACGCCGCCGCACAAGGTGGTAAAGCCGTTTTCGGTCTTGGGCTGGACGCTGATCGGGCCGGAGGAGGGCACTGATTTATTCGTCGCACCAGACGGTATCTGAGTCGGGCTTGGCGCTTGTTGCATCTGCGGCGGCATTTGCATCGGGGGGTGGGTTTCAGGCTGCTGCGGCGGCATTGGCGGTTCGAGCGGAGGTTGCAACTGCGGTTGCATGTCGGCGGGCAGTTCTGGCGGCGTCGACGGGGATTGCGCCAGCGCTGTGCCGGACAGGCTGAACATCATCAGCAAGATCGTGGTCGCTTTCATCGGGAAGTCTCCTAAAGAATCTTGTCAGCTGCTTGCAGGTCGACCTACTCATCGCGCTATCAGTGGGCAATGGGTGGGCGTTATCACACTATGTCAACAGGCCCTAATATGCCCCAGGCGCCTTGGGAGCCTCCCCGCTCTTGGCGGGGGCGGGGGCCGTTCCGGCTGCGGTATCTGCCGGCGGCGGCGCTGGAGTAGCCGGTGCAGCCTGCGGAGCCGGGGCTTCCATCGGTGTCGCCGGTGGCGGTGTTTCATCGGTTTTCTTGCATCCTGTTAAGACCGTACTGGCGATGGCTGCGGCGATGAATAGCTGTTTGCTTAACATGTGACCTCCATAAAGATTGGTCGGCCTGGCATCCGTCGACCAGCACACTTCAACCCGTCGGCGGGACGCTAGTAGCCGGAACTGCTTATTTTAATGTTGTTGACGACCGACTTGACGCCCTCGGTATCGCGTGCAATGGCAGCGACCTTGTCCGCCTGGTCCTGACTGGTGACGCTGCCGCTCAAGGTCACGACGCCGCTGTTGTCGGTATCGACTTTGATATCTTTTGCATAGGTCAGTTTTTCCGCGGCCAGCTTGGTCTTGATTTTTGTCGTGATGACCGAATCCTTGACGATCATCACCGGTTTTGCCGGCATCGAATAATCGGCAGCGTAGCTCGCAATCGGCGCCAGCAATGCGCCGATGACGGCGCAGCAAGTAGCGGTTGATCTGATTTTCATGATCACTCCTTGTTTTGAAAAAAACATTCCAGAATAGTCATGACGCACTCAGTGGGTGCATTTGATTTGTGTACTACACATTTCACTTATGCACTCAATTTGTGCATTCGATTTGTGCGCTTATTTTTACGCACTCGATTTGCGCCCTAGATTGGCGCATTCAAGTTAATACGGGACACCATTCCATGGTGCTGTCGGATTCGCCGCACATCAGCGCCAGCGCTTGTTCTTACATTGTTATAAGCGCGTTCAGGCGATTTTCAGTATAGGAGTCGTGAGTCATTTTTCAATCGCAAATTGGTAAGCAAAAATGACATGATTCGCCTGATAAGAATGTCTTAACCGTTCTTGAATTTTGCAAAACTGTTGATAAAATTCTAAGCGTGTTTCAGAAAACTCCCTAGGAAAGGATGCGTCATGGACGTAGCACAGATCATTCACAACATGCGCAAAATCTACCAGGCGGTCGTGGGTTGCTTTCATGAACCAAGCCAAGCGCTGCCGGTTAAAGAGCGCAAGCTCTACCTGGTGACGATCAATGGTTGTCAGCCAAAGAATCGGGGAGTTTCTGCTGCGCTTCAAGCAACTGCCAAAAGTAGTCAATCAAGAAGAGAGCCTCACTAATTGGCTCGCAGACGTCTTACAATCCTGGTTTGCCCCTTGGCGGCCAGGCGCCGGGTTGCGGCAAGCCTGACCAGTCCCTATGTCAAATGACGAGGCCACCGACAATTGGCCGCCATCTGCCGCCGATACTGTCGCGTTCCGGACGCAGAACCTCATGCTATTCGACCGCCGCAAACTGGGAGAATCCGAGTGACAGCGCACTATGCCTACCGATTGCCGTTCGGCGCGACCTGCATTGGACCCGACCGCACCAGGTTCCGCTTATGGGCGCCGAGCGCCAGCGCGGTTGCGGTCGAACTTGAGGATCAGGAGCCGCTGCCGATGACGCCGGAGGCCGCACACCCCGGCTGGTTCGAAGCGGAACTGATGTGTGCCGCCGGCAGCGCCTATCGTTATCGACTGCAGTCGGACCGCGATGGCGAGTTGCTGGTGCCGGACCCGGCCTCGCGGGCCCAGCGCGGCGACATCCACGATGCCAGCCTGGTGGTCGAGCCGAACCGTTATCAATGGCTGCATCCTGAATGGCAGGGACGGCCGTGGCATGAAACGGTTTTGTACGAATTGCACGTCGGCGCTCTGGGCGGCTTCGCGGCAGTTGCGCAGCGGCTGCCGAGGTTGGCGCGGCTGGGCATCACGGCGATCGAGTTGATGCCTGTAGCCGAGTTTCCAGGGCCGCGCAATTGGGGCTATGACGGCGTGCTGCCGTTTGCGCCCGACGCCGCGTATGGCACGCCGGAGCAACTGAAGGCGCTGATCGACAGCGCCCACGGACTTGGCCTGATGGTGTTGCTGGACGTGGTGTACAACCATTTCGGCCCGGACGGAAATTATCTCGGCAGTTACGCCGCGCCGTTTTTCCGCAATGACCAGAGCACGCGATGGGGGCGTGCGATCGACTTCCGCGTGCACGAGGTGCGCGAATTCTTTATCGAGAACGCCTTGTACTGGCTGCAGGAATATCGTTTCGACGGTTTGCGGCTGGCTGCGGCGGATGCCATCGGCGAGCAAGACTGGCTGCCGGAACTGGCGCTGCGCTTGCGTGCCGCTGTCGCGGCTGAGCAGCCGCAAAGACAGATTCACTTGATACTGGAACATGAGGGCAATGCCGCACATTTGCTTACTGCCGGTGCTTTCGATGCGCAGTGGAACGACGACGGTCATCATGTGCTGCATGTGCTGCTGACCGGCGAGCAGCACGCGTATTACGTCGACTACGCTGAGCAGCCGGCGCAAAAACTGGCACGCTGTCTGGCTGAGGGCTTTGCCTATCAAGGTGAGGCTTCGGCCTTTCGGCAAGGGCAGGCGCGGGGCGAACCGAGCGCCGGCCTGGCGCCGACCGCTTTCGTGCTGTTTTTGCAGAATCACGACCAGATCGGCAATCGGGCGTTTGGCGAACGCCTGACGATGTTGGCCGATCCGCGTGCCTTGCACGCAGCGCAAGCGCTATTGCTGTTGTCGCCCCAAATCCCGTTGTTGTTCATGGGCGAGGAAGTCGATGCGAGCCAACCCTTCTTGTATTTCACCAGTCATGCGGATGCTGCGCTGGCTGAGGCGGTGCGGAGCGGCAGACGGCGGCAATTTGCCGACTTTCCGGGATTTGCAGACGCCGCACGGCTGACGCTGATTCCAGATCCCAACGCGGCGGCCACCTTTGCGCGCTCGATCCCGGCAGCGCCAACTGCTGCCGCTGCCGGCGCTGCGCCGTTGGACGAAATGCTGGCTGAACTGCTGGCGATTCGTCATGCGCACATCATTCCGCGGCTGCAACACGCACATGCACTCGATGCCCAGGCGATTGGTCCGGCAGCGGTCGCCGCGCGCTGGCGCATGGGTGACGATACGGAGCTGCTGCTCATGCTCAACCTGGGCCTGCAGCCGGTCGCGATCGCATTGGATGCGTTGCTGCGGCTAGCCGAGGCCGACGTGTTATTTGCCAGCCCGGGCGCGGTCGATACGCTGGCGCATGGCAAATTGGCCGCGTACTCGATGCTGGCGCTGCTGGAACCTGCGCCATGAATCACGAATCGTAGCGGACCGGCATTGTTGCTAGGAATCCTGCTGGGCGGCGAAATCGCCGGGAGCCACCGTGCCGCCGACGGTCGCGTTTTGCGGCGGCGCTGGATAGAGCCAGCAAAACAGCAAGGTCGCCGCCGCAGCGCCAAGCAGTTGCGCGACGATGAAACCTGGCGCGTCAATCGGACGGATGCCGGCGAAAGTATCGCTGGCGGCACGCGCCAGCGTGACGGCGGGATTGGCGAACGAGGTCGAAGACGCGAACCAGTAGGCGGCAGTGATATAGGCGGCAACCGCAAACGGCGTCGTTGCAGGACGGCTGCGCGAGCAGCTGATGATCACGGCCAGCAATCCGAAAGTGGCGACGAATTCGCTCCACCATTGCGCACCGCCGGTACGCACGTGCGCTGACGCAAAAAACACCGGCTGGCCGAACATCAGGTGCGCAGCCGCGACGCCTGCAAAGGCTCCGATCACTTGCACGGCGATATACGGCAGCACCTCGGATGTCGGTATATTCTTCTGCCACGCCTCCGACAAGGTCACGACCGGATTGAAATGCGCGCCGGAGAGCGTGCCGAACATCAGGATCAACGCGGCTAATCCGGCGCCGGTGGCGATCGCATTGGCTAGTAGTGCGATCGCCGCGTTGCCGCCCGCCATGCGTTCGACCATGATGCCCGAGCCGACCACCACCGCCAGCAACAGTCCGGTGCCCAGACCTTCGGCCACCAAACGGCGTGCCTGTGTGCTCATGCCGGAAGCGCGCCGATTTTGCTGATCTCTTGCCGGATCGCGTTGTCGTCCATAGCCTCGATCGGCAAGGCGACGAACGCTTGCATGCTTGTCAGGATTTGGCCAAATATCTGTTGAAAGGCGGCACGCTTGTCGTCGTCGCTTCCGGCTACCGCTGCCGGGTCGACAAATCCCCAGTGGGCGGTGGCCGGACGCCCGGGCCAGTACGGGCAGGTTTCGCCGGCCGCGCTGTCGCATACGGTGATAATGAAATCCATGTGCGGCGCATCCGGCAGCGCAAACTCGTCCCAGCTCTTGCTGCGCATTTCGCCGGTTGGATAGGCGGGATCGAAGTGCTTGATTTGCTCTATCGCAAAAGAATTGACTGTGCCGCCCGGCTTGCTGCCGGCGCTGTAGCCTTTGAAACGGCCTTTACCGAGGATCGTGACCAGCGCTTCGGCCATCACGCTGCGCGCGGAATTGCCTGTGCATAGAAATAGCACGTTGAATATCTTGTCAGTCATATCGCTTTCTCCTTGACTCCTTCGGCGGCTGCCATTTAGAAATGAACCCAACCTTCGATGGGCGGCGAACATCGGATGCGCCTTTTGCAGCGCCTCGGTCCTTCATTGGCGCACGGCGATTTAGAAGAAGGCCCGCTTGTGAGCGGGCCTGGAAGGGAAAGACGGTTGTGTTTCGAAGCCGGCAATTCCGAATTAATCGCGGATCTCCAGCGCGCGATTAAGGCTCAGTGCGGCCAGCGAGCATGCCGCACCCGACAGCAGGTAGAAGCTGACGTAGGCAAGACCGAAATGGGCCGAAAGACCAAGCGCCACCAGCGGCGCGAAACCGGCACCAACCAGCCAGGATAGATCGGAGGTCAGGGCGGCGCCGGTATAGCGATACTTGGCAGGGAAGTTGGCAGTGACGGCGCCGGCCGCCTGACCATACGACAATCCGAGCAGGACGAAGCCGAGCAGGATGAAAATGTTTTGCCCAAGCTCGCCGCCGTTCAATAGCATTGGCACGAACGCGCTGAGCAGCGCTATGAGTGCCGCGCAGGTGCCCAGGGTGGTGCGGCGGCCGAAACGATCGGCAATCAAGCCGGAGGCGACCACGCCGAGCGCCATCAGCGCCGCGCCGATCACCTGGATCAGCAGGAAGTCGCTGATAGAACGGATCGAATATAAGGTGATCCACGACAGCGGGAACACAGTCACCAGATGGAATAGCGCGTAGCTGGCTAGCGCCGCCAAGGCGCCGATCAGCACGTTGCGGCCTTGTGTCCTGGTCATTTCGATGGCGTTGGTCGGCTCCAGCTCCCGCTCATTGAGCAGGCGGGCGTATTCGTTGGTCGATACCAGCCGCAAGCGGGCGAACAGCGCCACCACGTTGATCGCAAACGCTACATAGAACGGGTAGCGCCAGCCCCAATCAAGAAAGTCTTCGGTGGAAAGGTTGGATAGCAGGTAGGCGAACAGTCCGCCAGCCACCATGAAGCCGACTGGCGCACCCAGTTGGCCAAGCATCGCGTACCAGCCGCGCCGATTCTGCGGCGCATTGAGCGCCAGCAGCGACGGCAGGCCGTCCCACGATCCGCCCAGTGCTATGCCCTGGCCGATGCGCAACAGTGACAGCAAGACAATCGAGGCGAAGCCCAGGTGTTCAAAAGTCGGCAGGAAAGCCATGCCGGCGGTGGAAATGCCGAGCAGGAACAGCGCAATGGTCAACTTGGCCTCGCGGCCGAAGCGGCGCTGGATCGCCATGAAGGCCACGGTGCCGAAGGGTCTTGCAAGAAAGGCGAACGAAAAGATTACAAACGCGTAAAGCGTTCCCTCAAGCCGTTGTTCGAATGGAAAGAAAACCGACGGAAACACCAGCACCGACGCCATCGCGTAGACGAAGAAGTCGAAATATTCCGAAGCGCGGCCAATGACCACGCCGATGGCTATTTCGCCCGGCGCAATGCTTGAATGATCGGATTTGGTATTGCGGGCGCCACTGATGCTCGAATGTGACGGGAAATTGGCGGCAAATTCGCCGCTGTGGCTAGGGGTGCTGGGCATAATCATCCTGTCTCAAATTGGGTTTCGGTCGTTGAACCTGCAAGTCCCACCCAATGTTGCTGTCAGGGTAGGACAAAAGGTCCAATCGCCAATGCATACCAGTCGTTGTACATTAGCACGATTTAATTGCTTCGACTGGACTTTTGCCGCATGGTTTTCTCAATTGCTCGTCGCGGACTGATTCCCTTATCCGCTATTTTGTTGGCCGGGTGTAACACTGTGGTGATGAGTCCGTCAGGGGACATCGCCTCTCAGCAGGGTCACCTGATTGTCGTTTCTACACTGTTAATGCTGCTGATCATCGTTCCGGTGATTGCATTGACAATACTTTTTGCCTGGCGCTATCGGAAAAATAATACCGCCGCGCGCTACGAGCCTGACTGGGATCACTCGACCCAACTTGAGCTGGTGATCTGGGGCGCTCCGCTACTCATCATCATCGCCCTCGGCCTGTTGACCTGGATCAGCACCCACACGCTGGACCCGTACCGGAAACTGTCGCGGCTGGACGCGGCGCGCCCGATTCCTGCCGACACCAAGACGCTCACGGTCGAGGTAGTGGCGCTGGACTGGAAATGGCTGTTCATTTATCCCGAACAAGGGATCGCCACCGTCAACGAGCTGGCAGCGCCGGTCGATGTGCCTATCCGCTTCAAGATTACGGCGTCGACGGTGATGAACTCATTTTATATTCCGGCGCTGGCTGGCCAGATCTACGCGATGCCGGGCATGGAGACCTCGCTCAATGCGGTCATCAACCGTCCGGGCCAGTTCGACGGCTTCTCGGCGAACTACAGCGGCGCGGGATTTTCGGATATGCGCTTCAAGTTCCACGGCATGAGCTCGGCAGACTTCGAGCGCTGGGTGCAGGCGAACAAGACCGGCGGCGGGGCGCTGAACCGTGCCGGCTACTTGCAGCTTGAAAAGCCCAGCCAGCGAGAGCCGGTGCGCCGCTACGGCTCGGTCGACGCCGACCTCTACCATGCCATCGTCAATCGTTGCGTCGATAGCAACCAGGTTTGCATGGACAAGATGATGGCAACCGATATGAACGTCAAAGTCGGTCAACACCATGAGTAAATATCTGCGAGAAGACCTTGCGGCGGCTCCAGCAGCGCGCCGCTCTGCAGGTAATGGCGCTGCCGTGTGCGCCGTGTTTCCCCTTTTCCTCGGAAAGTAACAATGCTAGACCATATTGATTTGACGAAGCTGATCTTCGGCCGTCTAAGCTGGGATGCGATTCCCTTCCACGAACCGATTCTGCTGGCGACCTTTGCCATGGTGGCCATCGGCGGCCTGGCGCTGCTTGCAGCGCTGACGTATTTCCGCGTCTGGGGCACCTTGTGGCGCGACTGGTTCACCAGCATCGACCACAAGAAAATCGGCATCATGTACATCGTCCTCGGCTTGGTGATGTTGCTGCGCGGCTTTGCCGACGCCTTGATGATGCGCGCCCAGCAAGCGTTCGCGTTCGGCGATGCGGCCGGCTTCCTGCCGCCGCACCACTACGACCAGATCTTCACGGCGCACGGCGTGATCATGATTTTCTTCGTCGCCATGCCTTTGGTCACCGGTCTGATGAACTACGTCGTGCCGCTGCAAATCGGCGCCCGCGACGTCGCGTTCCCTTTCCTGAACAACTTCAGCTTCTGGATGACCACGTTCGGCGGCGGCCTGGTGATGGTGTCCTTGTTCGTCGGCGAGTTCGCGCGCACCGGTTGGCTGGCTTATCCGCCGCTGTCGGGCATTCTCGCCAGCCCGGACGTGGGGGTCGACTACTACATCTGGTCATTGCAGATTGCCGGGGTAGGTACCCTGCTGTCCGGCATCAACCTGATCGCGACCATCGTCAAGATGCGCGCGCCGGGCATGACCATGATGAAGATGCCGGTGTTCACCTGGACCGCCTTGTGCACCAACGTGCTGATCGTGGCTGCCTTCCCGGTGCTGACCGCCGTGCTCGGCATGTTGTCGCTGGACCGCATGGTTGGAACCAACTTCTTTACCAACGACCTGGGCGGCAACGCCATGATGTATGTCAACCTGATCTGGATCTGGGGTCATCCTGAGGTGTACATCCTGATTCTGCCGGCCTTCGGCATCTTCTCCGAAGTCGTCTCGACGTTCTGCAGCAAGCGGCTGTTCGGTTATACCTCGATGGTGTACGCCACCGTGGTCATCACGATCCTGTCTTACCTGGTGTGGCTGCATCACTTCTTCACCATGGGCTCCGGTGCCAGCGTCAATTCGTTCTTCGGCATCACGACCATGATCATCTCGATCCCGACCGGCGCCAAAATTTTCAACTGGCTGTTTACCATGTATCGCGGCCGCATTCGGTTCGAATTGCCGATGCTGTGGACCATCGGCTTCATGATCACTTTCGTGATCGGCGGCATGACGGGCGTGCTGCTGGCGGTGCCACCGGCCGACTTCGTGCTGCACAACAGCCTGTTCCTGATCGCGCACTTCCATAACGTGATTATCGGCGGCGTGCTGTTCGGCATGTTCGCAGGCATTAATTACTGGTTCCCGAAAGCCTTCGGATACAAGCTCGATGACTTCTGGGGCAAGTGCTGCTTCTGGTTCTGGACCATCGGCTTCTACCTGGCCTTCATGCCGCTGTACGTACTTGGCTTGATGGGCGTGACGCGACGCGTCAGCCATTTCGAAGATCCGTCATTGCAAATCTGGTTCGTGATCGCCGCCTTCGGCGCCGTGCTGGTCGCGCTTGGGATCGGCTCGTTCGTCGTGCAACTGATCGTCAGCTATCGCCGTCGCGATGCGCTGCGCGATACCAGCGGCGATCCTTGGGGCGGCCGTACCTTGGAATGGGCTACATCTTCGCCGCCGCCGGACTACAACTTCGCGTTCACGCCGGTAGTGCACGACAACGATGCCTGGGCTGACATGAAGAACAACAATTACACCCGGCCGCAACAGGGCTTTACCGCAATCCACATGCCGAAGAACACGGCTGCCGGATTCATCATCGCCGGACTCAGTGCGGTCTGCGGTTTTGCCCTGATCTGGCAAATGTGGCTGTTGGCCGGCGTCGGCTTTGTTGCGATGCTCGCTGCAATCATCATCCACACCTTCAACTACAACCGCGATTACTACATCTCGGCGGACGAAGTCGTCCGTACCGAGGGTGAACGCACACGCTTGCTGGCTAGCCATGTCTGAGATCATCACTTCTTCCGCCAGCGCCTTGAGCGCTGATCCGAGCTCGCGCTATTACGTGCGCGAGCATCACCCCGAGAACGGGACCTTGCTCGGCTTCTGGCTGTATTTGATGAGCGACTGTCTCATTTTTGCTTGCCTGTTTGCGACCTACGCAGTGCTGGGCCGCAACTATGCCGGAGGCCCGACCGGCGCCGAGCTGTTCGATCTGCCGCTGGTGGCGCTGAACACCTCATTGCTGTTGCTGTCGTCGATCACCTACGGTTTTGCGATGCTGGAAATGCAACGCAAACGTCTGCGCAGCACCTTGATCTGGCTGGCCGTCACCGGCGTGCTCGGGGCCTGCTTCATCGGCTTTGAACTCTATGAATTCATCCATCTGATCCATGAAGGCGCCGGACCGCAGCGCAGCGGCTTCCTGACATCGTTCTTCGCCCTGGTGGCCACCCACGGCCTGCACGTCAGCTTCGGCATCGTGTGGCTGGTCACGCTGATGTTTCAGCTCGGCCGGCACGGACTGACTCCGGAGAACGGCCGGCGGCTGATGTGCCTGTCAATGTTCTGGCACTTTCTGGACGTGGTCTGGATCGGCGTCTTCACCTTTGTTTACCTGATGGGAGTCCTGCCATGAGCGCACATCATCCACAATCGGCTCACGCCGCCGAACACGGCCATCATGGCGGCCACGATCATCACCACGCGCATGCCGACCACGGCAGCCTCAAAAGCTATGCGACCGGCTTCGTGCTGGCAGTTATCCTGACCGCCATTCCGTTCTGGCTGGTAATCGGCAAGGTGTTCGACAAGTCCAGCACCACCGGCCTGGTCCTGCTTGGCTTTGCGGCCGTGCAAATCGTGGTTCATATGGTGTATTTCCTGCACATGAACACCAAATCCGAAGGCGGCTGGTCGATGCTGGCGCTGATCTTTACGGTGATGCTGGTGATCATCATGCTGTGCGGTTCGCTATGGGTGATGTACCACCTGAATCACAACATGATGCCGGGCATGATGCCTGATTCAATGCAAGAGGGTATGCCTGAATCGATGCATGAAATGCCGAAAATGCATGACATGCACGACATGCATAATATGCACGACATGCAATGATCCCAGCGCCGCGTCCCCGCTCCGCGGCCACGCGGCTCGCGCTGATGGTCTGCGCGGCGCTGGTTTTTACAGGTTTTTTTGCACTTGGCACCTGGCAGCTCAAGCGCCTGCAATGGAAACTTGACCTGATAGCACGGGTGGAGCAACGGGTACACGCTCCAGCCGTTGCCGCCCCCGGCCGCGACAGCTGGCCGCAGATCAATGCCGAGTCCGACGAATACCGGCATGTGCGCCTGATCGGTACTTTCCTGTATGAACTCACTACCCAGGTCCAGGCTTCGACTGAGCTTGGCAGCGGCTTTTGGCAAATGACGCCGCTTCTCACGGCGGACGGCAGCGTGGTGCTGGTCAACCGTGGATTTGTTACAACCAAGGAACGCGAGCGGGTCGAGAGCGCTGGGTTCAGCGTTGCCGTGGTTACCGGACTGCTGCGCATCAGCGAGCCCGGCGGCGGTTACCTGCGCAGCAACGATCCTGCCGCTGATCGCTGGTACTCGCGCGACGTTCAAGCGATTGCCGCGGCGCGTGGCCTGTCCCAGGTTGCGCCTTACTTTGTGGATGCGGACGCGGCAAAAGCGCCTGTGGACGGCGCAGTCGTAGCCAGCCCGAGCACTCACCCGATCGGCGGTTTGACCGTGATTGCCTTTCACAACAACCACTTGGTTTATGCTCTTACTTGGTATGCTCTCGCCTTGATGGTGGCGGGCGCCTGCTTCTGGGTCGTGCGCGAGGAGCGCCGCTCGCGGCGTCGCGGCGCCGACACCAGAGTTAATGGTATTGACCAGGAAAGTGAAGATGGCAGGCAAAATTGAAATTCTTGCAAATACAGAAGACCTGAAAGAAACATCGGCAGCAGCTACGGGCGTTGAAAACGCTGCCGGCCACAAGAACATGCTGCAACTGATTCAACTGCGCTGGATCGCCGTCCTTGGCCAGATCACAACTATCTCCATCGTAATCCTCGGTTTCGGCATTCAGCTTCCGTTGCCGCACATGCTGAAGGTGCTGGCCTGCCTGATTGCATTCAACATCGCCAGCCATCTGCGCTGGCACGAACGTCGCGTGGTGACCAACGGCGAGTTGTTTTTTGCGCTACTGGTGGATGTGGTCACATTGACGCTGCAGTTGTATTTCAGCGGCGGCACCACCAATCCTTTCGCATTCCTCTATCTGCTGCAGGTGATTCTGAGCGCCGTGCTGCTCGAAGCCTGGTCGACCTGGACTATCGTCGGCATCACCAGTGTCTGCCTGGCTGGCTTATCCCAATTTTCCGTGCCGCTGGCGCTGCCGGCCGACCATGGCAATAGCTTGTCCAATTTATATATCGAAGGCATGCTGATTTGCTTTGCGCTCGATGCCGCTTTACTGGTGATTTCGATCACCCGTATCGGCCGCAATCTGCGTACGGGCGACGCTCAACTTGCCGCCCTGCGCCAACGCGCGGCCGAGGAAGATCACATCGTGCGCATGGGCCTGCTGGCATCGGGCGCCGCGCATGAACTCGGCACCCCGCTGGCGACCCTTTCCGTGATCCTGGGCGACTGGCGGCGGATGCCCGAATTCAGCAAGAATCCCGAATTACAGGAGGAAATCGGCGAAATGCAGGCCCAGCTGCAGCGCTGCAAGAGCATCGTCAGCGGCATCCTGCTGTCGGCAGGCGAGGCGCGCGGCGAATCGTCGGTGAAAACCACCATCAACACGTTTCTGGACGATCTGGCTAAAGATTGGCGCACCACTCGGCCGGTGATCTCGTTCGCCTATGAAAATCGGATTGAACAGGACATCCCTGTGGTGTTCGATTCCGCTCTCAAACAGATGATCTGCAATGTGCTGGACAATGCGCTCGAAGCTTCGCCGCAATGGCTGAGCCTGGAGGCGACGCGCGAAGCCGATTCGCTGATTTTGTTGGTGACGGACGCCGGCCCCGGTTTCGTGCCCGCGATGCTGACCCAATTAGGCAAGCCATATCAATCCAGCAAGGGCCGCCCGGGCGGCGGCTTGGGACTGTTCTTCGTCGTCAATGTCGCACGCAAACTGGGCGGCACGGTGACGGCCAGCAATCGGGAGCAGGGCGGGGCGGCAGTACAACTTACGCTGCCGCTGGCGGCAATCAGTCTGGAAGAGGATCAACCGCATGCCGCCTGACCGCCTGCTGCTGATCATTGAAGACGATGCGGCTTTCGCCCGCACGCTTAGTCGCTCATTCGAGCGCCGCGGCTATACGGTTTTGCTGGCGGCCAATCTGGATGAGGCCACCGCACAGCTGCAGCAGCATTCGCCGGGCTATGCGGTGGTCGATCTCAAGCTGAACGGCAGTACCTCCGGGCTGGCCTGCGTGCAAATGCTGCACAAGCATGATCCGGCGATGCTGATCGTGGTGCTGACCGGTTTCGCCAGCATCGCCACGGCGGTTGAGGCCATCAAACTCGGCGCTTGCCAATATCTGGCCAAGCCATCCAATACCGACGATATCGAAGCGGCCTTCGGCCACGTCGCCGGGGTTGCCGAGGTCGAGTTGACCAACCGGTCGACCTCGATCAAGACCCTCGAATGGGAACGCATTCACGAAGTGCTGGTGGAGACCGGCTTCAATATTTCCGAGACGGCGCGCCGCTTGGGCATGCACAGGCGCACGCTGGCGCGCAAGCTGGAAAAGCAGCGCATCAAATAGTGACAGGCGCGGTTGACTGATTTGCATCCGGGTAATCGCACGACTAAACTCAATCCAGTGTCCTGAGTCGCAGCTTTTGTCGCAACCCTTGTTGGAAGGCACATATCATGTCGCTCAGCCGTTCTGCTCTGCTAGCTGGCCTGCTCACTGTCTTCATCGCTTGTGCGCCCGCAGGCGCCGCACTGGCCCAGGATGTCGTGCTGGGCGCCTCGGTGCAATTGACCGGTCCGGTCGCCAACACCGGCCGCTATTACCGCGACGCGTATCAACTCGCGATCGACAAAATCAACGCCGCAGGCGGCGTAAAGATTGGCGCTCGGTGGCACAAACTGGCACTCAAACTGTATGACAACCAATCCGACGTCAATCTGAGCGTGCGCCAATACACCCAGTTGGTGACGCAAGACAAGGTCAACCTGCTGCTGGGTCCATTCGCCAGCAATTTCGCGCTGGCCGACTCGACCGTTTCGGAAAAATACAAGGTGCCGATGGTGCAGGGCGGCGGCGCCTCGGATCAGATCTTTGCACGCAAATTCAACTACATTTTCGGCACGCTGGCGCCGGCCAGCAATTACTTCGACAGCACGGTCGATATGCTCAAGGCGCTCAATCCGGCGCCAAAATCAGTGGCCTTGCTATATGCAGACGATGCCTTCGATGTATCGGTGGCGGACGGCACGCGCCCCAAGTTGCAGCTGGCCGGGGCGAATCTGGTCATGGATGAGCGCTACAGCACGAACGCCACCGACTTCAGCTCTTTGCTTGCGCAGATCAAGAGCAAAAACGTCGATGCCGTGCTGGTGGCCGGCCACGAGACCGAGATCCTGAATTTCGTGCGTCAGGCCAAAAGCCTGGCGGTAGCGCCCAAGCTGTACGCGTTTACGGTGGGCGTGCCCAGTGAAGACTTCCGCAAAGCGCTGGGCAAGGATGCCGACTACGCGTTCGGCATGACGCCGTGGCTGCCGACCCCGGCCCTGAAAGACCGCTGGTTCGGGGATGCGCAACAGTTCGCCAAGGAGTACCAGGCCAGATTCGGCTATGAGCCTGATTACCACGCGGCCTCGGGCGTCGCCGACGTAGAAGCGCTGGCACAGGCAATGGAGGACGCCGGCAGCGCCGATCCGCAGAAGGTGCGCGATGCACTGGCCAAGGTCAGATTCAACAGCCTGTACGGCCCGATCGCATTCAATGCTCAAGGGCAGATCGAAATGCCGCAGGTGGTGATCCAGGTGCAGGGCGGTAGCCTGGCAGAAATCTACGGCGCCAAGGGCTTTGTCACACAACCGAAGTATCCGATGCCGGCCTGGAACGCGCGTTAAGCCGCCGGCAGATCGGGACTTCTGGTGAACCTGCTGGCACAAATTCTCATCAACGGCGCTTTACTTGGCGGGCTGTACGCGGTCATGGCGCTCGGCCTGGCCTTGGTCTGGGGTGTGCTCAACATCGTCAACCTGGCGCATGGCGCCTTCATCATGCTGGGCGCTTACGCCGCGTGGCACCTCTACACTTACGCCGGGATCGACCCGTTTCTGGGATTGCCGATCACCGCCGCCGCCATGTTCGCCTTGGGCTACGGGCTGCAACGCGGCTTGCTGAACTTGGTGATCAGGGGGCCGATGTTTAACACGTTGTTGATTACTTTCGGGCTGGAGGTGGTGTTGACCTATCTAGCGCAACTGGTGTTTTCCGCGGATTTCCGCACCATCAATCCATCCTATGCGGGCAACAGCTTGACCTGGGGAACGGTGGTGTTGCCGGTGGCGCGGCTGGGTGCATTTTGCGTCGCGATCGTGCTGACGGTCGGCATGTGGCTGTTTTTGCTGCACACGCGGCTCGGCCGGGCGATTCGCGCCACGGCCCAGAATCTGACGGCAGCCCGCCTGTACGGCGTCGAGCCGCGTCACCTATACGCGATCACCTTTGGCTTGGGCATCGCGCTGGCGGGCGCGGCCGGCGCGCTCTATGGCACGGTGTCGCAAATCAATCCCTACATCGGAGCGACACTCACCGCCAAATCATTTGCCATCTCGATTATTGGCGGCCTGGACAACCCGCTCGGCGTCATCGTCGGCGGGCTGTTCCTGGGGATCGTCGAGTCGCTGACCAGCTTGTATATCGGCCCAACCTTTGCCGACGTCGCCAGCTTCGGCATCCTGGTGCTGGTGTTGATCGTGCGGCCCAGCGGCTTGCTGGGGAAAACCTCATGAGCGGATGGCGCATCGGCCTGGCCCTGGTGGCGCTGTCGATACTCGCCGGCGTCCCCTGGTACGGCTCGGACGTGCTGGTCCAGTTCGGCATCAACGCGCTGCTGCTGGCGGTGCTGGCGCAGGGCTGGAACATCATCGGTGGCTACACCGGTTATCCCTCGTTCGGCAATTCCGTCTTTTACGGGCTAGGCGGCTACGGCGTGGCGATCGCCATGGTGCAGTGGCGCTTGCCGTTCGCGGTCGGCCTGTTCTTTGGTGTCGCGCTGGCGCTGCTGTTTGCGCTTGTGCTGGGGTTGCCGGTGTTGCGGCTCAAGGGGCACTATTTCGCGATTGCCACGCTGGTGCTGTCGCAAGTGATGACCGCCATCGTCTCCAATCTGAGGCTGGCCGGCCAGAACATCGGCCTGGTCTTGCCGCCGCTGAACAACGATCCGCTGTTCTATGAACTGGCGCTGGCCCTGCTGGCGAGCGCGACGCTGACGATCTTCTGGCTGACCCGCAGCCGCTTCGGATTCGGACTGATTGCGATCCGCGAAAACGAGGAAGCCGCCGCCGTCATGGGCGTCAACACCACCTGGTACAAGGTGCTGGCATTTGCGCTGTCGGGCCTGTTCAGTGCCTTGGCCGGCGGCATTCACGCTTACTGGATCACCTTCCTGGATCCGGCCAGCGCCTTTGATCTCGGCCTCAACGTCAAGATGATCATCATGGCCGTGTTCGGCGGTCCGGGCACGGTGCTGGGGCCGGTGGTCGGCGCGCTTTCGCTGGCGGCCGTCTCCGAATTCCTGGCGAGCGAAGTGACCAGCATCGCCGGCCTGTTTTTTGGCGTCGTCATCGTGGTTGCGGTGGTGTTGATGCCGCTCGGCCTGGCCGATATGCTGCGGCGTTTTCGCACCACGGGCTGGCGTTATTTCATCGAAAACATCCGGGCGCATCGGCTATGAGTGCATTGCTGGAAGTCCGCCATGCGACCCGGCGCTTTGCCGGCCTGATCGCGCTCAACGATGTCAGCTTGACCTTGGCGCCGGGTGAAATCCTGGGCTTGATCGGCCCCAACGGCGCCGGCAAGACCACACTGATCAACCTGATCAGCGGCACCCTCGCTGCGAGCGAAGGCGAGGTGCTGTTCCAGGGCGAGCCCGTCAACCGCCTGCCGGCATTTCGTCGCGCTCGCCTGGGCATAGGCCGTACCTTCCAGATCATGCGGCCGTTTCCCGGCCTGTCGGTATTGGACAACGTGGCGGTGGGCGCTTTGTTCGGGCGCGGCGCCAGCAAAGTGCCATTGACGCAGGCGCGTGAACAGGCGCGTGTTTGGCTTGAATTCGTCGGTTTGGGCAACACCATATCCGGGCGCACCGATGAACTGAGCGGCGCCGGACGCAGACGCCTGGAACTTGCAAAGGCGCTGGCGATGCAGCCCAAGCTGCTGTTGTGCGATGAACTCATGGCCGGCCTGAATCTGGTCGAAATCGACCAAATCATCGACCTCCTGCGCCAGGTGCGCGAGCGGGGCATCAGCCTCCTGGTGATCGAGCACGTCATCAAGGCGATCATAAGCCTGTCGGATCGCTTGCTGGTACTGCATCACGGCGAAAAGATCGCAGACGGCACGCCCGCCAGCGTGCTGTCGGACCCCATCGTGGTGCAGGCTTATCTGGGGAAGAAACGCACTTGAGCAGCCCGACACATCGTCTGCCCTTGTTAAAAGTCGACCAGCTGAGTGCCGGCTACGGCGAACTGCCGGTGCTGCATGAGGTGGCGCTGGAGATCTATCCGCGCGAAATGGTGGCGCTGGTCGGCAGTAACGGTGCGGGCAAGACCAGCTTGTTGCGTGCGTTGTCGCGCCTGCTGCCTTGCAGCGGCAGCATTGTCTTCAATAGGCGCGAATTGATCGGCGCGACGCCCGATCAAGCTTTCGACCTGGGCTTGGTGCAAGTGCCGGAAGGGCGCCAGTTGTTCGACCGCATGAGCGTGCAGGATAATGTGTTGATGGGCAGCTACCGACGTCGGGACCAGGCAGCCATCAGACGCGATCTGGACAAGATCTACACCATATTCCCACGCTTGGCGGAGCGCCGGCGTCAGCTGGCCGGCAGCATGTCGGGCGGCGAGCAACAGATGTGTGCGATGGCGCGCGCGTTGATGGCTGCGCCGGTACTGATGATGGTCGATGAAATGAGCCTGGGATTGGCGCCGGTCGTGGTGGAGCAATTGATGGATGTGTTGGCTGCGATTCAACGGGACGGCGTGACCGTGCTACTGGTCGAACAGGATGTGCAACTGGCCTTATCCTGCGCCGACCGCGGCTACGTGATGGAAGCCGGCCGCATCGTCCACAGCGGACCCGCCAAAACCTTGATCGACGACCCAAGCGTGCAGCAGGCTTATCTGGGACTTTAGTTCTTCCGCCATCATCAAGCTCCTTTATGCATGGGGCAGGGCAGCGACAAAATGCGACACCGTAGGCGGTCGCGTCCCCGTGTGAAAGCGCTGAACCATTTCCTGGATGGCGCGATCCGCCATTGTTATCCGTTCGTGCTATCGGTTTCTCTGATTCACCAGACCAAGCGGCCGCTCGACAATGTAAGTATGCTCGTTGCATTCCTGGCCCCGAAACATTGCTCTGTCCGTTGATGTCAACTTCATTCCGACTCGTTCAAGCAATTGAATGGAGGAGATATTTCTGCTGTCAGTGATGCCGATTACGCGGTGGATATTACTTGTTTCAAACAACATGGAAATCGCTTCACGTACGGCTTCGCTAGCCAATCCCTTGCCATGATAGGCATTGGACAGCGTGAAACCAATGTCGGCAGACTGTCCGTCGCCAGATATGCAGATTCCTATGTCGCCAATCAACTTGTCGCTATTGCCATCGGCAATCCCGATTTGTCCCCAAATTCCCGGCTGAAATAGTTCGACAGAACCCATGTCATTTAAAAATGCGCTTGCTTCCGAATCGGATTGTGGGACCCATCCTTGATACCGCGATAGCTCCTCGCATTGGCGATACGCTTGAAAATCCACCAAATCCGACACGGTCAAGCGCCGTAGCGTGATACGCGCTGTGGATCGGGGAAAGATAGGAGCCATAAGTGATGTGTCCTTACATTTGGAATTCTATTGATGGCATGCAACAGCAGCATATGCCGCGTTCTTGCTAAACGGGACGACGTGACTCAATTCTTCTCACCATTCTCTGTTGCTGTTCGGGGCAGATCGTTATTCGGAGCCAGCATGCTTGCGCTGCCGTCGATCAGTGGCACCGCAGCAAGCGCGGCCGCCTCGCGGCTGATGGAAACGCTCAGCATGCCCTGCATGGTTGTCGCAATCCGATCGCGCTGCGCCGGATCCGCCAGCGCCGGCCAGGCCACAGCCAGTTCTCGTAAAAGCTGCGAGGTAAGCGCATCGAGACGCGGTCGAATTTCCGCTCCAAGATCCGGCACGTCGGCGAAGCTTCCCATGCCGGCCTTTTCCCAGCGGGCGAAATGCTCGCGCTGGATCACTTTTGCGGCCTCGATCTGGGCCCGGAAAAATTGTTCTGCCCACGCCGCGGGCACACCTAGCGCCAGCGCCTTAGCCGTGAGTCCATCGATGATCTTCTGTTCGCGTGGCAGATCGTCAATAGCGCTTTTGGTATTCCATTTGTAGCGCGCCACATCAGGCATCAACGACAAGCGCTCGTCCATCAGCCGCCGCAACGGCTCCAGGTTGATCGTCGCCGGCGCGGTGAGCGGGGTCTTGCCGTCCTTCACTGACGTCGGCGTGACCGAGATGTCCGCAGCGGAAACAAGCTCGATAAATGCCACACTCAACAACGCTACACATAGTTTGTGGCGATACATTTCTACTCCTTAGAAATTCATTTTATGGATTCCAAGCTGATGCAGCGAGACTCCTGGGGCGTTGTGGTCAAATATCTTATACCAAGCTGATGCGCGGCCAAGGCGTGATAAAAGCGGATACGCCCTGAGCGGAACCATCACATACAAGCTCCGCCGCCGCTAGTTTCGATCTCGCATTCCAGCTCGATCTTCGTGATCCCCCTATCTGCAGCCTCGTGCTCGAATTCTTCTGCGGAACGTTCTGCTGTCGCATTTAACAGTGTCGATAGTTGGATCGCGCCCTGTCAAAAATGTCCGTAACCAAAAAGGGAGTCCGCAAAAAAGCGGACCGCCTTGACCGGCATTAAATGTCCCAAATTTTTTTCTGTAAATGTTGACAGGTGGATTTCCTGGCGCAACGGAATACCATCTGCCAGCTGAAATATCGCTCTGCACTTCTTTGGCATTGACAGTCATTCGACGTAATGGCTGGGCGCAATGCTGTCCACAATAAATTTCATGATTTAAGGCTGTAGCATGGCCGCCTGATTGGAGTTCTTGGAATGGATGTTGCTGTAATCGGAATCGCATGCCGGTTTCCCGGCGCAAACGACCATCATACGTTCTGGGCCAATCTGGCCGAGCGCAAAGCCAGCATTTCTTTGGTGCCTTCCAATCGTTGGGATTGGGAGGCCTACTGGGGTGATTCTCGAACGCAGATCAACAAGAGCCTGAGCAAGTGGGGCGGGTTCATAGAGCACGTGGATACGTTCGACAACCAGTTCTTCGGCGTACTGCCCAAGGTCGCTCAGAGCATGGATCCACAGCAGCGCATCATGCTTGAGCTGGCCTGGTCATGCCTGGAAGACGCGGGCATTCCGCCATCGCAGTTACGCGGAAGAAAAGTCGGCGTCATCGTCGGTGTCTTCAATCACGACTACAAGGAACTGCAAGAGAGCGGCGATGCATCGATCGAGGCGCACAATTCCACCGGCACCGCGACTGCGATAATCGCCAATCGGGTATCGCACCATTTCGATTTTCGCGGTCCCAGCATTCCGATCGACACCGCATGCTCCAGCTCGCTCAATGCCATCCACAGCGCGATCCAGGCCATGGAATATGGCGATTGCGAGATGGCGCTGGCTGGCGGCATCAATCTGATGCTGACGCCTACCCGGCATATCTCGTTCTCCAAGATGGGCATGCTGTCGCCGACGGGAACCTGCAAGACCTTCGATGACAGCGCCGACGGCTACGTGCGCGGCGAAGGCGCCGGCTTGCTGCTGCTTAAGCCGCTGGACAAAGCATTGTCGGATGGCGACTCTATATATGGCGTGATAAAAGGCAGCGCCGTAAATCATTGCGGCGCAACCTACACGCTGACCTATCCCAGCCCGCAGGCGCAGGCGGAAGTCATCGTTGCCGCGCATGAACGGGCGGGCATTCCGGTAGACAGCGTCGGCTATATCGAAGCGCACGGAACGGGAACGCCGAAGGGCGATCCTATCGAATTCGAGGGTTTGCTGACGGCGTTTCGTGCGCTGGCCGATAAGCAAGACCTTCGCTTGGGCAATGCGTTCTGCGGCTTGAGTTCGGTCAAGACCAATATCGGCCATCTGGAGGCCGCAGCGGGCGTTGCGGGAACGATCAAGGTGTTGATGTCGTTCAAGCATCGCACCATGCCGGCGCTGCACAACTTCACCGCATTGAATTCAAAGATTTCGATCGCCGACACGCCATTCTATATTCTCAGCGATACGCAAGAATGGGGCCGGCAGCATGCGGATCAGCCGCGCCGAGCCGGCGTCAGTTCGTTTGGATTCGGCGGCACCAACGCGCATCTCGTATTGGAAGAGGCGCCGCCGCAGAAAACGCGGCAATCGCGATCGAGACTTCCAGCGCATCTGATCGCATTGTCGGCGAAGAGCGGCGAAGCGCTGCAGCAAAAGAAGAAAGACATCCTGGCGTGGCTGCGCGACGATGCAGGGCAGAGCGATCTGAGGGATATCGGCGCGACCTTGTTGACCAGGCGCGACCATTTCCAGCACCGGTTCTGCTGTATCGCCGCCAATGCGCAGGAGCTGATCGAAAAACTCGAACAGTCCATGCTGATCGATGCGGGCGGGAGCGAAAAAGCCCGGGATGCGGCTGCACCCGATTCGATTCAAGCTGGGCAGAAATTGCTCGGCCAGCTTGGCGCCAAGCCAGGCTTGAAGGGCGCAAAGTATCTGACGGCGCTGCAACAGCTCGCGGATCTGTATTCCAGCGGCGTCGACCTGCCGTGGGCTTTGCTGTTCGGAGCGACTGCTGTAAAGCGCATATCATTGCCGGGCTATCCCTTTTCGCGCGACAGTTTCTGGATTGCGGAAGGCGAAGGCAATGGCCATTCGGATAAGCCGCAGACGAGCCCGGCGCTGCATCCGGCGTTGCAGCGCAACGTTTCCAAGATCGGAACGCAGCGCTACACATCCACCTTCACCGGCCAGGAGTTCTTCCTGGTCGATCATGTCGTCAAGACCCAGCCGGTGCTGCCCGGCGTGATGTATCTGGAAATGGTCCGGGCTGCCCTGATCGACGCAGTAGGTTCGAACGGCGGCTCGGTGCAACTTTCCGATGTGCTGTGGCTGCGGCCGCTTGCGCTCAACAATGGGCCGGTTTCAGTGCATGTGGAGCTGCACCCGGAGCCTGTCAATGCTGCCGGCATCGCCCAGCACGGCAGCACTCGCCTGGCGTTTCAGGTGACCAGCGCCGAGGCAGCGCCGCAGATCTATTGCCGCGGCAGCGCCGACGTCGTATTCGCGGCGAGTCCGGCTGCGGTCGACGTCGCAGCGCTGAAGCGAGGCTGCGATGGACCGGTGTATTCCGCAGAGCAGTGCTATCGATCGCTGGCAAATCTGGGTTTGCATTACGGTCCCGCTCACCAAGCGTTATTTCAACTGCACAGCGGTACGCATCAGTGCGCCGCCGAATTGCTCCTTCCTGCGCAGCTGGCCGCGGGCAGTGAACCCTATGTCATTCATCCAAGTACGGCGGATGCGGCACTGCAGGCCGCAGTCGCGTTCGTCGCCGACGCTGATATTTCCGACACTTCCGCTACGACGTTTTTGCCGTTCGCGCTGGACCGTCTGGACGTATACGATCGTTGCACGCCGGCCATGCATGCATGGGTGCGTTATTCGCCGGGGCATTCCGCAGGCGGGCCAAGCAAGAAGGTCGATGTCGATCTCATCGATTCGAACGGCTCAGGCCGTGTATGCCTGGCATTTCGAGGACTTAGCATCCGGCCAATGGCGGCGGAGTCGTCATTCGTGCCGCCGTTGCCGCCGTCTTTCGAGGCACGCTTGTCACCCGAACTCCAGAACTGCCTGTACACCCCGGTTTGGACCACGCAGCCTCTCAATGGCGCAGCGTCCGAAGAGCACATCGATCACCTGCTGCTGGTGGGCGATGCCGGCGACGCAACATGGCTGGCGCAGCAGCTGCGTGCTTCAGCGCGGTTTGCGTCTACCCGGATCGGCCATTTGCACTTCGGACCCGAGGCCGCGCTGGAAGATGCAAGCGCGCTTCTGGTCAGGCCAGGCCGGCTGGAAGATTACGAGGCAGCGGTCGCTGCGTTGACGTCCAGCGGCGCCAAGCTCGATCATGTTCTGTTGATCGCGCCGCGTTTGACCGGCGATATTGCGCAGATCGACGCCGACAGTCTGGATTCCCGCGTCGGCAACAGCGCTCAAAACCTGTTTGCGCTGGTCAAGGCGATGATGCATGGAACCAAGCGCGCAAAATTCCTGCACTTGGTTCCCTCGGAACCGCAGCGTCCGGAATACCAGGGACTGAGCGGACTCTATAAAACCCTGAGAATCGAGAAGCCAAGCTATCTCGGCTGCGTCGTTCAGTGCGACGTGGCGGAGTTGTCCGCACAGCGCCTGGCCGATCTGGTTCTTAAAGAATTTCATAACACTGGTAAAGATAGCGATATCAGCTACAGCGGCGATTTGCGGTCGGTCAGGAAATTCCGTCGCCTCGATGCCGCTTCCTTGCCGCCTGCCTCCCTGGATTTGACCGAAAAGCTGCGCAAAGAGGGCGTATACCTGATTACCGGAGGCATGGGCGCACTGGGCCTGATTTTCGCGCGCCATCTCTGCCAGCACTATCAGGCAACGGTGTTCCTGACCGGCCGTTCCGCGCTCAAGGAGCAGCATCGCCTTAGCCTCGACGAGCTGTCGTCGCTAGGGGGGCGTGCATCCTTCCTGAGCTGCGATGTCGTCAAGCGCGACGATGTGCGGCGCGCGATCGACAGCATTCACGCGGCAGGCCATCGCCTCAACGGCGTGATTCATTCCGCCGGCGTCATCGAGGACGGCTTCATCCTGCGCAAGGACTCGCAATCGTTCGCACGCGTGGTCGCGCCGAAGACACTGGGCACTTGGCATCTCGATCTCGAAACCCGGGATGAACCGCTGGACTTCTTCGCTCTGTTCTCTTCCGTCACTGGCGTGTTGGGCAACATCGGGCAGTGCGATTACAGTTTCGGCAACGCCTTCGAGGATTATTTTGCACAGCAGCGCGAAACCTTGCGTCGGCAAGTATTGCGTAACGGGAAAACGCTGTCGATTAACTGGCCATACTGGAAAGAAGGCGGGATGCGGCTGACGGATAAGGAAGAAGAAATCCTTCATCGCAGCTTCGGCCTGGTTCCTTTGCTCAGCCGCCAGGGCATAGAGATATTCGAATACGCCTTGGCTCAGCCGGGTAGCCAGCTGGTGGTGATGCCGGGCGACGCCGCCAAGGTACAGGAAGTGCTGGGCGTCGAAGCCATGCCGGCCGCGGTTGCCGCTGCTTCGTCCAGGGCAAGCAACTTCGAGTCGTCCGCAAAGGTTCAACCCGACGCCGCCGCGGGCGATTTGCGCGCTGGGATGGCGCGCTATCTGGCTGAATTGTTCGCCGCGCAGCTGCAGATTTCCTCGGATTTCGAGCTGGACCGTTCGTTCCGCGAATACGGCTTCGATTCGATCGTGATGATCGAAATGATCCATCTGATGGAAGAGAAATTCGGCAGTTTGCCGATGACATTGTTCTTCGAGCACCAAACCCTGGGCGAACTCACGGCCTACTTCATCGAGCATCACGCCGAGTCTTGCCACGCCATTATTCAGCCAGCTGCATTGATCGCGCCCGAGCCGGTGCGACCCGAGTGGAATGGCATGGACACGCGCATGCCGGCGCAACCGGCCGCCAGCAGCACGCTTCCAGCCAGGGTCGAACATGACGACATCGCCATCATCGGCTTGTCGGGACGTTATCCCGAAGCTGAGAATCTGGAGCAATTCTGGGAGAACCTGAAATTCGGCCGCGACTGCGTGATCGAGATTCCGTCCGATCGCTGGGATATCGGCGCCACTTTCCAGCCCGGAGCGCCGGCGCCAGGCAAAACCTACAGCAAGTGGGGCGGCTTCCTCAAGGGCGTCGACCAGTTCGATCCGCTGTTCTTCCAGGTTTCGCCGAAAGAGGCGGAGTACATGGATCCCAACGAGCGACTGTTCCTGGAGACCGCTGCGCTGACGATCGAGGACGCGGGTTACACGCCGGATAAGCTGGTTGCGCCGCAAGGCGTGCGTGAAAACCCGGTCGGCGTGTTCGTCGGCGTGATGTGGGGCGACTACCAGTTGCATGGCGTGGAAGGGCCGCCAGACACCTGGGCCACGCCGCATTCGTTCTACTGGGCGGTGGCCAATCGCGTTTCGCACTACTTCAATTTCTCCGGTCCCAGCATCACGATCGACACGGCATGCTCGTCGTCGCTGAGCGCAATCCATCTGGCGTGCGCGGCGATCCGTGCCGGCGAAATCGGTGTCGCTATCGCCGGCGGGGTCAATCTTTCGCTGCATCCGAACAAATACAGCTTGCTGTCGGACATGCACTTTCTGTCTACCGAAGGCCGTTGCCGCAGCTTCGGCGATGGCGGCGACGGCTACGTACCGGGCGAGGGCGTGGGCGCAGTGCTGCTCAAGCCGCTGTCGCAGGCACGCGCCGACGGCGATCACATCTACGGCATTATCCGCGGCACCTCGGTCAACCACGGCGGCAAGACTTCCGGCTTCACCGTGCCCAATTCGAAGCGCCAGGCCGCACTGGTGCAGGATGCGCTCCAGGTCGCCGGCGTCGATCCGCGCCATATCAGCTATCTGGAAGCGCACGGCACCGGAACCAGTCTCGGCGACCCGATCGAGATCAGCGGCTTGAACCGCGCCTTTGCACAGCAGGAGTCGCAATACTGTGCGATCGGCTCGGTGAAATCGAATATCGGTCACCTGGAGGCGGCAGCCGGCATGGCCGGCCTGACCAAGGTCTTGCTGCAGATGAAACACCGCATGCTGGCGCCTTCGATCTTGTCGGATGTGCTTAATCCATACATCGAATTTCAGAAGAGTCCTTTCTACGTGCAGCGCACGCTGCAAGAGTGGCATCGTCCGCTGGTCGACAGCGTCGATCCAAGCGGTGCGATCCAGCTTGTGGAAGCTCCGCGCTTGGCCGGTATCAGCTCGTTCGGCGCCGGTGGCAGCAATGCCCATCTGATCGTTGAGGAATATGCCGAACCGATGCGCTTGAGCGACGGGCTGCATGGCCGTCCGGCGCTGATCGTGTTGTCGGCGAGGAAAGAGGCCGCGCTTAAGGCAATGGCGGAAAACCTCGCAGCGTTCGTCGAGGCCAACCCGGATCTGCCGCTGCAAGACGCGGCCTACACCTTGCAGGTCGGTCGCGTCGCCATGGAATATCGGCTGGCGGTCGTTATCGCGCATGGCACTGAACTGGTCGCCGCGCTGCGCGCATACGTCAATGGCCGCGATGATCTTGGCGGCCTGTTCACGGGGCATCGCAGCAATATGAAAGAGGCCGCATCAATGCCGCCGCTAGCCGCCTGGATTGCCCAGCAAGACCTGCCACAACTGGCGCAGGCCTGGGTCAACGGCCATAGCGTCGCGTGGGAGCAGCTGCATGCGCCGCAAGCACGCAAGCGCCTGTCATTGCCGGGCTACGTCTTTCAACGGCAACGCTACTGGATCGCCAAACCCAATGGGGCGGCGGCCGGCGTCGTGCTGCATCCAATGATCGATGCGAATGTCTCGACCCTGGAAGAACAGACATTCCGCAAGACTTTCCATCCGGAAGAGTTCTTCCTGCGCGACCACCAGCTTGGCAGCAATCGCATTCTGCCGGGCGTGGCCTACCTGGAAATGGCGCTCGTTGCAGGCCGGCTGGCCAGCGCGAGCGATTCCATCCGCGCCGTCAGGGACGTGCGATGGCTGAAACCGATATTCGTCAACGAAGGCGCCGACACTGTCGCCCGCACCTTTGATCTAGGGCTGATACCTGACGAAGACGCCATCCATTTCGAGCTTTACCAGGCACAGGGCGATGCCCGCGCGATCTACGCGCAAGGCACGCTGGAGTTCGACGCATCCGCTCCGGCGCCGCTCGCAAAGGCCGATCTGAACGCCATCATTGCTCGCTGCCAGACGCAGGATCGCGAAGCGATTGCCGCGGCGTTTACGCAGATGGGATTCAACTTCGGCCCCAGTTTCCAGGTGTTCGAGGCCCTGTATTTCAATGCGGCCGAAGCGCTGGCGAGGCTGAGCCTGCCGCTGCAGGCCGAGGCGGCAGCGTCGTACCCGTTCACGTTGCCGCCATCCCTGCTGGACGGCGCGGTCAGGACCGCGTTGGGCATCGGCGGCTTGGGTCTCGATCTGCGCGGGGTGCAGGTGCCGGTGCGGTTGCAGCACATCGAGGTATTGGGCCAGATCGCCGATACCTGCTACGTCCATGCGCGCCGTGCCGGCATCGATATGGCGCAGGCCGATCAGCGCAGCTACGACATCGATGTGCTGGACGCATCCGGTCAAGTACTGGTACGGATCGAGCAATTCACGATTCAATCCGCGCCGCATCTCGCCATCAATCGTTCGTCCGCCAAGTCCGACAAGTCAACCAAGCCCGTCAATGCCGCGCCTGCGCGTATCCAGGCTACTGCTACGGCGAGCACGGCGCTGATTCCGCCCGCCGCTACTGCGCACGGCGGAGCAAACCAGGAAGTGCTGCAAGGCGTCGTCGTGGCGCATCTGATCGAACTGCTGTCCAAGGTAACGAAAGTCCCATCCGAGCAAATCGATCCGAAAATTGCGCTTGAGAATTACGGCATCGACTCGGTGATGATTCTTACGCTCACCGAGAAGCTGCAGGTGACGTTCGGCGACATCCCCAAGACCTTGTTCTTCGAGTATCAGGATTTGCACAGCCTGTCGGAATATTTCCTCGACAGCCATGCCGACCAGGTTCGTGCTCTCGCGGCTGCGTCACCAGTTCGCGGCGCAGCGCCAGCATCGCCGGCGACAGAGCTTTCGTCCGCTGACGAGATTGACGGTGCCGCGCAGGCACAGATTCGCTCGCGACTGTTCGCCACTTTGAAGGAAATCTTCGGCGACGACGCGCAGCACTGTTCGGAGACAACCCCGCTGGCCGCATGGCCGATCGATCCGGTCGGCCATGCGCGGCTGGTGCATGCGTTGCGGCAGCAATTCGATGCCGTCGATGTGCATTCTGCTTATCGCTACCAAACCCTGGACGACTGGGCGGCGGCAATCCACGGCGCGCCATCCGCTGCCGAGGCGCCGCTGCCGGCACCGCGCACATTGCCGAAAGCGCCTGGCGCTTCACGCTTCACCCGTGGCGCAGGCAGCGCAGCGGCCGAATTCCAGGATATCGCGATCATCGGTCTGAGCGGCCGCTACCCTGGCGCCAGCAACGTCGAAGAGTTCTGGCACAACCTGAGCCAGGGGCGGGACGGCATCAGCGAGATTCCGCTGTCGCGCTGGGACCACCAGAAGCACTATCACCCCGACCGCAATGCCAAAGGCAGCGTATACAGCAAGTGGGGCGGCTTCATTGACGATGTCGATCAGTTCGATGCAGGCTTCTTCGGCATGTCTCCGCGTGAGGCGGAAATCACCGATCCGCAGGAACGCCTGTTCCTGCAGACTGCATGGGAGTGCCTGGAAGATGCTTGCTATACCCGCCAATCGTTGAAAGATTGCGAAGTCGGCGTGTTCGTCGGCGTGATGTGGGGCAGCTATGAATTCATCGAGGTCACTGAAGAGCAGCGCAAGTATGGCCGGCCGATGGCAGTGTTTTCATCGATTGCCAATCGGGTGTCCTATTTCCTGAATTTGAGCGGCCCCAGCATCGCGCTGGACACGATGTGCTCCTCATCGCTGACCGCCATCCACCAGGCCTGCCAGGCGATCCGTAGCGGCGATTGCCAGATGGCGATCGCCGGCGGCGTCAACTTGATCGTTCACCCAAGCAAATATCACATGCTGGCGCAAGCACAGTTTCTGTCCAGCGACGGACGCTGCCGCGCGTTCGGCGACGGCGGCGACGGCTACGTGCCGGGCGAGGGCGTCGGCGCGGTGCTATTGAAGCCGCTCAAAAAGGCGATCGAAGACGGCGATCAGATCCATGGCGTCATCAAGGCCTCAGCCGTCAATCATGGCGGAAAAACCAACGGCTACACCGTGCCCAACCAGATCGCGCAGGGCAATGTCATCGGCAAGGCATTGCGTCGCGCAGGCTGGCACCCGAGTTCGATCGGCTACATCGAGGCGCATGGCACCGGCACCTCGCTGGGCGATCCGATCGAGATCGCCGGCTTGTCGAAAGCGTTCGCCAGCGCCGCGCAGGCGCGTGGTGATGACGGCGCGGTCGCGCCGCAATCTTGCCGCATCGGTTCGGTGAAATCGAATATCGGCCATCTGGAGTCTGCGGCCGGCATTGCTGCGCTGACCAAGATCCTGATGCAACTGCGCCATCGGCGCATCGCGCCATCGCTGCATTCGACGCTGCTGAATTCGAACATCGATTTCGCCAGGACGCCGTTCCGCGTGGTGCAGGCGCTAGAAGACTGGAATGTTGCGGTCGGGCGCGACGACAGCGGACAGCCGGCGACCAGGCGCGCAGGCATCAGTTCATTCGGCGCCGGAGGCGCGAACGCGCACATTCTGGTTGAAGAGTACATTGCGCAAGCCGTCTCGCCGCAGGCCGCTGCTTCGCTGCCGCAACCAGTGCTGTTCGTGCTGTCGGCCGACAGCGAGGAGCGTCTCGCGCTGTATATAGACCGTGTGCTGGCCTTCCTGGTCCAGCATAGTCAGGGCGCAGCCAGGCTAGACCTGCGCTCGCTGGCTTACTCGTCGCTGGTGGGACGCGAGGCGATGAACGAGCGGCTCGCAGTCGTGACTGCCAGCCTGGACGACCTGATCGATGCGCTTGCCCAGTATCGGCGCGGCGTTGTCGTGAATCAGCTGCAACGCGGCAGCGTCAAGAAACACAACGAAAAGCTCGATGCGATCCTGGATGAAACGCAACGCGATGCGATGGTTCGTTCTCTGTTGCAGGACAAGCGCCTGCCGCAACTGGCCAAAGCCTGGGTGTCGCTGCTTGATATCGAATGGAATCGCTACGCCGATCTGTTGTTCGCCGCGGATCCGACTTCGGCACGCCGCACTCTGGCGACCCGCCGTCTCTCGTTCCCGCCCATGCCGTTCCTGACCAAGCGGCACTGGGTGGAGGAGAAGCCGGCCGCGACCGATGCCGCCGGTGCTGGCCGTCAGGGCGCATTGCATCCGCTGCTTGACCGCAATGTATCGACACTGACGCAGCAGCGCTACGCCAAACTCCTGACAGGCCAGGAATTTTACCTGCGCGATCACATCGTCGAAGCGGGCGACAAGCGGGTGATACTGCCTGGTGTCGCCTACCTCGAAATGGCGCGTGCCGCCGGCGAACTGGCGATGGGCGAGGATTGGGCGGTGAGCCGGATATGCAATCTGGTCTGGATCCAGCCGGTCGAGATCAACGGTGCGCCGGAAGAAGTGACGGTGACGCTCGCCCAGGTCGACGATGCGGTGGAATTCGAGATCATCCGCAGCTCGGCCCAGGACATCTGCGCCGAAGGCGAATTGCAATATCGGCGCCGTGACGAAGCAGTGGCGGATGAGTGGCTCGACCTCGCAGCCCTGCGCAGCCGCAGCGGCATCGAGGACGACAAACGTTCAATCTATGATGCCTTCCGTCGCATGGGCTTCCACTATGGCAGCAGCTATCAGGTGACCGAGACGCGCTATCGCATGACCGACGGCGCGCTCAGCCGCCTCAGGCTGCCGGAATCGCTGCGGCATGATGCACGATCGTTCTGCCTGCACCCGTCGCTGTTCGACGGCGCGCTGCGCACCTGTCTGGCTATCGGTTCGGAGTCGCTTGATTCCATGGTGCCCATCGTGCCGTTCGCGCTGGGCGAACTGGAGATTCGCCACCCGCTCACCGAGGAATGTTATGCCTACGCGACAGAAGCCAGCGCCGAGCCGCACGCTGATCCGCAGGCGCTAGCCGGCAGCGGCCTGCGCAAATACGACATCGTCGTCACCGATAGCGATGGACGTGTATTGCTTAAACTCTGGAACTTCTCTGCGCGCCCGCTAATCAAGGCGGAATCACAACCCGCGCGCACTTTGCAGTATTACGGCTATGACTGGCTGGAGACCCCGGCGCTGCCTTCGTCAACGTCCACGCCCGCCGGCCGGACCGTGCTGGTGATCGGCGACGATGCGCTGCTGGCCGAAGCACTGTCGCAGCGCTTCGGATCATCTGTCGATGTCGTGTCGGCGCAGGCCGGCGACGCATTTGCCCAGCTGGGGGACAGACATTACCGCTTCAATCCGGCGCACGCTCACTCCTATACCGAATTGATTGCGCATCTGGCCAGCCGCGGTTTGCGGCCGTCGTGCATCGCGCATTACCTGCACGATGGTCAGGGTCAGGACTTCAGCGCAGCCGCCGAGCACGGCGATATGCATAGCCTGCGTCGCGGGATGTTGTCGATGCGTCATCTATTCAATGCGCTTGAACAGGCGATGCCCGGCCAGAGCGTGCGTTGCGCGTACGCATTCGAGGCCGCGCAAGGGGCGATCCAGCCGCAGCACGATGCGATCTCTGGCTATGCCAAGTCGCTGCTGACTATCAACCATCGCTTCGAATTGTTCACGGTACGGGTCGACCGCGCTGACACGATTGGACTTGCAGCCACATTGCAGAACGAATTCGACGCGCCCGGAACGCTTACCGGATTGGAAATCGGTCATTGGAGCGGGCGCCGCTATCTGCGCAGCCTGAGCCCTCTCGATCCGTCCAGCGCGGCGCAGACCGACCTTCCATTCAAGCCCCGCGGCGCATACCTGATCACGGGCGGCGCCGGCAAGCTAGGCATGGTGCTGGCCCGTTACCTGGCTACCCGCTACCAGGCCCGCTTGATACTGAGCGGTCGCAGCGAGCGGCTGCACGACGCAGCGCTGGCGCAGATCGAAACGCTGCGCGCTGCCGGCGCCGAGGTGCATTACCGGGGTTCCGATATTGCTCAGACCGGACAGGCCGATGCCTTGCTTGTTTTCGCCAAACAGGCATATGGCGCGCTCGATGGCGTGCTGCATTGCGCAGGCGTGGCCAGCGACACGCTGATTACGCAGCTGGATGATGCGGCTTTTGCCGAATTGCTGGCGCCGAAGATCGACGGCCTGCTGGCCCTGGACCGCGCTACCCGGCATGAGCCACTCGACTTTTTCGTCAATTTTTCCTCCGTATCGGCGCTGCTGGGCGATCTGGGTTCCGGCGCCTATGCTGTCGCCAATCGGTTCATGGATAGCCACGCCGTATTGCGCGACGCGCTGTGCAAGCAAGGCCAGCGTTTTGGCAAGAGTCTCTCGATCGGCTGGCCTCTGTGGGCGAGCGGCGGCATGCAGATTTCCGATCAGGACGCGCCGCTGTTCGGCTTCTCGGGCATGTCCGCGCTGACGGAAGGCGAAGGCCTGGAAGCATTTGAACGTCTGTTGCGTGGAAATGCGCCGCAGGTATTGGTGGCCGTCGGCGACGCGGCGAAAATCGGGCGCGTGCTGCGCGTGCAGGGCAGCGTGCAGGTCGCGCTCCAGGCAGCCGCGGCAACACGCACGCCCGGCGAACGCAGCGTGACGGCGCTATCTTCTGGCTCCCCCTCGATCGCGGTGCCGGATCAACAGCGCCGCGCCGAGCAATATCTGAAGGATCGACTGGCGGTTGTGGTGAAAGTGGCCGCCAGCGATATCGGTGCGGATACCACCTTCGAACAGCTCGGCATGGACTCGGTGATGCTGATGGAGCTGCGCAATGGTCTCAGCCAGGATTTTTCCGGTCTGCCCAAAACCGCGCTGTTTGAATACGACACGCCGGCGCGCCTGGCGCAATACCTGAAGCAACAGCACGCCGATGCCTTGCAGGCATGCCTGGGTGATGCGATACCGCCAGCGGCCGATCGGACGACCGCACAGCCGGTCGCGAACGTGCCGCCGTTGCCTGCCTCAGCCGTCACTGTGGAAACGCGTATCGCGCTTCCCGTCTCGAGCAAGCGCCGTTCGACGGCAACCGGCGCTGTGCCAGCCATGGACGACGCGGTCGCCATCATCGGTTTGGCAGGTCAATTCCCGCAGGCGGCCAATCTGGGCGAGTTCTGGAACAACCTGCAGCAGGCCAAGGACTGCCTGTCGCCGATTCCCGAGGAACGCTGGCCAGCGAGCAGCGCCAACCGGCACGATTCCCGCCGCGCTTATTGCAATAAAGGCGGCTTCCTGAGCGACGTCGATCGCTTCGACCCCGCATTTTTCAGAATGTCGCCGGCCGAGGCGGCGAAAACCGATCCGCAGCTGAGGGTGCTGCTGCGCGCCGCATGGCATGCGATCGAGGACGCGGCCTACACGCCGGAGATGCTGTCGCCGGAGCGTGTCGGCGTCTATGTCGGGGCCATGAACGAAGACTTCACCTGGATCATGTCGGAGCTGTATGCGCACAGCGGCGAGTACCTGGGCCCGGGTTCGGTCGTTAGCGAATTGGCTAACCGGATTTCGTTCCTGATGAATTTCCGGGGCCCCAGCCTGACCGTTTCCACCGCATGTTCGTCCTCGCTCACGGCGCTGCACCTGGCGCGTCAAGCCATTCTGGGCGGCGAGTGCGATCTGGCGCTGGCCGGCGGCGTGAACCTGAGCCTGCATCCCAGCAAGTACCTGATGCTGCAGGACATGAAGGTGCTGTCGCCGGATGGCCAGGAACGCACCTTCGATGAGTCGGCCAACGGCCTGGTGCCGAGCGAAGGCGTTGGGGTGGTCGTGCTCAAGCGCTTGAGCCGGGCGCTCGCAGACGGCGATCAGATCTACGGCGTGATTCGCGGCTCAAGCATCAGCCATGCCGGCACCGGCGCCGGCCAGTATCTGCCCAATCTTAAAATGCTGGAGGAAACGGCAGCGCGCAGCCTGCGTGAATCCGGCCTGCGCGCCGACGATCTGTCTTACATCGAGAGCCACGGCACCGGCACTGAACTGGGCGATCCGATCGAGCTCAAGGCGCTGGCCAACGCGCTGCGGCAGTCCACTGCGGCAGAACGGTTCTGCGCGATAGGCACCAAGGCCAACCTCGGTCACATGGAAGCCGCCTCGGGTATCTGCTCGCTGATCAAGGTGCTGTTGAGCATGAAGCATGGACGTCTGTCGCCGTGCGCAAAGTTGAATTCAGTGAACTCGTCGTTCGATCACGCGCTCTCGCCATTCCATTTTCCGCGCGAGCCGCAGCAATGGGGCGTGAATCAGCGAGGCACGCGCGCGGCCGGCATCAATTCCTTTGGCATGGGGGGATCGAACGTGTTCATGGTGGTCGAATCGCAGGCTCCGGCCGCGCCCAAGCAAAACGGGACGGTGGATCTGCTCGAACCGTCCATCGTCGTGCTGTCCGCCAGGAGCGAAGAACGATTGCGGGCTTATGCAAGCGATTTGCGCGATTTCCTCGCCCATGGCGAGCGCGAAACATGGTCGGGCGCGGACTTCGCCGATCTGGCGTATTCGAGTCAGATCGGGCGGGCGCCGTTCGAGCATCGGCTGGCGATCGTCGCCAGCGATCGCCTGGAATTGATCGCCAAGGCCGGTAAATACCTTCAATCCGGCCCGGCGGCAGATCTCGGCATCTTTGCCGACAGCGCTCGTTCGCTGGACGGACTGCCGGATCTTCTGGCGGGCGATGCCGGCCGGGAATTCATCGATGCGCTGCTGCAAGCGCGGCAGTGGAACAAACTGGCCTCGATCTGGACCCGTGGCTGTGCAATCGACTGGCTGCGCATGCACGTGAACGCAGGCCGGCAGCGCGTATCCTTCCCGGGCTATCCGTTCGAGACGCTGGTCTGCGATTTACGCGACGTGGCCGGGGTGCGAGGGGCGCAAGGCGGGCGTCGGGCGCCGGTCGAAACCGGCATTCCTGCCTCGCATGCAGCGCAACCGGATGCAGCTGCGATCGAGGGCGAGGCGCAGGCAAACCTCGGCTGGTTCAGCCTGGAGGCTATGCCGAATCAGGCGCCGCAAGACGCTGACGGCAGCGCGGACGATGACGAAATGGCCAGACAGTACTGGCTCGATCATCTGCAAGACATCGCCGATACCAACTTCCTGTTTGCGTCAACGCTGCTGCCTGAGTGTGCCGAACAGAGCTCTCCCGACGAGCTGCCGGCGCATGCCGTCTCCGGCTTGCTAGGGCGCGAGCTCACCTTATCCCTGCAACGCTGCACCCAATTGCATCGGATTGAAGCGGAAACCCTGATCGCGGCGGCTTGGGCCATCCTCATCAACCGCTATACCAAAGCGCGTTGCTCGCAATTCGGCATCTTGAAGGCATACTCGCCGGTGCCGGGCGCAGCCATCGAGTCCGGCGCGGACAGTCACGAGCAGCTGCACAACGTCGTGCCGATCCGGGTCTCCACGGTCGGCCGGGAAAAAATCGGCGGCTGGCTGGCCGGTTTGCAGCGCAACTTGAATCGCAAGCGTGTTTATGCTCATGTGCCGATCCATCGGATTGAAAGCTGGATCGGCGTCGATAACCTGTTCGATAACGTGATTGCGTTCGAGAAAACCGATAGGCCGCAGGCCGCGGCAGCAGACAGCCAAGCGCTGCTGCCTGCTCAGGAAATTTTAGCTCTGCCTGACTGCGTCGCCATGAAGCTGACGGTAAGTATCCACAGCGACGCGCTGGAACTTAAGCTGATTTATCGATCGGCGACAGCGGAAGACGAAAAACTAGGCACTCTTCTCGATCATTTCCAGGTTCTGCTGGAAGGTCTGGCCACCCAGCCGGAAAAAACTCCGGCTGCGCTTGCCATGCGTACCAAGCGCGAGAGCCGGGACACCTTCTGGAAAACCCTGGGCAAGGTGAATCAATGATGGCAAGCGGAATGAATGTGTTCATGACGGGAGCGAACGGTTTCGTCGGTCTCAACATCGTTGCTGCGCTGGTGGCGGCCGGGCATCGCGTCACGGCGTTTGTACGGCCGGGATCCAACGTTTTCTATCTGGCCCCGTTCGGGGTGGATATCGTGCGCGGCGAGCTAAGCGATCTCGGCGCGGTGAAGCAGGCGATGCGCGGCGCGCAAGGAGTGATCCATACCGCCGGCAACACCAGCTGCAACAAACGCGACTGGCCGCTGCTGCAGGAGGTCAATGTAGATGGCACGCGCAACGTGGTCGAAGCCGCGATCGCCAACCAGGTCTCGCGCATTGTGTACACCAGCACGACTTCCACCATCGGCGCGCTCGAGGGCGAACATCATTTGGCGAATGAGGGCATGCCGCTGAAGGGCTTTCGGGCGCGCAGTCCTTACGGGATCAGCAAGCAGATGGCCGAGCGGGCCGTGCTGGATGCGCAGAAGCGCGGCGTGAGCTGCGTCATCCTCAATCCGGCCGAAGTGCTGGGCGCCTTTGACTACTCGCTGCAATGGGGGCGGATGGTGCTGGCGGTACACCACAACCAGGTGCCCTTCATGCCGCCCGGCGGCGGCAGCTTCTGCAGCGCCGCCGAAGTCGGACGGGCCCACGTGAACGCGTTGACTCAGGGACGTTCCGGCGAGCGCTACATTCTCGGCGGCGACAACGTCCGCTACGAGCACTTCATGAAGGCCATCGCCAAGGCTCTGGGGCAGGTGTTCGACACGCCGGACGTCAATTACGGCTGGCTGTATTTCAAATCGGTCTTGCAAGAGAAGCTGCCGTCGTTAATGCCCGGCAAATCCATCGTCGAGCCCTACCGGATGCGCGTCTTCGGCGGCACGTATTACTTCGATAGCGCCAAGGCCGAGCGTGAGCTGTCCTACCGGCCGGTTCCACTCGAACAAATGCTGCACGACTGCGTGCAGTGGTACCAGCATCACGGCTTCATCACCCGTGGCGATTAATTTGAAACTACCAACATCATTGAGTAAGGGAGAAGCAATATGGATTCCAGAGCGCTAATCGAGCTCGCGCGGCAGCCATTCAAACAGCGGCTGGCCCAACAGTATTCGGTTTACCTGGCGGAGGCGGAGCAGGGCTTCATGTCCGGCCGGGAGGGGATCGGTCCGGTGGATCGCCGGATGAAATACAAGGACTTGCACAGCGATGCATTTCACGACGTGCTCATCTTCGGGTCCAATAGCTATCTCGGCTTGTCGAACGATCCGTATGTGAAACGCAAGGTAACCGAGGCCGTCGAGCAATACGGCATCGGCTCAGGCGGTTCGCCTGCCTTCTCGGGATACACCAGGCAGCACAAGGATCTCGAACAAAGACTGGCCAAACTGGCCGAGCACGAGGATGCCGTGCTGCTTCCCGGCGGCTATATGGCTAACCTGTGCTGGGTCAACGGATTGATGAACCAGAACGACATCATCGTCTACGACAAGAACAGCCATGCCAGCGTCATCAATGCGATCAAGATGACGAACGTGCCGTTCTATACGTTCGACCCGGAAAAACTCGACGATTTCGAGAAGCTCCTGCAGCGGATCAAACAGCGTTCGAACCCGCACGCGCAGATTTTCTCGACGGTTGAAGGCGTGCGCTCGATCGACGGTTCGATCATCGAACTGAAGCGTTATATCGAGATCTGCAAAGCCCATGACGTCATCACTATCCTGGATGACGCTCACGGACTGGGCACGGTAGGCAAGAACGGCCGCGGCACCCTGGAATACCTGGATCTGATGGGCCAGGTCGACTTGCGCATGTCCACTTGCAGCAAGGCGATCGGTGCGCAGGGCGCATTCGTCTCAGGCAGCAAGGAACTCATTTTCCTGCTGCGAAATTTCTCCTACCCGTATTTGTTCACCTCGGCGCTGGCGCAGCCGACCATCGCGGCGATTTCCGCTGCGCTGGACATCATGGAGCGCGAGCCGGAGCGCATCGAGAAGCTGCATCAGAACGTGCGCTATATGCAGGATCGCCTGGAGCAGGCGGGGCTGCGCATCATTCGCGGCCAGTCCGGAATCATCCCGGTGTTCTTCGATGAGGATGGCGTGGTGCGCAAAATCAATCGCGCCCTGTATCGGCGCGGACTGTTCGCCAACATCATGGAATACCCGATGGTGCCGCCGGGGCTGGAACGGCTGCGGCTGTCGGTGATGGCGACCCACTCGCGGGAGGAAATCGACACGGCCGTATCGCTGATCGTGGAAACGGCAAATGAATTTGGCGCCTTGCAAAGCAAAACTATTTTGGAGAATGCGTAATGAGCAAGAAAGAAGAAATACTGGAAGCGGTACTGGATGTCATCAATAGCGTCAAAAAAACCGGGTTCACGCGAGACGCGGTGGAGCCGGACTTCTATCTGGGCGGCGATCTCGGCGTCGATTCGAAGGAAATGCTTGAGATCTGGTACGAGCTCGAACAGCGCCTGAATATCCGTGTGCTGGACGCGGAGAAGCGCGATCTGTACACGCTCAACGAGGTCATCGATCTTCTGCAAAGCAAGCTGGACCAAGTCGTGGCGAACCACCCGGCGCAGCCTGCCTAAGGCTGCGGCTATCTTGCGGCTATCCAATGCGGCAGGCCATTGAAGAACCAAAAAATGAGAGTGACGGCATGACATCAGTGTGGGTATTTCCAGGGCAGGGATCTCAACATAAAGGCATGGGCGCGGAACTGTTCGCGCGCTTTCCCCAACTTGTGCGCGAGGCGGACGAGGTGTTGGGTTATTCGATTCGCGAGTTGTGTCTGGACGATCCGAAGAATGTGCTCAAGCAGACCGAGTACACCCAGCCGGCGTTGTTCGTCGTGTCGGCACTGTCTTTTCTGGCCAGGCGCGAGCAAGGCGATGTGGCGCCCGATGTCTACGCGGGACACAGCCTGGGTGAATTCAACGCCTTGTTCGCCGCCGGCGGCTTCGATTTCAAGACCGGCGTTGCGCTGGTGGCAGAGCGTGGCCGATTGATGTCGCAGGCGACGCGTGGCGCCATGGCAGCCGTCATCGGCCTCGATCAGGATAAAGTGCGGGCACTGCTGTCATCTTCGCCTTTCGGTCAGATCGACATCGCGAACATCAATTCCGCGGAGCAGATAGTCATCTCCGGCGAGGAGGGAGAGATCGCAAGCTGCGCAGCGCTATTTACCGATGCCGGCGGCCGTTATGTGCGCTTGAATGTCAGCGCCGCATTCCATTCCAGATTCATGCGTGACGTCGAACGGCAATTCGCCGCCTACCTCGCGCGCATGCCGTTGCATCCGCTGAACGCCGAAGTCATCGCCAATTGCACTGCCGCTCCGTATCCGAAGACCGGCTATCAGGATTTGCTGGTGCGGCAGATCACCCAGCCGGTGAAATGGTACGAGTCGATATCGCGGCTGCTGTCGCGTGGCGCGGTAACTCTGGAAGAGGTGGGGCCAGGCGATGTGCTCACCAAGCTCTTTTTTAAAATCAAGCAGACGCCGATGGCGCTGAACGATAGTGCTGGCGAGCTTGCCGCCGAGCCGTCGCCACCTTCCCGGCGTACGGTGTTCATGTACTCGGGGCAGGGTTCCCAGTATTACCTGATGGGGAAGGAGCTGTACCAGCACAGCGCCCCGTTCCGCGCAGCGATGGACGCCTGCGATGCGCTGCATCGTGCGCACACCGGCCGCAGCATGGTGGCGCAGCTGTACGACGACGCCAAGCGGCACGAGGAGATGACGGATGTGCTGCTTGCGCATCCGGCGCTGTTCAGCCTCGGCTACAGCCTCACGCAGGTATTGCTGCACGCCGGTATCGAGCCGGACGGGGTTCTAGGCTACAGCCTGGGCGAGTATGTCGCGGCGACGGTTGCGGGCGTGGTTTCGCTGGAGGACGCGATGGCCATGGTCATGCTCCAGGCACGGCTGCTCAGCGAACAAACCCTCGGCGGCGGCATGCTGTCGGTATTGATGCCGGTGGAGCATTTCGAACGCCATCCGGATTTGTACCAGGGAGGCACGCTGGCAAGCGTTAACTTCGACAGCAACTTCGTCGTCAGCGCCAGCCAACAGACGCTGCTCGCGATCAAGGATCGACTGGACGCGCAGGACGTCGTATCGCTGCTGTTGTCGGTCGATCACGGCTTCCATTCGGCGGCGGTGGACCCGATTGAGACAGAGTTCCGTCGATTTTTGCAAAATCTGCCGCTGCAGACGCCGCGCCTGCCGATCTACTCGGCCATGCGCGGCCACGCGATCAGCGCGTTTGACGATCAATATTTCTGGGATGTGCTGCGGCAGCCAGTCGATTTCCACAAGCTGGTGGGCTCATTAAGCGCGCAAGAGACCTTCCGTTTCGTCGATCTTGGGCCGACTGGAACCTTATCGGGCTTCATCAAGTATGGCTTTGGCGATCGTGTCGAGCACGCGGTATCCATCAATCAATTCGGGAAAAACATGGAAACGGTGTCCAAGTTGCTGAGCAAGCTTTCAGCCTAGCGGATCAATCGTTATAAAAAGTCATGGAGAAAAGAATGTCATTAAAGCAAGAATCAACGATCGCTTTGAGCATGCCGCACAGCATGGCCGGGATGGACCTCTCAAGCGCGTTGAACGACGGCAGCGCCAATCCGCAATACGAAGGTCAGCGCAGGATGCTGGAGTGCGAGCCGTTTTTCAGCCACGCTGCCGACCGCGCCGATTTGCCGATCTGCGTGGCCGCATGGCATGGCGTTCTGCATTGGCTGCGATATAACGATGAACCTGTCATTACCTGTCTGTTGGGAAAGCAGGCCGGGAAATGCTGGCCGGTGATCACTGCGGTGAGCGAGCAGACGTCGCTGGGCGAATTGCTGGCCGAGGTCAGGAAGCAATGGCTGGACAACGAGCACGACTGGTTCGACTTGCATGATCCGAATCATTCCAGCCTGGCCGACCAACTGCGTTGGCATGCCATCTACCTGCATGGCGCCTCGGACGGGGAGTTCAAAACGGAATTCGTGATCGTGCGCGAGCGCGAATCATGGTTCGTCGATTGCGACGCCAGCCGCTTCGGCGAATCCTATCAGCGCTACGTGATGACACTGTGGGCGCGCATCATCGACAAGATGCTGGAAAATCCGGCATCGCGCTTGTCGGATGAGATCCGATTCGACGGTCTCGATGCCTATGTGCCGTCGCCGACCAGTATGGCCGGGCCGGTGAAATCGATCGCCGGCAATTTGCTGGAGCGCTTTGCCGCATCGGTTGCCGCCGATCCGGACAAGATCGCCGTGATCGACGCCGATGGCGGCGTGAGCTACGCTGAACTCGACGCATTGTCCGGGCGCTGGGCGCAGACCTTGCACCTGGCCGGCGTCGGCCGAGGGGACTACATCGGCGTTGCATTCGGCCGCAGTCATCGGATGGTTGCGGCGCAGCTGGCGGTACTGAAAGTCGGTGCGGTGTTTGTCCCGATGGATGCCCAGCAGCCGGCGACCCGCCTGCAGGCGATGGCCGACGACGCGGAGATGCGCGTTGCCCTGACCGAAGAATCCTGGTTGCCGTTGATGCGCGATGCGTTGCCGGCGGTGCTCTGCCTGGACGTCGCATCCTCTGCCACCAACGCGGCCGCCGACGCCGCCCCGCAGCGCCCGCTGTTGCATGATGTGCTGGCCACAGACGATCTGGCCTACGTGATCTTCACGTCGGGCTCCACCGGCCGGCCGAAGGGCGTCAAGATCAGCCACGGGAACTTGCTGAATTTCGTCACGCATTTGCGCGGACTGATGGGGGCGGACGATATCGTGTCGCAGTTTGCCCCTGTTACATTCGATGCGTCGGTCGGTGAAATCCATGCGGCCCTGCTGAGCGGCGCCACGCTGGTGATCCTGCCTGCGGAACTGATCGACAATCCCGAACTGCTGCAGGAGTACATGAGCGATCAGCGGGTGACGTTCGCGGCTTTTCCTCCGCAATATGCAAAGCATCTTTGGCCCGAGAAACTGCCGCGACTGAAGACCCTGCTGACCGCCGGATCGGCCCCCGATCTGCAATTGGTCAGGCGCTGGCAACCGCATCTGCAGTATGTCAATGCCTACGGTCCGACCGAGACCACGATTCTGTCGACATTCTGGCAGGCGAGCCATCTGCCTGAGCGGCACGAGCAGTTGACTATCGGATTCCCGATCATTAATACCGAGGTCCGTGTCGTCAATCGCTTCAACCAGCCACTGCCGCGCGGCGCCATCGGCGAACTGCTGATCGGCGGCGCGGGGGTGGCGCACGGCTATCTCAAGCGCGAACAGATGACGCGCGATAAATTCATTACGACGGAGTCGACCCGCTGGTACCGCAGCGGCGACCTGTCCTGTTTCGACGACCAGAACCGGCTGTTCTTCGCTGGAAGAGTCGACAATCAAATCAAGCTGCGCGGGCATCGGCTGGAGCCCGGCGAAGTGGAGGCAGCGCTGCTGATGCTACCGGGGATCGAGCATGCTGCAGTGGTCGTGGCCGAGGTTCAGGGGGCCAAGCAGTTGGTGGCCTTTTACGCCGGCCAGCCGCAGCCGGAAGAAGCCATTCGGGAAGGCTTGGGACAGGTGCTGCCGAGCTGGGCCATGCCTAACCGCATTCTTTGCCTGTCCGCTCTGCCGCTCACCGTGAACGGCAAGACCGATTATCGTGCGCTGCAAGCGCGGCTGCAACAAACCGAATCGTCAACCCGGCCGGCGGATTACATCAACCTGCTGGAAGCGCAGATCGCCGATATCTGGCGCAGCGTCCTGCAACAACCGAATATTTCGCGCGAGGATAACTTCATCCATCTAGGCGGCGATTCGCTGACCTCGCTGGTGGTGATGTCTGCGCTGAAACGGCTGGGCTACCAGACCACTTCATCGCAACTGCTGTCGCATCCGCGCCTGGCCGATTTCGCCGAGCTGCTGCAACGCTCCGGGCGCCAGCTGCAGCGCGACTATGCCAGCCGCCAGGGGATTGCGCCGCTCAGCCCGATTCAGGGCTGGTTCTTTCAATTGCGGCTCGAACAGCCGGGTGCCTTTTGCCAGACCTTGTCCTTCGAGACCGAGGAAAAACTGGATGCGGATCGCTTGCAGCGGGCTTTTTCCCGCTTGCTTGCCTATCACGATCAATTGCGGGTCCGTTTCGTCCGTACCGGAACGGACCTGCAAGAACCTTTAGCCTGGCGGCAGGAGATCGCCGGCGCGACGCTTGAGTTGCCGCCGATCGCGCTGATCGACGTGACGGAGGCTGAGCTGGACCAGGCCAGCGAGCAATGCCGTGTCGCGCTTGGCGCGCAATTGCGTATCGAACAGGCGCCGCTGTTCCGCATCGCCCTGCTGAAAACGCCGAGCCGCTCGCGCGTGGTATGGGTGTTGCATCACCTGATCGTGGACACCATCAGCCACGGGATTCTGCTGGATGATTTGCGCCACCTGTACCGTGGCGACGAGAGCAGCCTCGAAGCGGTATTGCCAGGCAAGAGCATCAGCTATCTGGACTGGTCGGAAAAGTTCAATGTGCCTGCCGCCGAACAAACTGATGAACGGCTGGCCGACTGGCTTCCCGTATTGCGCGCCGCCGAAAGCGCGCAGCCGCTGCCGCTTGCCACGAGTGAAGCAGCGTGCCACCCGATCGCGATTGAACAGCACCGTCTGTCGCGGCACGATACCGCGCGCCTGATCGAACTGGCGCCTGCCTGCTATCGGCAGAGCACGGAAGAACTGGTGCTGGCGGCGACGTATCTGGCGCTGGCACGCAGCTTCAATCTGCAGCGCATCTGCCTGGATGTCGAATGGCATGGCCGCGACGAGGCATTTGCCGGTGCGCAGGGCCTGGACCGTACGGTGGGCTGGTTCACCAGCGTGCATCCGCTGTGCTTGCAAGTGCCGGCGCAACTCGATCTGGGCGCCTGGCTGATCCAATTGAAAGAAGTCCGTGCGGCGATTCCGCAACGCGGGCGGGATTTCTATGCGCTGCGTTACTTGAGCCGCGATCCCGCAGTGCGCGAGCAATTCGACCGCTACCGCTCGCCGCAGGTGCTGTTCAACTTCTCGGGCGTGGTGCAGCGCAGCCACGAGAGCTGGCGTACGGTGCCGATGGTCGCGATCGAAATGGGCGAGGGCAACGCCAGCCCATACGCGATGTCGGTGGAAAGCGAGATCCGCGATGGCGAGCTGATTATCGGTTTGCATTGCAATCCGGCGGCCTGGAGCGGGGACGCGCTCGAACGGTTTGGGCAGGCCTTGATCCAGGGCTTGCGGGAAGTAATCGATCATTGCGTGGTGGGCGCGAACCGGCGCTGGACGCCTTCCGACTTCCCGCTCGCAGCGCTGACGCAGGCGCAGCTTGATGAGCTGCCGGCAACGGTCAAGGCGGTCTATCCATTGACCGACATGCAACATACCATGCACCGGCATCAGGATACCTATCAGGTGCACATGTGCTATCGCATGCCGCGTGCGCTGAACCAGCCAGTCTGGCAGCAGGCGGTAGCCGATTGGATCGCTCGCCATGATTGCCTGCGTACCTTCATCAAGGAATGGCGCGGCGGAGAAATCCATCAGGTGGTGCTGACAGCGATCCCGACCCCGGCCAGCGTGCACCAGTCGCAGCCCGGCCAAGGCGCAGCGCTCGCTGAGCAACTGATCGAGCAGGCGCGCAGCCAGCCGGTGCGACTCAGCCAGGCTCCGCTGTTCGATTTGCAGGTCGTGGACGAAGCCGGCGACAGCTTCCTCGCTCTGCTGTCCATCCATCACATCATCCATGACGGCTGGTCGATCGAACTGCTGTTGAATGATCTTCTGCAAACCTACCGCCACTTCCTTGGGGAAGGCGTGCCCAAGCCGAGCGCGCCTCTGGCAAGCATGGCGGACATCGTGCTGCAGCAGCGCGCTCTGCGGGCCAGCGGCGCATGGCACAGGTACTGGTCCGAATTGCCGTGGCAACGGAGCGCCAGTCAGCTGCCTTGCGCGACGCCTCTTACCGGCCACAGCCACGCCGCGGCCCAATCGGGGCCGCCCAACACGCGCCTCTATCTCGGCAGCATCGACCGTCAATTGGCTGCAGATGTGCGCGCCAAAGCCGGCGCGCTCGGCGTGACGGCCAACAGTTTGTGGCTGACCGGCTACGCCTGCCTGCTGCGTTATCTGGGCGGCCAGGAACAGGTGCGCTGCGGCGTCATCCAGAGCGGACGGATGGAACAGATTCCCGGGTTCGAAACGATTACAGGGTGCTGCGTCAACACCTTGCCGCTGGTGCTGAACATTGAGTCCGCAAGTACCCCGGCCGCTCTGCTGGCCAGCGTCAACGGCCAGCTGGAAACAATGCGCGCCTGCGCGGCCTTTCCGTTGTCGGCTATCCATGAAGCCGTCAAAGCGCGGCTGGACGACGCGTTGTTCGACACCTTGTTCAATATCGAAAGCCACCGTTACGGCGAGCACCATGAACAGCTGCGTCCGATGCTGGAAGCGGGTTACGAGTCGACCAACTATCGCTTCATTTTCGGCCTGATCGAACAGGATTCCGGCGATGAAGAAGCGGGGTCGGCGGCGGTTCCACGCTATGGCGTGCGGATAGGCTACGACACCGATCTGTACGACGAGGCGTCCATCTCCATGTGGCTGGAAATCTATGCGCATTGCATGCGTCAGCTGATCGACCATACGGACGCCGCCTGGAGCGAGCTACGGCTGCTGCCGCCGCGACTGCGGCAACAGCTGGTGTCCGAGTGGAACCAGACGGTGCATGCCTACAGCGACGACCGCTGCATACACGAATTGTTCTCGGAACAAGCGGCGCGCACGCCGCATGCCGAGGCCTTGGTCTGCGAAGATGAACGCTTGAGCTATCGCGAACTCGACCAGCGCAGCAACCGGCTGGCCCAGCATCTGCGTACGCTGGGTGTGGGACCCGATGTGGTGGTCGGGCTGTGCGCCGAGCGATCGACGCAGATGGTGCTTGGGCTGCTGGGTATCTTGAAGGCCGGCGGCGCCTATGTGCCGTTGGACCCTGAACTGCCGCCGCAGCGGCTGGCCGGCATGCTGGCCGATATCGGCGTGAATCTGGTGCTGACCCAGGCGCAACTGCTGGCTGGCCCGTTGTCGCAAGTCGGCGCGGATGTGCGGCTGTTGCGTCTGGATGCGGATTGGGCGCGGGTGGCGCAGCACGAGGCCGTAGCCCCTGCGACTGGCGTCACGCCCAGCCATCTGGTCTACGTGATATTCACGTCCGGCTCGACCGGTAAGCCGAAGGCGGCGATGAACCAGCATGGTTCACTGGTCAACCTGGTGCAGTGGCTGCAAGCCAGCTACAAGCTGGACGCAACGGATCGGATGCTGCAGAAGACGCCGTTTTCGTTCGACGTCTCGTTCATGGAATTTTTCTGGACGCTGCTGGCGGGGGCGACGCTGGTGATGGCCAAGCCGGGCGGCCATCGCGACCCGGCCTACCTGAGCCAGGCCGTCCGCGATCACGGCATCACCACGCTGAATTTTGTTCCTTCGATGCTGCAGGTCTTTCTCGATGAGGGCGACATCGGTTCGTGCACCAGCCTGCGGCGCATGTTCGCCAGCGGCGAAGCGTTGCCCGGGGCGCTGGCTGCGCGCTTCCTGTCGTCCTCGAAGGCGTCCTTATACAATCTGTTCGGCCCGACCGAAACTGCGATCGAAGCCAGCGGACGCGAAGTCAAGACGGCTGATGCGGCGATCGTGCCGATCGGCCGGCCGCTGTGGAATACGCGCCTGTATGTGGTCGACGAACGGCTGGAGCCGGTGCCGATCGGCGTCAGCGGCGAGCTGTATATCGGCGGCGCCGCGGTCGGTCGCGGCTATCTGGGCCGTCCCGAACTGACCGCGGAACGATTCATCGACAGCCCCTTTGAAGCGGGAGAACGCCTGTACCGTACCGGCGATCTGGCGCGCTGGCGGGCCGATGGCGAAGTGGAGTATCTCGGCCGCCTCGATCATCAAGTCAAGATTCGCGGTTTCCGCATCGAGCTCGGCGAAATCGAGCATGCATTGTCTGCGCATGAGGGCGTCAGGCAAGCGCTGGTGATCGCCAGAACGAATGAAAATCACAAGCAATTAGTGGCCTATGTTGTCGCCAAATCACTCAATCCGGACGATGAACCGGCCAAGTCCCAGCTAATCCAGACGCTGCGGGAAAAACTTCAGGCAGAACTTCCCGAGTACATGGTGCCGGCGGCATTCGTGTTGCTGGACGCGGTGCCCTGCAATGCGAACGGCAAGATCGACCGCGCCAGCTTGCCCGAGCCAGGGCCGTCCGCTTACGTGCACGCCGTCTATGTCGAGGCGAGCAATGAGCGCGAGCGCAAGCTGTGGTCGATCTGGGGCGATGTGCTGCACACGGATTCGTTTGGCGTCACCGACAATTTCTTTTCCATCGGCGGCGATTCCATCCTCGCAATCCAGGTGGTATCGCGCGCGGCGAAGCAGGGCATCGTTCTTACGCCGCGGCTGATCATCGAGGAAAAGACCATCCGCAATCTGGTCGCCCGGCTGGCGGAGAAGGAAGATGCCGCGGCCGTGCTCAAGCCGGCGCCTGACAGCCAGGCCGTCAAGGGCGAGCAGCGCCTGCTGCCGATCCAGATCGGATTCCTGCAGGATGACCGCATCGACGTCAATCACTATTGCCAATACGCAGCGGTGAACTTGCCGCATCAGGCCGGCCTGGACTTGCTGAAGACGGTGCTGGCCGGGATCGTGGCACGGCACGATGTGCTGCGCTTGAAGTTCCGCGAGACGTCTGCCGGCTGGATTGCGCAGTATCGTCCCGAGCTGCCATCCGATGCGGCGAGTGGGCTCGATGAGATGATTGTCGAGGTCGATGCGCAGCCTATTTCAGGAGATCCTGCGGACCGGCAGGCTCGCGTCAAGGCTGAAGCGGAACGTGCGCTTGCCTCGCTCGATATCAAGCAAGGCAAGCTGTGCCGCTGGCTGTGGCTGCGCGACGGCGATCAGTCGCAGCTGATCTGGGTCATGCATCACCTGATCGTCGATGTGGTTTCGTGGCAAGTGTTGCTGGATGATTTGGAGATGGCGCTGGCGCAACGCGGTCGCGGCGAGCCGGTCAAGCTGGGCGCCAAAACCAGCAGTTATCAAGAGTGGGCGGCGCGCCTGCATGACTATGCCTACAGCGCCTCGCTCGAGAGTGAAAAAGGCTACTGGCTGCGGCAACTGGAATCGCCGGCGGCGGGCCTGAAATTCGACCGCGCAGCAATGCCGGAAGATGCACGCGATCTTGTTTCTCCGATCGAGGAAACGACAGAACAGGTCGTGGCCGGTTTAAGCCGCGAGGAAACCTCGTTGCTGCTGAACCAGGCTAGCGCTGTGTTCGAGGTTCGACCGCATCAGTTGCTGATCGCCGCGCTGAGCCGGGCGCTGGGCGGCTGGCTCGATGCTGATGAGGTCCGCATCGATCTCGAAAGCCATGGCCGCGACGACATGGCTGGCGAAGCGGCGTTCGAGGGGATCGACCTGAGCCAGACTGTCGGCTGGTTCACCGCACTGTATCCGTTCCATGTGGCCGGTGCCCGAGGCGATCTGGCCGAACACATCCGCAGAACCAGGCAGCAATTGGAAGCGGTGCCGCGCAACGGCATCGGTTATGACGCACTGACCACCCTGGCGCATGACGAGGATCTGGCAGCCGCCAGGGACGCGCTTGGAGGCAGGACATCCGACGTGCTGTTCAACTACCTGGGACAAGTCGACTCGGGCCTGCTGGGCGGCAGTGCCGTCAGTCCGCGCCGAACCAGAACCCATGCGCTGAATATCAATGGTTTGATTAGTGCCGGGGCGTTGGCCTTCCATGTCGGCTACAGCCGCCAGCAGTTCAAGCGCGAGACGGTGGAGGCCGTGGCCGCACGCCTGGTCACAGTGTTGCGGGAGATTGTCGCCTGGGACGGCGGCGGCCCCGGGTCTGGCCTTGGGCACGAACCCGCGCCGTTTCCGCTGGTCGATATCCCGCAGACAGAACTGAGCGCGCTGCAATCGAAATACCCGACGCTACAGGATCTGTATCCCTGCACGGGCATGCAGCAAGGGCTGTTGCTGCTGGCCGATCGCGACTCGAAAAACGGGCTTTACCTGACCCAGCTGCGGATGCAATTGGAGGCAGTTGACCCGGCGCGCCTGCGCCAAAGCTGGCAGGAATTGGTGCGGCGGACCCCGGTGCTGCGCACCGCCTTTGTCGACCTCGGCCAGGACACTTTGCTGCAGATGGTCATGGCAGAGGTCAACCTGCCGTGGCGCGAAGAAGACCTCGGCACGCCGCTTTCGGCGGGCGCCCCGAACGATACGCACGACCGGCAGCGGCGGCTGGAACAGCTGCTTGCCGAAGAGCGGATCAAGCCATTCGATCTCGGCGCCGCGCCGTTGATGCGTCTGCTGCTGGTGCGCACGAGCCCGCAGCGCTACTGTCTGGCCTGGACCCACCACCATGCGCTGATCGACGGCTGGTCGATGGGGCTGCTGATCAAGGAACTGCTCCAGATCTACGCCGCACCGCAAGCCCAGGCGCTGCCGGCGCCTGCGTACAAGAACTACATCGGCTGGCTGCAAGCGCAAGACCGGGAAGCTGCGGTCCGCTACTGGCGCGCTTACTTCGACGGCTTGCCGATCGCGGCCAGCGCGAGTCTGCCGCTGGCGGCGGAACCTGAAGGCGGCGGCGTCGACGTGGCGGCGGCCAACGGCGAACAGAAAGCGCATTCGATAGAGCTTTCGACGGTAGCCACGGCGCAGCTGCGCCGGCTCGCGCAAACCGAAGGCGTCAGCCTTGGCACGCTGATTTTAGCCGCGTGGGGCCTGCTGCAAAGCAAGTACAGCGCGGAACAGGAAGTGCTGTTCGGTTACACCACCAGCGGTCGTCCGGCGAGCCTGGACGGCATCGAAAGCATGGTCGGGCTGTTCATCAATTCATTGCCGATCCGTCTGAAGATCGCGGCAGACCAGAACCTGTCTTCCTGGCTGCAACAGATCCAGCGGGTACAGCTCGATCACGAGGACCACGGATTTCTGCCGCTGGCGGATATCCAGCGCTGCAGCGGCGCACGTCTCGGCCAGGCGCTGTTCAACGCGCTGGTGGTGGTCGAAAATTTCCCGCTCGACCGCTCGTTGCTGGTCGCCGATTCGGCCGGTGGCCTGCGCATGGTTGACGTCCAGGGTATCGAGCAAAGCGATCTCGGCTTGAGCCTGATCGTCTATCCCGGCGAACGGTTGACGCTCAAACTGGCCTATCAATCGAAGCAATTCGACGCCGCCCCGACGCTGTTGCTGCTACAGCGTCTGTGCCAGCTGCTGGCAAGCTTCGCCAAAGGCGGCGAGCAGCTGATCTCGCAGCTGTCGGTGCTGAGCGACGCAGAACGCCAGCGCGCGATACGCGACTGGAACGCCACCGATACGGCGTATCCGCTCGACCGCTGCGTGCACGAACTGTTCCTGATGCAGGCTGACAGCCGCGAGAGCGCGCACGCCATCGTCTCGGGAGGCGAGCGCTGGACTTATCGGCAATTGGCCGAAAGAGTGCAGGCGATATCGGCGTGGTTGACCAACAGCGGCGTCGAGCCGGGCGAGCGGGTCGCGCTCAGCCTGGGCAAGGAACCGGATCTGATCGCCGCCATGCTCGGCATCATGCATGCCGGCGCCGCCTACGTGCCGGTTGCGCTCGATTGTCCTCCGGAGCGCGGCCGCTTCATCATGGAAGATGCAGGCATCAAGCTGCTTGTGACACAGCGCGGCCATCGACAGCAAGCGGCCGGTTGGGGCGTGACGCCATTGTTCCTGGAAGATTGCACGCTGAATGATCCATCCGGATTTTCCGCGCGACAAGATGGCTCGGCGCTACGGCTACCGGCACGGGACCCGCATTCGACCGCTTACGTCATTTACACCTCGGGCACGACCGGCCAGCCCAAGGGGGTATTGATCAGCCATCGCAACCTGGTCAATTACTGCTGCTGGTTCGGCAATGCCGGTTTTTTCGGGGCTGGCGATGGTTTCACGCAGTTTGCGCCGCACACCTTCGATGCATCGGCAGGAGAGATCTTCGGCGCATTGCTTACCGGCGCGGTACTGCATCTGCTCAGCGCAGAACTGATCCAGGAGCCGCGCGCTCTAGCCGGATACCTCACTGAACAGCGGATCCGCTTCGCAGCGTTTCCGCCGCCCTATTTGCTGCAGATGGATCCCGACCTGGTGCCCGAAGGCATGACCTTGCTCACCGCCGGTTCGGCGCCGACACCGGAACTGGTTCAGCGTTGGAGTGCGCGCTGCCGTTATGTCAACGCCTATGGCCCGACCGAGACCACTGTCTTGTCCTCGGCGTGGATGAGTGAGGGCGAGGACGCGGGCGCCAGCGTCGAAGGCAAGAGCTTGTCGATAGGGCGTCCGATCCCCAACACAACGATGTATGTGGTGGACGCGGTGGGCCAGCTGTGCGCTCCCGGCCTGCTCGGCGAGATCTGGATTGGCGGTGAAGGAGTGGCGCAAGGCTACCTCAACCGGCCGGACTTGACCGATCAGCAATTCATTGCCGATCCGTGGAAGGCTGGCAGCCGGGTATACCGTACCGGCGACCTGGGCCGCTGGCTGGATGACGGCCGCATCGAATGCGTCGGCCGGCGCGACCGCCAGGTCAAACTGCGCGGCTTCCGTATCGAGCTGAACGAAATCGAGAATCGCATCCGCGACTATCCCGCGGTCGAGGAGGTGGCGGTGCTGGTGCGCGGAGATCAGGACGACAAGCGCTTATTGGCCTGGGTCGTCAGGCGCGACCAGGCTGATGGGGAGGCGGCCGAGGAAGCTGAATTCGTCGCCTCGCTGCGCGATTTCCTGCGGCGTTCGCTGCCGGCGTACATGCTGCCCCAATCCATTGTGCTGATGCATCAATTGCCGCTCACCGCTAACGGCAAGCTGGACGACAAGGCATTGCCGCAGCCGGACATCGGCGCCGGCCTCGAAAGCGCTTATGTTGCGCCGCGCACCGCAATCGAAACTGTCTTGACCCAGATCTGGGCATCGGTGCTGAAACTGCAGCCGGAACAGATTAGCGCTACCGCCAATTTCTTTGAGCTGGGCGGGCATTCCTTATTAGCGATGCGCGCCATCTCGCGCTTGCGCGAGCAGCTTGGGGCGGATCTTGGCGTGGTTGACTTGCTGGCGAGCCCGGTGCTCGCCGATTTGGCGGCGCTGGTAGAAAGCTCCGCTCGTCATGTATTGCCGGCGATTACGCCGGTAGCGCGCGACGGATTGTTGCCGTTGTCGCTGGCACAGCAGCGGCTGTGGTTTCTGTCGCAGATGCCAGGAGTGAGCGAGACCTATCATGTACCTGGCGTGCTGCGCCTGCAGGGCCGGCTGGATCGCGTGGCGCTGCGCCGCGCGCTGGACCGGATCGTGGCCCGGCATGAGGTATTGCGCACCCGTTTCGAACTGGTCGGCGGCGAGCCGTGCCAGCGCATCGCGGCCGCCGACCAGGGCTTCACCCTGATCGAACACGATCTCAGTAAGCAGGCCGATGCCGTGCAGCGTCTGACCATGCTGATCGACGAGGAGACCGGTGCGCCGTTCGATCTGGCCGCCGGTCCGCTGCTGCGCGGCCGGCTGATCGTGCTGGGTGCGGAGGAGTATGTCCTGCTGATTACGCAGCACCATATCGTGACCGACGCCTGGTCGCTGGAGATATTGGTGCGCGAGCTAAGCGTCCTCTACAACGCGTACCGTGCCGGCGCCGAAGATCCGTTGCCCGCGCTGTCGGTGCAGTACGCCGATTACGCGGTCTGGCAACGCCAATGGCTATCGGGAACATGGCTGCAGGCACAGACCGACTACTGGCGCGACTGTTTGGCCGGCGCGCCGGCACTGCTGGAACTGCCGACCGACCGGCCGCGTCCGGCACAGCAAAAATACGACGGCGACATCGTTGCGTTCACGTTGGATGCGGAGCTGACGACGGCGCTGAAAGCGCTGAGCCGCCGGCATGAGACCACCTTATTCGTGACGTTGCTGGCAGGCTGGGCCATCGTGCTCAGCCGCTTGTCGGGACAGCAGGATCTGGTGATTGGCAGTCCGGTGGCGAATCGCGTGCAGGCGGAGGTGGAGCCGATGATCGGCTTCTTCGTCAACACGCTGGCGTTGCGGATCGACCTGTCGGGCGAGCCGACGGTGAGCGAATTGCTGCAACGCGTGAGACGGCAGACCTTGGGGGCGCAGCGGCATCAGCAGACGCCTTTCGAGCAGGTGGTGGAGGCGGTGCAACCGCCGCGCAGTCTGGCGCACTCGCCGATATTCCAGGTCATGTTCAACTGGCTGAGCGAGAATGTGGCCGACGCGATAGACCTGGATGGCTTGCGGATCGCGCCGCAGAGTGCGCCGCAGGTGTTGTCCAAGTTCGATCTGACGCTCGATCTGGCCGAAGTCCGGGGCGGCATCGCCGGCGGCCTGGAGTACGCGACCGCGCTGTTCGATCGCGCGACGGTCGAGCGCTGGACCGGCTACCTGGAACGCGTATTGCGGGCGATGGTGGATCAGCAGCAGTCCGTACGGCAGCTGGATCTTCTGGGCGAGGAAGAAACACGCCGCTTGTTAAGCTTCAACGACACCTATAGTCCGGAATTGATCGACCGCACCTGGCCGGAACTGTTCGCGGCCCAGGCCTTGCGCACGCCGGACCGTATCGCCGTGCAATGCGAAGCTAAACAACTGACGTACCGCGAGTTGCATGAGCAAACGTCGCGCCTGGCGCTAACGCTGCGGGAAAGGGGCGTCGGGGCAGGGCAGGTCGTGGCGCTGCTCGATCAGCGCGGCACCGACTTGCTGCTGATGATCGTCGCTGTGCTTAAGGCTGGCGCTGCTTATCTGCCGCTCGATCCGACCCATCCGGCGCTGCGCTGGCTGGATATCCTGCAAGAAGCACAACCATGCCTGCTGGTGATTGGCGATACCCTGGCCGAACCGCGCCGCTGGATCGACGGCCAGTGGGACGCCGACCGTGTGCGCTCGATGGCCGAACTGGTCGCTACCGCTGCTGTCGCGACCGCTGCGGCGGAGTTGCCGCTGCCGGGCCTCGACGACCTGGCTTATCTGCTTTTCACTTCCGGCTCCACCGGCAAGCCCAAGGGCGTGATGATCGAGCATCGCGGCATGATCAACAACATGCGTTCCAAGATCGCGCCGCTGTCGATGTCGGCGGACGACGTGATCGCCCAGACCGCGCCGCAATGCTTCGACATCTCGGTGTGGCAATTCCTCACCGGCCTGATACTGGGTGCGAAGGTCCATGTCTTCGGCAACCACATCACCCGCGATCCGCAAGCGCTGCTGGAATGCCTGGCCCGGCACCGTATCACGATCTGGGAGCCGGTGCCGTCGCTGATCCAGGCAACATTGCCGTACCAGATGCCATTGCCTCATCTGCGCTGGGTCATCTCGGTCGGCGAGGCGTTGCCGCGCGAACTGGTCGATCGCTGGTTCGAGCAGTATCCAACGCTGCCGCTGATGAATCACTACGGTCCCGCAGAATGTTCGGATGGCGTGACCTTCCACTTGATCAGCGGTCCGGTCGAGCGGGTGCTGATCGGCGCCGCCTTGCCCAATGCGCAAGTGCATCTGGTGGACGATCAACTCCAGCTGGTGCCGCTGGGCGTGGTCGGCGAGATTGCTGTATCCGGCGCCGCGGTCGGGCGCGGTTATCTCAACCGTAGCGAGGAAACCCAGGCCAAGTTCCGCCGCAATCCGTATGCGCACCATGCGACAGAACAACGTCTCTACCTGACTGGCGACCTGGCCCGACGTCTTCCCGATGGCAATCTGGAATACCTCGGCCGCAAGGATTTCCAGGTCAAGATTCGCGGCTTCCGCATTGAACTGGGTGAGATCGAGAGCGCTCTCGCCCATCATCCTTCAGTACGCCAGGCAGTGGCGGTGGCGAGTGAGCAGGGACGCAACGGCAAGCAATTGGTGGCGTATGTCACGCTGAAAACCGCAGCCGCAGTTGCTGCGGATGAACTCAAGGTGCATCTGCGCGCATCGCTACCGGATTACATGATCCCTGCCGCCATCGTGGTGCTGGACGCCATGCCGTTGAACGCCAATGGCAAGGTCGATCGCAAAGCACTGCTCGCGCTTGAGATCAAAACCGAGTCAGGAATCTACTACGCGCCAAGCGGAAGCATGGAGCTGGCCTTGGCGCACATCTGGCAGGAATTGTTGCAGGTCGACCGTGTCAGCCGGGACGACAGTTTCTTCGATCTGGGCGGCCACTCGCTACTGGCGGCACGCGCGGTTGGGCGGCTGCGGCAAGAACTGAAGATTGAAGTGAACATTGCCGATCTGTTCGCCTCCCCGGTGTTCGAAGATTTTGCAAGAGTCATTGCCGACGCGGTCGAGAGCGATAAGCCAGTCATCGTTCCAGTGGATCGCAACGGCCCGCTGCCGCTGTCGTTCGCACAACAGCGGCTATGGTTTTTGTCGCAAATGCAAGGCAGCAGCGAGACCTACCACGTGCCCGGCGTGCTGCATCTGCAGGGGGCGCTGGACAGTGCGGCGCTGCATCGCGCACTGGACCGGATCGTTGCCCGGCATGAAGTGCTGCGGACCCGCTTTGTGCTGATCGGCGGCGAGCCGTATCAGAGCATTGCGGCCTCCGACCATGGTTTCAATCTGATTGAACAGGATTTTAGTGCCGAGGCCGCGGCCGACGCATGGCGCCTGCAGCCGTTGATCGACGAGGAGATTCGCACCCCGTTCGACCTGGCGCTCAGTCCGCCGGTACGCGGCCGCCTGCTTGTCTTGGGCGCGGACCAGCACATTCTGCTGGTCACCATGCACCATATCGTGACCGATGCCTGGTCGCAGGGATTGCTGATTGACGAACTGGGCGCACTCTACAATGCCTACCGGAGCGGTGCCGACGACCCGCTGCCAGCGCTGCCGGTGCAATATGCCGACTACGCTGTCTGGCAGCGCCAGTGCCTGGCGGGTGTGTGGTTGCAGGAGCAGATCGATTATTGGCGCGATACCTTGGCCGGCGCACCGACGTTGCTGGAGCTGCCGACCGACCGCCCGCGTCCCGCTCAGCAGGACTACGACGGCGGCTATGTTCCTGTCGTGCTGGATGCGGAGCTGACAGCGGATTTGAAGACATTGAGCCGCGGCCACGGCACGACCCTGTACATGACGCTGTTGGCGGGCTGGGCCATCGTGCTCAGCCGCTTGTCGGGACAGCAGGATCTGGTGATCGGCAGCCCTGTGGCCAATCGCACGCAGGCAGAGCTTGAGTCGCTGATCGGTTTCTTCGTCAACATGCTGGCCTTGCGGATTGATCTGTCGGGTGATCTGACGGTAGCTGCACTGCTGGAGCGCGTGAAGCAGCAGACGCTGGGCGCGCAGCGGCATCAGCAGATACCGTTCGAGCAAGTGGTGGATGTGGTGCAGCCGCCGCGCGGCCTGGCCCACACGCCGGTATTCCAGGTCATGTTCAACTGGCTCAGCGAGGATGTTGCTGCCGCGATCGATCTGGACGGGCTGCGAATCGCGCCGCAGCCGATATCATATCGACCGTCCAAGTTCGACCTGTCGCTCGATCTGGTCGAGATCGATGGCTGCATCACCGGCGGCGTGGAATACGCAAGCGCGCTGTTCGACCGCAGCACGATCGAGCGTTGGCTGGGCTATTTCAAGCATGCGCTGCATGCGATGGCGAACGATCAGCAGCAGGTGCGGCAGCTGGCTATCCTCGGCCAGGAAGAGACGCGCTGGCTGTCGGCTCTCAACGATACCTACCGGCCGGAGCTGATCGACCGTAGCTGGCCGGAGCTGTTCGCGGCCCAGGCCTTGCGCACGCCGGACCGCATCGCCGTGCAATGCGAAGCCAAGCAATTGACCTACGGCGAATTGGATGAACTTACCTCGCGCCTGGCGCTAGTGCTGCGGGAAAGAGGCATAGTGGCAGGGCAGGCGGTGGCGCTGCTCGATCAGCGCGGCACTGACTTGCTGGTGATGATCGTCGCTGTGCTTAAGGCTGGCGGCGCTTATCTGCCGCTCGACCCGACCCATCCTGTGCAGCGCTGGATCGAGATTCTCGGCGAAGCTCAGCCAGGACTGCTGGTGGTCGGCGCCAGCCTGACCGAACAGCGCGCATGGCTGGACGGCCATTGGCCGGCGGACAAGGTGACTTCGGTCGCCGAACTGGTCGCCGCCGCTGCTGCCATGGCAACCCCGGCGGCGGACTTGCCGCAGCCGCGCCTCGACGACCTGGCCTATCTGCTCTTCACTTCGGGTTCTACCGGCAAACCGAAAGGCGTGATGATCGAACATCGTGGAATGATCAACAACATGCGTGCGAAACACGCGCTGTTGTCGATGTCCGCGGATGACGTGATTGCGCAAACGGCGCCGCAATGCTTTGACATCTCGGTGTGGCAATTCCTCACCGGCCTGCTGCTGGGGGCGAAGGTTTATATTGTCGGCAACGACATCACACGCGATCCGGAAGCGCTGCTGGCGTGCCTCCGGCGGCAGGCCGTCACGATCTGGGAACCGGTGCCGTCGCTGATCCAGGCAGTGTTGCAGTATGATCGGCCGCTGCCGCGTCTGCGCTGGGTCATTTCGGTCGGCGAGGCGTTGCCGCGCGAGCTGGTCGAACGCTGGTTCAAGCGCTATCCGAACCTGCCGTTGATGAATCACTACGGCCCGGCGGAATGCTCGGACTGCGTGACTTTCCATGCTATCCACGGTCCCGTCGAGCGGGTGCTGATCGGAACGCCTATCGCCAATGCGCAAATGCATCTGGTTGACGATAGCCTGCAGCGGGTGCCACTGGGCGCGGTCGGCGAGATCGCGGTGGCAGGCCCGGTAGTCGGCCGCGGTTATATCAATCGTCCCGGGGAAACGCAGGCCAAATTCCAGCCCAATCCATATGCACGGCATGCGGCCGAACAAAGTCTTTACCTGACCGGCGATCTGGGTCGCCGCTTGCCTGACGGCCAGGTGGAATACATCGGCCGTAAAGACTTCCAGGTAAAGATTCGCGGCTTCCGCATCGAGCTGGGCGAGATCGAAAACAATCTGATTAAACACCCGGAGGTGCGTGAGGCAGTGTTGGTGGCGCGAGAGCAGGGGGCAGACAATACGCAATTGCTAGCCTATGTCACGTTGAAAAGCCCGGTGGCGGTGGATGATCTGAAAACTTATCTGCGCCTGTCGCTGCCGGATTACATGATCCCGGCAGCGATCATGGCGCTCGATAGCCTGCCGTTGAATGCCAACGGCAAGCTCGACCGTAAAGCTTTGCCTGCGCCGTCCGTCAGCGCGTTTCAGCAGGCAGCATATGAAGAGCCGGAAGGCGCTGCCGAGCGGCTGATTGCCGCCACCTGGCAAGAGCTGCTCAATGCGCCGCAAGTCGGCCGCGGCGATAACTTCTTCGATCTCGGCGGCAGCTCGATTCTGCTGGTTCGCATGCTTGGCCGCTTGCGCGAACAAGGCCTCGCGCTGAGCGTGACCGATGTGTATCAGCAGCGCACGCTCAAGGCCCTGGGAGCGGTGTCCTCGTTTAGTGCGTTTGGTGGCCGCAGCCTGAGCGACTGGCTGGACAGCCGGCGCTGGGCATACAGGAGCATGGCGCTGGACGCGGGTGAGGCGGCTGGGGAGGGGGCATCCGTGCTGCTGATCGAGCAAGTCGGACCGTCCAGGGTAGCTGAGCTAAAAAGTACGTTGAGCTTGATGGAACGCGACGACGTCCCGGATTTCATTCGGATATGCGACGACCTCGAAAGCGCCGTGTCAAGGTTTGAGCATCAAGGCGCAAGCGCGCTGGGGCTGAACCCGGTCGGCGCGATGCCGGATGCTTACGAAACGCAATTTGCCGGCTATCTCGATGCCATTGCGGCGGCGCCGCGGGAAGATGAATTCCAATTCGGTGCGGTGCAACGCGGCATGCTGGAATGGGCCGAGCGCGATAGTTTCGGAATGGTCGAGATCACGGGCTGGCATACCGCACAGGAGCTGCAGCATGCTTTTGGGTATCTGGCGCGGGAACAGGAGTTGCTCCGCGCGGTGCCCGATCACGATCGCCAGTGCTGGACTTTGTTGGCTGCGGAAGCAATGACGGGCGCGGCGATAGCCCATATCGATTTGAAGTCCGCGGGCGAAAATGCGCTGAACGACCATCTGGCCGCCCTTGGCGATACCTTGCGTTACGCCAGAAAACGGACGCCGCTAGCCTATGCCGCCGCATGGGTATCGGTATCGGACACGCGGCATTTCCTGCTGCTGGCACTCGATCACCTGATCTGGGACGGCATATCGCAAAGTACCGCTCAGCGCCGCTTGATTGAACTGCTGAAGCAAAGTCCGGAGCCCAATCTCATTGCGCGCACGTATCGGGACTATCTGCGCGATGCGCAACAAAAATGCGACCTGACAGCGCGCGATTTCGCAGACCGGATCCTGGGCTATGCGGAGCTGTCGGCGGTCATGTCGACCACTCGCGACGCACTTGACGCAAGGCGCGAGCAGCCATTGCAAATCGTTAGCTTCGATCTGCCGTTGCGCGTACCAGGCAGGGCTGCCGAGTCGGCCTTCGATGTGTTCAAGCGCTGGACTCTGCAGGCTACCGGTCTGGCGCGGGCCGGCATGGTGCTGGTTCACCATGGCCGGGAACTCGGCGAGCACAGGTATTTCGATCAGGTTGGATTGTTCCTGGACAAGATCCCGTTCGTCATCGAGCTGGACACGCCGTTGGCGGATGTGTCGGCCAAGGCGGCATCCTTAAAGGAGCAGGGCATTCATTACGCCAGCCTGGACGACGCAGCGAGCCTTGAACGAGCAGCCACGTTACCTGGATTGGCTCACGAGATATTGTTCAACTTCCAGACCGAGCCTCCACCGCCGTCGCAGCAGATATCGACGGCTAAGGCTGATCTGCGAAGCAAGCTGCAGGATTACTACGGGCTGTTGTTCGAAGCCCATGCCGCAGACGGCAAGCTGCGGGTTCATTGCGCTTTCAGGGGGAATGAATCGGAGATTGATTCGTTCCGACAAACGCTCGCTGACCATCCCGCATGGGCCTCGATCGATAACGCCACAGATATTGGAAGCCTATGATCTATTCGCTCGAAATAAATGATGTACGCAAGCGCTATGGCGATTTCGAGGCCGTCAAAGGCATGAGCTTTCGGGTGCGCAAGGGGGGCTGTTTCGGCATCCTGGGGCCGAATGGCGCCGGAAAAACTTCGCTGCTGGCAATGATCGAGGGTATCACTTCGATCAGCTCCGGATCGATCACAGTTTTAGGGATGGATGTCGCCACGCAGATACGCCAAATCCAGCCGCGCATGGGCGTACAGCTACAACAGAACAACTATTTCCGGTTCCTGACCGTGGCGCAGCTTCTGAAGTTTTATCAGGCGCTGAGGGTCGCCGGCAGCGGCAGGCGCAATGGCAAGCCGACAGCCTGGCTGCTGGATCGGCTCGGCCTGAACGGCAAGCTCGACTTCAAGGTGGATGAGCTCTCCGGCGGACAAAAGCAGCGGCTATCGATCGCCATCGCACTGCTGGATGATCCGGACGTCATTTTTCTCGACGAGCCGACATCTGCGCTCGACCCGCACAGCCGGATTTATACCTGGGAGCTGATCGAGGAACTGAAGCAGGATCCCGACAAGACCATCATCCTCACTACGCATTACATGGAGGAAGCCGAACGCTTGTGCGACGAGATCATGATCATGAACGATGGCCAGATCATCGCCCAAGGCAGCCCGTCAGAGCTGGTGCAATCGATGTACACGCACCATTCCATCGAGTTCCGTTTCGCCAAGGGGAAATTCAAATTGGAATTTATCAAGGACTTGGTCAGTGTCATCGATCTTCAGTGGAATGACAAAACCGACTGCTTGCGCGTGCAGACCAGGGAGGTGGCGGACACGCTGCGGGAAATTCTCGCGGTAAGCGAAAACCAGCGCATCGACGTCATCAATTTCGATGTCAATCGTCCGAATCTGGAAGACGTGTTTCTGTCGCACACTGGCAAGGATTAGCGAGAATGAAAAAAACCTGGGTATTCTTCAAGCTGCGCATGCTGCAGCTCAAATCAGATAAAACTGCACTGTTCTTTTGTTATGTGCTGCCGGTGATTTTGTTGCTGGGAGTCGGCTATCCGCTACAGATGCGCGACGATGCGAAGATCGTCGTTTGGTACTCCGGGTACTCCGGCACTACCGGGGAGCCCGCAACGGCTGCATTAATCGATTATCTCGGCAAGCATAAGCTGGTCAATCTGATGCCGTATGCGGACACCAAAATACCGCCCAAGGCAGCGCTCGAAAGCAACCGGATCAAGCATTACCTGGAGTTTCGCGCCACGCGCCCGGACGTCGACCCGAAGCACCCCGATGTCCAGCTGTACGCGAACTCGTTGCTGGAGAACCGGGTTGAAAATGCCGCCGTGCAAGGAGTCCTCGACGATTATTTCCAAGGACCGGCAGCGGCTGGTCCGAGGCAGCAAGAGATTGCGACCAGCCAGAACGCATCCTACCTGATGGTCTTGCTGCCTGGCGTCATCGGCATGACATTGCTGATCATCGGCCTCAACGGTTTCGGCGCGGTGCTGATCGAGGAAGAACATCATGGGCTATACAAGAACATCAAAACCATCGATGCGTCGCCGGTGCCGTTTCTTGCCGGGCTGTTTATCTCGCGCCTGCTGATCTGCTACACCGTGGTGTTGGCGCTATATATGCTCGGCGTGCTGGCGTTCGGCATTCCCCTCAATGCGAACTATTTGCTGCTGTTGCTTGTCGTTACGCTGGGGTGCGTGTCGTTCCTGGTCCTGGGCCTGGCGCTTGCGACCATCAGTCCCTCGGTGACGGCATTCAATGGCATCGTCAACTTCGTGCAAATGCCTCTGATCATTCTGGGAGGGGTGTTCTTCTCCGTCAGCGCATTTCCCGAGTGGCTACAGGTGTTTGCCAAACTGATGCCGCTGACGCAGCTGAATTCTGCAATGCGCGAAATTTTGTTCAATTCCGTGGGGTTCGGCAACCTATCGAAGCTATGGCCGGAGATAGCCGTCTTGATGGGATGGTCGGCGCTATCGTTCGTCATCGTCCGGCTACGGTTCCGATGGTAGCCGGAGCTATGCATCGACTCGTAACAGTGGCTGATCCCGACCCGCAGCGAATAGACCTGTGGCTGACCTTCCTTGACGATCAGGGAGATATTCAACTTCTCGAAGCCTATCGGCAACTGCTCAGCGCAGAAGAGCGGCGGCGCGCTCAGCGCTTTCTGCGAGAACGGGATAGGCATCGCTATCTGGTCACGCGGGCACTGGTGCGCACCGTGCTATCGCGCTTCACTGGCGTGGCGCCGGCATCACTGATATTCAAAGAAAACCGCTATGGCAAACCTGCACTCTGCGGCATGGACTTCGACAAGCGGACACTGTCTTTTAACCTGTCTCATTGCGACGACATGATCGTGCTGGCGATCACCCAGGATCGCGAGCTTGGCGTAGATGTGGAAAACATCGCACTCAGGCCGGCACCGATCAACATCGCCAAGCGTTATTTCGCAGAGGAAGAGATCGTCGATCTAACGGCGCTATCAGTGGATGCGCAAGGCGAACGTTTTTTCGAGTGGTGGACGCTCAAGGAAGCCTATATAAAGGCGCGTGGAATGGGGCTTTCCATACCGCTGGACCAATTCGGCTTTCGTTTCGACGCCTCCGAACGCCTGGAAATGTGGATGCACCCAAATCTCGGCGACCGCCTATCCCGGTGGCATCACTGGCAGATCCGGATCGCTTCGGAATATCTTATCGGCCTCTGTGCCGAACATCGGGAAGATACTCCTTTCCCCAGAATCACAACGACCCGAATCATCCCTCTGGTCAGCGACGAGCACATTGGACATGTGCAATTGCGAACTTCCGAATAAGTGGCTCGAAATGGAGGGCCGGCCGGGATTGGCGACATCGCCATCTCTGTTATCTATCTTGCCTGCCAGTAGCGAGCGAGCTACGTCATGGTTCGCTATTTTCGTGCGAGAAAGGCTATCTTTTGTTCGCGATCTTTTCCGCCTTCCCACTATTGACCGCCTGCGCCTGTAGTGCCGCACGCTCTTTAATCAGCACCAGCCTCTGCTGCTCTAATTGTTCAACTTCCTGTTCGGCCTGATCAAGGCGCGCGGTCAGCAGTTGCGTTTCCTTTTCCTGGGCTGCCAGCGCCATCTGCGATTCAGTCAACATTTGCTGCGCCGCCTCGAGCTTGTTGGCGAGCACTCGGGTGGTCGACGAGTGTTCCTTGAGCTGATATGTCAATTGACCTCGCTCCGAGCGAAGCAATACGAGCTCATCCTGTGCTGCGCGAGTCGTCTCTTGAAAGTTGCTGTTTTCGGTGCGTAGCTGTGAAATCTGCATCTCCTGCTGCGCGATAGACGACTGCTGGCCGAGCAAGCGTTGTTGGGCGCCGGCGAGATCCTGTTCCAGTCGCGTCATGCGCTGTTCCGCGGCCAGCCGTTCTTCCGACCGCTGCGCTACGGTCGACTCTTGATAGTGTTCGAATTGGATGCGCGCTTGCGTCAGTTGCTGATTGAGCGCCGTGACCTCGGCGGCCCGGTCAAGCAAGCGCAGCTGCATGCCGGCATTGTCGCTCTGTAGCGTGGCCAGCGCGACGTTGCGTTGATGGTGTTCTGCCTGCAGATGCGTCAGCGCGTCTTTCATCTGCGCCAGTTCTGCCGACAGCGCCGCCGTTGTTGCAGACAGGGCCTCGTTATCTGCTTCGATTTGCCGCATCTGATCGGCCGTCGCCTGGCGCGCTAGGCGATGCTCTTCGCGCGCCTGTTCCAGCTGCTGCTGGACGTCGATCTGCAATCTTTCATAGACGCCTTTCACCGCCTGCAGCAATTCGGCCGGCAATCCAAGCTCAGTTTCAACGAGTGCTTCCTGATGTTCCGCTTTCCAGCGCTTGAGCAGTGGGGCGATCGTGCTCTTGCTGCCGGTGCTGCCGAGTGCTTCGCGCACGCTGTCGACGGTCGGATTTTTGCCGTCGGCGGCCAATTGGGCTGCCGCTTTGGCGACGTGGGAATAAAGAATGCCGGCGCGTGCCATGGTGACCTCGAAATAAGATAACGTATTACGTGATACGTAATAGTATTATATATTACGATTTAAATCGTAATTTAAAATCAGAATTAATCATCACGATAAGATATATTATCGCGTGTTATACCGAATTGCCATATGCTATGCTGCGCAATTGCCAGTACAGAGGCCGATTTTGAACGACACGCCATGAGCGAAAAAACACCTATTCTCCCCAATGAAGTGGCGACGCTTCCGGCCGGGAGAATCGTCGCCCGTAACGTCGGTACACCGATAGATGCCGATTTGACGGCCCAGCATCGCGCATTCCTGGTCGCCGCCACCTCGGACAATACGCGTCGCGCGTATCGGTCCGCGATTCGTCACTTCCTTGCCTGGGGCGGCGTCTTGCCAAGCGACGAGGCCGCAATGATCCGCTATTTGCTGGCCTACGCGCAGTCGTTGAATCCCCGGACGCTGGCGCTGCGACTGACGGCGCTATCGCAATGGCACGTGCACCAGGGCTTTGCCGATCCAGCGTCGACGCCGACCGTGCGCAAGACGCTGGCCGGCATCGAGCGCATCCATGGCAAGCCGAAAAAGAAAGCGAAGGCGCTGCCGCTGGAAGACCTGGAGCGCATCGTTGCCCACCTGGCCGGCTTGAACACCCTGAACGCCAAACGCGACAGTGCGCTGCTGCAAATCGGATATTTCGGCGGTTACCGTCGTAGCGAGATCGTCACTCTCCAGGTCGAGCACGTTGCGTGGGAGCCGGAAGGAATCGTCATCACGCTGCCGCGCTCGAAGACCGATCAGCAAGGGGCAGGGATTATCAAGGCAATTCCCTATGGCGACGGCGCTTGTTGTCCGGCGACTGCGTTGCGCGCCTGGCTGGCGGCCGCTGGCATTGCGTCGGGATCGCTATTCCGGCCCGTGAATAAATGGAGCGAGGTCGGTACCGACGCGCTCCATGCGGGCAGCGTCAATACGATTCTGGCCGGTTGCGCAAAACTGGCCGGCTTGGACTATGTGCCGCAGCTATCCAGTCACAGCCTGCGGCGCGGCATGGCGACCAGCGCACACCGTGCCGGCGCCGATTTCAGAGACATCAAACGTCAGGGCGGCTGGCGCCATGACGGGACCGTGCAGGGATACATTGAGGAAGCGGACCGCTTCGAGGAAAACGCGGCCGGCAGCCTGCTGCGCAAGGCTAAATAATCGCGTTGTTCGTCGACCAGAGCACGTTGTGCCTAGAACCATAATTCTGCCGTTTGGCAAAATTATGCTTCAACTCCGCGCCGCACCTAAAACCATCCGCTCGGTACTCGCCTAGTATAGGCAGGCTACCGTGCTTTTGGGCAGGCACTCAAGGCCCTATCTGAAGCGCACCTGACAATGCATCTTGCCATCCCTCTATCAAGATTCGAGCTGATGGAAATCCTTTCGATCCGGATTGGGAGAGCAGTCGAGGATCTAGAATCAATGCCATGTAATTCAAGGTATAAGAACCCTCGGATGGGCACAAATAGCCAACGTCGCGTAAAGGTGCGGCACGTCAGTTGTTTTCAGCCGGTCGGTGACTTGCCAGTGAAAACCGCCAATTGAGCGTCGAAAGCACGCTTGTAGGCGGGCCGCGCTTCGCCGCGGGCGACATAGGCGGAGAGCTTCGGATATTCGTCCAGCATACCCGATGCTTTCAACCTGAGCAGCACCGCCACCATCATCAGGTCGCCCGCACTGAACGCACCATCGAGCCAATCGGCATCGCCAAGGTAATCGGAAAGTTCGCCCAGCCGGTCACGGATGCGATCCTCGACGACAGGCAGGCGCTGTTCGTACCAGGACTTGTCGCGCTCCAGGAGCTTGGTGGTTTGGAGATCAAGGATCGGCGGCTCAACGGTGTTAAGCGCGGCAAACATCCATGTAATCGCTCGCGCCCGAGCGTTCGCATCATCAGGCAGCAGGCCTGCATGGCGCTCTGCGATATGGAACACGATCGCCCCCGACTCGAACAGGGCAAGATCGCCTTCTTCATAGGTCGGAATCTGCCCGAAGGGATGAAGCGCTCGATGCGCGGGTTCCTTCATCGCACCGAACGAAACAAGACGAACCTCGTAAGATTGGCCGACTTCTTCAAGCGCCCAGCGAACGCGCATGTCACGCGCAAGTCCCTTACCGCCATCAGGCGACCGTTCAAAGGCGGTAATAATCGGGGCCATTGGAACAGACATGGTGATTTCTCCTTTGCTCGCGGCAAGCCTGAGCCTGATCCAGAGCCTTTTGCCCCCCCCCTTGCGAGGAAGGGGGGGGATACATGGCTCAAATTTATTCGAACAAGTTCTTGTAGGAGATGGCCAGCACGAGGAGCGCGGGAAATAGAAGCGCTGCCTTCAGCGACGTTTTCAACGCCTCTCTGAAAGCCTTGGCCGGTGCAACATTGGCCACGCTCAGGTCCGGGTGCAGCGTCGAATAATAGATGACCGCATGCTCTCCGGGGACGTGGCTCCGGCAGGCCTCAAGGTTGGGGATAGTGTTGTGGTGAGTTGAGGAATTGACCGCGTAGGAATATTCCAGCGTGCCGTATCTACCCTCGCGACAGTGGGTGAGGGCGCCCGTGGTTTGTTCGTACCCATCCCATGCCACGCGCATGGATGTCCAGCCATCGCAGCAAAAAAAGCCGATCAGGAGGAGCGGCAGCGTTGCCCATTTATAAACCTGCCTGGCATTGGTCAGAAAGGAGTGGCCTGGTACTGTGTAGGAGGATGAAGTGCTCATGGTACTTGCGCCGCCTTGTGGACGGTCATTGTTGTGATGAACTTGGCCTTTGCTTACAACAGGGCGGGGCGTGCCGAAAAGGAAGTAACCACGGCGTAAAGATTTGCCGTTAGCGTGCGAATAGCTACGATTGCATCATATGGGGTAAAGGAAGTCAATTCAACGTGGAGGTAAAGTCTGCCGACAAGTGTGAAAAGCCGCTAGAGCCTGTACCTATGATCGCCGCTGCGCATCAGGAACTAACATCGTAGGCAAGATGATCGCTCAATCCGAGATGACGTACGGGATGGCTATGAATAGCTGACATGAAGTGGGCAAGTGGTATGCAATTGAGCGAGCAAATTAATGCAATTCAGCAAGCAATCAGCTAAAAGTTCGATTTCGCCATATAAATCATCAAGTTAGGTCACTTTTGGCGAAAAAAACCGTAACCCCGGCCGCGCCTCTTAAAGTTTTGGCATCCGATAACGCCATCGATGATGCAAGCCGCGCCATATAATTTGGCGTATGTTGAATTTCATATGGCGCGGTTTGATGGTTGATGTGCGTACCTAACGGCTCGAACGGATGAAAATCGCTTTCGAACCCAAGCGGACCACGGGGGCGTAGCAATAGGGACCCGGGAACAATTATTCGAGCAGGTGGCGAAGAAAGATTGCCGAGGTATTATTGTGTCACGTCATACCCGCTGGCGCAGCCGACGCGCCAACGCCAAAAGACAAAAACCATTGCTGTTCCAAGGGAGCGCCAACAATGATCGAAAAAATCAAGATTCGGGGATACCGCATTTTCAAAGACATTGAAATCCGCCCGAAGCCAGGGATGAATTTGATCGTGGGGGGCAATGAAGCAGGGAAGAGCACCCTCCTCGAAGCAATTACGCTTGCACTCACCGGCAGGATCAACGGGCGTAGCGCTGTAGAAGAATTGAATCCCTTTTGGTTCAACCTCGATCTGGTCTCTGCATATCTCGCCAAATTAAATGATGGCAAATGCACACCGATGCCGGAAATCCTGATCGAATTGTATTTCCAAAACAGCGCCGAACTACAAGTGTATTGTGGCGCCAACAATTCCGACACGCCACCAACAGCTTGCCCTGGCATCGCCGTGAAAATCGCACCGAATCCGGAATATCTAGCCGAATTGGAAGCTTGGAAAACGAAGGCGCCGACGTTTCTCCCGGTCGACTATTACATGATCGAGTGGCGATCCTTTGCTGGCGAGCGTATCGCGACACGTCAAAGGCTGCTGTCGACAGCCGTGATCGATTCTAGGACCATCAGGTCCGCTACCGGGATCGACTTTCATTTGCGCCAGATACTAAATGATTACATGACACCGGCCGAACGGGCGTTGGTGTCGTACTCATTTCGTGAGGTTAAAGCCGAGATTTCCGAAAAATCCCTGAAAATGGTCAACGAACGGATCGCGAAAGACGAATCTGCCATTCAAGATCAAAAGATTTCCTTGGCCATGGATCAAAGCGCCAGGGCATCATGGGATGCTGCCGTCAGCCCACACATCCGCGATATTCCATTTTCGATGGTGGGGCAGGGGGCGCAAGCGTCCGTCAAAATCTCCCTGGCTCTGAACAAACAAGCTGACCATGCCCGCTTCGTGACGATCGAAGAACCCGAATGCCACCAGTCGCACACCAGCTTGACGCAACTTATTTCCCAGATCGAGCATGGCGCCGGGAACGGTCAGCAGTTATTCATCACTACGCATAGCGCCTACGTTGTAAATCGCCTTGGCCTTGATCGGCTGGTGTTGCTGGCATCAGGGCAGCGAGCAAGCATGACCGGGCTCGATCCGAAGACGATCGGATACTTTCAGAAATTACCGGGCTATGACACGCTACGCTTGGTGCTCGCCCACAAGCTGGTACTAGTGGAGGGGCCATCGGATGAAATTTATTTTGAACGCGTATTCCGTGATCAATATGGAAAGCTGCCGATGGAACTCGGTATCGATGTCTTGAGCATGCGCGGCCTTTCGTTCTGGAACTGCTTGGCACTTTGCCACGCCCTGGACAAGGAAGTCGTTGCCGTACGCGATAACGATGGAAAAGACCTGCAAGCTTTGAACGACGACCTGAAAGACTTTATAAAGCCTGGTCGCAGGACGCTATTCATAAGCAATCCGGCCAACGGTCGGACGCTCGAACCGCACCTTCGTGGCGTTAACAGCGAGCCAGTTTTGCGTCAAATCTTAGATATCCAAGCGCGGGCAGATCTTGCAACATGGATGGCGAACAACAAGACTGAGGGCGCTCTCAGGATAGCCGCGTCGGACCAAAAGATCACCGCGCCACAATACATGATTGATGCAGTCAAAACGATTCATGGCTAATCACCTTACGTTGGCCGTCGCCGGCGGTCGAAAAACGCAGATGATCGCAGAGCGGTGCGCGCAATTCTCCCAAAAGCGCCGCGTTGCGGTCCTGACTTACACCCAGACGAATCAGAACGAATTGAAGATTCGCTTGGCAAAATATGCCAGCGGGCACGTGAATATCGAGGTAATGGGATGGTTCACTTTCCTTTTGCACCATTTCGCCAAACCATTCCTACCTTTAAAGTTCTCTGGTTTGCCTGTTCCTGGATTCAATTTCGAGGGTGAACCGGACCAATACGCTACCGGAGCGGAACGGTTTTTAGATGGTGGCGGCCGCGCCTATCGCTGCGAACTGCCGCGCTTGACTCACGAATTGATCAGCGCAAGCAAAGGCGCAGCAATACGTCGCCTTGAGTGTCTTTACGATGAAATACTGATTGATGAGGTACAGGATTTTTGCGGCTATGACCTTGATCTGCTGGAAGCTCTGTTCACTTCGTCCATACATGTTTGGATGGTGGGTGATGTGCGTCAAGCGATACTGTCGACCAACGCCAAAGCGAAAAAGAACAAGCAGTATCGAGGCGTCAAGATTCTAGACTGGTTTCGTAAGCAGGAGCAAGGCAGTAATCTTTCCATCGATGAGGTCAACGTGACATGGCGTTGTCGCCAGGAGATTGCTGATTTTTCCGATGGCCTGTTCGATAGCAGTTATGGTTTTTCGAAAACCGAGTCGAAGAACGATGTCCTCACGAATCACGATGGCGTGTTCTTCGTCAAACCTCAGGACGTGCCGGCCTACGTCAGGGAATTCAACCCACAATGTCTACGCGATTCGATACGTTCAGCCAAGAAATACAACCAGAACTTCATTAATTTCGGTGCCGCGAAGGGATCTACTCACGAACGGGTATTGGTCTTTCCGACCGGTCGAATGGAGAGTTTCATCACCAAGAAGGCCGAGCTCCCCGAAACCTCGATCGGTGATTTATATGTCGCGGTCACACGGGCAACCCAAAGCGCAGCCATTGTGCTAGAAGACCCAGGCTGTTCGAGCATTTCATTTTGGAAACCATAACCTGATTGGCGCACATTCCAACATGTACGCACAATATGGTCACGAATCAGACCCGATTTCCAACATGTACGTAGATTATGGTCACTGTCTGAAGTCATTTTCCAACATGTACGTAAACTTTTGTACCGTTTGTCAGCACATTTGGTAACGAATGTACGTAAATTTTGGTAAGAACGCGGTTAGAGCGCGTTAGGAAACTGGCTTTTATTATCTAGTTGACCAGTTTAGCAATCGGAGTAATTTCGCATAATTTGTATTATGTAAAATTATGTCGGCAACCCTGGGCTGCGCATCTCGGCAGTTCGCACCTTCGCGTTGTATCCTCCGGTCGGCACCAAAACCATCGAGTTCGAATGGTGCGCTGCGCGCGCCGATCTCTTCCATCGACGGACGCAATAAATCGTTTTTCAGCTTCGGATGACCGGCCAGAACGATCGACAACGTGGCCTTGCCATTGGGCACGATTTCCATCAAACACGAGCCATAGCTCGAGGGGTATATGAGGCTACTGCGTGGCCCGACAGTACAGTGAAAATTGGGCATCTTTAACAGAAAGATCTAGCAATTACCGCAGCTGAGCTAAATTACGGCAGCTGCTCAAGAATTGCCACGCCAGCACACAACGATAAATTGAGCGCCGGTACGGCTCTTTTGGCTTTACTTCTTGGCGAGGACCGGAGCCAGAGTTTCGTGGCTGCCTGTAATCCGCTGCGGCACCTTATGCACTATCGTGTATGCATAGTCGACGCCCATGCCGTAGGCGCCGGAATGTTCCTTCACTATCGCCATAACTGCATCGTAGGTGTCTTTCAGCGCCCAATCGCGTTGCCATTCGAGCATGACTTGCTGCCAGGTCACCGGCACCACGCCAGCTTGGATCATGCGTTGCATGGCGTAGTCGTGCGCTTCTTTCGAGGTGCCGCCGGAGGCATCGGCGACCATATATATTTCGTATCCGCCTTCGAGCATGGCGCAGAGAGTGAAACTGTTTATTTGGCTCGCGAACTCAGTCCCAGCGTAAGCTTTCTATACGCCGATCAGGTACGAACCAAAGAATAGCAACAGCCGCATACACAAGCAAACCGCCAATCCCGCTCCACAACGAGAGCAATATTGCCGCGGCATAAAGGAAAATCGAGATCTGGTTTTTCCTGCCATTGCCCAGGGCAATAGCCAGGCGAGAATTTTCCCCTTCCTTTGCAAGCAAGGCTTTGCCCAGCAACAGGAAGGCAAAGGAAGACATCAACAATACAAGCCCGTAGATGGCCACCGGAGGGGAAGCAGATGGGTCCACGCTGACCCAGGCGGTGACAAAAGGGATCAACGACAGCCAAAACAAAAGATGCAGGTTCGCCCATAGAATCAAGCCGTTTACACTGCGCACCGGCTGCATCAAATGATGGTGATTCACCCAGTAAATTCCGACGTAAATAAAACTCAGAAGGTAACTGGAAAGCAGCGGCGTAATAGCAGATATCTCCGTCCAGCCCGTGCCGAGAGGAACCTTGAGGTTCAGAACCATGATAGTGATCGCAATTGCAAGCACCCCGTCACTGAATGCCTCCAGCCGATTCTTGTTCATGCCGCGCCAACCTGAATCCGATCTGTGACATTGGCTGTGAACAGCCCAAACAAGGCGATGAATCCGAGTGTATCTACATACCTGGTGACACAAGCGAGGCTCATTCCTTGCAATTGAATTCGACGATTCACGTCCATACTTCCCCTCTCCTGGCATCAGTTTTATAAAGCTCATCGCCCTGCCCTTGCAGAGCGCCGCGGCGCCAGGACATGGTATCCGATATGACGTCGCCCGCAAATCGAATGTCCCGGCGTCAAATTACTCCGGCCGCTGGGGAGCTTTGGGCTGCAGCCGCTTCGCGTTTTAATGCACGAGGGGCGGCTGCGCTGCTTTTAGATCTGGCCTCATTGGCGAAGGCGCGCTGTCTCTTTGGCTCATCACGGTTGACGTAAATGGCCTGAAATGGGAGAAAATGGCTAGCGGTCCTGGGGATGTCAATACCTGACCTTTGTGGACCGCCGCGCAAGACACCATTCATTAATTCAACATTGAAAGCCCGCTAAGCATGACCTACGAAGAATTCAATGCCTTTTGTCAGTCGCTCCCGGCGGCGACGTACGTGGTCCAGTGGGGCGGCGCGCAGGTCTGGAAAGTGTGCGGCAAAGTGTTTGCGATTGGCGGGAGGAAAGTCGATGAACCGAGTTTCACGTTCAAGGTCAGTGACGTATCGTACGAGATCTTCAAGGACATGCCCGGCTTGCGCCCCGCGCCATATTTCGCATCGCGCGGCATGAAATGGATCCAACATTTCGCCCAACCTGGGCTACCAGACAACGAATTGCAAGACTATATTCGCTTGTCGTATCAAATGGTCGTGCAAGGAGTGCCGAAGGCTAGGCGGATCGAATGCGGCCTGACCATCTCGTAAAAGGTCAGACGAGCAAAACGTCGTCCGTGGCGGTGCCATATCGCTGTCCAACCGCGTCACCTCCCCTCTTTCATGGATCTGGCCGATTTTCATTTCTTAATCTAATCCGCGCGCCATTCTGCTTCGGCAAGTTTGGAGACGAAGAAATCGGCCAAGGCCCTGATCTTTGCCGCTCGAGTGCGGTTGGAGGGAGTGACAAAATACAGGCCACCTTCCGGCAAGCGCCAGTCGGTCAATATGGCCTCAAGCTGCTTCTCTCGCAGGAACTGGGCCGCTGCGAACTCCGGGAGCTCGGCAATGGCAATTCCAGCAAGGACCGCTGGCACAAGCGCTTCCAGGCTCGTTCCCCGTAACATCCCGGATGGCGTGATCGCACATTCTTCGCCGCTTTTTCGGTTGGTGAAGCGCCACACATCGTGCTTGCTCCTGCTCATGTAGGAAAGACATTGGTGTGCGCCGAGATCGTGCGGATGCTGGGGATAGCCGTATCTTGACAGGTAAGCGGGTGATGCCACAACAAATCGGCGTACCGGCGCGATGAGGCGCGCGACAAGCGACGAGTCTTCCATGATGGCGATACGCAAGGCCGCGTCAAATCCGTCGCCGATCAGATCGGCGTGCGCGTCTCCGAGGTGAAGATCGACCGAAATATCGGGATAGAGCTGAAAGAACTCGGGCAGCAATGGCGCGACCCAGCGAGATCCAAATGACAACGGCGCCGCCAGCTTGATGAGCCCATGGGGTCGGCTCGAGGTTTCACGCGCAAAGTCCTCCGCCTCCATGGCCACCGCGAACATTTTCTGCGCCCGCTCGGTCAGCGAATGACCATAGTCCGTCAGCGAAAGCCGCCGCGAGGTTCGGTTGAAGAGGCGGCCGCCCAGCCGCTCCTCAAGACGTGTGACGGCACGGGACACCGTGGCAACTGACACGCCCATTGCTGCGGCGGCCGCGGCAAAGGAGCCTTCCTCGGCGACTTTGGCAAACATCGCAAGACCTTCAAAATCCGGTAGTTTTGACATCGACAAATCTGCAACGGTGATTTTCAATTATTGCCATTTTAAAAAATAGCATGATGCCATAAATTGATCTTGCAGCACCTTACCACTCACACGAAGGAGAAATTCATGTCACGCAAACTCGAAGGAAAGATTGCCGTTGTCACCGGCTGCACCACCGGAATCGGCCTCGCCACAGCCAAGCGTTTCGCATCGGAAGGCGCGCAGGTCTTTGTGACCGGCCGCCGCAAGGCCGAATTGGACGCCGCCGTAGCGGTGATTGGGTCGACAGCCACCGGCATACAAGCGGATTCCAGCATTCTCACCGATCTCAATCGCCTCTACGAGCGCGTCAAGGCGGAAGCTGGTCGCATCGATGTGCTGTTCGTCAACGCTGGCGGCGGCTCCATGCTGCCCTTGGGATCCATCACCGAAGAGCAATATGACAACACGTTCGGCCGCAACGTGAAGGGTGTCCTCTTCACTGTCCAGAAGTCGCTGCCGCTGCTGGTCGACGGCGCATCGGCCATTCTGACTGCCTCCAACGCCAGCATCAAGGGCACGCCTGCATTCAGCGTTTATAGCGCCTCCAAGGCGGCGGTGCGCAACTTCGCCCGCAGCTGGACCCTCGACCTCAAGTCGCGCGGCATCCGCGTCAACGTCATCAGCCCCGGCCCAATCAAGACATCTGGCCTGGTCGACCTTGCCGGCCCCGACGCCGCGCAGCAACAGGGCTTGCTCGACTACATGAGCACGACCATCCCGCTTGGAAGGGTCGGCGATCCCGAAGAAGTGGCAAGTGTCGCTGCCTTCCTCGCCTCGTCCGATTCGAGCTTCATCGCCGGCACCGAGATCTTCGTCGACGGCGGGCAGGCGCAGATTTAACAGAGACATCCGAGCGGCCGATCCCGAAACCAACATCGTCCTGGTGCATCGGCTTCATGACATGGGCATAAATTTTCACACCATGTGGCCGCAAGCGGCCGACAGCAAAAATTTAAGGAGAAATGTTATGAAAGACCGTACCCATGCACTGCTTTTTCGCAACCTCCAGGAGGTTTTCGGCGAAGGCGACGCTGTGCGTCGTCGCGCAGCGATCAAAGAGCTTTATACCGAAGACTGCGTGATCTATACACCCAAAGAAGCTGTCCTCGGGCACGACGCGCTCGACAAATTCTCGGGTGAACTGCGGGCGACGCATCCCCACTTCGTATATACGCCGCACAGCAAGCCTCAGGCCCTCCACAACGCCGGTCGCATAGCTTGGGGGTCGGGTCCACGCGGCGACGCGCCCGAGTACACGGGTTGGGATGTGATCATCGTTCGGAATGGACAAATCGCAGCGCTCTATGTCTTTCTCGATGCCGAATCCTCGTGACCATCCGTTGCTGCCGCACGTTTTGACAAGCGATGAATAGGGTGTCCGCTTCCGACAGGTCGCGGACGCCGCGTGAGGCCAGTTCGCTGCATCAAGCGGCACTTTCAACCCGATTGGGAGCAGACAGAAAAATATCGTGAGAATAAATTCCGGCCGCCCGCAGTTATACAAGTGACGACACGCACCAGTGTTTCCAGAACAGGAAACATGGATAGGCCCCGCAGCGCAAAAGAGGTGTTACGGCGCAGTGCCGCCCCGATTGGCAAACCAACGCTTTTCCCGGCTTGCCGTGTATTGCGATCTTAAAGGAGACCATCATGAAATTCGCAAAAACCATTCTCGCCATTGGCGTCACGCTCCTCACTCTTGCCGCTGCCGGATGCGCACATCTTGACCCCATGAGTTCAGCCTCGGACATGTCGCCGGGTATGGGCAACATCTATTCCGGACAGTGACGCGAGTTGCAACATGGGACTGACGACGGCTGCCCGGTTATTTTTCCTGGCAGCCGTGATCCCATTCATATGATTATTCGTTGGAGGCAGACCATGAGTCCCATCCACGCCATGCAGTACGGCCAGTGCTTGAGCGCCCGCTACACGCCCATCGCCGTCGCCTTGTTGCTAGCCGGTTGCGCCACGCCGGCATCCATTCCGCCGGGTTCCAGTCAGAACGACGTTCAGGCCCGGCTCGGCGCTCCGCGCGAGGTTTATCACCTGCCGGACGCCACCACACGCTGGCTTTATCCCACGCAACCTGCCGGCGAAACCACGTGGGCAGCCGACATCGACGCGCATGGGCGAGTTGTCAGCATCAAGCAAGTATTGACCATCGAGGAATTCGGCCGGGCCAAGATCGGCCAGTGGACCACGCAGGGTGTGCTGGTGCATTTTGGCCGACCGGTCGAAACCGCCTATTTCCCACTCATGCGGCGCCATGTCTGGAGTTACCGCTTCCTGCAAGACGGCGTTTGGCATTCGATGATGCATTTTTATTTCGATCCGGATGGCGTATTGCGCCTGACCCAAGCCGGCCCGGATCCGGAACAGGGGCAGAACTGAAATGATCGTGAGCCGAAGTGACGTGAAGATTTGCGCGTATACCGCCGCGCTCTTTGTTTTATTCCCGGTTTTGTCGCGGCAATCAAAAAATATCGCAGGAATAAATCCCGGTCACTGACGGTTATGGGGATATAAGCGCCGGCATTTGCGGCGCAGGTCTATGACATGCATAGTCAGATGCGCCGCTCGGATGCTGCGAGCATCTCCCGGCCGAACAGGCAAGGGCACCTCTAAAAACCGTAGCGAACGGCGCAAGGTCGGAGCGAGAAGCGGAGCCGTACGCAGGTACGGTGAGCATCGCAGCTCCGAGATTGCGCCGCGCAGTAGGTTTTTAGGGATGTCCGCAATGGAGGAACTCATGAGAAACGATCACAAGACACCCCCATATGGTTGGCGTAGTCGCCAAACAGACGAGGTGCAGGAAAGCGGGAGATTGCCGTGAGCGCGACCGACAATTCACGCCGCTTCGAAGAGTTGGCCTTGCCGCACTTGGACGCTGCCTACAACCTGGCACGCTGGCTGACCGGCAGCGCGAGCGATGCCGACGATGTCGTGCAGGATGCTTACCTGCGCGCCTTCCGCTTCTTCGACGGCTTCCATGGCGACAACGCGCGCGCATGGCTACTCGCTATCGTTCGGAACACCTGGTTTACCGAATGGCGCAGACGGAGCGACGCAGCTGACGACACACCCTTTGACGACGCACTGCACGACGACGAGCGACTCCCAGGATGGGACGACGAAATCGGCAGCGATCCCGAAACGCTCGCTGTGCGGCGCGACGATGTGGACTTGATTCATCGCGCGCTCGCCGCATTGCCGGTCGAATATCGCGAGGTGCTGGTCCTGCGCGAGTTGGAAGACATGAGCTACCGCGACATCGCGACCGTCACGGGCATTCCGATCGGCACCGTAATGTCGCGGCTGGCACGTGGCCGCCACCTGCTTTGTGCGGCAGTGCGCAAGGCGCAGGGGATGATGCCTTCGGAGCTTGCGCCCGTACACGGAAAGGTAGACGGCAAACTGGTCAGGATGCCTGCGTCGAATTCAGCAAAAGGAGTTAAATAATGGACAAGGACGAAACATCGAGCTCGCTTGGCAGTGTGCTGCGCGACGGATCGCTCTATCATCGCGCGCCACCCCATCTGCGCGCGCGCGTGCTCGCCGAGTTGCCGCGCGAGTCTCCCCGCCGGGCCGCCTTCGCATGGGGCGGCTTCACTACGGATGGCGTGCGGGCATGGCTTAACGGAGGTCTTTCGGGGATCGCGGTCTGTGCGCTGGCATTGAGCGCGGCCACCTTGATCCAGCGGCCGGCGCCAACCGGTTCGATCGACCAGGAAATTGTGTCGAGCCACGTACGCGCATTGTTGTCGCAGCACCCGATCGACGTCGTGTCGACCGATCAGCACACTGTCAAGCCGTGGTTCAACGGCAAAGTCGACTACACGCCGCCAGTCGTCGATCTCGCCGCGCAAGGTTTTCCGCTTGTCGGCGGACGGATCGACTACGTGGGTCACCGCACCGTCGCGGTACTGATCTATCGCTACCAAAAGCACCCGATTGACCTGTACGTATTTCCCGATGCCGGCGGTACGCCGGCTCCCGCCGCACGGGCCTCGGACGGCTATGCGATGGCTCGTTGGCAGCGCAACGGCATGACTTACTGGGCCATCACCGACGCCCAATCGACCCACTTGCATGCATTCGAGCAAGCGGCGCGGGCCGAGGAAGATCATGAAGAAAACCCGTCGCGAGAATAAGGCGGCTAGTGTCCTGTCCCGTAAATAGTTTGATGAAATGAAATGTTCCATTTGGCTGTCAGGCAAGGCGTGAGGAGGCGTCATAGCAAGCTATGGCAACGACGAGCAACGCGGCATGGCGGTCAAATGGAGCGTTTCATATCGAACTTATTTGCGGGACAGGACACTAGGATTCTGGTGTAAATTTTAATGGCGGAGAGCCGCGGCCAGGATATCCAACCTACCCAATCGGAGGCCTCAGATGAACCAGCAGAAACTTGTAGGCGCGAAAGTCAAAATTTCGAAGAACGGACCGTATATCGTCTCGGGCGATATACCTCTAAGCAAGGAGATCATCGGCGCGAACGAAGATGGCGAGTCGGTAAAGTGGGAGCAGAAACAGAAATATCCGTCTCAGGAGCAATACGCATTGTGTCGCTGCGGCCATAGCGCGAACAAGCCGTATTGCGACGGCTCGCATACGAAAGCTGGATTTGACGGCACCGAAACCGCGAGCCGCCAACCGTATCTCGAGCAGGCCAAAGTAATACCAGGCCCGACGGTGTCATTGACGGACGTCGAGAGCTTGTGCGCGTTCGCGCGCTTTTGCGATCCGCGTGGAGGGGTGTGGAAACTCGTCAGCGCAACGGACAACCCTGCTGCGAGTAAGCATTTCGTAAGCCAGGTCTGCGACTGCCCTTCGGGACGGCTGGTGGCTTGGGACAACGTGACCAACAAACCGATCGAGCCGATGTATGAGCCATCCATATGCCTGATCGAAGACCCCGCCAAGGGGTGCTCCGGGCCGCTATGGTTGCGCGGTGGAGTGCAGTTGATCGGGTGCGACGGTTTCGAATACGAAGTACGCAATCGGATGACCTTGTGCCGCTGCGGTGCGTCGCAGAACAAGCCTTTCTGCGATGGCACGCATGCGTCGATCGGGTTCAGCGACAAGAAATGAGCCTATGCTTTTGGTGGCCTGACGCAGACCCATGTTGACCAATTGGATGGCGTTGGTGGTCCTAGTCTGGCACTTCAGTACCTTTCGCACTGGCATACAACAGGGAAGCGGATGCGCCTAAAGCCGCGCAAATCTTACCTCCCCAACTGGCCGTCGCGTCGCTGCCAGATGCGCAGCGGATTGGCATCCTGTAGTGCTGCCGGCAACAAATCCTGCGCCAGATTCTGGTACGACACTGGACGCAGGAAACGATAAATCGCTGCGCTGCCGACCGACGTACTGCGGCTGTCCGAGGTGGCCGGGAACGGACCGCCGTGCACCATCGCATGCGAAACTTCAACGCCGGTCGGAAAATTGTTTGCCAGAATTCGGCCAACCTTACGTTCCAGCCGGGGTAACAGACGGCGCGCCAATGCCTTGTCACCTTCATCCATTTGCAGGGTTGCGGTCAACTGCCCTTCCAGATGCTCGGTCACTTGCAGTAACTCCGCCTCGTTCTCGCATGCAATCATCAAAGAGACTGGACCAAACACTTCTGCGCTCAAGATTGGGTTGCTCAGGAAAGCTTTGGCGCTGGTGCTGAACAATGTTGGCGTTGCCTGATAACCCTCTGCAGCCACACCCTGCCCCAGCAATTTGACATCGGCCTGTTCGGCCAAGGCGGCGACGCCGTGTCGATACGCCGCATGGATGCCGGCAGTCAGCATGGTGGCTGCACTGCGCTGTGTAATTTCCTTGCCCGCCAGCTGTGCAAAGTGCTCAAAATCAGCACCCGCCAAGCCCAGCACCAGCCCTGGATTAGTACAGAACTGACCGGCTCCCATAGTGGCCGAATCGACAAAAGCCTTGGCGATGGTTTCCGCCCGCGCTGCCAGAGCTGCCGGGAGCAGATAAATCGGATTGATGCTGCTCATTTCGGCATACACCGGAATCGGTTGCAACCGCGCCGCCGCCACTTTCATCAGCGCCACGCCGCCTTGGCGCGAACCGGTAAAACCGACCGCCTGAATCCGTGCGTTTTGCACCAGCATCGTTCCAAGCGTATTGCCGATACCGGTCAACAGCGAAAACACGCCTTCCGGTAATTTGCTGGCGGCGACCGCCTGTTGAATAGCGCGCCCGACCAGCTCCGAGGTGCCGGGATGAGCCGGATGCGCCTTGACCACAACCGGACAACCGGCCGCTAGCGCCGCTGCGGTATCGCCGCCGGCAACCGAAAATGCCAAAGGAAAATTACTGGCGCCGAACACCGCAATCGGACCGATCGCAATATTCCGTAGCCGTAAATCGACGCGTGGCAGCGGCAGACGCTCAGGCATTGCCGGATCGATGCGGGCATCGTGCCACGAGCCTTCGCGCAACACTGCTGCAAACAGATTTAGCTGAGCTATGGTGCGGCCCCGCTCTCCTTCCAGACGCGCGCGCGGCAAACCGCTTTCAGCCATGGCGCGGACGATCAGTTCATCGCCAATGTCAAGGATGCACTGGCCAATCTGCTCCAGAAACCTGGCACGCGCTTCAGGGCTGATTTCTCGATAGGTATCGAATGCGGCTTGCGCCAGATCACAGGCATGCTCGACGTCGCGCTGGTCCGCAGTGTGAAAATTCGGCCCTATCTCCTTGCCCAGCGTTGGATCAAAGGCCTGAAATACAGTGCCGTTGCTAGTGCTATAGCTGCTGCCTATAAGCGATTGCCCGGTAATGGTCATATTGTCCCTCAGTAAACGTCCGTTTAATTGTCGATGACTTTGCGCGCAAACAATTCCAGATAGTCGATCAGCGCGTCGCTGCCCTTTGCAGCTTCCTCTGGGTTGCCCTCGGCGATCGAAGCGGCCATCAGCATATGGCATTTGGCCGCTTCGACGATGTCTCCCTCGTGCTGGAAGGCGTACCAGAAGCGCCGACATTTGATGATCAGCGGAATCACCGCTGCCACGGCCGACGGATTGCGGCAGGCTGCGTGAATCACATGATCGAGCTCCTGATCCGCTCGCATATAAGCACCCAAATCGCCCTTTTTGGCGGCCGCCACCATCCGTTTTGCGCAAGTCAGCAAATCTTTGCGTTGCTGCGGCGTAGCCCGGCGCGCGGCGCTTTGGGCGATCAGCTGATCGAGCACGCGTCGGGTTTCGATCAGCGTCAGATGTTCGGCCGCCTCAATGTCGCTGACAATCAAGCCGCGCCTGGGCATCTGCTCGATCAAGCCGTTCGACGCCATCCTCATCAACGCTTCGCGCAACGGGGTACGCCCGCACCCCGTCATTTCGACCAGATCGGCTTCAACCACTGGCGCACCCGGCTCGATCTGTAGCGTCACGATCAGGCTTTCCAAGGCGTCATAAGCGATATCGGCTGCACGCAATTTGGGGGCGGGCGCGAGGCGGCGACTTGTTTCAGTTCTAGTCATTGCGTTTACTACCTTTTAATTAACCGATCTCGAGTTTACTCAAATCGGGGCGGGTGTCGATCGCCTTCCGTATGATCGCGGCAACACGCTCGCGCTCTGCTCCAGCCAGCGGCTGACGCGGAAGACGCACGAATTCATTGCCAACTCCCGCCATTGCTTCGATCAACTTCAGGTTTTGCACCAGTTTGGTCGATACGTCCAGATGCAATAGCGGCGTCATCCATCGATACAATTTGAGCGCTTCATCGTAGCGCTTCGCTTTCATCAGCTTGTACAGTGCCACAGTCTCTTTCGGAAAGGCGACAACGACACCGGCCAATAGGCCGTCGGCGCCGAGCGCCAGCGATTCGAAAGCCAGATCATCGACTCCCATGAACAGCTGATACCGGTCTCCCAGTGCGTTGCGCAAATCGGTAATGCGCCGAATGTTGTCGCTCGACTCCTTGATCGCCACCATCCATTGGCAATCGGCCAGTTCGATGAAATCCTGCGGCGTCAGATCGACTTTGTAAGCAACCGGATTGTTGTAGATCATCACCGGCAGTTGCGCCGCGTTGGCGATGGTGCGCAGATTATCCTTGGCTTCGCGGGCATCGGCCACATACAGCACCGATGGCATAACCATCAAGCCCTGGACCCCCAGCTTGGCGGCCCGCTCGGCGAAATGCACGGCGTCCTTGGTGCGCAATTCGGACACGTTGGCAAGCACCGGCACGCGGCCGTGAGCAACAGACAGCGCGATCCTGGTCACTTCCAGTTTCTCATCCAGCGACAAGGTGCTGGCTTCACCCAACGATCCGCAGGTGACCAAACCATGCACGCCGTTATCGATCTGGAAGGCGTAATGCCGCTCCATTTCAGCGTGATCGAGATCTTCATTTTCTTTGAATTTTGTGGTGACTGCGGGGAATACGCCTTCCCATTTCGGTAACGACATGTACGGCTCCTTTGGAAAAAAATGGATCTGAGTGGTGTCACCACCGTGGTTGAAAACACTGCTGCGTAGAGAGAATAATGTCTCGCAAATATATTTGCAATATATTTAAATTGAGAAAACACACCGGAATTTAGGGGGTATTCAGTCACTATGCGGAACTCCGCATGAATCATGTTTGAATCGGTATAGGTCAATAAAATGGATTGAACAGACGCTAAAAATCCAATGAAAAATAGTGCCGTGCAGTGAAAAGAATGCCTTGCAAATATATTTGCAATATATTTAAATGAGGCGGTCGCAGAAAACATAAAGAGACAATCAACTGCGCGGGAAAAGTCGACAACCCTCAGGAGAAACGAAGATGAACTTTACAAACAAAGCAATCTGTCTGGCCTGCAGTTTGGTCATCAGCGGTGTATCGACGGCACAGGAGATCGTCAAGATTGGCCTCACCAGCCCGCTGACCGGTTCGCAGGCGCAGGCTGGAAAGGACAATGAAAGCGGCGCCAAAATGGCGATCGAACAGCTCAACAAGAGCAAGTTCACAGTGGCCGGCAAAGCGGTAACGTTTCAATTGGAGTCGGAAGACGATCAGGGCGATCCGAAAGCGGGTGTCGCGGTCGCCCAAAAACTGGTGGACAGCAAAGTCAAGGCGGTCCTGGGGCCCTACAATTCCGGAGTAGCGATTCCCGCCTCAAAGGTCTACAACGATTCCGGCATCGTCATGGCTACCGTCGGCACCAATCCACGCATTACAGAACAGGGTTACCAAAATGTGTTTCGGCTGGATCCTAACGATAACCAGTTGGGCGGCGACATGGCCGTGTATGCGGCCAAACAATTGAAATTGAAAAGAGTCGCGGTCATCGATGACCGCACCGCCTACGGCCAAGGCGTCGCCGACGCTTTCCTGAAAGCGGCCAAAGCCAATAAAATCGAGATTGCCGGTCGTGAGTTCACCAATGACAAAGCCAGCGAATTCAGCGCCATTTTGACCTCGATCAAAGGCAAGAAAGTTGATGGCATTTTTTACGGCGGCTACTTCACGCAAGCCGCCGCGATGAAACGCCAGATGAAAGAATTGGGTCTTGAGGTGTATCTGCTCGGCGGAGATGCGATCTGCAATGCGGAGACCGGAAAACTCGGCGGCGAAGCCGTCAACGACAAGGTTTACTGCGTACAAGGCGGCACCGTGTTGGGCAACAAGGCCACGGAAAAAACTTTCCTGAGTGATTTTCAGAATATCTACGGCAAGGCGCCACTCACCTACGCGCCGTATTTCTACGACGGCATGCTGATGCTGGCAGAGGCAATGAAGAAAGCCAACTCCACCGATCCTGCCAAGTTTGGTCCGGTGCTGGCGACCCTGAAGTATTCAGGGGTGGTCGGCAACTATGAATTTGACGTCGGACACAACCTCAAGAATGCGCCGGTCACGATCTATCGATTCAAGGGTGGCGAACCGGTCCCTGCCCCACTCAATTAGGCTGCCTGGATTACGCTGCCGGCGCTGAACGCCGGCAGCAGCCACACCGCATTTTTTTGTGTATATGATGCCTACAACTTTAGCCGCGCCTACGGACACCACTGTCCAGACCGACCGTACTCTGCTGGCGGCATCGCTGGCCAATGTTTTTTTTGCCGAAGCGCTGTTTGACGCATTGCCGGACGTGGTGTTTTTCGTCAAGGGTAAGCAAGCCCAGTATTTGCTTGCCAATCGCACCCTGGTAACGCGTTGCGGACTGCCCGACAAGAAGGCCTTACTGGGACGCACTGTCAGCGATATTTTCCCGTCTAGCTTCGGTGCCAACTATCTGCAACAAGACCTGCAAGTGTTGAGCACCGGCATCGACATCCACGATCAACTGGAACTGCACTTGTACCCCAACCGTGCGCCGGGCTGGTGTGTAACACATAAAATTGTGTTGCGAGACACCGATGGCGGCATCGCCGGCATGGCAGGCATTTCGCGGGATCTGGCGATGCCGGATAAAAACCATCCGGTCTATAAGCGCGTCGCCGCAGCTGCGCGTTATATCCATGATCACTACGATCAACAGTTGCAGATCAGCGATCTCGCGCAAATTGCCGATTTATCGGTGTCGCAGGTAGAGCGTTACTTCCAGAAGATTTTTTCGCTGAATCCACGTCAGATGATCATCAAGACTCGCCTGGATGCAGCTTCGGCGATGCTCGCCGGTCATGACAACATCACCGACATTGCCGCCGCATGCGGCTATCACGATCACAGCGCTTTCACGCGGCAGTTCAAGGCCACGGTCGGAATGACGCCGCGTGCATACCGGCTGTTGCTGCAAGCGAGATAAATCAATCTGCCTGGTTGCGATCTGGCGCAGCACTCTCGCCATGCAAGGAGATCAGGCTGTCAATCCGCGTCGGCGAAATCGGCAAGCGTACCGAATCCGGTTTCCAGCCGAACAGAAAATCGGTGGCGCCGCCGCAGACCCGGCCTTGGCACGGCCCCATGCCGCAGCGTGTATGCAGTTTCGCACTACGCCAGCTGGCATGCGACTGCAAGGCGCCATAAGCGACATCTTCGCAGCGACAAACCAAGGTATCGGATTGACTCAAATGACGTAGTTCAGGGCGCAATGCGAAAGCCTTGCTCAAGCGTCTGGCGAAGGCTTGCTGGCTGCGCCGTTGCGCCAGCCAGTAGCGGACGGGAGCACCGAGTCCACTGGCATGCGCACCGGCTATGTGCCCCTCCGCCAGCGCCAGGTCGACCCCGCCGACTCCGCTGCCCTCGCCTGCGCAATACACATTTTCAATGCTGGTCTGCTGACGCATATTTACCTGTACCGCACCGTCGACGATGCGGCAACCGATCGCCTCTGCCAATTCGGTATTTGGCAACAAACCGTATCCGCAAGCAAGATAATCGCAGGCGATCGTTTTGCGCCGCCCGGCACTCACCACCTGCACTGCGCGCAACTGCTGATCACCCTCCGCTTGCAGCACATAACTGTCGGCGTGATAAGGAATGCCCGCCAATTGCCGACGCAATTGCCAAGCCTGCCTCAATTTCGCCGGCGTACGAGCGAGTTGCAGCGCAAAGCCGGCCAGCTGACGCCAATGACTTTGCTCTAGTATCTGCAGCACCTGCGCGCCGCGCTGTTGCAAGGTCGCCGCTACCGCCAGCAACAAGGGACCGGAACCTGCCACGACGATGCGCTTGCCGTGTACCGGATAGCCGCCTTTCACCAGTGCCTGCAAGCCGCCGGCGCCAGTCACGCCGGCCAGCGTCCAGCCGGGAAACGGCAACAAGCGCTCGCGCGCGCCGGTCGCCAGTATCAGCTTGCGATAGCGCAGCTGAAACGCCTGTTGCGATGTTTCCAGCAACAGCTGCGCAGGACCGATCAACCCCACGATGCGGCTTTGCATGAACCACTGGACGTTGGGCATCGCTTGCAACTCCGTCCATAATTTTTTCGCCTGAGGATGAGGGCTGCGATCCGGGCCGCCGCGCCAGATCTGACCGCCGGCCAGCGGATTGTCGTCAATCAGCGCTATCGCAGCACCGCTTTGCGCGGCACAGCGGGCAGCGGCCAGGCCGGCTGGCCCGGCGCCGACTATCACGATGTCGAAAGCGCGCATCATGTTGCGCTCTGTGCGGTTTCTATCCGCATGCCCGCTGCACAGATGGCCTGGCAAGCCAGCCGGTGGGGATTGCCGTCGATGGTGACTCGACATTCGTGGCAAATGCCCATGCCGCACATTGGCGCCCGCAACATGCCGCTGACCGAGCGCCGGGTGATGCCGGGCGCGCCTGTGGCGGCCAGCGACAGAGCGGCCGCTACGCTGCAGCCCTCCAGCAAGGTGACGCGACTGCCGTTGATGTGGACGGTGATAAAGAGGTCATCAGCAGCCATATTATTTTCCCAATTGTTTGAATCGCGCCGGTAGATACGGTGCTACCGGTATCTCTGTCTGCCGGTCCGCGATCTGCGCGCTTAGCAGCTGCGCAGTGGCCAGCGAGGTGGTAATGCCGAGCCCTTCGTGACCGGTAGCCAGCCAGACATTCGGCCTCGACGGATGCGGCCCGATCAGCGGCAAACCGTCGCTGCTGGCGGCGCGCAGACCTGTCCAGCAGCGCAAGGCATGCAAGCCCGTCAGCGCCGGCACAAAACCGGCAGCGTGGGCCAGCATGCGCGCCAATATCGCCGGTTCGACAGCTTTATCCGTGACATCGAACTGACGCGAAGAGCCAATCAACAACTGCCCCGTCGGGCGCGGCTGCAGGTTGAACGCAACCGAATCGCCATCGGCCGCGTGCGCGCTTTTGATATAGCCGAGTTCGACCAGTTGATGATTGATCATTCCGGGATAGCGGTCGGTGATCACGATATGACCTTTTTTGGGGCGAATGGGCAATTCCGGCAGCAGATGCACCGATGCACTGCCATTCGCCACCAGCACTTTGTCGGCATGTATTTCACTGCCATCGGCCAGCAACACGCCGCCTTCGATGACAGCACTCACCTGTCCGCCGCGCAGCTTGGCGCCGCGGCTTTGCGCGCGTGCCAGCAATAGCGCGGCGCTTTTGGGCGGATACACCACGGCGTCGGCGCCAACCCGCAATCCGCCGCACAAACCGGGCCGCAGTTGCGGCTCCTGTGCATACAATGACGCGGCGTCCAGCAGCTCGCAAGCTATACCGTGCTCACGCAAAGTGCGCTGCTTTTCGCGGGCGACGGCCAGTTCCTCGTCATCGGCGGCGATCCATAGGGTGCCGCAGCGCCGGTATTCATGGAGTTCGGAATCAGGCCCGACCAGTTGCCGCCATAGCGCAAGCGAGTAAGCAGTCAGCGCCAGCTCGGCAGGATTGTCATCCATCACCACCAGATGCCCCATGCCGGCTGCCGTGGCGCCGCTCCCGATGGCTTCGCGTTCGATGACCGTCACCGCCAGGCCTTCGGCCGCCAGCGCATCGGCGCAGGCGGCACCGATCATGCCGGCGCCGATGATCAAGACATCAATGCTCAAACGATGCCCCAGGCGAACGGATCGTCCTGATTGAAAATGAAACTGCTTTCAGCGTTGACGTGCGCGCTGCCGCGAATGATCGGCAATATCTGCTCGCCTTGACGCCGGAACGAGGCTTCGAACACGCTGCCGATGATACTTTCCTGGCGCCAGACTGCGCCTTCCGCCAGCTTGCCGTCGGCTGCCAGACAGGCAATCTTGGCGCTGGTGCCGGTACCGCAAGGCGAGCGATCGTATGCTTTACCGGGGCACAGTACGAAATTGCGGCTATGGTTGTCGGCGTGCAGAGCGGGCGCAAACAATTCGATATGGTCGATCAGTGCCTGGTTGGCGCCGGTAATGCCGGCCAACTCCAGAGTCTCGCGTACCGCCCAGCAAAAATCGGTCAGGGCAGCGATGTTGTCTTGCCGCAGATCCTGACTGTGGTCGCCGATCAGGAAAAACCAATTGCCGCCCCAGGCGATGTCGCCCACCACCTGACCGTAACCGGGCACCTGCAGCACCACGTCCTTGCGCAGACGATACGCGGGAATGTTATGCACCGTCACGCTGCCATCGTCGTGCAACTCGGTTTCGACCACGCCAACCGGGGTTTCGATCTTGTAACGGCCTGCGCCTATGCGCCCCAGATACGCCAGAGACGCAATCAAGCCGATGGTGCCGTGCCCGCACATGCCGAGATAGCCGACATTATTGAAGAAGATGACGCCGGCAGCACAAGCAGGATCTTGCGGTGTGCACAGCAGCGCACCGACCAGCACATCGGAGCCGCGCGGTTCGCACACCACCGCGGTACGTAAATTATCGTGTTGCGAGCGCAATAGTTGTAGCCGTTCGGACAAAGGGCCACGCCCCAGATCGGGACCGCCGTCGAGCACCAGGCGAGTAGGTTCACCGCCGGTGTGAGAATCGAGGATTGAGATTTTTTTCATGCTGACAGCGTAAGCTTATCGGCTGACGCTGTCTTGCTGCTATGCGCCGCAATATATGACGAAATCGGCACAGTACTAGGGCTTGTTGACATATAAATTGGAAAATTTATACGTCCCTTGACCTCAGCCTGTCGCGCAATCTTGGATTGATTACCGGCACGTCTGCGATGGACGCAGTATTCGCGCTGGCATCGGCGACGACCGACATCGCGACGGCGCGTCCAGCTGCCATTGCCGCCGGCATGCACATCACGTTCGCCGTCGCGGGGGCCCTGATCGTCGTCGCGCTAGCCATCGCGATTCGAGATGAACTCGCGACCCTTGTGTAGTCTTCAAGATTCACGGCAATTCGCTCAAAAATTACAAAGGCGCCGATGTCAAGCCCTAGTCTCGGCTTGGATCCGTGGTTCCGGGGTCAAGTGTCGCTCTCGGGGGTGAGGTGACGTAGTCGTAGCAAGTAGGGCGGCACAGACTGGGAAAACGCTTGTTCCAGGACTTCCGGGCTCGCTTTGTCGCTGCCGGTCAGCAGGAATTTGTTGTATCCCATCCCCGTGCGTAGATATTTCTCGGTTTTGTCACCTTCGATATCGGCAAACATTCTCTCAAGAGCTTTCTTCACGTGTGGATTCTTGTGTCGGGATGCTAGCAAGGCGTTGTACATGGCTGAACCTTGCTTCGCTCGAAGCACCAGGGCTTGAACCGTCCGCCGATACCTATCCCATTCAGTCGGCGGGATATTTCCGCGCTGCTTGAGTTCGTCAAGGTAATTCAGCTCAGCGATCGGCTCTTTGTCTTTACTGTCGCGCAGTAACGAGCCAAACAGCGGCACCCGCCCCACCTCATCCTGGTGATAATAGGTGGCCCCGAGGTCAATGTCGCCAAGGCCGACGTCGACGTCCATGTGGATTCCGCCGATCTCGTGCAAGTACAGCAGGCGCGCAATGTCGGAGAAGTACTTGATGTCGTCGGAACCATGGCCATGGGCGACGGCTTTGTAAGCTATGCCGCCCGCGTTCTCGAGTTGGTCCAGCGACACTGGGGAGTCCGGATTCTTCGACATAAGGAACTTGCGCTGCTTTGCCAGGCTCTCGATGGGCCGTACGTTGTAGCCGAGCTTCGTGAGTTCGTCGCGCTGCTGTGCCCGTTCGGCAAGCTTGTCCTGTGCTAGGTCTTTATTCATCAACGTCTCGATGTGGCTCGAGTACCAGAGGTTGTGCCTCCAATCGCTGTCTTTGGTCTTCTTGACGCTTTCCACCAGATTCTCCATCGCTGACCGAGACAAGGGTCCGCCTGTCCAAAATCGGTGAATCTGCTTGGGGATCGGATAGCCTCCTCGATCCATCCGATCCATCTGATCCGGCCCCTCATGACCCTCGAGCAGAATCAAGTTAATCAGCCCGGCCTCCTGACTTTGGCTAAGATAGGACTCCCCCTCCTCCTGCCGGCTTTGCTCGATACGGGCTTGATCTGCGAGGGACAGGGATTCGGACTCGGCGTCCTGCCCGACCTGCATGCGCTGAATCGGCTCTCCACGTATCCGCTGTCGCTGCTGAACGGCACCGCCGAACCTGTTGTTAAGCTGATTGTCAGGTGCTTTCCTACGCTGTATCGGGCTGCGGGCATAAGAGTAGCTACCCATTGTGGTCAAATAACTGCCGTTACCATCGGCCGCCGTCGCTGGCTGCGCGACCACCTCACGCGGCGTTTGATGCCGGCTAGCGATGGTTGTTTTGAGTATTGGAACCTGCTTTGCTTGCATGATTCTTGGCCTCGATCTACGTGATAGAGCGATTGAATATGATGAACATCTGACGGCGTATACGTCACAAGCCTGCGAAGCGGACCACATTAAAGGGGAAAGCGACAAAAAATTAGTCATAGACATCGAATTCCGATTCGACATCGCGCAGGTTGAACTCTTCCTGCCACTGCCTCGACTCTTTGTCGATGGGAGTGAAAGGGCTGTAGAGGGCGTCGAAATTTGCGGCCATATCCATCGTAAAGTGATAACGATGAACGTCTGTTATGTCGCGTCGATAAAGTCGATTCCAGAAAGCGAAGAGCGCCAGCGCGAGCGACTTGACCCGTCGTGCGCCTGCGCCGCCGTCAGTCGCGAGAATAAACATCCTGGCTGCGGTCATCGATGGCCCCATGTCTGTGGGGTTGCCGAGCAATAACGCCGTTTTGACATGGGGATTGGACGGTTTCGGCGTTGCTTCTTTGCCGCGCCATGCCCGATCCACGGGCTTCCGAACCACTAATGGTCCGACCAATACCGAACCCTGATAGCGTTCCGGTGGAAGTGCGTGAGGGTTGTTTAGGTTCCGTTCCCGCTCATTGTCGATTGTTAGAACAAGCTCTTCGTTTTTCGTTTGATAGAGCAATTCCTGTACATCGTGAATTGCAGCGACCAATTCCCCAAACGTATGCTTCTGGGGATGGGTCAAAACATCTGAAAGCGTGGTGACCTCCAAAATCCGGACGTATTCGAGATAAGTTCGGCGGTTCTTTGGCGCCAACTTGGCAAGGTTGTCTATGACCGTGCCGTATTTTTTTAGGGCGATGGGGATATTTGTCTGGATGATGTCAACCAGTTCATTGAATATATCGGAACGGCCGACAATTTCGGTGGCGTATTCTTTCTCGGCCGTCTTTTTTTGTTTGGAACGGGCTTCGCCGAGCGCCGCCAGCGCCAGTTCATCGGCGTTGTCGTAATGCCGCACCTTGGCTTTCTGCTGCTTTCCCGGCGGTGGCTGGTAATCGTTTTTGGCGATCTTTTTGTTTTCGGGCGCCCCGGCCCACTTGATCATCACATGCTTGAGCCGATCTGGATTTTCTGCGAAATATTGGTCGAACTCGGCTTTCAGATCCTGGTCGGAGATAGAGGTCAAGATCCCCTTTAGAAATTCTTCCACCGAGTTGTTCTTAAAGGTTATTACCTGTTTGTTCAGCGACAGCTTGGTCTGGATGATGCCTTGCCCCGCCGCTGCGTTAATAGCGACCGGGAACCGATTTACGCCGGCATTATGCGGGTCGTAGAACCTGGTCTGGGCAATCCCTAGCCGATGCGCCCGCGCGCCCATCGCGTCCGCTTCCCGCTCCAGTCCCTGATCGTCATTGAGCATGGCGCCCCCGAGTGGCACGGTCGGCGCTACCCTGCCCTGCGCCTGTTGCACCACATGCCAGGCCTCATGCGGCAGATGCTGTTCCTGTCCCGCTGCCAGATGAATCTCGCTGCCCTGCGCATAGGCATGCGCCTGCAACCGCGCCGGCTTGGCAGAGTTGTAATGCACCTTGACGCGGGACAGGTTGATGCCGGACAAGGCCTCGACCCCGTACCTCAAGTCATCCGGCAAGCCGCTCTGACTGACCGGGCCGGCAGGCGCGCTCGCCGGCCGTCGCTGCAGCACGCTGCCGCCATAGTGATAAGTGCCCATCGAAGTGAAATCGTTGCCGCCGCCCAGTTTCGCGCCGGGTGGCGCCGGCTGGCGGAGCGGCGCGCCAAGTACCGGCGCTGGCGTTTGCGGCGTCATTTTTCTCACGTTTACCCTCCTTCAGTTGTCGCGTCCCCTGCTCTAGTCATCGTCGCCCCAACTAAAATCGGCGGCGTTGAATACCTTGCCCAACTTGTGATATTCGCGTTCGGTGGCTTGCAATACATGGCGCTGACTTACCGTTTGCCGCTCGGCCGCCGCCAGGAAGGCAGCGCTGAGGGCGATGTTGTTGATGTTGCCGCCGCTGAGCGGCGCTCTTTCCGCCAGCAGCGGAAAATCCAGGTCGCCGGCCAGCGGCGTCGCCGGCGGAAAGGCGTTGCGCCATAACTGCAGGCGCTGGGCACTGCCGGGGAACGGGTATTCGATCATGAACTTGAAGCGCCGCATGAACGCCTTGTCCATGTTCTTCAATAAATTGGTCGACAGGATCACGATGCCCGGATAGGTTTCTATGCGCTGCAGCAGATAGCCGGTTTGCAGGTTGGCGTAACGGTCGTGCGCGTTCTTGGTTTCGGTGCGCTTGGAAAACAGGCTTTCGGCTTCATCGAAAAACAGCACGATGTTCATGGCCTCGGCCTGGTCGAATAATTGCGCCAGATGTTTTTCCGTTTCGCCGACATATTTGCTGACCAGATTGGCGAGGTCGATTTTGTACAGGCCGAGATTGAGTTCATTGGCGATGATAGCGGCGGCCATGGTTTTGCCGGTGCCTGAGGGGCCGTAAAACAGCACGCACAGGTTTTTGCTGTTTTGGTTCTTGCTATCGAAGCCCCAGTTTTCAATGACTTGATGCCGATTTTGCGCGTACTGCAAAACTTCCAGCAACCATTGCCGGGTATTGGCAGGCAACACGATGTCGCTGAAACGGTAAGCGCTTTTCACCTCTTGCGCGACGCTCAGTTGCTCCTTGTTGCTTTGCTCGCGACAGGCGTCGAGCAGCAGCTCGGCCGCACTTTCGGCGTCGGGATTGAGCAATTGGCGGCTGGCGGCTTCTTTCACCACCGTCAGAATTTGTTCCTCCGTGAACGGGTAATTGTTAACCAACTGGGCCAGCGTCGATTCAGCCGGCTTGAAGCCCAGCGACGGCAGGTGGCGCTGCCAAATACGATGCCGCATTTGGCTAGCGGGAACCCGGCTCTTGATCAGGATCGGTAGCGCCCGATGCGCGCTGTACTGGTGCGCCAGGTCGCTCAGACGGCGCGCCGGGCCGTTTAATACCGCCAGGTAGCGTTGACTGTCGAGCAGCGTGTTGCACACCTCGTCCAGCAAATCGTCGGCACTGTCCGGCGTACTTAGCCACTGGCAATGGACCAATACCAGCACCCGGTTGCACAGCAGCGCATCGCGGCACAACAGGCGCAGGCGCGCAGTCAATTCGGCACGATTGTTTTGGCCGTTGAGATAGGCTTGCCAAATGGCTTTGCCGTCGAGCCGGACGCAGCTCATGCCGATTTGCTTGAAGACGGCGGCGCACAGGCTTTGTTGCAGCGGCAAATCCGGCCCTTGCAGGTGCAGCAGATAGCTGGCCGGGGATACTTGGTCGCTGCCGGCGCGCGCGATGAAATTGGACAGCTGTTGCAGCACCGCGTCGTCGACCAGATGATCGGCCAGCGGCAGCGCGCTGTCGATCTCATCCAGCGCTTGTTCCAATCGTAGTTGCGGCGCGGCGCGCGCCAGCAGATACGCGCTGATGGCGGCAGTGAGCCGGTAGCCGCCGGCCAGCGTGCCAAGCCGGCAACCGGCCGCCAGTTCGATCAAATCCCAGCGGCGCAAGGCAGCGTCGCTGAATAGGCGTTGCTGCAGGTCGATGCGTTCGGCCGGACCGCCGACTAGCATCAAGACGGCGCTCGCCAACGGCGTAAAACTGGCGTCGCCGGCGAGCTCGTCGGTCAGCGCCTGCAACATGACACGGTAGCGCGGATCGATCTCTGCCAGCAGAGCGCACAGCAGCAATTCCTGGTCGCGCCGTTCCAGCTGGAACAGCAGCGTCAGATGCACCCATGGCAAAAACACCTGGGCGCGGACGCTGGCAGCACTGCGTCGCTGCAGGCGATCCCACTGCCGCTGCAACCCGAGGTTGAGTTGTTCAAGCTGTTGTTGCAACTGAGGCGGTTGCCGGTACAGCGCAGCGACCAGGTCCTGCGCGTCCGCCGGACTGGCTGTCGGATCGGCGGCCGCCTGCCGCACCAGCAGAGCGCGCTCTATCATGCTGTCGCCAAGCCGGAGCAAGGCTTGCAGCAAGTCCTGGTTGTCGCGGTAGGCGGCGTTGTCAGTAGTGGTCATCGATGCTGAATCCTTGCGGTTTGGTGATATCGACCAGCTTGGTGCGCCACCCTATCCTTCATCGCCGGCTTCGTTCTGCCTTAGGTCGTCGCCCGCCAATATGGCCGCTGCTTCGGCTTCAGCCAGCTTTGCGTTCGGCGGCGGCGGGCCGAGCGGGATCCAATAGAACTTAAGCGGCGGCGCCTTGCCGATGTCGGCGTTCCAAGTCAATTTAAGCGTCCAGGTCTCGCCTTGTTTGACCGGCATCGTGAAGGAGCCGGGAACCGGGATGGAGATAGTCTTATCATCTTCGTTGCCGTTCGACGTCTTAATTTGATAGGCGAGCGCGGTCGCATGCACAATACTGGTCTGCTTGCCATTGTGGCTGGTAGTGCCGGCCAGACTGCCGCAATGATTTGCCTTCCAAATCGGCTGGCCGATGGCGGCCATCACATAGCCATCGCTGGTCGCTACCTGCTCGAAGCTGGTGCCGCCTTTGATCAACGCTTTTTGATCGTAGGCCACCCGGTTGCCGATGATTTGCACGCTGCCGTCGGCATTGATCGTGGTCCCGGCCACCTGCATTGCCTTGCTTTCCAAAGTGGCATCGCTGACGATATTGCCGCCGGCATGCAGCGCGCCACTGCCGAAACTGACATCGCCGTTCACCTGCAGTGCATATCGACTCTGGATTTGATCCAGCGGCAGATTGATGGCGACCGTATTGGGAGTGGCGACGACGTGGTTGGTGGTGATCACCAGCGCCGGCGGAATGTCCTGCGCCTGGGCTGGCGGCAGCACGGTGTCGCCGCCATTGGCGCTGATATGGGCCAGCAGCGATGGCGTCACGACATAGGCCGAAGTCGCGGCGGAAAAAGTCGCGCTGCCCACCTTTTTGCCATTCGGCAGAATCAGGCTCAACTCCGTCTGACTCTTGACCGCCTGCACATACATGGTTTGCGGCTGCGTCGTATCGGATGGCGGAATGACCTTGACATCGAAACGGTCGATGATGATTTTTCCGCCCACCACGAACTTGTCCTCGTCGCCGAAATTGGTGTCGATGCCGGTCACTGTGCTGCCGTCGCTGCTGATCTTCCCGGTTCCGGCCTGCTTGTCGCCGCCGGGCGCTTGATAACTGTAGGCCGAGTTCGACAGCGCGATCGGCAGTGGCTCCTTCAGTATCAGTTCGGTGCCGCTGATGATTTTCGAAATGACGCCGACCTGCTCGACCAGCATGCCGATGGTAATCGTGTCGCCGGCCGCGACCTGGTCCAGGAAGGCAGTTTGGTACCCCTGCAACACACCATCGCTGATGGAAGTTACCAGGCCTTTGCCGATAAACGACTGGCCGCCGCCGACGCTGAGGGCCGCCAGCGGCTTGTTGTTGCGGATGCCGACATTACCGTCGGTATAGTACAAATTGCCGGTCGACGTGCGGCCGTCGGTTTCGAGAGTCCAGTAGTTGGCCATCGCCGGCAAGTTCGTCAATTCGGAGCCGTCGCCTACAAAACTCTTCGCATGCACGGCGCCGTTGACATCCAGCGTCGCCTCCGGAGTGCGATCTGCCAGCGCGATGCCGACTTTACGATCGGCTGTGATAAACAATGCATGATGGCCGGTGCCGGCGGATGCCTGCTTCCCCAGTTCGACCGTGCCATCGGTATTAATGCACAGAAGTTCGTTGACTTCCAATTCATCCGCCTGGATTTTGCCGTTGACGTCCAGCGTCGCCTCCGGATCCCGATCCGACAGGTTGATTCCTACCTTACGGTCAGCTGCGATGAACAACGCATGATGGCCGCTGGCGCCGCGACCAGTGCTGGCGCTTGCCTGCCCCCCCAGTTCGACCGTGCCATCGATATTAATGTTGAGAAAACTGTTGCCACTGCCGAAGCGTGCCAGCGTCCCTCGGATATAAGTGTAAGTAATGTGATCCAACGGCGGATCAAAAGCAGATTCCACCGTGACCTGTAGCAGCTCCTGATTGACGGCGGTAATAGTGCGACGCTGGTCCAGCCAGAAACTGGCTCTGCCGTTGTTCACGGTCGCTGGCGGGTCCGAGATCAGCACATCGCCGACCTGGAAAAACGGCGTCGGCGGCTTCGATAGCGTCACCAGTTCACCGGTGGAAGTCAACACGCCCTGTCCCTTGAAGGTGATCGCCTCGACTTGCAAATTGGCTAGCGGCTGGTCGCTGCCGATGCCGAGATTATTGCCCGTGGTCACAAGTCCCATGAACTGGCTGCGCGCCGCATCCACTTCCAGATACGCTTGCTGGCCGCTGGTTTCTCGCTTGGCCCTGATGCAGGGATAGAGATCGTTGTTGTCCTTGGCATCGAAAAAGCCGTTCAGGGAATTCGGCATATCGGTTTTGTGGACGCCGGTGCCTTCGGTGATGAAATTCAGCGCGCCCAACGATGAGCCGACGTAACGCCGTTCGATATTGCCGGAGCGATAGGTCAACTGGTTGATCGTGTCCTTGGTGGCAAAGCCGATAACCGCCAGCAAAACATTCAGGCCCGGCTGCTGCAGATTGCGCACGTACTGAATCCGTGGCTGCTCGACGATCCGCTTATAGCCGGCGACGCCGGTTTCGTCGTTAAGGTCGGCATACACGTTGTCGTAGCTAATGGTCAGGAAATAATTCGACCCTGACATCACATCGACCAATTTCACCACCTGGGGCTGCAGCAAGATGATTTGGCGGCCGAGGCAATCTATTGCCATGCCCGGACTGACCTCGACTTGATTGCTGTTGCTTTCGGCATCCCAGAAAATCTCAAGCCCGGACGCAATCCCGTAGGTATACAGGCTTTGGTTGTTATAGCTTTGCATCTCCATGTGGTACTGCTGTTCGCAGATGAAGTCGGCAGTCAGCAAGGCTTCGCCGGCGAAATAATGCGGCCGCTGGATCAATGAACTGCTCATGGTGTGGTCCGATCAGGCTTTTTAATGGTTAAGGAATCGGGCATGGCTAACCAGTTCACCTGCGTCGACAGCGTGTCGTCGGTGCGGGTCTGCACCGCGCTCAGGGTTAGCGTGCATTGACTGCTGCTGACGTGATCGACGTTGATCGCATAGGGGGTCGGGCCGAGTACCGTGGCATGGACCTTGGGCGGCGCATTGAAGGCCAGACTCTTGTCCGCCAGGTAAAAAACCGGCAGCGAAACACTGTCGCCGGGCTTTAGCAGCGTGCGGGTATCGACTATCACGCTGCCCTGCAGGGCAGCGTTCAGACTGGTCTCGACGCTGGCGTGAAGCGTGCCGCCCCTGTTTAGTTTAGCCGGCAGTAAGCTCTCCACCGGCGCCCTCCTGTTCTCGATCTTTGTAATTCTGCCGTCAGTCAGGAACACTTCTGCCAACAGCACGGAGGCATCAAGTTCAGAAGTCGACAACGGACCATTTTTCAGCACCGCAGCCTGATTGACGACGTCGGGGGAACCAGTAACGTCGGGCGGATACATGACATACAAGTTATAGCTATCACCGGGAATGGTCGCTGGCGTCAGCAAAGTGCCGGGAGAAGTACCGGGAAAGATCAAGAAATCGCCGTTAGCGTTGATTGCTGTGCCGGGGGCGACCCACCACATATGGCTGCTGTCCTCGGTGACGGCGAGACCACTCAGCACCCCCGGCGTATACAGGCATCGATTCTGCAACCGAATCCAATTCGAAAAATAATTCTGTTCCACAGTCATGTTTTCCGCAGTAAGAAACATGCCGTTGTGATAGTTAAGACGCCGTGCGATTTCAGATGGAATGGATGTGCTCATTTAACTTTCTCCTTTGATCCCCAGTAGAGTATTGACGCCGAGTGTTCCGGCATTGCATATCTTTGTTATGTCGGTGGTGCTCTCCATTCGCCTGACGGTCTCCATTCGCATGCTGGGACGAATGCGGATGGTGAATTTGCTGGCAGCGGGTTTGACGCTGGCCAGCAATTGCTGCAATTGCTGTTGCAGCAGCAAAATTTGCTGCACATTTTTGAGGGTCAAAACAAAGTCGCGTTTGCCGTCGTTGGGCAAAATGATCAGCACCTCGAACAACCACGGAAAGTAGCCAGATACCACTGGCGTGTCCGGCTGGTAGCGGTCTTTCACGATAAACGCAGTGCTGGCCTGATCGCTGACCTTGATGCAAGGCGGGGTTGGATTGCTGACCTCTACCGATATCGGCCCTGAGATCGATACGGACTCGCCCGCCTTGTACTGAACGCCGATAATCGTCAACGGCAGATCGAGCAGCAGGTCGATCAACATTTTCAAGCCCTGCGGCGTCCCGCGCAGCCGGTACAGCGCCAGGATTTGCGCTATCACCCGGCGTTTTTTATCAATATCCCAACGATTGTCCGGCGTCAGGTCGACCCAGCCGCCGAGCCAGTTTAATAAACCATTGAGCCAGGCTTGCACCGCATCTTGCGAGGACGCCGCGGACTGTTGGCTGCCGGCGAAGCGCGCCAGCGGATCGCTTGGCGTCGGCACCCCGATATAGCTGTCGAGTTTGGCGAGGATTTCCTCCTTTTCCTTCTCCGGTTTCACGCCGGAAATCGGCGGCATGAACTGGGTGTCGGCCGGGTCGAACAAGAACCCGAGACGCGGATAAAACAGGTTGCCGATCACCTCGCTGGCCAGCAATTCCTGGATGCCGCGGCGGCCTCCGAGTTTGTCGTCGTCGATCCCGCTCAACAGTTTCTCGAATATCTTCAGATAGTCGCCGACGAACTCCGAACCTTTGCCGCCGTAGATGGCCGGCAGATAACGCAGGTAGCTGGACGCTTCGCTCATGGCTGCTGACGCTTGACGGTGATGTCAAGGCAGCGCAAGCGCGGAAAACCTTGGTACAGCATCGCGCTGCGGCCGGCGGGAAAACTGGCCAGCAAGGTGTTGGCGCCGAGTTCCGCCATCTGGTCGAGCATGACGGTGGGAATGTGGTTGAGATTGAACGTTTCCAGCGCCGCAACCCCCGGCACGCTCAATGCCAGCTGCTTCAAATCGTCGGCGCTCGGGGCTTGCCCATAGCGCCAGCCTTGGCCATCGGGGCCGCCATCCGGCTGCAAATAGGCAAACAGCGATTGCATCGCCGCAGCGAGCGTGACTGCCAGTTCGGTGTCGGCGCTGCATAACATCGACAAGCTCACATCGATCGCCGTCAATGGCGCCATGCGCACGCGCAGCGCGCTGCCGGCAATCACGCGCGGCTGCAAATAGGTACCGACCTGGTCCAGCAAGGTTTTCTCTTGCTTGGTGCGATCCCGCGGTTGCAGCAGCAACAGGCGGCGCATGGTAGCGCCGGCGTTGCCATATTGCTGCCGGTTGGGATAGTCCGGGAGTTGGTATTCCCGCGGCGCGTCGCTCAAGATATAGACGACGCTGGCTTGCTCCGCGTTTTCCGCGTGTGCCTGTTGTACATACAGCGGCGGGTCGCCATCAGCATGAGCCTGTTGCTGCTCGTGGAGCCAGGCGATCTTGCGATTGCTTTGCAGCGCCAGCGCTTCGATATTCGGCAGGGTCAAGGCCAGATACGGGCTTTGCAGATACGACAACACTTCTTTCTGCAAGGTTTGCTTGCTGTGCTTTTGGCCTTGCTCGATTTGCGCCAGCAACGCTCGCAAGTCCAGAAAATCGAAGTCGGGATTTTTTTTATCCTCGGCCACCAGGCTGTACTCGGTTTGATTGGTACTGAAGGCCAGCCCCAGCACCCAACGCAAGAAATTTTCATCGGTCAAGGTCGGGATCCGGTTCGCTTGATACAGCAGCGACTCGTCCAGCCAGGCCAGCAATTGCAACATGGTGATGCCGGGATCGCTATCGTTATAGTCGGTCCACAGCTTGGTGTATTGCGGAATCCGGCGCATCAAGTCCGTCACCAGTTGCTGGTAGCTCTTGCTGTCCAGATTCGGCAATTCGAAGGCCATAGTCCTTACTCCGGATAAACCAGGACGGAGATAGCCCCGGCCACCGGCAACTGGGTCGGCAGCAAAGCGATATCGCCCTGTTGCCGACCGTTCAGATTCAGGGCCAGCACCGCCTTGACCTGCGGCAGCTGGCGCAGGAAGCGGCTGACAGTCAAGGCTTGCACGGTTTGGCCGAAGCGCCACCCCTGCTGCTCAAGGCCGCCGAACACCGGCTGCAAAAATGCCTGGAGCTGCCGGACGATGCTTTGTTGCAGCGCGTTTTTTTGATCAGGCGCGATCTTGACCGCCAGTTGCACGCTGACGTCGATCGCCACGAAATCCGGCGCCTCGGTGCTGATGCGCGGCGCTAGCGGCGCCAGGCAAACCTGCTGCAGCGCAATCCGCACCTGATTCAAGATTGCCGGGCTGGTATGTGGCACAGGCGCATCGCTGAGCGCCAGCAGCGCCACGCGGATGCGCTGATCGGGAGTCTCCACCGCCCGCGCCTGCGCTACCTGCTGACAGGCTTGCAGCGCCAGCACGCTGAGTTCGCCGAGTTCCACCGCGTAACCGTTGGCCTTGATCAGCGCCGGGCTATGCCGGGTGATGTCGGCTACCGTGTCGCCATCGACGCCGCCCGCCGCTGGCGCCGGATTGCTGACGCTGTCGATATTGTTGATGCCGGGCCGCGGCATGGTCAGGCGGCCGGCCGCCACATTGCCCGCCAAGCCTTGCGTGTAGTCGTAATGCGCGGCCAGGATATTGTTATAGCCGGGCGGCGGAATCATGCCGTTATAGCCGTCGCCGAAAGTGATCAAGCCATTCTGGCAATCCAGCATGTAGACGCGGTCGGCGGGGCCGCTGAAGGCAAAATTATCGACTGCTTGCCACTGGCGCCTGATTTGATCGCTGCCTTGCGCACCGTCTCCCTCGTCTCCCGCACTGTCTTCCTCGCTCCCCAGATCCGGTGCGGCCTCGCCCTGCCCAGCCGGATCGAGCCCGCGCGTTTCGATCACTTGCAGATCCAGATTCGGCAGCAGCGGCGTGTTGTTCAGCTTGAAGCTCTGCGACGGCTGGGCATTGCTCGACCCTAGCACTTCGTCCTCGACGCTGGTGATATTGCTGGCCATCACCGTGTTGGGGTACATCCCGTAGATGCGGATGGTGCGCTGGACCAGCGGATTATTGATGCGGAACCAGTAAGCGCTCTGCGAATACAGATAGGCCGCTTGCATGGTCGCCGGCACGATGAAGCTGACGATCCCGGAATGGCTCAGGCCATCGCTGCCATCGTCGACCGCCAGCGCCTGCCATGCCTGGCCGTCATGGTATTGCCATAGCAGTTCACCGCCCGGCTCGACACTTTCCTGTTGCAGGTAAAAGTACAAGCTCAGCTTGTTGCCCAACGTGTATTTGCCGAAATCGTCAGGCGTGAAAGCAAAATAAAACCCCGTCAGCACTTCTTCCACCGGCTTGAACGGATGGAACACGAAGGGACTCAACTCAAACGCGTTGTAACTCCAGTAGCGACTGGGCGCTGCCGAGTAGCTGTAACTTATTTGCAGCGACTGGATGTAAGGCGGGCAAAACTCTGCCTGGTTGAATTGATAGGAAAAATTCACGCCTTCGACATCGTTCAAATAGGCGGTCACGCTATTCTTTTGCGCCGGCGTCAGGATGGCTGCGGGAATGCGGGCTATGGTGTCGGCCACGCCGGCGGTCACAAAACCGCCCGCCTCGCCATAACCGCCGGCCGCGATCAGCGCTCGTATCCATAACCCGGTTTCGCCCGCCACGCTGGTTTCGCCTATCGCCGGACATAGAAACCGTATCTCACAAGGGCTGGCGCAACGCAGCTTATTGGTCGTGTCGGCAAATTGATACTGCCTGGCCTGGACGTCGGTCTGATTGAACGACTGCCACTGCTTGCCATCCCAGAATTGCCAGTACAGGGTCACCGGATATTCGCTGGCGACGGCGGTCAGCTTGAACGAGATCCTGACTTCTGCGCCTTGCCGGGAAAAGACGTTGTCGCTACGGATATAAAAGGCGTCGTTGATTTGCGGCGTTTCGCCGAACGGGTAAGCGCCGTTCGCAATGTCGAGCAACACGACGTTGAAGGCCGCCTGTTGCGGCTGGATCAGATCGCCCTTGAAGGTGCATTGCAGACCGGTGATGACCGGCAGTTGCTGCGTCAGCGAAGCCAGCACCTTGACTTGCGGACCGGGTTTTACCAACAGCCAGTACTCCGGCTGCTGCTCCGATGCCGCTTGCGGGGCGTCGGCAAAACCGGCGCCGGGATCTTCCTGCGAATAGAGTTGCCGGTGCAAGCGGTCTATGCTCAGCGGCGGCGCCAGCGGCTTTTGCTTGAACGTGATCTCCAGTTTCTGGGCGTCGGGCCAATCGCGCAACTGCACGCTCAACGGCGTCATTGCGCCATCGCACCATTGTTCAAAATAGTCGCGGTACAACTGCTTGCCATGCAATGTGACGGTGATGCTTTGCAGCGCCGGGTCGGGCTTGAACAACTGGCTGTCGCCCATGATGAACCAGTGCCCCAGCGGCTGTTCAAACGCCCCTCCCGGCTCCGCCGCATCGTTGGCGACGAACAGCGGCACGCTTAGGTCGCTGTCGGCGGCGGCGCTCAGCACCGGCATCGCATCGATATATTGGTCTTGAGCCGGGATGATGGTCATCGCCGCGCACAACTCGGCCGGCACCACCAGCAACTCCTGATTGGTCTGGAAGCGTATGGTCTGCGCATCGGCAGCGAGGACTGCGGCTTGCGCCGGTATCTGCTTGGCCGGCTGCTGCGGTTTGAGCTTGAACTGGAGCGGTGCCTGCGCCGCCAGCGGTGCTCGCAATTGCATGTTCAGGAAGCGGAAAAACGCCTGCCGCCTTTGATCCGGTATCCGGTTCTCAATACCGGCGGTATAGCCCGCCAGTTGCGCGAACAGATTCAGCAATACCAATCCGGGATCTTGATTGACCGCCTGCGCTATTGCAGCGGCGTCCTGCGGCTTCAGCGGAGGCGTCAATGCCGACGGCCAGTATTTGCTCCATTCGGGCGTGTAGATTTGGGCCAGCTCCAGCGCCTGCTGATAAAACTCCCGGGCAGTGCGAAAGTCCAGAATCGGGTCTGTCATAGGCATCCGATTTATCTTGCGATGTGCATGGCGCGCTCCTGACTGGACACCGGCTGCTCTTGCTGCAACTCTTGTTGTAGCTCTTCAAGCACCTGGATCGCGCCGCTGATCCTGAGCATAGTGTTCTGCAATTCCCGTTGCTGGGCTTCGAGGCTGCGCAGTTGCCCCTGCCCGGCTTGATAGTTGTCTTTCAGCTCCTTGATCCTGGCGGCGATGCTTGCTTGATCCATACTTGGCTCCTGCTCTATTTAAGATAAAAAGGAAACACCAGATTGCCCGGCTGATTGCGGTCCCGAATCAGGTAATCGACCGCGATTTGCAGGCAGTTCGGCTGTTGCGGCGCAATGGTGACGTTCACTTGCAACGTCTGAATCCTCGGCTCCCACTGGTTCAACGCCTGCGTCACATACAACTGCGCCAGGCTGACGGCGGTGGCATTGCCGGCTGCGAACACCAGTTCATTGATGCGGCAGCCGAACGTCGGCAGCATCACCCGTTCGCCGGGCGCGGTTTGCAAAATGATCAAGATCGCTTGCCGGATGTCTTCGCCGTCGGCCGCGAACAACACCTGGCCGGCATTGATGGCCACCGGATGCGACCAGCCCTGTCCCAGGAAATCGCTGCTGGCCGCCATCGTCAGCCTATCCTCACGGTACTCAGGCCCAGCACCTGCACCGTCGACGGCGGCGCCTGCGGACCGACCGGCGGCATGTCGTGGCAGGTCTCGCAGATATCGCCGGCGCGCGCCGCCGGCCGGCCGTTGATGCGCACCGTCATGCTGCCCAGCACGACCCGCCCGAGGTTGGTCGGCGGCACCTGGAACATGCCGTTGGCAGGGATATGCGGCGGCATGTTTTGCGCCATCGACCCGACTGTGGCCGCCGGGCGGCTATTGATGCGCACGTTCAGACTGGTGTTGAGCACAATCCTGCCGTTGAACGGAAACGGTTGCGGGGTCGACACCGGACCGCCCGGACTCGGCACCATCACGATATGAATGTCCGCGCTGTTGACGATGCTGTCGCCCTGCTTGGCTGCACCTTGTCCCATATCCGTCCCTTCAATTCAAGTCAATCATCGCGGCCGACAGCTTGATGCTCTGCCCGCCTTGCAGCTTCATGGCGGCATCCGACAACTCGGCTTTGACGCTGCCGGCGGTATTTTGAATAATCACCTTGGCGCCGCTGATGGTTAGCCGGCCTTTGGCGCTGATCTCAAGGTCGCCCTCGCTGCTGATGGAAATCTTGTCGCTGGCGGTATCGATCACGATGCGATTGTTGCGCTGATCGACGATGGTGATGTTTCCCCGATCGGAGTCGTCCAGCATGATGGTTTTGCCGCCGCGGCTCTTGATCACGCGCACATCCTGTTGCTGGGACTTCTCCAGAGGCGGCTTTTGCTGCCCGTTCCACATGAACCCCAGCACGTACGCCTTGCTGGCATCGCCGTCGGCAAACGCCAGCAGCGCCGAATCGCCTGCTTGCGGCAAAAAAAACGCGCCGTAGCCAGGGCCGGCGGAGCAGCTGACGATCTGCAGCCAGTCCGATTCGATATCCTGTCCTTTCAAAACGAACCTGACCTTGACCCGGCCCAAGCCCTCCTTGTCCCTGGTGTCGGCGACCGTGCCGATGGTCACGCCCAGCGCCAGGCCGCCTGAAGAAAGTGCTTGATTCAGCGTCATATGCCGCTCCTCCTGAGTTTCAAATCGGTCCGGTAGCCGTCGTTGACATCGTAACGATGCACGCTGGCCGTGATGTAGTAGATGCCGTTGAAGCGCGGGCTCAGGCCGCTCAATTTGACGTTGACGCCTGCCACCAGGCCGGGATCGCCGAGCACGCTGGTGCGGCCTTCGATGAATTGATTCAGGTGGCGCTGATACTGCGCAGCAGCGACTTGCTGCAATGCCTCCGGAGTGTCGATGTTGGGGCGTTCAAGCTGCATAGCCGACGTCGGGAAATCCTGCGCCAGCTGATAGCCGCTTTGCTTGCCGCCCATCTTGCCTTGTGCGGTGCCGGACGACACCGTCGCCGTCAGCACCCTATTCGATGTGACGTCGTATCCTTTTACGCTGACCTCCTGTCCCATGGTGGGCAGTCTCAGGATCAGGCTGATCTCGCCGGCGTCGTCGGGATAGTTCAGCGACTTGGTGGCGCTGGCGCCGGCGGCCGACGGCCGGAACACCAGAGTGGTGTCGTCCATCTGCAATTCATAATTCAATTGCTCGCAACGCCCCAGCAGAAAATCGTAATCGGATAAATTGTTCTGCAGAACATAGCCAACTCTCAGGCCTGGGTTGCCTTCCGGCCTGACGGTCAAGCCCGCCGAGCGTGCCAGCTGCGCCACGATCTCGCTGTCGTTCATATCGCGGTAGGTCCTGCTGCGCGTGCCGAATTGCAGCCGGTACAGGCGGTCGAAGCCGTGGATGGTGACGCTGGAGTATTCGCCAAAATGCGGTTCGATCGCGGTAATCTCGCCGTTGACCATTTGCTGCGTCATGTCGAGGCCGAGAAACACCGTGATTTGGTCGCCCGGCTTGAACAGGTCCAGGTTGATGTCCTGCCAGCCGCCGCCGGACGCCACGCTGTTCAAGGTAAAGCTGAACATGGTCGGCACATTGATTTCTTGTTCGACCCGCACGCTTTGAATTGCCGCCATCACCGACATCGGCAAGGCGCTATTGTTCTTCAAAATCCTGAAGCTTCCGGTTTTTACGCTAAGCATTAGCGACCTCGTTAAACGACTCGCCGTGGGTGTCGATAATCACCAGCATGCGTCCGATATCGGTGCGGCCGGGGAAATTCAACGGATCGTCAATCTGGTTGGCAGCGGCGATCAGGCGCCATTGATTGGGGTCGCCCAGCGCCTGCTGCGCAATCAGGTATAGGCGATCGTTTTCCTTGACCTGCCATAGCTGGCGGCAATTGAACTTGCCTTGCGCCCGTTGATCCTCCTCCGCCGTCAGCACCGCCTTGAAGGTTACCGACAGTTCCGCCCTGACCGGTATGCCGGAACTGAGGAACATCGTGAACTTTTGGTCGAGCTTGGTGATCATGCCGACGAATAAAGGACCGGCCCAGGTGAATACCAAGACCGGCGGTTCGCGCCGTTCGGCATGACCGACCGTCGGCTGGGTCAGCGCGACGATCTTGTTGGTCTTGGCGCGCACATCGGTTTGCTGTTCGTAGGTATCGAAAAACAGCGACAGCGTCAAGTCGTCGTCGACAACCCGCTGAAACTGGATCTGCGAGCCATGCCCTTTCAACATCACCGTCTTGTTCAGCGACAGTTCGGTCGGGTTGTACATGACGGGGATTTCCTCGCCGGTTTGCTGCACCACGATCTTGGCCATCTCCAGCATCAGCGTCCTCCTTTACGGTAACGATCGATGGCGGCGCGTTGTTCTATCGTGGCGTGAATTTTTCGCGCCAGCGACTGCAACAGTTGCGGCGACAACAACGCATCCTCCACCGCGCCGCGGACTTGTTGCTGGCTGTGGCTGTGATGCATGATCTCGCGCACCACCTTGGTGTGCACCGTGTGTTCGATGCGCTCGATCTGGCGTTGCACATCTGCTTGCCGGACTTGGTTCGACTGCCTGAAGGCCAACGCCGAAGCAGGCCCGGGACGGTAGCGGCCGAGTTGCGACAACTGCTCTGCGGCAGCTACCGCGGCCGGGGCCGGTATGGCGGACGAGGCGGCCGCAACAGCTCCAGGCTGCGAAAGGTGCTGCAGCATGGAAGGTCGGTGGCGCCCGTTGCCGGCGACCAGACTACGCGGCGACGGCGCTGACAGAACGGCGGTCGGCCGGATGTCTTGCCGCTGCCGGCGGCGTCCGCCAACGCGTGCCTGTTGCTGCGCCGGCGCAGCATGCTGGCGACCGGTATGCCGTTGCCGCTGGAATAACTGGTGTAGTGCGTGGAAAACAGCTACGCCAGGTTCGCGCTGCCGTCCAACATCCGACCCGGCCAGGTAGCGGTATTGCCGCAACTGCGTCTGCGTCAACTGTTGCGAGCGCGCTGCGGCGGACGGGGCTATGCGCAGCGGTCCGGACTGCCGGCTGACGAATCGCAGTGCAGGCGCAACGCGCGACTTTGGCGTGGCCGCTGCGGTCGGTTCTCTTCTTTGTTGTAGATCGAATTGCCGCGTCCGCCCAGACGTTTGCCTGCGCCATCGGCCGGCGCTGACAATGCTGTCGGCGGCAAGCGTCGCGTAAGGCCTGCGATTGCCGCGCTCGGTCAAGCGCTGCGATATGGTTTGCTGCGGCTGTCCGCTGGCGGCAGCGGCGCCGATGACAAACGGCGATATGAATGTGCGATGGCTGCGTTCGATCAAATTTTGTATAAGCGCAGGTCGCCGCGTGCCGCGCAATGATTGCCTCGATGGCTCGGATCGCGCGCGCGATGCAAGCAGCACCAAGCGTTGGGCGGCGCCCTCGAATCCACCTCGCATGCCTGTAACGCCAGCCGCATCGGCGCTCCGGAAAAGATAAAACAGGCTGGATTGTCCGCTCTCGTGCGGCACGCCGGCAGCGCCCATCTGACCGGTCGCGACCGGACGTTCAGGCATGCGCGACGGCAGCTGCATGCGCTTGCGCCGTCGTAACGGATAGCCCGGCGCCAAACTACCCGGACGCGACAAGCGTGGCGCGCTATGGCTCTCGCGCCGCCGTTGCATATCCGGTCGACCGATACGCAATTCGACGGAGCGGATCAAGTGGTAAAGCAAATGCAGCCAATGCGCAGGCGGTGCCGGATCGACTGATGCCGGACGCGCCGGCTGAAGGAACGTCAGATTCAAGGCTGGATGAATCGCCGGCCAACCGATACGCTGGCCGACCAGCCGCAAGCCGCTACCGGCGGCGCACGGCAAACGCATCGAGGCAATCGGCTGCCGAGCCACCATCAGGCAAAACCTCCGCCGATATTTTTCTTGATTCCCTCATGCGCCAGCGTAAAATTCTGGCTGGCGACCAGGTTTTGCGCGGCGTCCAGGCTCGGCCCTTGCCATTCGATCGGCCAGGCATTGTAGAAATTCCAGCTGACTGTGGGCCTGCCCTGGTCGTTCAGCAGATAGATGGACCCGTTCAAACGCTTGATCTCGCCGCGCATGCTGGCCTGATACCACAACCACATCGGGTCCAGCGCGGTGATCCCGGCTTTCAACACCAGGTCGACGTAAGTGACCTGCCCCGGCAATTTGTATTCAAGATCGTTGACCCCGCCCTGGCGCACGGTCTTGACTTCGATTTTCGATTGCAGCCCTTCGATCGACGTAAAGCCGCCGACCACGATGCCGCCCAGCTCCACATAAAAATTGTAGGATTTAAACGGATTGGCGCGAGGTCCGGCCTTGAGCATCGAGGATCCGATAGCCATGTCACGCTCCCAAATCAAGAAGGTTTTTCTGCCGCTCGTCGCTATTCATGGTGTGGTTGATCTTGCTGATTTCCTCACACCAGCGGCGGCGCTCGGCATGTTCCATAGCCAGAATCTCCCTGTACGACCAATGAAAGTGATATGCCATGAAGGCGATCTCCGCATATAGCTGGTCGGGCGCTACAGGGAGCCGCGCTTCCCCAAAGGCTCGAAGCTTTCCATCTGCACCACCTTGTCGTCACTCTCGACCTGGTTGATGCGGTTATACAAATCCTGAAGATAAGAAAAATCGGCAGAAAACAAATCCTCGATGACCTTGGTATTGACCATGTCCAGGCTGCCCAGGCGCACGATCACCCTTGATAAGACGATGACGCTCAGATAGGCCGGGTTGTTTTGCACCCGATGGTCTTTCAGTGGCAGGATTTCATCGCCGGCGGTCGCCAGGCGCATCACGCCATTCTTATGCAGATTGCCGTCGCTGTCGCGATATCCGAGCGGCAGGGTAAATTCGATTTCAGTGCTGATTACGTCCATGTTTGCTTCTCCTGGTTAGGTCACTCTGGTCATGTACTCAATGGTCAACTCGAAAGTTTCGACCATCACGTCGCTGCTGGCCGCGTTCAGGCCGGTACTCTCGTATTTGCTGGGCCAGGCGTTGATCACATTCCAGCGTGCCTTGGCGGCGCCGCCGGCATCCAGCAATATCAACGAGATGTTTTTTTGCGCGCCTTTGGCGGTAGAGCCTTGCGCGGCAACCAGCTGGTGCCAGTTGTATAGCTCCATCGAATCGGTCAAACCTTTTTTCAGGCTCAGCTTGCCGTAGGTACTCAGCCCCGACAGCGAGCGTTTGTATACCGGATCGGTGCCCTCCCGATACTCGACCGTCTCTATCGTGCTGTCGGGTATCGTGGCCTCGGAAAACGCCGCCACCTGGATCCCCGAAATTTCCAATTGAAAGCGGAAGCCGCGGTATGGATTGCTTAATTGTGTAGCCATGGTGATGCTCCGGGATCAGGTTGGTTTGGAAAAAACTTGCTTAAGAACCGGAGTCCGGACCAGCGATTTTTTGCGACATGCGAATGATCACGAACTCGGCCGGAAACACCGGAGCCAGGCCGACATCGATGTACAACTGGCCCAGCATGCGGGTCTCGGGCGGGTTGTTGGAGGCGTCGCAAGTCACAAAAAATGCTTCCGCCGGGCTCGCGCCGAACAGACCGCCCGCTTGCCACAGCGTGGTCAGGAAGGCGCTGACATCGCGCGTCACCGAGGCCCAGGTTTGCTGGTCGTTCGGCTCGAACACCACCCACTGCAAGCTGTTCCGAAAGCTTTGCTCGACATAAATGAACAACCGCCGCACGCTGACATAAGTCCATTCGCTGCCGGCCGCCGCCAGTGTGCGCGCGCCCCAGATGGTGTTGCCGTAATTGAGGAAATTACGGATCGCGTTGATGCCGTTCGGATTCAAGAGGCCTTGCTCGTTATCGGTGATCTGGCTTTGCACCTGCACCACGCTCCTTAACGCGCCGTCATTGACCCCGGCCGGCGACTTCCAGGCTCCGACGTTGATGTCGGTGTAGGCGTAGCGCCCAAGCACCGGGCCGGACGGCGGGATCGGCACATTGGCGCCGACCATCGGGTTGTAAATCCAGACCCAGGGGTAATAGATGGCGCCATAGTTGGAGTTCAGCGCGGGTATCGTGGCGCTGCCAGCCTTGAAACTGCCGATCTTGTCGACGTCGAGGCCGAACGGCGGGTCGCTGACGAAAAACAGATTTTGTACTTTCTCGCAGTACCCCAGCGCGATATTAATCTCGGTCGCTTGCTGCTGCTGACTAGGTTTGCCGCTTTTGTCGACCGCATTGACCGTATCAGGAATTGCCAACAAACTCACTCCCTGCACTTTGTCCAAGGTCTCGGTGGCGCTCTTGAAACTCCAGCTCGCCGCCTTGCCTCCAGCAAGCGGGGTAACGCCATTAGGCGGGCGCGTCTTGCTACCGGCTTTTAACTCCGCACGCACGAACATCGACGTAGCGTCGATTCTGGTTTTCAGCGCCTCGCTCATGCTTGCCTCGGTAAAGCCGTTGAGGGTCTCAAGCACGTAATAAGACTTGTCACCGACAGGTTGCGGTTGCAGGTTGTTTTGTGCGACATACGCCTTCAAGGTATCGATGGAAGAGTCGGTCGATGGTTTGTCGATGGCATCGCGCTCGACCACAATGCTGAGGTCGAACACCGGCGATTTGTCGTCCTTGGAGCCGTTCGCGCTACTGATCGCAAATTTCAGAATATTGGCCCAGGTGCCGGGCGTGACTGCGGTCAGCGTAATGTCGCCAGCCTTTCCTTTAGCGAGTTTGTCTTTCCCGTCCCCGTTCCCATCCTTAGCCCGCACCACGTAGCAAACGGTGCCGCCTTCGTTAAAGAATTCGAACACCGCCCACGACACCATGCCGTTCCAGACCAATCCGCCGAAATGGCGCTGGTAGGCGTTCCAACTGGTGATCAGCGTCGGCTTCTCGAACTCGCCTTTTTCGGTGACGCCGATGAAGGCCGCGGTCGAAGTCGAGGCGCCCTGTATGCTGCGGGCGCCGGGGACTTCTTGAATATAAATGCCGGGGTGAGCGTAGGCTGCCAAGATCATTCCCTCATCATAATTTGTGCATTTCGATGTCCACAAACCGCATGGCTGCCGGTTCCAGCAGCAGTCGCTTTTCTACGGTCGCATAGCCTGCCTTGCTAAAACTCACATCCACCGGCGTGCCGGCGGCCAGCTTGCCGCCCAGCGCCAGTGCGTAGCGGCCGTCGTATTGACCGTAATCCGAGCTCTGCGTGGCGGCGCTCTTCGGCTCGCCGCGCCAGTTTTGGTAGTTGGCGCCGATTGCCACCCCGGCCAGCGGCTTTGCCGCGCACAGCACCTGGCCCCGAATCAGCGTGGTGCCGGCCGGATACGGGTACAGCGGGCTGGGCTCCAGATAACAGGGAACGATGGCGTCCGCCAGCGGCAAGCGCAACGGCACCTCGAACCTGATCTGCCGTTCAAAGAACAGCGGATAACTGATCGTCAGCTGATAGTCGCCATCCTCCAGGTCGCTGAACGCATAAAAAGCCTGCGGCTTGGCCAACGGCGCGTATGGCTGTTGGTTGAGCAGGAATTTCGGCCTGAGACCCACCGCCGGCGCCTGGCTGAAACCGTCGATCAACTGCACCACGGCGCTCAGCTTCATGGCAGATTCCGATTCCGGTAGGCCAGATCGCTCTCGGTCACCAGCGCGCTTTGCAAGCTGAGTTCCGATGGAATGCGCACCGGCGTCAAGGTATACAGCTTGGTCAGCTTGTACGGATGGTTCGGAAAACCGGCCCAGATATTGCGCAAGGTCTCGCTCGATCCGACATCGGGCACGATTGCAATCTGTTCGTTGCCGCTGCGCTTGAGTACAGGGCTAAGCCATTCGCCGGACAACTGGCCGACGTCATGCAGCAGCCGCATCAGCTTATCCACCAGCACCAGCTCCAGCTCGGCCGACCTGGCATACGGCACCATCAGGTAATGCAGATCGACCACCAGCGGACTCGGCGTCACGGTCAGCGCAGCCGGCTGACTATCCGTGCCGGCCTGCCGGCTCAGGCTGGGCGCCAGGTTGCGCAGGTAGGGATTGATCTCGGTTTGATACAGGTACAGCGACAATTTGGTTTCGTCCTGGCTGTCGATCTCGCCCGGCGAATCGAACACCACTGCGGATTCCGCCTGCAACTCCGGGATGTAATGGCGAATCAGCTTGCGCAGCGACTCGCTGACGCTGCGCAAAACCTGGCCGCCATCGTTATTGAACTGACTCATCGCTACAGCGTAAATACAGTGTCGGTCTGGCTGACGATCTGCGGCTGCCGGTTTCCGACTTGGGCCAACACCGTCACGCTGCTGTCGCAGCTGGTCCTCAGGTAGATGTAATTCAGGTCCTCCGGATACCAGGCAATATAGGTGTTCAGGTAAAACTCCAACGGATCGCCGCCATTGCCGCTGGTGGCGCCATCCGCAGGCGCCGCGGTAATGAACGAGACCGTATCGAAGCCATAAGACATCGATGCCAGCGGCAACACCCCGCCGTGCGTACTAGCCAGCCGGACCCCGCCGGCGTCAGAAAAATTCGGCCCCAGCGACCAGTTGACCTTGCCCAGCCCTCGCTTCGCATTGACCATTAAGTCGACCTTGACGCCGGCCCGCGCGCCTTTGACGATAAAGCTGAGTTTGCGGTAATTTTTTCCATGCTGCACCAGCACAGCACTGATGCGGCCATTGCGCCATTGCACCGCACCCTGGGCGCCTATCGTGACCGTCACCACCGCCTCGTTGTTGAGCGTGCAGTAGCCCTGCAGATAATCGACTTTTGGGGCCACTTGCAAAAACAGCGTCAAGGTGAACGCATTGCTGGCCTGGTCGACCTCGCCGGTGCGGATCGACAACACCGCATTGTTGAATTCGATTTTCTTGATACAGGAATCGCTGTCGGCGCTCTCAGGCGCAACGTTGTACGAAAACCCGACACTATCGCCCGACCTGGCGCCTAACGACCACACCACTCCTACCGTGGTAAATGTGAAATTGATATTGGAGTTGGAAGCGACATCCTTGAATTGCAATATGACCGGCAGCAAGGGCAGCGGCTCGGGATTGGTCCCTGCCTGCTGCTCTGCGGCGAGCGCGACGGGTTCCGGTGGCTCAGCGGGTGACTGGGTCATCATCAACGGCCTTTCCTTTGTGAGTGTCAATCCAGGTCGATCGCAAACGAACTCATGCCGATGACCGTGCTGCGATCGCTATTCGATTGCAAGGTCACGCTTGCATCCGGCGGCAAATCGACCCTGCCCTTGATGCTGCGCTGATCGGTGCGCAGATACAGGCCGATCTGGATTTCATGGCAATCCTTATAGGTCTGCAAAACCATTTCACGCGCATTGAACAGAAAATTGCGCACGTAAATAACAGGGTCAACCCGGCTCGACAACGACAAGCCGACCAGCCGCTCGCCTTCGCCGCCATCGCTCCAGATCGCTTCCTGATCGGCCTGCAAGGTCAAGAACGCCTTGCTGTTGGCGCGCAGATTGGCAAACGTGATGGTGACAGGTTTGAAAGACTGGGTTTGGCGAAAGCAGCGCTCGTTCAGCGCGTGGCTGGGATTGGCGATCAGATGCGCATCAAGGAACTGGCGCGCCTCGTCGGAGAGCGCATTGCGTTCGTTGGCAATCAGTTGGCTGATCTCCAGGGCCGGCGCAAGCGGTTCCTCGTTCGGCGTCGCTGTTTTTGTCGCGGGCAGGCCGATGCCGCCCGCCGGCTCCTTGATATTGCCTTTTTCCTTGGTCTCCATGGCTCTCGCCGTCAGCTGGGAAATTCAATATCAAAGTCGCCGACCTCAATGCGGCCTGAATTATCGTAACCGGTGAACTGATATCTCACATCAACCAGCACCCCATCGGAACCCGGCAAATTGCCGTGCAAAATGCTGCCTACGGCGCTAATCGGCACTGTGATTGTTACCGATTGCTGGTTGCCGGAAGTATTCGACGCGGCCTCCACGAACATCCTTTTTTGCCACACGTTAAGGGCTGCCAGGGGCGACGTTGATTCAATCTGGACCGGCTTATTGCCCGCTAGCGAAATTGTATTGTCGTCCTTGAAGTGCAGCTGAGCCCTCAGCGTGTCAGTGACGTTGTGCGCCGTAAAGGTGAATCTGATAGTGAATTCCTTACCCATAGCCAATCTCCTTTTTGACATTATGTTGGCCGGACTCCACACTTAAGCGAATATCCGGCTGTGTCACGATACAGCGGACGATCGAAAATCAGGAGTCGTTACTTCTTGTCATATCCCACCTGAACATGGTGGGCGTTGTACCGACTGGTAGCGCTGTCGCATTATCAACCGAGGCCATTATCTGTACACCAGGACCCGAGCTGGAAGCCAGGTTGATGTACTTTATGCTCTGGTTGTTGGACCACAGATATAACTCAACGTCGAATTTCAAGGCGCCACCATCACCACCAGACTGTGTCTCGAGCTTCACTTGCGCAGGTGTGATGTTGAATGTATTCAGCGGCAAAGTATCACCAATAGTTTTGATACTGATGCCAGGGGACCCGGTGCGTGTAGGGCCGGTGCTATAGGCAACTGGCCCAGCACCCTCCTCGGTCAAATTCACAGTAACGTATGTACCAGGCTGTGCATTGCTCACCGACAGTTTTAATTTTCTGTACTGATCTTCCATGATTGAAAAACCTTCCTATAAAGAATGGGTTAAACAACATCCCTCGCACTAATTCACGCACCAACTCATCGGCTATCGGCATCGACAATAACGATCGACAAGCGACAGCAGAAAGCTGGTTTTTTTGAGGGGGATTTCAAATGGTGCGGGTAAGACATTACACAATACATTTCCGTGCGGCAAAGCATTTTCGAGACGGAGGTCCGCAACCTGAGGGATCTAACAGCTTCAATTGATGGCTTTGGATAGCGCTATCAAATCGGGACGAAATGATTCTTGATTCTTGCTTGGCGTGGCAACTGTGACGATTGCTGTCCGGGAGCGGGCCCGCTAGGCCAATTGGCGCGGCGTTGATGCTCGGAGAACAGATTTCGATTTTAGGAGACTCGATGCTGACTCTCGGAGAGTCGGTATCCATTCTCGGAGAGTCGGTATCCATTCTCGGAGAGTCGGTGTTCATTCTCGGAGAGTCGGTGTTCATTCTCGGAGAGTCGGTGTTCATTCTCGGAGAGTCGGTGTTCATTCTCAGAGAGTCGGTGTTCATTCTCAGAGAGTCGGTGTTCATTCTCAGAGAGTCGGTGTTCATTCTCAGAGAGTCGGTGTTCATTCTCAGAGAGTCGGTGTTCATTCTCAGAGAGTCGGCATCCATTCTCGGAGAGCAGTTTCATACTGGCCCTCCGCCGACAATTCCCGCCAAATAATCGTCTCAAGGTAAAATTCCCCAGCTTTGCCAGTCGAATGGACGAGTTGCCGCCGACCGCCGGGTTCGGAGTAAGTCGATTAAAGTAAGCAACCCAAGCTGATGCACCGAGGGCTTTAAATGACGTTCTTGAATCGCATAAAAAAAATATTCAACCCAGAGCCTAAAGAGCAAGTACTTGGCTATTCGCCGTCAGAATTGCAGCATCTTTTTCAAAATACGAGTGCAACTGTCAACCCAGGTTTTCAGAAAAATTATCCGAAAAAATCCTCTTTGGAATCGGCTGGAATTCATGCCTTTTATGCCTCGCAATTGATCGACAAAGAAGAGATGGAAATTTTTCTGAAGCGAGTGGACTCGTACTTTCAATCAGAAACTAAACGAGTGTTCAGTGACACTGTTGTAACGCAATCCAAGGCTATAACAACAGACGAAAGATTGTGCTATCTGCTCGTGAAAGAGTTCGGCGGTGTCGTCATAAAACTGGTGACTGATAGCGTGAGATTTTTAAATTTGCTCGCTGAGTGTAATTTTTCTATGCCGCCCCCGTGGCTCGCATTTTCTGACTACAAGCCGCAATGGTGGGGCGGTTCGATGCAAGGGGCTCAAGCTTATTACGATGATTGTTTTTTCTCGTCGTTTTTCGCGAGCCTGAGCATAGAGGATAGAAAGAAATACTTTGCAAAACATAATGCCAGTCAGGATTGGGAAAAGGCCTTAGAACTTTTCTATGACATTGAAACTGACTGAACGTTGGGCTTTCCAGCCCAACCTACGATCTAGTTGGCGCGACGTCGATAAATGTAGGTCGGAAAAGCGTAGCCCTTGCAGGGCGCGTATCCGCTTGCAAGCGGATACCGTTGCGCAGGCAGATGGCATGCCATCTGAAACCCCTGCTTCACCCTTCCGACGGCGTGAATCGCGTCAGCCGGTCAAGTCCTTGGTATTTTTAGCGGCCGGCGGCACGTCGGAAGGCGCTGCGCTTTTCCGACCTACGATCCATTAACGGCTCAAATTACTGAAGTTGGCTTGTCGCCAACAACAATCTGCGCTATCTTCCCCTCGTCGCGCAGAAAGTACGCGATGCGGTGTGAGAACCGGTAATTAATTGAACTGGGCAGACGATTCTTGTCGTCTGCCCCATCAATGCTCGTCTTCCATGGCGGTCACTTGGTGGGAATACCTTCGGGTATGCCGGTTTTTTGGTTCAATTATTCCGGTTTCTCACGCCCACTTTGTGCCCGCCTCCTTCGTCGCCCGACGAAGGGCGGTTAAATTTACCGTACGAGGAGATCAGCATGCATGGCAACAATCCGTCGCAACCATCCCCAGCTACCCCCGCAATCGTGTACCTCAATCGCGCCATCGACAACGCCTGTCTTGGCATGCACAGCGCTACCGACGTGCTGCGCGTCTTCAAGGCGATGCGCGACCTTTCCAAAAACAATGAAGTGATGCAGGGACTGGCGCTGACCGGCATCAAATTGGCCGACGACCACTTCAATATGTTCGATGCCGAGCGTGGGGAATTGGAGCGTGAAAAGGCCGGCAAGCCGTAGGGCGGATGAGCGCAGCGTTATCCGCCGCACCGACCGCAAAATATGCGGCAGAGGTATGCATGGCGGAAGACGCTGCGCTTTTCCGCCCCACGTGAATATCGACCGGCGAACGGACGCACGCACTCTTTAAAACAACCAGCGCAACCTTGTCGCCAGCACGTTGGCCACCGGCGACAAAGCTCTTTCCGAGTTGGCGCGGCCGTCTTGATGGACCGCCGACAGCATCCAGGTCAGGCGCGATGAAATCTTGTATTCGGCTAGCGCATGCCAAACCTTGCTGCGATCTTCCAGGCTCATATAGACGCCGCCGCTGACATCCCAGTCGGCCAAGGTTTGCGACAAGGTCAGGCTCAGGTAGCGCTGTCTGGCGCCCTGCGCGATCAGCATTTGCGACAGCACGGCTTGGCGCGCCTTGATCGCGATGTCCGGCAGCGGGGCTGTTTGATTGCGCTGGATCTGCTCCAGCAGGCCCGCGTATTGCGACGCCGACAGGCCGCGGCCGTCGTAGGAATATTCAAGCTGGACCTTAGGCAAATCCTGCGGCGTATAGATCAAGCCGGCCGTGAAGCGCTGATAGCGCCGGCCGTCATTGCTGCGAAAAAATCCCAGCTGCGGAGTTGTTGCCGATGCATCCAGCAAGCTATTCAAGATAGGCCGCTGGGTGCCCCTGGCGCTGTAATACGCGCCGTAATAGGACAGCGTCTCGCCCAGCGCGCCGCTCACGGTGCCCCCTACCCCATCCGCCTCGCCGTTGGCGCGGCGCACCAGGGCGCTGACGCTGAGCTGGTCGAATTCGTAGCCGAACTTGAGCACCGATTGCTCGACGCCGCGGTTGAAGCCGTCGGCATCGTTGCCGACATCCTTGCTATATAGCGCGGCGAGGCTGGCCTTGGCGCCGGTCCAGCTGAGCACGGCCATCGGCACGCCTTCGGACTGGGCCAGGGCGTCGACCGGGTCGCTCAGATCGGTGCGCTTTTGAAAAAATCCCAAAGGCTGGATGACGTAAGACGGGTCCAGCGAGTACAGCCGTTTGCCGAGCGACAGCGTGGTTTGATCGCCGAGCCGAAAGACCCGGTTCAGCTCTTGCAGCGTGACCGAGGTATGGCTGCGCTGTTCGGGGATATCGGTGCGTTGCGCGGCCAGCCGGGTGCGCCAGCTGACGCCTTGATAGCTGCCCTCGAGCAGGCCGATCAGGTCGGTATTGGTTTGGGCGATGCGGGCGAAGTTGTCGACATTGAGCGGCGTGCTGCGCAGCCCGATGCGCTCTTGATCGGCCAGCACAAAGCCGCCGACCCAGTCTTGCGCTGCTTGCGCTTGTGCCTGTCCCGCGCCTGCCAGCAGCAAGCCGCAGCACCATGCCTGAAGCCCTGCCCTCATTGTTCCAGGCTGCGCGGGTTGAAGGTGTTGGGCGGGAAGTCGACGGCGTTGATGGTCTCGAATACCACCCTTGTCTCCGCGCCTGGATCTTGCGGGTCGAGATAGTGGGTGGTCGGTGGCAAGCCGCCGCTGGCGGCGTCAAATTTGGCGATCTTCAACAGCTTGCCGCTGGCCACATACAGCATGGCTTTGAGCGGCAGATACTGGCCGCGTTGCTGGCGCACCACCAGCGTGATTTTGGTGTAGGTGGCGGCGTCGTTTTTGCTGTTGAGTTCCAGCGCCAGGCAGTTGTTGTCGGCGCAGGATTGCGGCGGCAGCTCGGTCAACGCGGCGCTGTAGTCATGCTCGAAGCTGATGCGCGCCAGGTCGCCGATCGAGGCTTTGCCGCGCAAGGTTTGCAGCGGCGTCAGACGGATCGCGCGCTTGGTGCGCGGGGCATAAAAGAACAGCCCGCTGTCGGTGGTCAGGAACTTCTGGCCGCGCTGGTCGATGCTGGTGGCTTCGACCAGCACTTGATTGTGGTTGGCGCCGCGGATCAAATAGGTGCCGGCCTCTTGCTCCTTGCCGTTTTGCTCGGGCGTGATGCGGACCGATGCCTCAAAGCTGTTCAGCGGCAGGCGGTAGCGGTCGACTTGGCGCAGGATGTCTTGCGGCGATGGAGCGGCATGGCTGGCGGCGGTGACGCTGCACAGCAGAAGGAGGCAGAGAAATTTTGACGACATATATCAACAGGCCCTAGTTCATCGAAAGAGTTTGCGTGATCGGCATGCGGCTGATGCGGCGGCTGATGGTCCAGGAGGCCAGCATCGCGATCAGCGGCAACGCGCACATGATGGCGGCGCTGTAGGCGGGAACCCACATCAGGTTCAGCAGGACGCCGACATTGCGGCCCGGCGGCGCGGCCATTTCTATTCTGGCGGCGTTGATCAGCAGCGTAGTCAGCCAGGCCAGCAAGCCGCCGGTCAGCGCGCCCAGCCAGCCTTGCAGCATGCCTTCGTAGACGAACAGGCGGCGGATCGCCACATGCGAGATCCCCATCGCGCGCAAGGTGCCGATCTCACGCGCCCGTTCGTAAATCGTGGTCAGGGTCATGGTGGCGACGCCGAGGAACACGATGATGCCGATGATGATGCCGAATACCACAAATTGATTGCGATACAGCGCCAGCACTTGCGCGTACAGCGGAGCCAGTTGCTGCCAGGTTTTGAGTTGCGTATGCGGGCCCAGGCGTTGCTGCAGGCGATCCGAGACGATGGTCGCCTGGTCGGTGTCGTCGTATAGCACGGTGACGGTAGAGATCTTGCTGGTGCGCAGCAGCTCTTGCGCGGTTTCCAGCGGCAGTTGCAACAGGTACAGATCGGCCTCGGGGACGCCGGTTGCGACCAGCCCCGCCACTTCCAGGTCCATCGCATTGATGCTGCCGTTGACGGTGGTGGTCATCAGCGTGATCGAATCGCCGGGCTTGACCGCCAGCCGGCGCGCCATCTCTTTGCCGATCAAGGCTTGATAGCGGGCGCCGGGCGCGCTGCTCAACGGCACACCTGCGGCCAAGGTCTGGAAGGCGCCGAAGGCTTGCCGCTCGCGGTCGGGGTTGACGCCGGTGCCTTCGAAGTTGAGGGTGCGCGGGCCGTTCGACACCAGGCCGCTAAACAGCAGGCGCGGCACGATCCGGTGCACATGAGATTCCTGTCCCAGTACGGTTTCAAGCCGGGTCAGGTCAGCGCGCTCCAGCCCGAACTGCAATTGCTGCTCGGCATAGCCGTCGAACTGCGCCGGCGCGCCCAGCTGAGCATGGCCGAGCCCGCTCCTGATGGTGCTTTCCTTGAGTCCGTCCAGGCCGGCGGCGATGTAGGCGATGAACAGCAGCAGCGCCAAGGTGCCGACCGCGATGGTGCCGGCCAGCAGCAAGGAGCGGCGGCCGTTGCGCATGACATTGCGTTGCGCCAGTGTCAGCCATTGCGCCATCAGATCAACCTGCCGTCTTCGAGCCGGATCACGCGGTGCGCCATTTGCATGACCTTGACGTCATGGGTGGCGATGATGAAGGTGGTATCCATTTGTTGGTTCAGCCTGCCTATCAGGTCCAGTAGCTCATGGGCGGTTTTACTGTCGAGGCTGCCGGTCGGTTCATCGGCGATCACGAAGCGCGGCCGGTTGACCAGAGCACGGGCGATCGCGACCCGTTGCTGCTGGCCGCCCGACAGTTCGGTCGGTTTGTGCGACAGCCGGTGGCCGATGCCGACCATCTCCAGCGCGGCGATGGCGCGGCTGCGTCGTTCCTGTTTGGGCAGCGCTTGCGGCGCCAGCGCCAGCTCGACGTTTTCTACCGCGCTCAAGACGCTGACCAGGTTGAATTGCTGGAACACGAAGCCCAGCTTGCGGTTCCTGAACTGGTCCAGCCCGCTTTCGGCGATGCTGTCGAGCCGGGCGCCGTCGATCATGATGTGGCCGCTATCGGGCTGATCGAAGCGCGCCAGCATGCTCAGTAAGGTGCTTTTACCGCTGCCGGACGGACCGGCAACCGCGGTCACGGTCGGCTGTTCGATCCGGAACGAGACATCGGCCAGCGCCACGATGCGTTCGTCGCCGCGCCGGTAATGCTTGGAAATGGCATTGACTTCGAGGATGGCTGTCATTCAATCAATCCCGCGTTTAGTAAACCAGCTCGATGCTGATCCTGGTCGGACCCGGCTTGAGCGCTACCATCGCATCTTCGAAACTGGGCGGACCGTACTTGCCCCTGGCGTTGCGCGAAAAACCGTAGCCTTCAAGCGGGATGCCGTTGGCGGTTTTATCCATGACGTGATTGCCGTTTTCATCGTGCAGCACCATCACCGCATAGTCGCCCGGCGTCAATTGCGGAAACCGCAGTTCAACAGTCGGCGCCGGCTGCGCCATTGCGCCGTGCGTGCAGTGTTTCAGGAAGGTGGCTTTGTCGCACACGGCGACCAGTATTTGGCCCTTGTTGTTGGCGATGCCGCTCACGCTGACGGTCAAGCTGGCGCTGCCGGTCGGTTGCGACTGAGGCTGGGACGGCCAGGCAAAGACGGCTGCCAGTACGGCCGCCGTCAGCAGGGCCAGCACGATGGCGATGATGCTGGCTTGGTTTTTAATACGCATTTCCGAATCTCATTGTTTGCTCATCTATTTCTTATTCACTATTTGGCACCTCTAAAAACCGTAGCGAGCGGCCCAAGGTCGGGGCGAGAAGCGCAGCCGTACGGAGGTACGGTGAGCATCACAGCCCCGAGATTGGGCCGCGCAGTAGGTTTTTAGAGGTGCCTACTCGCGCGGCATCCAGGTGAATCGTTTGGTCGCGAATGCCAGGCAGGCAACCAGCATCGCCAGCAGGATTGCCAGATTATAGGCGTCGCTTTTCCAATCCATGCCGACTGTCAGGCAGCGCCGTATGCTGGCCATCATCGCATTCAGCGGCAGGCAGTCGAGCACTTCCCGGGCGCCTTTCGGCAAACCGCCGAGCGGGATCATCAGGTTCCCCGAAAACAGCAAAGGAAAATACAGCAGGTTGCACAACATGGTGGCGGCCGCAACGCTGTTGGTGAGCGCCGCGATCAGCAAGCCGAGTGCGAGAAATGCCGCCGAGCCCAAGGCCAGCACGCCAATCGCCAATGCAATCTCGGCGCCGCCGGCGCTGATCCTGACGCCATAAATGGCCCAGGCCGCGACAAACATCAACAGGCTCGCCAGCAACATGATGAGCAGCCGCGACAAGCACCAGGCGGCAACCACGATCCCGGTATGCATAGGGAACAGTTGATACATGCGGAACATGCCGCCTTCGCGCGCAGCCACCAACGGCGCGGCGAACCCCATCAGGCTGGTGGACAGGATGATCATGCCGGCCAGCCCGGTCACCAGGAACAGTCGGTAATCGAGCTCGCCATCCTGCTTGCCTGCTCCGCCATTCTCGGCCGGCATCGGCAAGGTGACCCGCGGCGGCGCCTGCAAGCCGGTCAGGTTGTAGGCGTCGCTGAATCCGCGCAGCATGCCGTAGGCCGCTTCATAACTGGGGCCGGCCGTATGCTTGCCGCCTAGTGCCATCAAAGTGCTGCGGCCGGCGCTGACATTGGCGGCAAAGCCAGCCGGGATGGTCAGTGTGAGGTCGGCACCGGCGGCGCTGGCGCCCTGCTCTGCCGGCAGCAGATTGAAGACTACGCTGGATTGCATGCGCAAACCTGCACTCAGCTGGCGCATATAGTCTTGGCTGACCTGGCTGCGATCGAGATCGACCAGCGCCAGCGATACCGGACCGAGTTTGACGTCATGACCGAACAAGGCCATTTGCATCACCAGCATCAACAGCGGGAAGGCGAAAGTCCAGAACAGCGCCAGACGGCCGCGCAAAAACATGGCGAGGTCGGCGCGCACAAGGTGGAGCAGTATTTTCATCTTGGTTCAATCATGGGCATATCGTCATGCGCAACGTCGGCAAGAAAGTCTTCGACCGAGGCAGTCTCCAGGCTGAAGGACGTCACCCTATGCTGGTCGATGAAATGGCGGAAGGTTTTGTCGAAGCCTTGGCTGCCGTACATTTCCCACACGCCATCACGCTGGCGCGGCGGCTGGACCAGGTCGGGCAATGCTTGCAGGGCCAGTTCGGACTCCGGCGACAATGCTTGCCGCACCTGGCCTTTGTAGCTGCCGACGCGGCGCGTCATCAGCTCGGCCAGGCTGCCTTCGGCGACGATCTTGCCGCCATCCAGGCACAGGATGCGATCCATGCCCAGCAAGTCGGAAGGAATATGCGAAATGATCAGCAGGCTGATCGGCAGCTTGGCCAGCAGCTCGCGCAAGGCGCGCAAGAACCACTCGTCCAGGCCCAGCGAGGGTTCGTCGAGGAAAGCCAGCTGCGGCACATGGGACAACGCCAGCCACAGCATCACACGCTGCTTTTGACCGCGCGACAATTGCTGCCAGAAGCGTTCGGCCAATTCTTCCAGGCCCAGCGCACGGGTGACCGCCGCTTCGGTGCGGGTATAAATGGCTTGATGCAGCGCCATGATTTCGCGCACTTTTATCTTTGCCGGGAAGTCTGCGCCCTGCAGCAAGCCGCCGATCTGTTGCCGCCGGTCGACGCTGTGCTGCTGGCTTGCATCGGATAGGTGCAGTTGTATCGTGCCGCGGTCCGGCTGGCGCAGGCCGAGCAAGGTTTCCATCAGCATCGACTTGCCGCTGCCGTTGCGCCCGACCAGCGCGATCTTTTCGCCGCGCTTCAGCGTGAATGGACCGGGCTGCAAGGTAAAGGCCGGCGAGAACTTGAGCTCCAGGCCGGCGACTTCGATCAATGGCGGTGCGTCGACGACCGGGGGCGCGACTTCAGCCGTCTGCTCGACTGCTTCTTCGGCCGGGTCGGCCTGCTCTACGCCGTATTCGATCAAGATGTGGCGCGCATGCTCGCGATAGACCGGGTCTTGCATCGCCTGCCGCAATTTGCTGACGCCCAGGTCGCGGTCGCCGCCGTATTCGGCCGGGGCATTCATCAGCAGCGACGCATGCTGCACCAGCAGATCGGGATCGTTCGGTATCAGTTGCACGGCTTTGTTGAAGGCGTTGATTGCTTGCTGGCCGGCGCTGGCGACCTTGATGATGTTGGGTCGCGCCAGCAAAATCGCCAGGATCGCCCGGGTACCGCGCCACAGCCAGAGGCGGCCGGGCGGCAGGCATTCGGCCGCCTTCAGCAACATGTCCAGATGCGCTTCCTGCTCGCGGCTCGGCTTGGTGGCGAAGTTCACTTGCAGCAGCGCGCGGTTGAGCTGAGCGCCGATCAGGCTGTCGAGCAAGGCCGGCTCTGAAAACACCGCTTCCGCTTCCAGTTGTTGGATGCTGTGGTCGAGGTCGGCCGGGTTCTTGTTGATCCATGCGGTGAACATCGCCGCCCGCGCCTGCGCTATCAGCTCCGCTTGCGCCGCGTTCGGCGCGCCGCTTGTTATCGGGGCTGGGAACGACTGCCCGCTGGCCTGCTCGACCAGATGCACGATATGGGCCTCGGAACTGGCTCGCGCCACGTCGGCAAACAGGCGCGTGATGCGCTCGGCGCCGCCCAGCGCGAAAATGGATTCCAGCAAATCGGCGCCGACCCGACATGCCGAACGATAAACGTCCACATTGCTGTCGACGCTTTCGCCGAACATGCTGTCCGAACTGCGGCTCAACAAGGCGCGCATGGATGGCAACAAATCCAGGTTGGCGGCCGGCAAGCTGGCGCCGGCAAAGCGGCTGGCGAACAAATGGGCCAGCCCTTCATCCAGCAAGCGCACGCCGCAAGTGACGAAGCAATGAGCGATCTCGTGAAACTGAACCTGGCGCAAATCGTCGGGAAAACCTGGCGACAGCGTCGACAAGCGCAACAGCGCCAGCCCCGGAAAACTCTCGATCGTCAAGTGCAAATCCCGGCTCTCGGCCTTGCATTGCAACAGGATGCAAGGCACGGGCAATCCGAGGAAAGCCTGGCATTGAGCGATGGCGTCGTCGAAATTGCGCTGCATCACAGCCGTCAGCGGCTGCTCTCCCAGCACGAATAGCGCCCCGCTCTGGCGGCACGGCTGCTTGCCGGCCACGATGTCTTGCAATAGCGGATAGGAGGGAAAGCGCCCGCGCAGACTGAACAATTGTTCCAGCACTGCTTGCGCTTGCTCGCGCTGACCGGCTGCGGCATGGCGCAGCAAGTCGAACGCGGTCGAGCGCAGGTTCGGTGCGGCCGCAGCCGGATGTCCGGCGGCAGCGCTGTCCGGCAGCAGCGATTTGATCGGATTCAAACTCATGCCGACTCGCTGCCTGCCGCTTCTGTCTGGACCGTTTCCTTACCGATCAACATGACCGACACCACCGTTTCGGTAACGCCGTCGATATCCAGCAGTGCCGCCAGTTCGTCGTCGTAATAAGCGCCGTACACCAGCGAGCCCAGGCCCAGGCCTTGCGCCGCCAGACACAGGTTTTGCGATGCGTGGCCGGCTTCCAGCAGCGCCATCCGGTAGCCGCGGCTGCCGTATTTGGCGGTGGCGCGTTGCGGCACGCTGGTCATCGCGATCACCACCGGCGCTTGCATGCCCGATTCGCCCGACTGCACCTCGGCGCTGGCGAATGCATTGCCGGTTTGCGGCTTCAACACGCGCAGGCAATGGCCGCGGGCATCGTAGTGCGCGATGCAGGGCGCGACGCCTTCGACCTGATTCAGGAACAAATAAAACTCGGTCGGATACAGCCCGCCCGGCGACGGATAAGCGCGAAAAGCCAGCTTGACGTGGGGCGCGGCATTGCTGCTGCTGTAACGATTGACGCGCAGCGAATGGTGCAGCAGGCTCGACAGCTCGGTCAGGCTGAGCGCGCCGGCAAAGCCGCGCGCGCTTTTGCGGTCGGCCATCGCGCCGGCCAGGCTGCCGATGTCCAGCGTCGGCTCCGGCAAGTCGATCCGCGGGCAAGACGTAAATACGTTGTAGCCCGCCGCGCCGCGCGCGATAAAGGCCGGATGGCGCAGATAGCGCACGATGTGCTTGACCTGGCCCGCCATGGTGGCGCGATGGAACTTGGTCTGCTCGTGCAGGATATCGACCGGATCGTCGATATCGAATTGTCCCGCCATCGCTTGCGGCGGAAGGAGTTCTTGTAAACCGTCATTCATAAGCGTTTTTCATGGAAATGGGTGGGGATCTGGATTCGGCTCCGGCACGGCGTCCAGCCCCCAGTATGCCGCCACGCGCTCCAAGCGGCGCTGGTCGAGGCTGATCATGCCGTCGCCGAACAGCAGCGGATGCAAGCCGGGGATCATGGCGCGCACCACGCAAAAGCCGAGGCTGGCGATGTCGGCCGAGGTGACGTCGACTGCCAGCGCGCGATAGCCCAGGTCCGTGAGCCGGGCCAGCAATTGCGCAACATCGTCGAGCTGGTGCAGCGATGGGTCCGAACTCTGGATCACGTCGGCATTCCTGAACAAGAATTCCATCGCGGATTGCCGCGACGGCTCCAGGAAATAAGCGAAATGGTCGCCCGGGTTCTTGATCTGCTGGCGTTCCGGCAGCGGTGTGCCGGCCGTCAGGATAGAGCTGCCCCAGACATAGCCGTGCAGCGCTTCGATCACCGCCTTGTTGATCGCTTGCTCAACCCGCAGATGGGCGCTGGCGCCCAGCGACATGGTGCCGTCGGTCTTGCTGCGGGCCAGGCACAGCACCACCGGCAAGCCGATGTCGGTGCTGATGTCCCACAGCCGGACTTCCAGCGAAGGATGGTCCAACGCGCGCTGCACGCCGGGCAACAGCTGCGCCATCGTGGCATCGGTCACCGCCAGCGAGCGCGGCGCATAACGCATCTGCCATAGCGCGGCGAAGGAGTCGCGCTCGATCACCTCGCACAAGCCGCTCAGGATCGCTCTTTGCTCATCCATGCCGCAGGCCAGGCCGGTCGACGACGATTGCAGCACGATCTCTCGTTTGTTCTTGACCTGCATGCCGAGGTAGACCATTTGCGCCGGCACGTAGGCTTCGCGCGCCCGATCGGCCAAGTCGACTGCGGGCGCCCAGGCCCGGGTCACATCGGCGTCGGCCGGCAGGTATTCGAATCCTTCTGCCTCATATTGGGCCGGCGCAAACAGCACGAATTGATCCAGGCCGACCGCGGCCTGACCCAATTCCGCCTGCGATGCGTAATGCAATTGATCGTCGAAATGGGCCGCCGCAGAATAGCGCTCGATCGCTTCGCCGAACGCCGCCCACAGCGCCGAGGTGCGGTCGAAGGCCGCGCCCGAACCGGCCAGGCTGGCGCGGTCGGCGGTCGGATTGTTCGGTTTGGCGCGGGACGGATCGATCATCATGGCCTTGATGTCGACCATCAGCGCGTTAAAGACGAACAGACCGCGGGCGTCGGGATGTTCGGTTTCTTCCAGCAAGGAAGTGATGATGCCGTGGCGGCGGTGCACCAGGGCTTGATGTATCAGGGCCAGGCGGCCGGCGTCGGACAGGCGCTCCATCGCTTACGCCCTGCGCCGCAGCAAGGCTTGCTGGAACACGCTGCCGACCGGGCGGGCGGTGTTGGCGGTGCCGCATGCTGGGCAGCGCGGCAGACGCAGAATGCGGCTGCGGTTGATCTCGCCGGCCAGGCTGTCGATCTCGCTGAACACGCTTTGATGCAGGTTGTCCAGCGTGCCGCTCAGGAATTGGAGAATCAGGCGCGAAGTCTCGGCCACCCCGAACTGGATCGCGAGCTTGCTCGGCAGCGCGTGATACAGAATGTTTTCCTGCTTGCTGCGGGCGTCGAACTCGGCCACGAATTTGCGCGTGGTGCGCACCCGATGGTAGTAGCACTCATAGCAGGCGGTCGCCTTCGGAATCACCAGCGGCCCGCACTGCACCGTGCCCCAGTCGATCCCGAGATACAGGCTGGGAATGCCGCGCTCGACGGCCTTGCCATTGAGCTTGCGGAAAAATCCGAAATTCTCGAAATCCGAACACACCAGCAACAGTGCGCGCTTGTCGCCGTAATCGGGAACCGGCTGATCCTCGCCCAGGCGTTCGACCTGCACGGCTAGCTGCGCCATCGAGGCGGCAATCGCGTCGGCGCAGGCGCCGGAACCGGCCAGCGCCAGTACCCAATTGGCAGGATCGTAAGAGGCTTTCTGCTCGGCCGCGATCAGGCCGTCGAGTTCGCGCCGGTGTTCCAGGTGCTGATGGGTGGCGTCGCCGCTGGCGCGGCCATCGCGTTTGACCAGGACCTTGGTATCGACCAGCGCCTTGACGGCGGCCTCCACCGCTTCCGCCGGGAAGTTCTCCGACAGACGGTCGGTCAGCGCGGCCAGCGTTACGCCTTGTTCGGCGTTGGCCAGGATGCTCTTGAGCATGCCGACCCGGTCTTCCACGGTAAAACGGCGGCCAACCACCGACAGCACAATCTTGTCGTCGCCGATGGTGGTGATTTCCGCCAGCGGCGAAATATACAAACGTTCATTCATATCGCAATAATCTTTTCAGGAAAACAAACTCCAAGCCTGGCCGCACCGGTCAATCCGGGTGACGGCGGCAGCCTGGACGCAAAACTCTGGCCCAAGCGCCGCCGGCATTGCCGAGTTGCAGCGGCAACTGCGCTAAAACATGCATTCGATGGTGTGCGCAAGACCAGCACCAGCAACATCCTGGACACCTGCCCACCGTTGAATTCAATTATTTAGCAGCAGCAAGAGCAGGAACATGTGCAGCAAGAAACGCTCACATCTGCCAGAGCGCCACTCATGTCGTCTTGCAGATATTCCGATTCTGTCGAATCAGTGATGAAGATCTGTGTTGTTTCAATCATGATTTCCATAGCTAACTTCCCTATTCGTTATTTGCGTTATGAAAGAAGGATGAGTCCATATGAGAATTTCAAATAAGCTAATTTGAATTTCGCATAAAAAGCCACCCGCCTGAATCCTAGCATTGAATACAGGCAATTTAGTTGTGGAATTGGAATATTGCTAAGAGAGATCTTATTCTATTTTGAGAATTCAACGCCATCCGGATCAGACCCGGGCGAGCATCAATCGCGTACCGCCGCCCAGCCGCAAGCCGTCCTGACGATCAGCCAGATAGCGTGTCTGCAGCTCGGCCGCCCCCAGATCTTCGATCTCGCTAAAGCCGGTCGCGCGCAGCTCATCGGCCAATAGCGCCGGATCGAAGGTGGTTTTCCAGGGCTCGCCCTGGGCCGCGTATTTCTTGGCAAAATGCGCCATGCCCATGCGTTCCATCGGGTTGAGCAATTCGGCTGCCACACCGTAATCGAAGACGATCGCGCTGCTCTTCGGCAGCGACGCCACAAATTGCAGCGTCTCGAAGATGGCTGCGTGACTGAGATAAAGCGTCACCCCCAGCCAAGAAAAAAACACCGGCAAGTCGGTCCGGCAACCTGCTTTGCGCAACTCCTCCGACAAAATGGCTTGCTCGAAGTCGACCGCGACAAAGGTCAACGAGCTTGGCACAGCGAGCGCGCTTTGCTGCAACAGGTCGCGCTTCCAGGCTTGGGTAGCCGGGTGGTCGACTTCAAACACGCGTAGCGCCTGCCCGCCCTGCCCCTCATGCCGGTAGGCGAAGGTATCGAGGCCGGCGCCGAGCACCACATATTGATTGACGCCGGATTGCATCGCACGCGCCAGTTCGTCTTCCGCCAGCCTGCTGCGCACCACCATGGCGGCACGTAAAACACGTGAAAACGCGGCATCGAATTTTGCCGGATCGCGCCGCACCTGGGCCTCGTGCTCGGCACCCAATATGCGCAGCGCCAAAGGATCGTCAAACACCTTGGGCGTATCGAGCAATTGATGCGCCGCCCGCAGCATCGCCACCGTCAACGCACTGCGGCTGGGCTGGCCGGCTTGCATGATGCCGGCCGTCACGGGTTGCTCCGCAGGATCGCATGCAGTTGGCGCCATGCTGCCGGTTTCGCTATTCATGCTGACTCGCTTTCGTTTGGTGGGCTCAACCTAGCATCCAAGGCCATAGCGAACCACTTTCGATTCTTTTTGATTGTCTTTTGTAACTTCAAGGTTCACGTCGTACCAAATTTTGGTGCAATCGTCTTGCTCATTGACCTGCTGCACCGTGTATTCGGCTCGCTCGGTAAATCCCAGCCCGGAAAAAGTACGGCTAAATTTGGCGCCTTCCTTCTTGGTCTTGGGATTGCCCTTTTTAGCAGTGAGCGAAAGTTCGATCAGCCGGCCATTGTTTTGCAACCAGGCTTTGTCGCCATTCAGATTCGTCACAAAATATATCGTCTGTTTCGGTGGCGTATAAATGGGTGAGGGATTATTTTTTACCCATGTATAGCGCCCTTCATCGGGTTCGCCTTTTACCCAGAACGCCAATTCCCCGTCAATGATCTTGCGGTCAGTAATCGGCTCAAGCAATTTCAAGGCTTGAGCGCCGATAGTTTTGTCGGTAGCCGAGACGGTGGAAACCGGAATGGAAATTGCAAGAGCAATTGAAAAAAACAGGGTGCTGTTAATTGACTTCATAAAACTTTCTTTCTATACGGCGCGTAAGGGCGACTTTAAGTCGATCAATCCGATCTGTTCACCGTAGACGATATTGATTTGCTACTGCGGGACCTGGGTTGGAATTGTTTCGCTGGTCATCGCATAGCTGACATTCAACGCAACATGCTCGACGATGCGTGTCACGCTATCAAACAAAGGCAGGCAGTTGCCGCGTTCAATCCGAACGGCAGTATAGGACCAAGGTATCCTTTGGGCAACGAATAACCGGAGATGAAATCCTGGACGTCAGGCCCGGAGACCGTGACGGGACTCGGAGAAATCTCGGTTTTTCCCACATGCCGATATAAAGCTCTCTCTGATTTTCCTGGATCAAAGATCATCCTCATTTGGTGGGCGTGTGATTTGTCCGTTACATTTCATTCCCGATCAAGGTGCAGTATCGTTTCTGCAAACGATTGCCCCTTGTCGGATTTCAGAAGTTTGGGACAAGGATGGGAGTGATGCATTGCGAGTTCACGGAAGTCAGCGTCGGACGTCACCAATGCCAAACCTGACCATAGTCCGCGAAGAGCTTCGCGACCTTGCTACGTGGAACGAAGTCAAGCCCGTCAATCAACTCGCTGGGGTCGATGCCGCGTTCGCGCAAGGCGTCTTCGACCACGTAAATTTTGACGCCTTTGCCTTTGAGCCAGACCAGGTCCTCGGCGATCTTGGGCGGCTGGGTTTGTTCTTGCCCCCCGAACGACAATCCGCTCGCGTCCTGCGCCTTCACCGCATAGTTCACCGCATTGCCGCGCAGGAGCACATCGATGTCGGCATTGGCGCCTTTCAGCGCCGAGCAGATCCAGATAATGGTGTCATCCTGCTCTTCCTGAGTACCGCGATAGGCCGCTTCGACAATATTCAACACTTTCATGATGGTCTCCTATTTGGTACCGATGACCAAGGTATTGTCGGAGCCTTCGGCGAATTTCCAGAAGTCTGCGGGACTGCCCCGGCGCACGCCCTCAATGGCTTCGCCCGCGCCGCGCTCGTCGACGCACAAGCCGCAATTGACCCAGTCCACTTTTGCGCCCTTGGCGGCGGCCTCGTTCATGAGCGCCGCAATCCAGATCCGCGACAGCGGGTGGTTCTCCTCTTCCACGCTGCGGCCGTGCACGGCATTCGGGTGCTGCGCCTGTTTCGCAAACGGCAAAAAGACCGCGCCTTCGTAGGCAAACACGTTAACGTTGAAACCGCGTTTCACCGCCAGATCGATCAAACGCAGCGCCGTCGTGCTGCGCTCGTTTTCGAAAGGGGGATCCATCAGGGCAAAGGTGAGTGTCGTTGACATGGCGGCCTCCTTAGTGCCAGATGGCCTTGCGGCCCTCGGCGAGCTGATCGATGACCACGGAAAGCGGCGCGGCTTTTACGCCCTCGGCCAACTGGGTCGCTCCGATCCCACGTTCGCGTAACGCGAAGTCGTCGGCGAGAACCTCGACACCGGCAAGCGCGGTATCGGTTAAGAGAGACGAACAACTGCTGGGTCGCGCCGGCAGCACGCCATTCTGTACCAGGAACAAAGTGACCTGGTTGCCTTCCTTCACCAGATTCACCGCCAGATCGTACTGGCGCGCAACAATATTGTTCTCGAACGGGTCGCGCGACTCGATAAGCAAATACTTGGCCATTCCTGTTTCCTTTTGTTGTGAATGAAACATACCGGCTGCTCAACGCAAGGGCGGAGTTGTTTACCCGCCGTCAGTATCCCAATTGAAAGTGCTTGAGGCATGCGAACACCTGTGTGTTTGCGTTTCGAACGTACATTTCACCTCTGGTTAAATTTATGCCAATACAACGGCATGTCAAGATTAAATCTGACGCCAATCCGTGTGACCAATGGGAGCAGTATTTTGAGGAGCGCAAAGGACAGATGATCGTCTCTTAGACGAGCGGAGTTTCGTGGACCCAATAAACATGGGCGTCTCGTTCCTCGGAAAGGTCTTGCATTCCAGAGACAAGAATAGTCGCTGGTTCATCATCGCCTAGGCCGCCGGCGAGGTGTACAGAGAGAAGGGAGGCGTTGGCGATGCCTGCTGTGCAAACCAAGACACCGTTGCGGTGCATCGAGAGGCAATCATGGACGCCCAACTTATTCTGACCAGCCCTAAGCTGTCCACTCGAATGATGGGCTAAGGCTCAGACAGTTCATAGAAAGGGAATGATATCAGCCAGAATATGCGCAAACACCGCGGGAAATAACGAGCCGGTTCGGACGTAATAGAGACTCAGGACGAAGCCAAAAGCCAAGACCGAGATTGCCCCAACCGGCCCTTGGTAAAGGTGATAAAGCACACGCACTAAAAGCGACACACCCATCGCAACTGAAAGGCCATAACCTCTCATTCCTCGAAGGAGGAAGCCAAGTAAAAAAACTTCCTCGTACGCGCCATTTGTCAACGCCATTATGATTACGGTCGACAACGAAACAGATGCATTCGACACCATGCTGTCAATAGGCTGAGTCCCTAGGCTTGATACGAATGGGGCTGTAGACACCCACACGACACCCAATGCCGCCACATAAATAGCGATCCCAACAATAATCCCGATGAGGGACGGCGCAGGATAGAGCGTAGAGACCGCGAACCTTCGGAGGTAAAGAATCAGAAACGCAATGCCTCCCAAGATTATTTCCATGAGGATGATGGAGAGTAGATTTGCGTCTGTAAATGCGCCGCTATTGAAGCCTGCCGATACCGCCTGAGTTGACGAATAAATCGACCAACCGAAGCAGATCGCCGAAATTGCAAAAGCTTCGAGTGGGTTTGTAATCGTGCGCGACGTGGAACGCATTCATGAACCCTAATCAGTTTTATACGGGGAAATTGAAAACATTTCAAACCAGGCGTCCATATATCACGACAACGACGACCAGGCTAGCTTTTCTTCTAACTCGTTTAAGTGCGCATCAAAGTGAATTGATCCATTTCTTCTCTATTTAGATATTGATTCTTCTATGAGTTTAACGGGGACCGAGTGCTCGCTTCTGGCCGATAGTAGGCATTAGGAAATGGCATCCTAGGCCTCAAAGTTAAACAGCCTCAAGCTCAGCATCATCTCGTTGCCCGATGCTTAAAGCAGTCAATGCCCGAATAAAATCATCAAGCAGCGCTGGTTGCGAAACGAGATAAAGCGTAGCTTCACTCGCGACATTTTTCCTTGCAAAATCCTTAAATTCGGACTGGGCCAACACCGTAATGTAAATGTAGCCACGATCATGGAAATGCATCCTGGCGTGGAAAGCCCCCGAAACAAACTCAGGACCGAATTCCCCCAATCGTAGATCGTAGATACCTCCATCAACTTGATCTTTAAAACGATCCAGTTCTGAGGCAATCTCTTTGAGGCGCTGATGACCTACATAGACGGAATTAGCAAACGAGGACTTGCCATCTGAGACGTCAATGTCTAGTTCAACCACGTCATCATCGAACCAAATCTTGCTTAGGCGGATTTTTGATTTCATTTGTAGAGTTATGCACTCAGAAAATCTGACAGGCTCCTGATTTCGCTCATTTCATGAAATTCCGGCGACTTCACGAAAACCCTTTGCCCAAAAAATTCCATCCCTGGAATACGATGAGACGAATTCGATCTCATAGCTCGCATTACCCCACTGACGATCCGAAATGTCGGTCACGATACATTCGCATCCAAACGGCGGGGGTACGATAAATCCATCTTGATTATTTGTGACAATCGCAGTTAGCTCTATCCAATTGCTATCACCCAAACACAGTACTGCTCGGTCGATGCGACGCTCATGCTGATCAATCTCCAAATACAGCTTTGACAAGCAACCGCTAGCTATTTTTGTCATGTCATTGCGTCCAAAATCCTAGCGCCAAGTTGAACCATTGCTTGTGTTTTGAATTGCCAATCCCTTGCAATTTTTCTGTATGCATCCATACCAAACCACATCTTCAAAAGAACATTCACTATTAAGATTGTCGAGCGTAAATTCACAGTCCACAAATTCACATTCGATGAATTTGCTCCCTGAAAATGCAGTTCCGCGAAATGTGCAGTTGGTGAACTTGACCTGCACAAATACAGCAAGGTTAAAAATCCCCCAGTACCAATCGCATTTTTCAAATGTACAACTCACGAAAACAGAATCAACATCGCCGCCTTCAGCGTTGATGTGAGCGAAGTCGCAATAACGAAACACGTTATCAGACCATCCAAATGGCTTTTTCAGGCGGGTGTCAAATTGCTGGGACTCAAAAAACATACTGATTCCAATTTTTCATATATTTCCATATGGATGTTTGCCAATAACCTCCGCACCAACCTCATAGCGACTTGAGATGTTATTCAGTTGACGCATAACCGTGCAGTAGGTTTTTCGAGGTGCCAGCTTGACAACATCAGCTTTTTTTCGACGGCCCTAGCCGAACCTGTCTCTGCCTTGCTTAACAAACTATGGAGTAAAACGTGTGCAACGTAGGGCGGAAAAGCGCAGCGCCTTCCGCCGCATCGGAAGATTCAAACATTTGTGACGCATCCAGCGGCGGATAACGCTGCGCTCATCCGCCCTACTTGCCTTGGTTAAGGCTATCGATTTCCCTATCAGCCTGTTCCGCGTACATTCCGGGTCGGGGTAATCGCGCGCCGGATTGCTGGCTTGGACCAGTTACAGAAATTGCGCCGATCGATTGTGGTGCAGTGCCTGGACAAGAAAAAGCCGCATTACGCGGCATGTTTTATCCAACGGACGGGCAGAACTATAGACTTTATTGCGTACCGTGGCAATTGCGACGCAGACCGGCCGCGCGTACTCCGCGGGGGCAGAGTAATTTACGCGTTACCCCCCCCCCCCGCGTAAAAAAAATCTGCCCCCGGTGAACTACATTTCTTGCGAAACGGAAGCAAGCCGCCAAACCGAATCACTCGCCCTCTTCCAGCTTGCGATACTCCCGCAACAGATCGTCCGCAGTAGCAAAGCCGTCGATCCGCAGCCACGATTTGCCGGGCGCTGCGCGCAGCAAGGTCACCGGGTTGTGGTTCATCTTGTCGCCGCGGTAGACGTCGAACGCGCGTTGCGTTGCGATGCTGGCCGCGACGCTGCCGGTGTAGTGCTGCCACTCGGGGCCGGCGCCGTATTTCTTGGCGTACTGCCGCAGACGCGCAGGCGTGTCCTGCTCCGGATCGATCGAGATCGACATCATGTGCACTTTGTCGCGCTCGCTGCCCAGCTCGCTCTGCAATTGCGACAGGGTCTGGCTGATGATGGGACAGATCGAGGTGCAGGTGGTATAGATGAAAGTCAGGATCACCGGCCGGCCGTCGTCGTTCATCTCATTGATCAGCGAGACAGCTTTGCCGTCTTCCCGCATCAGTGAGACCTTCGGCAGCGCATAGTCCACGTTCGAGCGCATCAGCTCCGGCATCATGTGATGGTCGTGCATGTGCATGTCGGGAGCGCCGCCGGCATACGCGCCGGGGGCAAACGATGCGGCCAGCGCCAGGCTGGCGGCCAGGGATTTGATAGTTGTTTTCATGATGATTTCTCCATAGTTGGATCGCTTCTCCGCGTGCCGCTACGGCACCACCCAGTCGCCGTCGGCAACCAGCCGCATGCCTTCAGGCTCGGCAAAACGGACCATATACCCCCCCTTGGAGGCAAAACGTTGACCCGTCGCCAGCGTCAGGCGCGGATAGTAGCCGGTGAGGATGCGGTGTCCGAGCATGTCTTCGATGCGCTCGACCAGGTAATCGGGGACGAAAGTGTCGACCATGTGGCTCAGCGTCTCCGCCAGCAGGCCGCAGGCCAGATAGGTGTCGGCCTGCACCTGGATCGCGACCACCGGAATGCGGCGGATCGCGAACCAGCCGAGCGCGTAGTCGACGCGGACCCGGCGCCGATCCGGCAGGTCGACCGGATAGGCCAGCTGCGTGGCGCTGCGCCAACTGGACGGCAACGGCGCGCGTTCGAGTCCGCCCATCAAGCCCGACATGTACACCGTAGCCGGCGCCGGCGTGCCGGCGAGCGCCGCGATATCGTCCGGGCGCAGCCACAGCACAAACGCATCCACGCCTTTAGTCCGGCGCAGCGCTTTGGCGACGCTCTCCCTCGGCGTCAGCACGCGGCTGGAGACAGCAATCCCACGCTGTTTCAAGATCGCCGCGAGCGCCTGGGCGCCCGCCTCGCCGCTGTCGCCGGCGCGATAGATCTGGCGCACCTTCTTGGCGACGCTGCCTGCATCAAGGATTTTTTTGGCGATCAGGTCCGCTTCCAGCATCACTCCCTTGGAGAAATACAGTGAATAAAAATCGCTGCCGGCGTCGACCGGAGTCTCGACGTTGGGAAACAGGCAGGGTATCGCCTCATGCTCGCAGAACGCATGGACCGGCGCCCAGTTCTTGCCGCCCAGTCCCGACACCACCGCAAACACAGGTTCCTCAGCCTGATGCCGTTTCAGTTGATCTTCCCAGGTGGCGGCCGGACCGGTCAGTTGCCACACGTGCAGCTGCCAGCGGCGATTGGCCATGAACATCATCTTGCGCGAGGTGCGCAGCGGCGGCGTCGCGCCGAACGGCGAGGCGTTCTTGTCGGTGAAATAGTGTTCAAGCACGTCGAGCATGCCGCGCCGCTTCACCGGGTCGGCATCGGGCGTGATGATGGTGGCAAAGTGCAGCACCGTGTCCGTGACCCCTGGTATCCGGCGTTGGTCGAAACGTTTCAGGTAAGCGATCAACGCTGCCATGTCGGCATCGTTCAGCGCGTACTGCGGCATCAGGTAGCTGAGCCGCCGGCCTTCGGCGTCCATTCCTTCGCGAATGGCCCTGGCGAGGGTGGCATCGGTGTACGGATCGCGCTCGGTGCGCATCCCCTCGACATACGGCAGATCAAGGTCCGGATTGTCCTGGTCTTGGGCGCGCGGGTGGAACAGGTAGCGACCGGTGATCGGCGGGATCGTGTTGCGCCCTTCCTTGGCGCCCAAGCCGCTGCGGCGATGGCAATTGATGCACGCCGCAGCCGCGCCCTGGGTGCGCAGGCCGGCCTCGCGACTGGCTTCGAGCGGCTGGCCCGAGCTCAATATGCCGCGCCGAAAGATCGCTTCGCCCGCACTCGCGGCCGCAGCGTCGCTGGCCTGGCAGGCCGGCGCGACAAATGTGGCAAGCGCTGCTGCCAACAGCAAGCCAACCAGCGCAAGCGGCCGCAGCAGTCGGCGGCCCATGGCTAGCGACCCGGCCGGTGCGTGTCGCGAGCGGCCTGCGGCGTCTCGGGCCCGATCGACACCGAAGTACTGTGTCCCGGCGCATCGGGTTTGGCGAAGCGCCAGTCGTCCAACGGCGGATTGAGCGCGACTTTTTCGATCACCAGCTTATTGGTGCGCGGGGTGGCGCCGACGCCGGTTTCGATCAGCAGCGGGATCTGCAAGCCTTCGACGCTCTGGTAGTTGCGGTAAAACACCGATACCGTCACCGGCTGGCCCTTGGGGTTGCGGGTCTCGCGGTCGTACTTGATATCCAAAAATGTCTGAGCGTCGATCCACATGTGATGGCTGACGCCGGACGGCAGCCGGACGTTCAAGCGATAACTCTTGCGGCCCTCGACGTCATCGACGCCATCCAGGCTGACGGCGACGCCCTTCTGTTCATGGTCGATCAGCGGCCCGTCGATCACCTGCTCTTCCTGCGCAAACTTCACCTCCTCCGGCGTGTAAGGCTGCAGATCCAGCTTGCCGCTATGGGCCGGGCGCAGCTTCCAGCCTTGGGTGCCGTCGAACACGCGCACCGCCATCTGGTTGAGGGCGGTAATTTGAAAGCGGGTCTTGTTGGGCCGTTTCATTTCCAGCGCAAACGGCAGCGTCGGCACGGCCGAGTTCGCGCTCTCCACGTGTCCCTGCCAGACCATGGTCTGAATCTTGCGCCAAGCCTCGGCGCCGCCCCTGGCGACGACGTTTTTTTCGACGATCTGGGCCACGCTCAGGCCAGGCTCGGTGGCCGGCTCCCCGGTGAACGCGAGCGCCGGGATGCAGGCGGCCAGCGTCCACATTGCGATCCGTTTGATCTTCATGGACGCCTACCCCCCTGCTGGCTGAACCGGCAGAGCCCCCTGAGCGCCGGCCGACGGTCTGGCAAAGTACACATCGTCCATCGGTTGATTCACCGACACATGCTGGATGGTCATCTTGCGGCTCGGCTTGGCCCCTTCGACCACGGTTTCCAGCAGGTAGGGCACGGTCAGGCCGTGTTCGGTCTTGTAGTCGCGATAATAGATGGCGACGTTGTGCATCCGGCCGTCCAGCTTGCGCGGTTCGCCGTCGATTTTAAGTTCCAGGAAACTGCTGGCGTCGACCCACAAATGCCGCTCCTCCTGGTTTTTCATGGTCAGCTTGAGTTTGTAGGCGCTGTGCCCCTCGACCTTATCCATGCCCTGCAACTCGACCTTGATGCCCTTGGCGGCGTAATCGACCAGCGGCCCGTCCAGTTCTGTCATGCCGGCGGCCGACTTGGCTTCGGCCGGGGTGTAAGGCTCGACTTCATCGCGCCCGAGGAAGGGCCTGACCTTCCAGCCTTGGGTGCCGTCGTAGACCTGCACCGCGGTTTGCTCGCGGAAGCGCAGCTCGAAGCGGCTCTTGTGCGGCCGCTTCATGCTCATCACGAACGGCAGCTTGGCATCGGTCTTGCCGCCGGCGTCGATCTGGCCCGACATGCTCAAGGTGTTGACCGCGCGCCAGGCTTGCAGCCCGCCGCGCGCTGCCACGTTCTTGTCGACAATCTGCGCCGCGCTCAGATGGCTGGTCGGCGCCACATCCTTGGCCGAGGCGGCAAGCGATAGCAAGCCGCACGCCACAAAGAGAAATCGTTTCATGAGTACATCCTCCCCATTTCAAATACCGCAGATCGCGCTCTCGCGTTGTTATTCGACCAGCAGCCCATCGACATGAAAGGAACCGATCATCACATTGACGCGATCCCCTGCTTTCACCAGATTGCCCTTGTTGGAAAACACCATCCAATACTCTTGGCCGGCTTCCGCGACACCGGTCTGCCGCAGCTGGCCGATTTTGTCCATCACCGGGATTTGCAGCACCGCATGGCTCCTCAGTCCATACATATAAGGGGTCGCGCTCTTGTCGACCAGCAGCTTGGCGCGCGCCGGGTCGACCACCCGGTAGCTGAAACGAATCAAGTTGCCGGAAGCCGTTTCGCGCACGCTCATATTGTCAATGCCGCCAAACAGCTGGTAATAACTCTTGGCGGTCTTGGTCACCTTGACCGGCAGATAGGGCGAAGTCTTGGCGACCGGTGCCTTCGCACCAGCATCGCCCAGCCAGGCGCCGGCCGCCAACAGCGCCGCCAGCGTGGTGATTTGGATTGCAATCCCGGACTTGTTCATGCTGCTCTCTGGCTTAGTTATTTGAAGCTATGGCGCCGGCACATGCCGCCACCACGTCGTCCTTGCTGGCCTTCGCCAGTTGCTCGGTGATCGCGTCATAGGCCTGCCGATAGATGTCGGTCTGGCGTGCCGCCTCGACTTCCGCCGGCGGCACATCGGCAATCAAGGGCGTCAGCAATTCCTGGTACTTGACGCTGTCGCTCGGGTTGGCCTGGCCGCATTGGGCCACGATGGCGTCCAGCTGGCCCAGCGTGGCGCCGTCCACCGTCGTCTCGGCCATCACCGCCAGCGGCAAGGCGACTGCTGCGCACACGAGTAGATAAAGTTTCATGCTATGCCTGCCTTCCATCACGTTGCCGTCGATGACAGCCGGGAGCGCCGATCGCGCCTGGCCCACCAGCGGATGACTTGCCCGCTGCCCGCCGGATCGCTCCGGCGGGCAGCGTCGTTTCAGCGAGCGGTTCCGCTCAATGCCGCACTCTGCGTACCTGCCCCGTCGGTGACCGACACTGTTGCATTCCTGACGCTGTTTGCCGGGTCGCCCGTAAGCGGCCGGAATTGCACGGCGACTACGCAAGATGAGCCCGGAGCCAAGCTGGTCAGACCCTGGGTCTGGCCGCCGCCGGCGGGGCCGCAAGTCGACGCCGAGCGAATGATTGCGTAGTCGGCCGGGCTGGCGCCTCCAAGCGATCCTTGCGCAATGCCGGTGAGCGCTACGTTACCGGTATTGGTCAGGGTAAAGTTTTGAGTCTGGCCCGGCACGCCTCGCGGCGACGACGGACTCCAGGTCGCTGGAGCAAACGCTGCGCGGACGATGGCAGCGACGCCGGTGCCGGTCAGTGACACCGGTGAACCCGACACAGCCACGTTGCTGCTGATGGCTACGCTTCCATTTGCGGGACCCGCCGCAGTCGGCGAGAACACCACATTGATGGTGCAGGTGGAACCGGCGGCCAAAGTCGCATTGCAAGAACCGCCGGCCGCCGCCCGCGCGAATGGACCGGTGAAGGTCAAGCCGATGCCTGTCATGGTTGCATTCCCCGTGTTGTGCAAGGTCAGGGTTTGCGGTCCGCTGGTGGTAGTGACCACCGCATTGCCGAGCGCCACTGAGGCCGGCGTTACATTCGCCACGGCGCTCGGCCCGGCCACGAACTCGACCGCGCCGATATCGTAGCTGCCGGCTTGCGGCCTGGTGGTGCCGAAGATGTCGTGGTTAGGCGCATTGGTCGCAGTGGCGTGATTGATCGCAGGCGATCCCGACGCAATGGCGTAGTTACCGAGCGGCATACCGTAGCCGGCGCCGCCTGACGCGATGCTGGAGTTGGACAGCGACAGCGGGCCGTAGGTCATGTTGATCCACTGGTTGCCTTCATCCGGCGTCGCGCTCGGCATCAAGCCGAACAGCGGGTTGGGCAGGACCGCATCCGAGATGCCCGGCGGCACCGCGAAGCCGATGCCGCCACCCTCCGGCGGTACCCGTGAGCCATTGCAATACTGGCTGATCACGGTCGGGTTGGAACCCAGGTTGTTGGCGCCCGGATAGTCGGCAACGTCGGTCAGGATCGAGTATTGCGGATTGAGCGTCAAGCCCGAACCATGGTTGGCCGGCCCAGTGTCGCCAAAGGCGCCGATGTCCCAGTACACCGCGTTGGGGTCGCAATAACCCGTTTGGTGGCCCGACTGGTTCAAGGTCGGATTCAAGGTCACCAGGTTCTGCAAGCCAGGGATCGCTGGATTGAGGCCGCCCACCGTGATGTAGAACGAGCGGTTTTGCCAGAACAGATTATTGGTCATCAGCGGGTTCGAGAACGTCGTGCAATTGGCCTGGCCAGCCGGGCAAGCCACGCCCGGCGTGGTGAACGCGGCGATGAAGTTGGAGGTATGGCGAGCAGTCTCCAATCCGGCCGGCTCATATTGCGAGGTGGTGGTCGGGTTGCAGGTGGTTTCCGCGCCTACCGTGGTGCAGTTCGGCGGGCCGACGTTGGCTTGCGCGGCGGCCGCGGTGTTGAACAACACTCCGGCGGTAGCTGTCGAGTCGTTGGACACGATGGTGTTGTTGATGAAGTTGACGCTCACCGCATCCTGGAGCGAGACCCCGCCTCCGGCCCAGCCGGCGACGTTGTTGGCAACGATGTTGTTGGTGACGTCGACGTGGTACCACGCAGCCGGATTGCCGGGGTTGCGCTGGACATCGGTGCCGTTGATGTTTTGCAGCCGCAGTCCGCCGCCTTTGCCGCTTTCGGCGGTATTGCCGATGATCAGGTTACTGTCGATCTTCAGGCCGGGGCCGGCGCCGTCGCCAAGCGCAGGCGCGCAATCCTGGTCGACCGTCGCGTTCTCGCAGAACGTTCCGTCCGGCGGCACCCCTTGGGCGATGATGCCGCCGCCGTAGGTGGGCAGAGTCGGATTATTGCTCTGGTTGAACATGACCCAGTTATACGAGATGTCGCCGTTATAGCTGAAGCCGAAATGCGCCACGCCGCCGCCGTCGCCGCTGCTCATGTTGCCGCACACCCAGTTGTAGTTGAAGTGATAGGAGTCGGCCCCGGTGCAGAAGGTCACCCCGCCGGCCGATGACGGCGTGGTCGAGTTGATTTCATCGCCGTAGGACGAGTTCGAGGTCACCGCGTTGTGATGCACCTTGACATTGTTGTTGAAACCGAACGCCAGCTGGGTCAGACCATCCGCAGACATGACCGCGGCCGGCACCTCGACCTGGCCGATGGTGATGCCGCCAGACAGCGTGCCGGCATTGCTGAAGACCCGGTTGTTGGAAATTTCCAGGTTGTGGTTCCAGCCGTGCGCGAAGATGCCGCCGCCGCCTTGCGAGCTATTGGTGAAGCTGATGCCGTCGATGCGGGCCGGATTGCACAGGAAATTGCCTGGGTAGTTAGTGCAATCCGAGTTGCTGGCCGTGAGCGGCACGCAGGTGCCGCCTTCTTCCGTGATGCAGGCAGGGTCGGCTTGCACCACGCCGCCTATCGTCACGTTCGGCACGCCTTTGCCCAAGACCGTGATGCCCGCGCCTTCGTAGGCGCCCATCAGCGTCGGTTCCATCAACAGTTCGCCCAGATTTCCGTTGAGCGTAGAGTCCCAGCCGAAAGCTGGCTCGATCGGTATCACATCCACCTGGCGCAGCATGTTCGGCGCGCAAGTGTAGGTGCCGCTCGGGTCATACGGGACGGTCGGCGAAATCATGCCGCCGCTGAGCGACACGCCGAACAGGCAGTTGACCTCGCGCCGCCATGCATCCATCTTGCCCGACGGATGGGTATTGGCATCCACCTTCACCGAGGCCGCGCCTACGCCTTGCAAGCGCAGCGGTTTCCACATCAGCAGCATCTCCTTGTAAGTGCCAGGGCCGACCATGATCAGGTCGCCCGGGGCGGCGCTGTCGATCGCAGTCTGGATCGCGTTGTTGGTCCCGTTCTCGCCATTGACGTAAGTCGGCGCCTTGCCGCCGATGGTGACGGTGACCGCGTCGATCGACTTCTTGCCGTTGTCGGCCGTGATCACCAGTTCGCCGCAGAACGCCGGCATCATCACGCCGCGCTGCTGAATCGGGCAACTCGACTGGCTTGCGCTCAAGCCGGGCACCAGAACCTGGATCTGCGCATCGCTCCAGGAGCTTACGTGCGCATTGACCCCGCCTATCGTCACCGATCCGGTTCCCTGCGAAGCACCGAAGCCATAATGGCGAGTGACGGTTTTCTGGTTGTACGGAGCGATGGTCGCGCCGGGGCCGGTATAAGCATGGTTAGGCACCGACTGGTCACCCAAGGCCGTGATGGTCAAGGTGTGGCCCGGCAGGCTGACCCAGGGGCCGGCGCCGCCGTTGCTGCTATCGCCGGTTACCTTGGAGATGGCGGGTGTGGCATCCGGATAGGCGCAGTCAGGCGGGTTGTAGCCGGACGCGAAAGCCTGCACCGGCACCACCGGCGTGTCCATGTACTGCGTCTGTCCCGGCATGAATGGGATCTCGTAGCAGAACTGGCTGTACGCTGGGTTGAAGTTAGGGTCGGTCATGGTCTGGCCAGGATGCGCCGGATCGGGGATCGGACCAGGGTCGTTCATGCACGCCACCATCATGGTCGGCGCGTAACCGGTCGGGTTAGGCGGATTGACTTCCCAGGTCGAGTAAGTCATGCCGTTGAAAATCCCCCACTGGTCGGCATACACGCGCGACATTTCGTTGCCGGCGAAATCCTTGAACGAGATCGGCAGATTCGGCGGCGCGAACTTCTCGCCGAATTGCGGCGAATACGGGTCGAATTCCGAAGAGAAGTCGTCCAGCATGAAGCCTGTGTAGTGCGACGCCACGTGCATCGAACTGAATATCCAGAACTTGGCTTGTGCCTGCATCTGGTTGCTCAGCTTGATTTCCTTGCGGTCGCACAAGTGGCGCGAAGCCCCCGCGAACGGCGCCACTTCCTGCGAGCCGGGGAACAAACTGATGTAGTCAGGCACGATGCGCAGTGCGCCGACGCAGGGCCAGAGGTTCGCATTCTCGGCCGAGGCGCCGAAATTGGTGGTCGGGTTCTGCGCATTGTTGGCGTTGTAAGTGGCATTCACCGCAGCCTGGTCGGGCATGATGAAGATATTGCCCAAGCCGCCGAACTGCTGCGTCACCGGTGCGATGAAGTTGTCGCCGATCAGGATGTTCTTGTCTTCCTCTTTCACCAGTTCATAGCCGGGCGGCACGATCACTTCCGCCACATAGGTGCCGGCCGGCAGCATCACGCTGCCGTCGCCGCTCGGATTCGGCACGCAGATGGTGCAGTTGCTGGCGGTCGGCTTGCCGGTAGTCGGGCTGGTCGCCGTCACGCTGGGGAAGCGGTACATGCCGTCGTACGGCGCAGGCTGCAGCTGGTTGAAGGCGTGCATGCCGTCGTAGCACTTGAACTGTGAATTGGCGGACAGCGGCCGGTGTTGCGGGTCGAGCCACTGGGTAGTGTTCTTCAGCGTATAGAAATACGGGTCGCTGGCTTCCTGACCCGGGCAATTCATATTGGGCACCCCGTCCGAACGGAAACCCTGGGCCCAAGCGTCCCAGCTGCTGGTCACGGTGCTGTCGACCAGGGTCAGGCTGGTGCTGCCGTCCGCCGCCGTGCCCTTTTGATACAGGTTGACGGTGACGTTCGGCACGTTCGGGGTCCAGCTGGTATGCACCAGCATCGCCGGGTCATCGAACGGCCGGGTCGAAGCGTAAATCACCTCACCCCGGATACCGCCGTTCTCGGTCGGGCCGTATGGCGCCTTGCCGAACTCGATGAACGAGTTCTGGCCGGAGAAGCCCTGCCAACCCATCGTGGTTTCCCATGGCGGGTCGATACGGCCGGTCGACGGATTGGTGCCGGTGCGGTCGTTGCAGTCGGCATCGTTGCAATACACGGCGCCCGGTATCCGTTGGGCGGCCGGGAGATGCGCGGTGGGCGATTCCAGCGTGTTGGCATAGTTGGCGGCAATGGTCGAGGTGCCGCCGCCAGGCGTGCCGTCAGGCGGACCGCCGGCGTCGTACACCACGTGCACTCCGGTCTGTTTGAAGCGGGTGGTATCGGTTTCCACCACATACCAGTTAAACAGCGGGAACACCTCGTTGAACACGGCATAGCCGTTGAGGTCGGTGCTGTTGAAATTGGAGAAGCTGCCGTCGCGGTAGCGGACGTTGGTCGGCACCAGCGCCAGTCCCGGCTCGCTGGCTTGCGACACGCCGTCGCCGTTCAGGTCCATATAGGTCCGGGTGTACAGATTGGTGTGCCATTGCAGCACCGGAATATCGCCGATGTTGAGAGTCTGGCCGCCCTTCAGCTGTACCGCCTTGGCCAGGCCGTCGACGATCTGGTCGTTCCACTGGTCGAACACGGTGATCCTGAACGTGCCGTCGGGCAGGCCGGATACGCTGAACGTACCGTCGGCATTGCACTTGGTGAAGGCGATATCGTCGCCGTCGGGATCGCCTATGCTGACGTAGCACACGGTGAAGCTCAAGGAAGTGCGGTTGCCGGCGCCGTACAGGTTCTCGTTAGGCGGACGGCTGTAATGCAGGTTGGTGATGCGGCCGTTGACCGAGTTATTGCAGGTCGTATTGGCGCACACGCCGGGCAAGCGGTCATTGATGATCTTCGGGTTGGCAAAGCCGATCGAGACGTGGAAACCGGCCGGCCCGAACTCCTGGAAGTAGGACGGTCCGCCTACCCGGATGAAGGCGTCATGCGCTTTCTGGCCGTCCAGCGTATTGGTCTGCAGCCATTCCTCGCCCCTGCCGATGCGGTCGGCGGCCGGAGTCGCGACCACGCCGTATCTGCCCGGCATCAGGTTGGCAATGACGGCCTGGCCGACCAGCGGCGACAGCGTCTTGCCGTCGGATTCAAATTTCGGGCAGGTTGGGATCATCCCGACCAGGCCGTCGGTCTTGCTGCTAATCGGGCACGCATTGAGTCCGGTAGCGGGATCTATCATCCCTTGCAAGGAATTGGAGAGCGGCATGTTGAACATGTCGTAGCTCATCTGACCGGTCGGATCGCCGGTGCCGCCAGCGTCGTCGAACAGCTTGATTTCAAATCCGCCCAAGCCCGGTTCCTTGGTGGTCCCGAACATGCCCATGATGCCGCCGCCGACGTCGACTTCACCATTGAGCGGGGAGTCGTCCTCGAACACGAACACCGACACCTTGGCCGTTTGCAGCGGCGTCTGTTGCAAGGCGATGTTGACGGTCGCCTGGGCCGGCGCAATCGCTGCGCCGCCTATGGCGTGGCCGCAAGTCCCGGTGCCGGGGGCAAAATCCGCACCCGCGGGGCCCGATGGGCAGTCTAGCGCGATGCTGAATTGCCTGGTCGGCCCGCTTGGATTACTGGGATCGACCGGCCGCGGCGCACCGGCGCCGGTCGCGAACGGATTGCCGGCATCACCCGGCAAGACCGAGATGTAGTAATGCTTGGTCGGGTCCAGCGCCACCTGGCGCGGGTCGACCGCGGTCTGTTGCGTAGCGGTGGTGCGGCACACGCCGTTGCCGATATCGCACACCGCCGGCAGGTGCGAATTGGTCGCCGGGTCGAACACCTTCTGGCCCGATTCGCAAGCGATCTTGCCGACGCAGCCCTGCGCCACCACCGGCATGTAACTGGTATGGAAATTGGTGCCGACGCTAGGCACCGGCAGCGGCGGGCAAGTCGCCGGCCGCGTGGAAGCGGTGGTCTGGCACGCAGGGTCGACCTGGAAGCTACGGTCTTCCTCGATGATCCAGCGATAGTCGGTGATCAGGGTGCCGGTGATCGCATCCTTGACCGCCACCGCAACCCCGCTGCCGCCCTTGAACGTGACCGTCACGGTAGCCGGAGCGCTGGCCGTCTTTTGCGAATTGACCGCCTTGTACTGGAAGCTGACGGTCGCCGTGGCCGCCCCGACTGGCGCGGTGGTAGGAGCGGCGATGAACGAACCGTCCGCATTCAAGGTTACGGTACCGCCGGCAGGCGCGCCGACCAGCGCCGCTGTCATCGGCAAGCCGGCCGGGTCCTTGGCGTATGCCAACACGCCGGACGGGCTGATGCTGAGCTTGGACGCGATGTTGCTGGTATAGCTGGCGTTGGCGGCGGTGGGCGGGCCTGACAGGCAGCCGTTGCCGGCGGTACAGGCGGCCAGCGTGACCTTGGCCGTGATCGCGGCATTGCCGTTGGCTTTATAGATAAAACTGTCCGAGGTGGTGCCGGCATTCGGCACATAGGTAAACGTGCCGTCCGGATTCAAGGTCAGCGAACCGGCGGCAGGCGGCGTCGCCACCTGTACCCCATACACCCGGATGTCATTGGCGATCACGCCCTTGGCCGGGTCCGAGATGGTCAGGGTATTGCCCGGCACCAGGTAATAGGTGTCGGGGTTGGCAATCGCGTTCTGATTGATGGCCGCCTGCGGCAGCGCGCCGCCGTTGATGCTGATGTAGGCCTGCATGCCGCCGTCGCGCTGGTTGTTGGTGGACAGGCTGAGCTGGCGGTCGAACACCGGCAGCGCCAGGGATCCGGCTGCCGGCGCATTGATCAACACGTCATAAGTCTTGCCGGCGGCCAGGAATACTTCGCTCTGGACCCGCGGGGTGCCGGGCAGCAGGTTGCCGTCTTCGGCAATCAACGCAAAGCCGGACACCGCCGGACTGCCGGTTTGGGCGCCGACCACGGTCGGCACGTGCATCCGCAAGCCGGCGTTGACCAAGCGCACCAGCACCTTGCCGGTAGCGGCCGGCGCAGTCACGGCAAATTGCGACTTGGTCTGGTTGGTGCGGTCGAACGAGACGCCATTGATCGTGTAGTAGCGCGGATCGTAGTTCACTGCCGGCGGATAACAAGTGCGATAGACGCTCGCAGGCGAGGCCGGATTGCCGCAGCCGCCGGGCTGGCCGGACCACACCTTGGTTTCGCTGAAGCCGGCCGTCGCCACCGCTGCTGCCACGGCGGCGTTTTGCGCCGGATCGATTTCGCCCAGCACCAGCGGCACGTCGCCGTCATAGTTGACCCCGGTATAGGCTAGCCCCCGGTTTGGACCGCTGGGAGGCGTGGTCACCACCAGCACCCCATACAGGCCCATCGGCCCCTGGATCGACGGATGGGTGCCCGACTCGATCAGGTAGGTGCCGGGCTTGAGGTTGGTCCAGCTCAGCGATTTGGTGGCGCCGGTCACCACTTCTGTGGCGAACGACTGCACTCGGGGAGGCTGGGCCGGCGGGGTGAATTGCGGACCGGTGGCACTGCCGGCGATCGGCCAGGTCGTGCTCTGGGTCGGATGCACCGGACTTGCGGTGGTGGTCGCGGTGGTTCCCAAACCGCCGCCCAGCTGTCCGACGATCACCAGCGAGGTCGGCACCCCTGCCGCCGCGCCCGGAGGCACCGGCAGATTGTTGGTCAGGTTGATGATCAGGTTACCCGGCGGCGTGGTAATCACCACCGGCGACCAGCCCAGCCCCGCGCCCGGATTGGCGGCGGCACATTTGGCCGGCGCCACCGCAGCGGCGCTGCAGTTGAAGCCCCACATCGGCACCACCTGGCCGTCCGGCAGCGTCGCATTGACCGCTTTCGCTGTCAGGCTCACGCTTTGCGCCAACGACGCTCCGCTCGCCATACAGAGAATCGACGCCGCTAGTCCGGCCTTGACCAAGTTCAAGAGCCGGGTGTTGAACTGATTGGTTCTCATCGTATTTCTCCCTGCCTTTAATTGGCTTCGTTAATCAGGTATGCCTGCGGATCAACGAGCATCATCATCATCATCCCGCCTGGAAAGACATTGTTTGTGGTGATCTCGCGCTCATTGTGCGAGTGCCACATGAAAGCAAAACCGGCTTCGGTGGTCGGCGGATTGACCACCCGGCGCGAAGGCGGGGTGGTTCCCGTAGGCCCTACCGCGCGCACCGTGGCGTCCGGCCCCAGATAAGGACTGCCGCCGTACCAGGTGCCGTTGGTCAGGATGTTGGCGTCCGGCAGCGTGACCGGACCGCCGCTGCCGACCGCCCCGAACGGATGGGCTTCCAGCGGCTTGTTATGGTCCTGGCACCACTCGTAATAGTTGGGCGCGAGCGGATCGGCGGTGTAGTAGCCGTTGGCGTCCGGGATGCAGACCACAGGCTTGCCGAGGTAAGCCGGGAACGCCGGATCGGTGTACAGCGCGCCGGCTGTGTGACCGTAGACATCCCAGTTCAAGCCTCTGCCGGTCCAGTAGAAAATCCCATCGAATGCCACGCCAGGCGTGGTGCTGGTGGTGAACAGCAGCGGTCCGGCCGGCTTGCTGGCGTCGGTCTGGCTCAGGATCAGGTTGCCGTCGCGCGCCAGGATGCGCACGTGATTGCCGTGTTCATGGAACGGATGCTGCCAGCGGCCGGTGCCGATCACCCGCAGCAGCACCAGTTCACCCGGATGCATGTGCGGATTGCCGTTGTACGGCTGGTGCGGGTATTGCATCGCGTAGTTCGAATCCATGTCGTCCGGCATCGAGCGGCCGTTGATCATGAAGTAAGCCGGATGGTAGGGCTCGGTATCGATCGCCATGCAACCGTTGGGCTGGGTGCAGGCAACCCCGGCCTGCGCTTCCGCCTGGGTATGGATGCGCGGGTCCATCTCGGAAAACTGGAACAGGTACTCGCGGTCGTAGCAGGTGGCGCTGTGGTTGTAAGCCGCCGCCGCGTTGCGGAAATCGGGCTGGCCGTCCGGCAGCGTCGCTGCGACCGCACGGCAACCGGCCGGCACCGCGGTCGGCAGCACGATGATCGCGCCGTACAGTCCCATCTCGATTTGCAGATCGCCCTGGGTGCCGCTGTAGTAACTATGGGTGCCCGCGTTGCTGGCGATGAAGCTATAGGTGACCGATGCCCCGTGCGCAGCTTCCCGCGTCAGCACGCCTGGCACCCCGGTTAGCGCAGCGGGACAGGATCCGTCCGGGTTCAGCACGGCGGCGCAGACCTGGAATCCGGGAAACAGGATAGAGGTATTGCCGGCCGCCGCCGGCAGGTTGTTGGTCAAGGTCACCGTCACCGTGTCGCCCTGATGCACGATCAAGGTCGGCCCCGGCACTTGCATGGTCGGACAGTTGGCGCCGGGGATCGCCGCCGGCGCGAAGCCGGACGGCGCGGTGCTGCAGCCGTATCCCCAGGAATACACGCTCATGCCGTCGGGCTGGGTGATACGGTTGGCTTCGGCACTGAAATTGAAACTGGTGCCCGTGATGCCGGGAGCGGCGGCCTGCGCCGGCGCAATGTAAGTCAGCGAGCACAGTGCGGCCAGCGCGGCCGCAGCGAGCCGCGCGACCTTCGCGCTCCAATTGTTATTGATGATGTGGCTCACGGCTGTTCTCCTAGACGCAGGACTTGGTGGACGGGTTCACGCTATTGCAGATGTGAACCTCGGTCATCAAGCCGCCGAAATTCTCGGCATCGTTCGACAGGTGATCGAGGTTAGGCGTGTACAGGTAATACACCTGCCCCGCCGTGTACTTGCTGGTATCGCTGGCGTCCAGGATGACGTCGATCGACTCGCCGCCGCCGAGCGTGATCGAGTTGGTGTTGTAGGTCATGTCGTTGCCCGACAAGTCGCGCAGCAAGCGAGCGTTGATGCCGATCACATGCATCGGGATGCCGAGCGAGGCCAGGGTCTGGAATTCCGTGACGTCAAGGTCCGAGATCCTGAGCAAAGCCTTTCCGCCGACCGGGATGTTGATCAGCGCCGGCAGCGGTTGCGAAGAATGCGGGGTGCCGTCCGCCGCCACGGTCTGCATCGGGCCCTGAGTGACTGTGTCCGGATAGCTGCGGCCGTTCAACAGGAAGTGCTTGTCCTTCATGTCGACGAACGGCTCCGGGTTGAAGGTCATGCCGATGAAGTGGAAGTTCGGATCGAAACCGTGGATCTGCACCGGATATTCGACGTCGTAGGCAGTCGAGCCGTCGCCATCGTTATAGGCGTACAAGGTCGGCGTGCCGGACTTGTTGGCCGCGTGCGTCGCCGCATTGGCGGGCGGCAGCGGCGACGAGCACAGGATGTCGCTGCCGCACGCGGTGCGCAGATCGGCTTGCTGACCCACCAGGCCGGCGTACAGCGTGCCGCTGGCGACCCGGTTCTGGCGCGGACGCACATAAATCTGGCCCACCATCCCCATTTGCAGGTGCTCCGGCGGCGTGATGTGGCAGTGCCAGAAATAAGTGCCGGCATCCGGCGCCAGGTAGTAGTAAGTGAAGCTGCCGCCGATATTGATCGCGACCGAGGCATCCGGCACGCCGTCATAGAACGAGGAGGCGTTCGGGTAGCCGTGGAAGTGCACGGTGTGCTGCTCGAACAGATCGGGCCGCATGATCATGCCGACGTTGGTCAGGGTCAGGAAGAATTCGTCGTCCTCGTCGATCGCCATCATAGGCGCCGGGATGTTGCCGTTCATGACGCCGACATCCATGATAGGCCGCGGATCGACGTGGCCGGTCAACTGGTTGGCCGGCACCGAATCGGGGTCAGGCGCAAGTCCGACCGCACCGTTGAAGGTGGTGGCGGCGGATGGATCGCCGATGCCGACCCCGGTCGACACCTGGTTGAACACCGACGCCGGCTCGGTACCCGGCAGGCCGTTGAAAATATCGACCAGGCCCGACAACGGCCCGAACGAGAACATATAGGTCTGGGTGCCGTCGGCCATCGTCGCGTAACCGTCGCCGCCGGCGATTTGCTGGCACTTGACCGAACCGCCGGCCGGATTGGGGTCGGTGGTCGGCGGGGTCGGGTGCAAGGTGGTGACCGGCGGGCATTGCACCCGGAACGATTGCGCGCTCGCAGGTAAGCCGACCAGACACAGTAAGAGCGCAAACAAAGCGCGGCGATAGAGCTGTACGTAATGCATATGTCCTCCGTTGCGCCGTCGGCGCCAGCTGCGCCTCGGGCTAGTTTCACGGTGTGATCGGACTGGCCGTCAGCTGTCGCAACTGGGCGTTGCATGAGGCGGGCGGCAAGCGGATTTCCACTTGCGGTGTGGTTTCATCATTTGCGAAACAGCACACCTGTTACATAGAGATACTTACTAGTTTCATTAAGATTAATTCCTGTTACGTCCAACCGCACTAAGCTACTTCCCCTGTTAAAACGGTAGGGTTTTCCCCACCCTCCCCCCAAGGAGCTTGTCGGACTCAGGGAATCGATTCTTCCTAAGTCCGACAGCCTCCTAACTCACATGACTAGGCGCGCCACCACCGGCTCCAGCGACCAGCAGGCTTCTACCGTGGTGCCGCTATTGAGCGCCGATTGAATCGAAAACCGGCCACCGGTCGACTCCACCCGTTCCCGCATGCTCTTCAAGCCGACCCCGCCCTGGCTGCCGTTGCCGTGCCCGCTTTGACTGGCATCGAAGCCATTGCCGTTGTCGCGGATGCGCAGGCGCAGATTGGCGTGTTCGACCTGCAGCGACAGCGTCACGGTCGATGCATGGGCGTGCTTGACCACGTTGTTCATGGCCTCTTGAATGATGCGGAAGATGTCCAGCTTGAGCGCCGCCGGCACCTCGGCTTCGATCACGTTCAGATCCAGCTTGAGCAGCAGGTTGCGGTAGGCGCCGTCGTAGTTGCGGCAATGCCATTCAATGGTGGGAATCAACCCCAGGTCGTCCAGGCTGCTGGGCCGCAGCTCGATCGAGATGCGGCGCACCTCGCTCATCGCTTCGCGCAGCCGCAGCACCGTCTCATCCAGGATGCGGCCGCCCTCCTGCGGCTGACCGCCCTTCACGTGGCGGGCGGCGTCTTCCACCATGAACTTGATCATCGCCAGCACCTGGCCGATGCCGTCATGCAGCTCCGACGAGACCCGTTTCAGTTCGAGTTCATGGGCCGAAATCAAGCGATTGGAAAATTGCTGCAACTCCGGCGCCGAGTGGTGCAAGGTTTGCAGCAAGGCGCCGCGGCTGGCTTTTTCCGACAGCACCAGCAGCACCGAGCGGGTCGCGCCGTCGGTATGCTCGATGTACTGCGGGATCACGCAGAGCGTGCTTTTGCGGCCGCTGCGGCCCCGGAAAACCAGGTCGAACGGTTCCAGGTTGCCGGCGTTCCGGCCCGGCATCAGGACTTGCTCAAGCGCGCCCAAGCCTTCGGTCACCAGTTGCGTCAGCGAACCGCCGCGCAACTCCTCGGCTTTGAAGCCCAGCATGGTGGCCGCCATCTCATTGATGCTGAGGATCGCGCCGTCGCTGTCGACAATCGCCGAGGCGATCCCAATCAGTTCGGTCAACTCGCCAAACTGCGACTCCGACAATTCCAGCTCACTGCTCATGACCCGCATCGCCCTCATCATCTGCTGCAGCTTCAACATGATGTCGTTCCTTTGACTAGTCGCTCGCTCAATACCCACTCAATACCCAGCCCGCTTCTCAGTATTGACGGTGCCAAGCGGATATTGAATGGATGAGCGCCATCAAGTTGCAGTAGGACTCTCCCTAAAGGGCGCGCTAATCGCCGCCCAGGCTTGCCGCAGTCGCGGCGATCGCCATGCCGTCGAAAGTCCCGCTTGCCTTGACGGTCGTGCCGGCGCTCGCCAGGCCGAAAAATGCCGCTTGCGTCAGGCTTGCTTCATCGCTTCCGGTGAACACCGTGGCGGCGCCGGTGTTGATGTGCACGCCCAGGATCACCAGCGTCGGGCTGACAGCGGAATCCAGCGGCCCTCTCAACACCACCTGCAGGCTGGCCTTGGTACGTTCAAGCCGGGTCGCGGTGACGGTATTTGCGCTGCCCTTGATCCCGACAATCGCCACCCGATCGCCGACCGCGACGTTCTTCAAGTTGAAGGCACGGACCGGGTTGTCGTCTTCGTCGCGCAACTGCGTGGTATTGGCTGGCACTTTCACCACGATGCCTGGATTGCCAAATACGGTAATGGTGCCGCCGGCGAGATCGATCTGCGTCACTTGCGCCTCGATACGTACATCCGCGGCCAGACGGAATTCCACTTTGGTCGCGACCAGTACGCCGCTGGCGATGCTGCCTTCAATCTCGACCCTGACATTGTTCGCCAGCGTCGCCATCGTGCCGTTTTCAAACACCGTCTGGGCATTGACCAGCACCGCCTGACCGTTAACCGTAAAGCTGCTGCCCGACAAGCCGGCGACAAATCCTTCCAGCTCCTCGTGGTCTCGCTCTTGCACCTCGATGCTGGCGGGGCGGACTTTGACGCTGCTGGCAATCAGCACGTTATTGACCGGTGCGGCGCTGCTTTTGACCTTGACGAACAGGCCGTTGCTCAAGCCGGCGTCCGGGAAATTTATCTGTGTCGCATTGGCAAAATTCACGGTCAGCGTGCCGATCATGAAAGTGGTCGTGGTCAGATTGCTGATCGTGCCCTTGACCTGGAAGCCGGTCGCCGCAGGATGATTGACTTCGATCCGGGTGGCATGAATCTGGCCGCTGGCGTCGCGCAAGCCGCTCACTTCGACGACGACGCCGGCTGTGATGTCCGCCAGGCCGGTGGCGTTGTCGAACAGCGTCATGCTATCGACAATCACGGTTTGGCCCATGACGGTGAAGCTGCCGCCGCCGGCGCTGATGACCGGCGCCGCAGCCACCGGGCCGACCAGCTCGCCGTCGAACTCGATGCTCTGGGCGGTGCCGGTCACGTGATCGTCATTGACCGAGCCGGTGACGCTCACCACCATGCCGACCTTGATGTCGCTCTCCGAACGGTTCTGGTCGTCGTCAATGCTGACCTTGGCCGAGGCGGAGTCGAATTCCACGCCGTTGACAAACACGCTGCCGATACCGGTGACCACGCCAGTCGACTTGGCGCCGCCGCCGGAAGTGCCCGAACCGCCGCCACCGCCGCAGGCGTTGAGCAAGCCGATCAGCAACAAGATGGATAACGCGCGTAGCATCTGCTTCAAGTTCATGGCAACTCCTTGTGCTTAAGGGGGGTTAAAAAGCCGGCATAGCGACCAAGCCGAGCCGGCGAGGTTTAGAAGGTCCTGGCAGGTCTGGCTCCCAGTATTGGCGCTATGCGGCGAATCTTGAATGGATGAGCACCACCAGTTCTTGGTAGGCAGTTCCCTACCAGGGTCCTGAGTTACCAAGCACATGATCAATCGTCTTTTTTGGAGTTGCGCTGATACTGGGCCAGCACCTTGACGACATAGTTGCGGGTTTCGGTATAAGCAGGAACCCTATTGCCGGCGCGGATAACGGCCTGCTCGCCAGCGTTGTAGCCGGCCAGGGCCAGCTCGATATCGCCCTTGAACAGATCCAGCAGCCAGCTCAGATACTGGGCGCCGGCTTGCACGTTTTCACGCGGGTTAAGAGAATTTTTGGCGCCGAAGCGACGCGCCGTGTCGGGCATCAGCTGCATCAATCCGCGCGCCCCTTTCGGCGAGATCGCCGTCGGGTTGTAACCGGACTCCACCTTGATCACGGCATGCAGCAGATTCGGATCGAGCTTGTACTGGATCGCAGCCTCGTTCAGCAACTCTTTGAAGGCGATCGGGATCGGCGAAGCGGCGACTTTGGAGGGAATGATTGACGTCGGCGCAGCCGCCAGCGGCGCCACCACCAGCTCCCTGGTTTCAGGACTCTTGAAATTGGACAAGACAATCGTGCCGCCAGCCGACGTCCCGCCATACACCTGCGCGAACAAAGTAACGGGCGTCATCAGCACCGGCGCGCAACACAGCATCAGCAGGAAAGGCAGGATTTGCATAGGTATTATCGGCTCCTGCCCTCGGTATAAACCAAAAGCGCCGGTTCCGGATCGCTGCGATTCCCTACTTTGGGCTAGGTAGTTCTACCCATATGCGAGGAAAAAGCGATCTCCAAGCCGATAAGACGAAATCATCTGCAACGGTCCGTAGGGCGGATGAGCGCAGCGTTATCCGCCGTTTGATGTGCCACATGTGGTTGACGCATCCAACACGGCGGAAGGCGCTACGCTTTTCCGCCCTACTTGCAGTTAGTAACCCCAATGCGCAACTTGCCCCGTCAACGCAGCCTGGATCCGCTCGTGCGTGACGGGATTGGTCCGGCCGGCCGATTCTGCCGCCAGGATGCGGTCGCTTTGACGCTCCAGCCATTGCACAAACTCGTCCGCCGTCGCAAAGCGCTTGTCGGGTTCATCCCGGGGAATGCCATCGTCGTATTGACGATACAAAATGCAACCGTCCGGCATCAGTTCGAACCCCATGTAACTGGCATCCCGATGGCTGATGTAAAAGCGCTGATTGACTGCCAGCCATTCGGCAAAGCGCTGCGCAAGCTCAAGTCCGTATTTTTGATCTGCGCCGATGCGAGGAAGTGCTGCGGCCGCAGTTTTGGGTTTGTCCGTTTCAGCGAGACGCAAACGGGCAAGCAGCGCTTGGTAACTCGCGGACGGCAGCAGCAGGTTGCGCACGATGGTCGTGCTGAGCTGCTTGCGTTCGCCCTTGGCGTTCCATGTGTTGTCGACCGCTTCTGCGTTGATGACGCAAGTGGACGCGCCGCCGGCCGCCGATCGCAGCTCCAGTTTCAAGCTTTTCCATTGCGGCTGGTCGCGAAATTCCTCTGCACGAATCTGTTCCAGTTTCTCCAGCGCGGCGGTGTTGTTTTGTTCCAGCGCGAGCCGCAGTTGATCCGGCGATAGGTCCGGGTTGCCGACCTCAATCTGCAAATCGGTTTGGGCCCATTCGCCGCTCTGCTCGCAATACACCCGCCCTACATTCATCAGCTTGCAACAGACGAGAGCAAGCAGCGCGATGACAGCGGCTTCAACGCCCCACAGCCACAGCATGTTGTCCGAGCTCATTTCTGCACCGTGCGTGTAGACTCTGCGCGACACCGTCAGGTGATAGTGCTGCGCCAGCTCCTGCAACGCATCGACCCAGGCAGCAGGCCCGGCCAGCACCAACTGCCCGGCCAGATGAGTGCCGCCGTCGAGCGTCAGCATGATCCAGCTCAGCCAGTGCACCCACAGGCCAAACAGCACCAGCACTGCGGTGGCAAAAAGATCGAAATAGACCGAACGCGACTTGCCGGCTTCGGTCGCCATCGAAGCGATCACGGCCAAACCGACGCCGAAAATGAGCGTCGCGATAAAGGAGAAATAAATAAACGGGTTGTAGCGAATGACGAGCGTATAGATGCCCGCCAATATGGCCGTCGGCACCGCTCCCGGCCACAGCAGGCGCAATGGCGCCGTGACGCTGACCCGGCCGGAGGCTTTGTAATATTTGTTTGCAGTCATGTTCATGCGATGCGGGTGCTCATTCAGAAATATTCGACATTATAGTTGCCCGATAGCTATAGTTGCACGTTGACATCCTCCAATCCGAGGTACGGCGCCGAACTTCGGAAGACCGACGGTCTAATGCGTCGCCTGCGGTGGATTCGGGCCGTGTAACGGCGGAAGACGAGCGGGATGATTTGGCACTCGTAGGGCGGATGAGCGTAGCGTTATCCGCCGCCTGATGTACCACAAGTGTTTGACGCATCCAAAACGGCGGATAACGCTGCGCTCATCCGCCCTACCGACGGTGGCGGTCAGCGGTTGGTCGGGCGCTGTCTGGCGATCAAGTCGTTCAGGTAATTAACACTGGACTCGGATTTGCCCAACACCGCCTCGGTCGAGCCCATCATCCAGCGCAGCATCAGGTCGACATCGCAAGCGTTCAACGGCGGCGGACAGTCGGGGTCGCCGTGCTCCTGGGCCAGATGGTTGGCATGCAGCATCGCCAGCCCCTTGTAAATACCCTGGCACATGTCCAGCGTGAACGCGATGCATTGCGCCGCTTGATCGGTGCGCAGGTCTTTGTCCAACCATGAGAACGGCTGGTGTTCTGGGATATCTGGGATGGGTGGTGTTGGGCGAGGCTTCTTCTTACTACTAGTCATGTCGGTCTCCTAGCGGTGGATGAATCCGCGCCCCGCCGTCTGGCGTGGGTGGGCGGCGAAAGTAGGACTGAACGACCGGTCAAAAGCATTAAACCCCTCCGGCAGCCCACTAAGGGGCTCCCTACCTCGCCGCCCATGAAGGACGACCGAGGGGTGCACGTTGAAAACCGCAGCCGCGGTCCGTGCGCTTTTAATAGTGGCGTTCAGACCACGTCCAGGATTTTTCTCTCAGGGACGGGAGCGACTATAAACGCTATCGGACCCTATGGCAATTATTGGCTTCTTGCCACTTTTGGCTTGCCCGGATTCAAGGACATCCCAGCCGCGAGCAGGGAACAACTTTCCATTCACCAATGGCCTATATATACTGCGCGGATCAAAGCATGCATTCATAAGGGAGCAGAGTTTGGCCTTGCACTTACATTCCACGACCGCACAACATCTGGAGCGGCTTACCAGTTACTTAGAACAAGATCCATCCAATCTGCAACTTCTGTCCGATACGGCTAGTGCCGCTTTCGACAGCCAACAATACGACCGCTGCGAAATATTGCTGGCTCGAGCCGAACAGCTGCAGCCTCTATCTGCAACGCTGACCAACCTGAAAGGCTTGAACGCACTGGCGCGCTCCCAGTATGCGAGCGCGACCGCGGCTTTCAGTCAGCTGGCTGAAACGTATCCCGATGATTTTGGCGTCCGCTATAACCTGGCCTATGCAAAAACCATGAGCGGCGATTATGAGGGCGCAGCGAATTTATTGGATAGCAGGACGTTGGAGGCGGTATTGCAAGCCCCTGCTCTTAAAGTCCGGGTATTGCATTACCTCGGCCTTCTGGATGAAGCGGCGGAACTCGGGGAGCAGTATGGCAACCGTCCCAACGCCGACAACACACTTTATGCGGCATTGGCTACGCTGGCATTGGATCGCAACCAACCTGACATTGCACGCGCCTATGCGCTGCGCGCGCCAACCGAAGCTGAAAGCCTGACCACGCTCGGCATGCTGACTCTACAAGACGTCAATTCAAGTCCTGCCGTTGAACTATTTGAACAAGCCCTAGAACGCAATCCGCAAAGCGGCCGTGCCTGGGTTGGCAAAGGACTCGGCTTGTTATTGGGCGGACATTTGAAGACGGCGGCAGGCAGTCTGGACCACGGCGCAAACATCATGAAAACCCATTTGGGAACGTGGGTTGCGGCCGGCTGGGCACACCTGCTGGCGGGAAGTTTCGACCAGGCGCGCGCCGATTTCAATACCGCTCTTGAGATTGATCCAAATTTTGCAGAGACGCATGGCAGCCTCGCGGTATTGGAAATAAAAGAAGGGAACACTGAGGCTGCCCAACGCCATGCCACGATCTCCCTGCGCCTGAACAGCAAATGCCTGTCGGGAGCTTTGGCACAGAGTCTTTTGCAAACGGCTAGGGGCAACGCGCAAAGCGGTCAGGCGATTCTCGACAAGGCGCTCAATACGCCGCTCAACGCGACCGGGATGACGATTGCGCAAGCAATTGCACGTCAAGGCTTCAAGCTGCCCGATCTTAAATGAGAGAGAGAGGTGCGGGCGATCGACGCTCGCACCTTCCGGTCGTCTCTAAAGTCAATTGTTCAGGTCAGTTGTCCAGAATGGACTTAATGAGGTTCAGCATATCCTCATCGCCCTCGATCTCATCGAGCACCAGATCGACAACCTGGTTGAATTCAGCATCATTGGCGACTTGCATCCCGAGCTCTTGCTTCAACGCTGCTTCCACAATCATGCGACGCAATTGGCGTTGATCGTTCAAGCCGGCCGAGCGTAGCCCCTGCACGCGATCGACGACCGATTTCTCAAGTCCGCCGACCGATTCCTCACTGCCGCCGCCATCGGCCGCACCGCCGGCATTACGCGCTCGACCGGATTTTTCCGCCAGTTGCTTGCGCAGCAGCAGGGTCACTTGATTGAGTCTGGAGATTGGGTCCATCGTTCTATTGAATCAATTTAGGCAGTCAATGTGTGGTCTTACTCGTCAGGTATCCCGATAACAATAGATGCCCGTTGTCTTGGTGTTCTGCATCCGCTGCTTGTGTCGCTCCCGTGCCGCTTGGTGGAATTTTTGCCAGAATCAATTGCATATTGCGGTTGATTTCCGGCCACTGCTGATTGCTGGAAATACCTGCTTTCAGGCTGGCTTCGGCTTCGGCAAAACGATCTTCTGCCAAATTCCGCAGGCCGTCGACAAACAGTCGGATCGGATGTGCCGCGTTCAAGCCCTCAAGCGCTCTCCATGTCGCTACCGCACGTGCTGCGTCAGCGCAGGTGAGGTACAGGAATCCCAACTGGAAGCGCGTGATTATATCGTTCGGATTCAAGGTCAATGACGCGATCATGTCCGCAATCGCGGCATCGTACTGCTGCAGGCCCGCCCGGATCGATCCGCGTAAAAAATATAGGCGAGCGTCTTGCGGCCACTGCGCAAGCGTGCTGTCGATCAGGTGCAGGTCGGCGGCAGAGCCCTGGCCGATCTTTGCCAGCAGATTTTTCAAAGTATCGTCGTCACAGTTTTTTTGCATAGCTTTATTCTCCAAGGAATTCTATTAACGAACCATACCGACAGTATCGATATCGCCCATTGCCTGCCGCAGCAGGGCCAACGCACTTCTATGTATTTGCGAGATGCGGCCCTTGGTCACGCCGAGAATCGATCCGATATGTTCGAAGGTCAGTCCGTGAAAATAATGGTACATCAGGATTTTCCGCTCTCGCTCCGGCAGCCGCTCCAGATTCATCATCAACCTGGCCTTGGCTTGGCGCCAGGCGACGGTATGATACGCGCCGACCTGGTTTTGCCGCTCGTCGGCGCCGGCAAACATGCTGGTGTCGTCCAGCATGAAACCGATTGCCAGGCCGGTGGCCACCTCGCACAGTTTGGCGAAGGCGCCTGAAGCGCGTGAATGTCCTTCATCGCCGCCCTCTTTCAGCGAGGCAAGCCTGTCCTTTTTGATGCGGCGAGCCAACCTCACCTGTTCCTGCCCATCCGTCAACAGCTCGACGCCGGACAGCACATTGCCCTCCACCCGCAGCGTACAAAAGGTCTTGAAGCTCACTCCGCGGGTCGCATCATAACGATCAATCGCTTCGAGCAGGCCAACGCATGCGAGCTGGTAAAAATCGCTGAATTCGACGTCGTCGTACGGCCTGCCGCGATACAGTCTGGCCGCCAGCGCCTTGGCATAGGGCAGATATCGCATGAATATCCGTTCTCTGGCCGCTGTCGCCAAGGCTTGGCCCGCGGCCATATCCAGCCACAGAAGATCCTCAGGATCGGGCATATGTTCCGGCGCATCATCCTCGCTTGCACCCTGCCCAATACCATATGGGGTCATTTAAAACTTCCCAACACACCTCGCAATATCAAGCCCCAGCCATCGACCAACACAAACATCAGCACTTTCAGCGGCAATGCGATTGTCGCCGGCGGCACCATCATCATGCCCAATGACAGCAGAATGCTGGAAACGACCAGATCGATCAGCAGGAACGGCAGCAGGATCACGAAGCCCATCTGAAACGCCACACGCAATTCGTTCAAGATGAATGCCGGCGTCAGTTGCAACAAGCTCACCTGTTCCGGCGTATCGGGCACCTCTTTTTTCGACAGCTCGTACATGAGCTTGAGATCATCCTCGCGAACCTGTCGCAGCATGAAGTCCCGAATCGGAATTGCACTTTGCTGGGCGGCCTCCTGTATCGTCAAGCTGCCTTTCATAAAAGGCTGGAAAGCCTGCTCGTTGACCGTTTCCAAGGTCGGCATCATGACGAAAATAGTCAGGAACAACGCAAGACTGATGAGCACCGGGTTGGGCGGAGTTTCCGGCATGCCGAATGCATGCCGGATCATCGCCAAGACAATGATGATCCGGATAAACGCGGTCATGGAAACCACGATCGCAGGCCCCAGACTAAGCACTGTCAGCAAAATGACAATCCGTACCGCTTCGGAAACCGGCGCCGTGCCATTCTTCGTCTTGCTATCGAGGCCATGTCCCTTGGACGAGAGTTCTATGTCGAATATCGGATTCTCAATCCGAGATGCGTTCGCCGATCCGGCATGCAGCGGTCCGGCCTGCGCATTGCCGCACAAAAGAAAAATGCAATATATCGTGCACAAAAGGCGCATCAAAAAACCTGATTTCATTGAGATCCACCCACCTGCCCAGAACCCGCGTGCCCGCCAGAAATGACCTTGGTGCCGTCCGGATCGCAGGCAAGCAAAACGGATGCGCCGTCACACTCCAGCAAATACACGGTAGTCCGAGCGTTCAAGCGAACAGATTGCACCAGTTTCAAACGCGCAGCACCCTGATCCCGCGTCAATTTCAAGCCAAAGCTGGTGCGCTTGACGAAGCCGATCCAGACGATCGCCAACAGCACGCAAACGGCAAATGCCAATGCGATGCGCACATAGTCAATGGATGGCGCCGCGCCGCCACCGGTCAACTCGGCCATTGCAATGTTTGGAAACAGCGCTCCAGCGGCGGCAGCCGCGATTGCGGCCGGTGGACTGTAACAGTGGATTCGGGAGTGAAAGGCGGGTACCCGGCGTGCAGGGCAAGGCGCACAGCACAGCGATAGTGAGCTATCGCGAGCATTTGCAACGCCGCCATGCGCGTCGGGTACGCGACAGGCACTATCGAATCTATTGTTACAGTTCACTAGCACGAAGCGATGGAGCGCGCGCATCAATTTGTCGCTGCGGCGGACAAGATTTCGGTAATGCGGACGCCGAAGTTTTCGTCGACCGTCACGATTTCGGCGCGGGCAATCACTTTTTGATTCAGCCGGATATCGACCGTCGCCCCCAATGCTGCATCCAGCCGCACCACCGCGCCTTCGCGCAGCGCCATCAATTGATTGACTGTCATGTCGGCGGCACCCAGGACCGCTTCCAGCGACACCTTGACCTGGTCCAGCACGCCCGCATCCAGCTGGGCAACAGAGCGCGGCGGTTTCGATTCGTTGAAGTCGACGGCGACCACGGTCGGCGTTTGCAGTTCTTTATTAGTTTTCATAATTTTCAGTTGATAGATACCGATGTGAGCTGTAGCACCATTGATGCGCTTGATTCTGTCGATTCGTGCAACATGCCGCGCGCCACGGCTTGCTCCGAACCATTGATGCAAATGGCTAAATCCTGGTTGATTTTCTGGTCGAGCCTGATCACGTCTCCCAGCGCCAGGCCGCTCAGGTCCGGCAGGGTCAATTCGGCGCGTCCCAGTTTTGCATGCAAGCTCACCACCGAATCGATCAATGCCGCTTTGCGCGACGTCAGGCCGCCGCTCCGTGCATCGGCAACGGGCGACGGGATTTGTTTGGCTGCCAGTTCATAGGGCAGCAAGATGGATAGCAATGTTTCCTGGTTCGCCCCCTGCAGGTCGAAACTGGCCCCGCCCTGCTTGAAAGCCCGCGGTTCGGCGGTCGCACCGACGCCATGATCGGGCTCGCCTATCTGAAAACAGGTCCTGAGCTTCTGCGCGAGATCCTGCAAGAGCCGCATCCCGAAAGATTCCAGCATGGAGCGCACCTGGACGGACTCTCCCGATCGCGCAGCAAACTGGAAGTCGAGCGCCTGCGCCACCAACTGATCGCGGCCCTGGTCCAAGATCCTGACCCACAAGCCGTTGCCGAACTCTTGGCACGAGGTGCTGGAGCATGCGCTATCGGCTGCGACCGTCGACAAATAGCGTCCTTTCGACAAGGTCAGCGATGGCTCCGAAAACCAATCGGACAACCAGACCGAAAAAACGCCGTCGATTCGACTCTTGAGCGACGCCAGATCCCGCTCGGCCAGCGGTCGCCAAGGAAGGGATGACTGCAAAGCCGGCATTACTTCAATCCCTTCAGGTCAAACAGTTGCTGAATCATGTCGTTGGCGGTGCTGATTACTTGCGACGACGCCTGGAACCCGCGCTGCACAATAATCAATTGGCCGAATTCGCCCGACAGATCGACATTGGATGCCTCGGAAGAATGACCGCTCACCTTGCCCATGCCCTGCTCGCCGCTGCGTCCGATGTTGGGCGCCTTCGATGCATCGCTCTGATAGATACCCTGTCCCATCTGCTTCAAGGCCTGAGGGTCCTCGAAGTCGGCCATCGCAACATAGCCCAGCGTGGCGGTTTTTCCATTCGAATAGCTCAGGACGATTTGTCCCGAGTCGTCGACCGTGGTGCTGGTCAGATCACCGGAGCCGTAACCGTCTTTGTTGGCCACACGCATCGAGGAAGTCGTGCCCGACGAGAAATTGGTGACTTGGCTGAAATCGAAGTCGAGTGAAAGCAACGGCGCTCCTGGCGGCTGGAGTGACACGGTCATGCTGTCGTTTCCCGGTTCCGGAACGCTGTTGCGGAACATCAGTGCACCTTCGGAAATCTGGGTGCCGGCGCTATTCATGACCGTCACTTTCCATTTTCCCGGCGTGGTTGCCTGCATGTTCTGGAAATGGATTTTCAATGTTTGCTTGGCGCCGCTGGCATCATAGACATCCACGTTCGCTATCTCATGGCTATCGCCGCTGGACGACAAATTGTCGCCAAATGTCAGTTTGGTGCTTACTTGCGGCGGCGACAGTTTCTTGCCGCTGATCGACGCCGGAATCAAATTTCCGTTCGCACCGAGCAAGGCGATCCGATTGCCGGTCGTGCGTTCGACAATATTGCCGTCGTCCGCCACCGAAAACTGCCCGGTCCGGCTATACACCTTATTTGCGCCATTGAGCTGCACCAGGAAACCTTTGCCCTGGATCGCCAGATCGAGCTGGCCGTCGGAGGGCCGGACATCGCCCTGTTTGAAATTGATGTAGGAATGCGCGTACGACACCCCCTCGCCGAACTGGTTAGCTTCAGAGCCGTCATCGGCCGGCGCCGGCGAGCCGGAATAGAACAGATCACTGAATTTGGCCGACGACGATTTGAATCCGGGCGTATTGAGATTGGCGACGTTGTTACTGATCGTCTGCAATCCCTTTGAATAGGCGTTCAAGCCGCTCAGTCCGATGTATACAGCTCCAAGCATGATGGTTTCTCCTTAGCGGACTTGGGAAATTTGTGAAAGCGATATGTCGGGCAGGAACTGGCCGTCGGCAGTCTTGATGGTCGCAGTCGGTTGGCCGTTTTTGAACGCAATGCTCTGCACTACGCCGGTCACCGTCCCGCCTTGTGCCGCCACGTCGACATTCTTGCCCAGCATGCCGATGGCCTGGGTGCTGCCTTGCACGGTCAACAAACTATCGACGCGGTCACTCATTTGACGGGTCTGCTCCAACGAAGCGAATTGCGCCAATTGCGACACGAATTCGGTGTTCTCAACCGGCTTCAGCGGATCTTGATAAGTCAGTTGGGTGAGCACGATCTTCAGCAGGGACTGCATATCCAGCCCAAGCGAATCCGGTCGTGTAGTAGTGTTGCCCGCAGGATTAATTGCGCCGAGAGCCATGACCTTCTCCTTTAACTTCGTTTGCTGCGATCACCTTGTAATCGCCGTTAATGATGGTGCTTGCGCCAGTGCTGCCGACGTTCGCCAACTCATCCGCGACCAACGCCATCAGTGCGTCCTTGTCGGCGGGAGTGTGAAATCCCGCCATCCGTATCGATACGGTCAAGCCGGACTGCCCATCCATGACATGCACGCGGCAGTCGGCCTTGCCGCTGCCGTCCTGCGAAGGGGAGAACTCGCGCCGCGCCAGTTCCGGCACCTCGTGCTCGCCCTGTTCTGCATCGTCGACCATCTTGCGTTCAGCGCCGGACGCTTGCCTCAAGGGGCTTGGCCCCATAATCTCTGGGGTCCCGCCCTGCTCGGGTTTTAGCGTCGCCCCAAGCTGGAATTTGACGCCATCCGCCACAGTCGCCATCGCGCTGTTTGGCAAAGAGTTGATCCCGAACGGTTCTGCGCTTGCCAGCGAAGCGCCGCTCGCCGCCGCCTGTTTGCTCAACAACGCGCGCACCGCACTGCCCGCCACAGCATCGCCAGAATTGTCCTGGGCACCTGCTTGCGAGTTGCTGCCACGGTCGTTTTGCAAAGCCAGGTCTTTACAGCTGGAAAACAATTCTTTCTCCAAGCCGGACAATGTCTTTTGAAACAAGCTCGGCTTGCCGGCGGACGCCGGTCTGCCTGGTTGCGGCAATAGGCCGCCCAAAGCTGCATCAACTATTTGCATCAAACTGCCTCCTTTGCCCCGTCATTTCCTCGACATCCATCAACTGATTCGCTTCCTGCCGTTTGCTTAATTGGCGGCCATACCGGGCAGCCATTGTTTCCGCCGCATCAAGACATCCCTGCGCTCGCCCCACCTGCTGCCGCTGTTGCGCAAGACGCGCATTGACCTGCGCCATTTGCTGCTCCAGCACGATGCAATCCTGCTTGGCGGCGGACAGCGAGCCTCGGGTATTGATGACCGCGATGACCGATAAGACTGGCCGTTGCAAAGCTGCCGACCAAAGCTCGGTTCTTTCGTGCAGACTGGCTTCTGCCTGTTTGACCGAAGCGATAACCTGATCCGCCGTCGCCTGCATTTGCATCAGCCCCATGCGCGACTTTTCAAGCTGGATCTGCCGGATCTCGACGATTTCCTTCAGCATCTGGAATTGCTCGCGCATGCTCATCCGCCCGCCATCAACAACTGCGATAGCGCCTTCAGCGTGTCGTTACGCGACAACGGCGGCGAATTCAGCTGCAACTCGGGCTGACGCAAAAAATTCACCAAACGATCTCGCAATAGCAAGGCCCGATCCAACGCCGGATTGCTTCCCGCCGCATACAAGCCGGACTCGACCAATGTCCTGGACGACTCATAGAGCGACAACTGCGCCACCGCATCGGTCGCCAAGGCCTGGGCCTGAGGATCGGTGACTTGACGGAACAGGCGGCTGACGCTGCGCGGCACATGAATCGCGGGGAAATGCCCCTGCTCCGCCAGTTCCCGGGACAACACGATATGCCCATCCAGCAATGACTTCATGGTTTCCGCCAGCGGATCGTCGGCGTCATCATTCTCGGTCAAGACCGTCATGAAAGCGGTGATCGAGCCGCCCGCTTTGATGCTGCCGCAACGCTCGACTATCTTCGGCAACATCGAAAAAACGCCCGGCGTATAAGCCCGAACCGTAGGCGGTTCGCCAGCAGCCAGACCAATCTCGCGCAGTGCCATGGCAAACCGGGTCACCGAATCCAACAGCAGCAAGACATGTTTTCCCTGCTCGCGCAAATACTCGGCCAAGGTCAGGGCGAATAACACAGCGCGTGCCCGCATCACTGCCGGTTGATCTGAGGTCGCCACCACCATCGTGGCCTTGCTGCGCGTATCGTCGGATAGCGCACCATGCCAGAAATCCTCCGCTTCCCTGCCGCGTTCTCCAACCAGACACAGGACGCAACAATCCGCTTCGATATTGCGAGTCAGACTGGTCATCAGCGTGGTTTTGCCAACGCCGCTGCCGGCAAAAATACCGACCCGCTGGCCGACGCCTATCGTCAACAAGCCGTCGATCGCGCGAATACCGGTCTGTACCGGCTGCTTGGCCATGGCGCGATCCAGCGGACTGACCGGCACCCCCGACAAGGAACGCGGGTGATAGGCATGGATTTGTTTTCCGCCATCCAGTGGTTGTCCCAGCGGGTCCACCACCCGCCCCAGATAAGCTTCCCCCATCATCACCGAGCCGCCCCAGCTTTGCGCAATCACGGTCGATCCAACGCATAAGGAGACTGGATTCGCATAGGGCATCAAGGTCACGCGGCCGATCTCAACCTTGACCACTTCGGCCAGGATAAAACCATCCCCCTCCATCAGCGCGCACAGCGAGCCGACCGGAACGCCGGGGCCGTCGGCCTCGATGTAGGTCGGCATGATGCGCGTCACGACACCGCGCCGATCGAGCAGATCGGTGGCGCGAACCGCCTCGACAAATCGATGGTTGGCGAAAGAATCAGGCATCTAGTTGCGCAAAGAGCTTGCCCAGGGTTTGCAATTGCGTTCCGGCGTCAATATCGACGGTGCCCAGAGTCAGTTTGAGACGGCATCCGCCGGCAGGTAGCTGAGGATCGACCTGGCAATCTGTCGCACCGAGCGCATGGCAGAGCACGGCAACCGCCTCCGCATCGGGAAAGTCATGCCGAGATACGCTCACACCCAGCACCGCGGAGGCAGCGAGTCGTTCCAGCTGATGTTTGATGCTGGCCGTCACCCATTCTCTCCGGTGGTCCGGGTCGCCCACCATCTTGTCGAGTACCGCGCGGGTCACTGCCAGGGACAGGCCCTCCAGACGATTCAAGTCCGCGGAAAAAACCGCTAGCGCCTGCTGCATTCCCTCTTTCAAGGTCTGGACCTGTACATCCCAGTCTTGCTCGGCCCGCTTCAAGCCGTCAGCCACACCCTTTTCATAAGCTTGTCGACCGCTCTCAGCTTCTCTTTTCGAGGCGGCCTCTGCGGCCAGCAAAGCTTCTTTCTCAAGCACTGCAATACGCTGCTTCAACGTCGCAAGCTGCGCCTGCTGTTCAGCGTGCAGTTTTTCCTCCAGCGCTTGCGCCGAGACAGGCTGCAGCGCGGCACCGGGCTGGGCTGTCGCCAATCCTGGGGCCACATGCCTTTGTATCGATTGCGAATCCAGCTGCGACGCCTTCAAGACGACACTCATCGCTTGTCCCCGAACAACCTGCCTAGCAGTCGACTTCCGGCCGCGCGACTTGGCTTGACAGGGGCCGCCGGCACTGCGCCTGCGATCACGATTTCAAACAGCAGTGCGCCGGCCCGCGGCGTTATCTTGAGCGCGGCCCTGGACCTCTGCAGTTGCTGCTGGCGCACCGGCAATTCGTCCTGCAGCACCGCATCCACCACATCATTGTCCAGATGCGCCAGCGCCCGTGCCGCCAGCCAATCCGGCAACGCAGTCAAGGTGGCGACGTGCTTCTGCGGATGATCTGCAGCGAGGTGTGCGGACTGTGCCGCACCAGGTATCGAAGCAGGCGCGGCGTTGAGTTTGCCGCTCACCTGCAACGCCTCTGTCAGCACCGGTTCCAACCTGGCGCGCTCGCCGGCGTCCAGCTGCGCAACAATCGCTTCGATTTCTTCAATCGGCAATGCGCTGAGATCCGCAACCACATGACGCAACGACCGCTTTGCTTTGTTTTCAAATGCCAACGGTCTTCTCCTCGGATAACACGGCGCGCAGCCTGCGTACATATTCCTGTCGCTGCGCATCGCTTAAAGAAGCGGCAGAAGCGAGCTGCAAATTCTCTTGCCTGGAGCGCCACAGCATGACCGCCAATACCGTCAGCGCCGCCACCAGCAAGCCCGCCAGTATCGACACCACATTGCCGAATGGCCGGACTTCCTTCTTGGCCACTACCGGTTTGGCCGGCAGACCCAATCCCTCGCCGCTGGCGTGAGCTGGCTCAATCACTTCTTCATCCATCATTTGCGAAGGCGTGCGCGCACGCACCATCATCAACAACTTATCGCCGCGTCCCGGAGTCAAGCCGACGGTGGTGGCAATCAGTTCGTTGACCCGCGCCAGGTCGGTCGGATTCAATGAGGTGTACAGCACCACCCCCACATTCATGCGCCGGATAGAGCCTGGCGTCGCCACGATTTGCTCGACCCGATGGGAATTGCGCCGCTCATCGGTCTTGGCAGGCACCGGCATTTCGCCGGCACCGACATCAAGTGCCGCATCCAGTGGTTTAATCCCATCCTTGAGCCGGCGGCCTGGCAGAGGCGGCAATGGCGGTAGTGGCAGCATTTCTGGAACGGCAGCAGCCGGGGCAGCTGGCGCGCTGTCGCTTTCTTGTGTAATGCGTACCTGATCGAGATTGAGCAGCGCATCGACGCTGATCGCGGCGTTACCGGTGCCGACGATGGGCTCGATCAGCTCCAGAATTTTGCGCCGGTAATAGCGTTCCAGCGAAGCTTTCAAGGCGAGATGCGGATCATCGGCCAACTCGTCGTCGCGCGAGCCGCCGCTGACAGGCGCCCCACGCTGATCCAGCACCGTTACCTCGCGCGCTTCCAGATCGGGAACAGCGGCCGCGACCAGTCGTTGAATCCCTTTGACGGTGTCCGCTGTCAGCGCATTACCAGTGTGCGTGGCGATCGCGACCGAAGCCTTGGGCTTGGCGGCGGAACGGCGGAAAATCGACGACTCGGGCAGCGCCAGATGCACGCGCGCAGACTCGATTTCACCCAGGCTCATGATGGTGCGCGCCAGTTCGCCCTGCAAAGCGCGCTGAAAATTGACCTTTTGCGAAAACTCGGTCAATCCCAGATCCGAACTATTGAACAACTCGAAGCCGACCGCGCCTTTCAGCGGGATGTCATGGCTCATGACCTTCAAGCGCGTGGTCAGTACGTCTTTCTCTTGCACCAGGATCGTATTGCCGTCCCGCTCCAGGCGATACGGGACCTTCTGTTTATCCAGCTCCGCCACGATCGCTGCCGCATCCTGTGAGCGCAAGTCGCTAAACAGCACCTGATAAACCGGACGCAGCTGCCAATAAGCGACCAGCAGCACACCGGAGATCAGCAGCACGACCGCCCCCACCAGCAAGACCTGGCTGGAGCGCGACATCTGATTCAAATTCAATCCAAATTTAGACATAAAACCTACTTAACCAAACCTACTCAAATAAATGCGCTTAAAGGGCGCCTAAAGTTGCATTCTCATTAGTTCTTGGTAGCCTTCCAGCAGACGGGACCGCACTTGCGTCGCCAACTGCAAGGACGACCTGGCTTCTTCCAGCGCCAACATGACCTGATGCGGCGGCACACTCCCATCCGCCGCAAAACGCACCACTGCCGCATCGGCCGTGGTGATGGCGTCATCGACCTTGTTCAGGCCGGACAGCACCATGTTGGAAAAGCTGCCGTTCTGGATCGGGCTGGTTGCCATCTGCGGCGGCAGCGCCGCCGTTCCCAGATCCGACATGGCAATTGCAGCAATCGGCGTCATCCCTTGCCTCCCAGATCCAGCGCCCGCATATACATCGAACGTGCGGCATTGAATGCCACCACATTGGCCTCATACACGCGCGAGGTCTTGACCATCAAGGCCATCTCGCCGGCATGATCGATGCCGGGATAAGCCACGAAGCCCTTTGCATCCGCATGCGGATGCGACGGCTCGTACACCAGCCGCGGCGCAGTTGTCATGCGCTCCACCCCGTACACTTGCACTCCCTTCAGTGCGAGCGGATCAAGCGCCGCTGTTTGCTGCTTGAGCATCCCTGAAAATGTCGAAGTCGTCGCTGTCGCCGAGCTTGCGCCCGTCATACTGGGCCCCGACACCAGTCTCAGCGGTTGATAAGGCTCGCCCAGCGGGGTGCGCGTGGTGTTCGCATTCGCCATATTCTGTGCGATGACTTCCATCCGGCGCCACTCGACATCCATGGCCGATCGGCTTATTTCAAAAATTTGCGTCATGCGCCTACCTTCCTCCTGTGATCGCCAACTGCTTCAATTGATTGCTGCGATCCAGCATCCCGATCAACATCGAATACTGGGTCGAAGTTTCGTTCACTTTGGACACTTCCAGATCGAGCCGGAACGAGTCGCCTGGCGCCAACGACGGCGCCGACATTTGCGGCACTGCGGCCGCAAGCTTGTCCAGCGCAGCCGCACTGTTTCCGGATTCGGCGAGCGCCACCGCTTGCTGCAACGCATCCTCGAAACTCACACGCACCGGACGGAATCCGGGGCTGCTGGCGTTAGCGATGTTATGTACTTGCGCCTGTTGCCGCATGAACAGACCATCCAGCGCCTTCGATACAACCGGGGTCAGCAGGTTGACTGCCATAGCTCGTCCTTTATTGAATGATTAAATCGGCATATAAGGCGCCGGCGGCCTTGATCGCTTGCAAAATCGCAATCGTGTCGCGTGTACTGACATGCAGTTTTGCCAGCGACTGCACCAGATCCGACACCGTCGTGTTGGGGAAGGTCTTGACCACGCTCGGCAAGCTTTCCTCAACATCGAGCTTGCTGTTGCTGATCACCAGGCTGCGCACTTCCGGCCCGGCATAACCGATCAGTCCGGGCTGCGAAGCCGAATACTCGGTGGCGACCGAAATGCGGATGTCGCCCTGAGAAATCGAAATCGCCGAGATTTGCACGTCGCCTCCGGCCACTACCGTGCCGGTCCGCTCGTTGATGACCACCCGCGCCTGTTGATCCGGGGTCACGCTCAATGACTCGATGCGCGCCAGGAATTGATTCAGGCTGGCACCGGCACCCGGCGACCTGATCTGCACTGTTTTCGCATCCTTGGAATAGGCAAGTCCGCTACCCAGCCCGGCATTGATCCGCTGCGCAACCCGTTCGGCGGTCAGCGCATCGGCATCCTTCAAGGTAAATGTCAGATAGCCATCCTTGGAAACGATGTCCGCCTCGACCGGCACTTCGACCATGCCGCCGCCGGGAATGATGCCGACCGTCGGATGGTTCTTTTGCTGCATATTGCCGTTGGCATCGTAGAGATAACCGCCGACCGAGACCGGGCCTTGCGCCAGCGCATAGATCTTTCGATCCGGCCCGCGCAGCGGCGTCATCATCAACACGCCTCCGGCCAGACTGCGGGCATCGCCTATCGAAGAAATATTCACGTCGATCTTGTCGCCTATCCCGACCGTCGGCGGCAGCGTCGCCATCACGGTCACGATCGCCACGTTGCGGCTCTGCATCTGGTCGTAAGGAACGTTCAGATCCATTTGCGACAAGGCGTTAGCCAATGCCTGACGGGTGGCCCGGCTGCGGGTGGAGTCGCCCGATCCGGCCAGGCCGGTAACGACGCCGTAGCCAACCAGCATGTTCTCGCGCCACCCCATAAAGCGCCCCAGGTCCTTGATCCGAACCTCGCGCGCCAGCGCATCAGACATACCGGCGCACAGCACCGCTGCAACCAAAAGAAATACACGCAAAAATTGCATCACCACAATCCTAGCCAAGCAAAAATACGGGGAATCAGTCCGGGTTTGGAGCGATCGGTCAGATAGCCATCGCCGACATAGTCGATATGCACGTCTGCCAGGCGGCTGGACAGCACCGTGTTGTTGGTCATGATGTCCTCCTGGCGCACACGCCCCTTCAAGCGGATATTGGTCTTTTCGCCATTGACATCAATCGCCTGTTCGCCTGCCACCAGCAGGTCGCCATTCGGCATCATTTCCTGAATCGGTACGCTAAGCTGGGCCACCAACCTGCCGGCACGCTGAATCCGTCCACGGCCGCCGTAATCGTCACCCATGCCGAGCTTCGCGCCATTGGTGAAACCGCGGCTGGTCGACAGATCGGCATGCACCCCAAAGTCGGCATGGGTCGAGGTGTCCGCGCTGTTCGACGCTGTCGAGTCTTCGTAGATCAATACCGTGACTATGTCGCCCACCTTCGATGCGCGCCGGTCGGAGGTCAGCGGCGCGTAGCTGTCGCCTTGGTATAGGTTGGCCGAGAACCCCGACTGCATCGCCAGCAGCGTTAAACAGACCATGCCGGCCTTGCGTAAATTGAATGGCCTCATGGCTGGCTGGCAATCATAGTTGTTGAACGAGCGGCTGAGTAAGCTGGCAGTCGCGCCGAGAAAATCTCACCATCCTTGGACTTGACAAACGCGCCGCGACCGGGCGCCCCATCCTGCATTGCCGTCACCGTGCGCTCCGCCACGACCGGTCCGATCCTGCTGGCGATTTGCAGCGGATCGCCCGAGCGAAACTGGGCCAAGCTGCCGCGGAACATGGTCGGCAATACTGCTCCGGCCGCCAGATCTGCACTGGCACGCACCACTCTACCTGCCGCATCGTATCGAACCGAAGCCTTGGTCGCCGCCATGTTGCCGGCATCCCGCTCGCCGCTATTGCAGGCAGCGTCCTGGATATCGCCCGCGGTAATCGCTTGATTGCGCTTGAGCGGATGCAGCAATTCGACGCATTGCGCCTCACTCGCTTGCTCCATGTGATGCAGGCCCGTCGCGCCCGCCTCTCGCACAATATGAATCCGGGCTCCGCTCTCCACCGGCAGCCATGCAATCAGTACCGGCAATTGCAGCCGCGCACGCTCCGCCACAGCAGCGACCGGCACATCGGCAGTCAAAGCGCCGGCCGGCAATTGCGCCACCACCAGGCTTTCAGCGCGCATCCGCAACTGCGCCGGCAAGCGACCCAGTTCTGCGACATCGGCCAAACGCACGTCGCCCTCCGCAGCAAGCTTCGCGTGATCAAAAAAAGTAATGCCATCCGCTGCCGACGCCTGCATAATCGAGATAGCGCAGAGCATGGCAAACGTACGCGCTACAACCCCTGCACTCATCGTTTCAAGCCGTTGGCGATGCTCATCAACTCGTCCCCGGCTTGCACCGCACGCGCGTTGGCGGCGTACGCACGCTGCAGCATCATCAGGTTTACCAGCTCATCGGGCAGCTGGACATTGGAGGTTTCGGAAAAGCCTTGCGCCAAAGTGCCGGCCGCAGAGCCATCTTCGCCCGGCGTCGAGCGCGTCAGGTCGGTGTAATTTTCATTGACGCCGTATACGCCATCCCCCAGCGCCTTCAATTCTCGGGTATCGCCTGGCACCACCAAATCAATCTGGCCGATTTCCTGCGGTTCGGCTTGGCCCGCCACTTTCGCAAAGACCTTGCCGTTCTCGTTCACCGTCAGTTTTTCCGCATCATGCGGCACCGAAATGGTCGCCTTCAACTGCGTGCCGCTGGCGGTGGCCAGGAACCCGTCCTGGTTGATCTTTAATTTACCGCCCTTCCACAACACTGTTTTTCCGTTGGCGCCCATCAATTCGATAAAGCCGTTGCCGCGGATCGCCAGGTCGAGCGGATCGTCGGTCTGACGGAAACTGCCTGAGGTAAAAACTTGCTGCGGCGCGCCGAATGTAACGCCGAACATTCCGCCGGCAGCCGCCGCCGAAGCTGCAGCCGACCGTCCCGATGAAGTCGTTTCGCTCGGAGCCGACACCAGCTCCGCAAACGACACCGATGCCCGCTTGAACGCAGGGGTATTCATATTGGCGATATTGTTGGCGATCAGATCGACCCCGCTCTGTTGTGCGCGCAGTCCTGTCGCCCCGATATAAAAAGCACCGTTCATAAATAATTATTGTCCTGTTTGTCGCAACGCCTGCCCCAGCATGTCGTCATACGCATGCACCAATTTTTGCCCCACTTCGGCACGCCGAATCGATTCCATGGTGCGAATCATGTCATCGGCGGTCGAGACGTTGGCACTCTCGATAAATCCTTGCCGGACCATCACCGCGTTGACTTCGGTCGGGGCCTGTTTGCCCGCTTGAAAAGCACCGCCCGCGACCCTGGTCAAGGCTGCCGGATCGGCAAATTCCACCACCCGGATACGGCTCACCGGCCGGCCTTCTTCGACCACGGTGCCGTCTTTTTCGACTTTCCAGTCTTTGCCGCGAATCACCACGTCGCCGCCACCAGCAGCCTGCAATGGCCATCCTTGCGGGCTGACCAATCGCCCCCGGTCATCCAGTTGCAACGCGCCGTGCCGCGAGTAAACCGAACCCGACGACGACGTAAATTCAAAAAATCCTTCTCCCGCCAACGCGAAATGCATCGGATTGTCAGTCGCAATCAGGCGGCCTGGAGTGAAGTCCGTGGCATTGGCGACCGACAGGCCGCCCGCCTCCTGGACTTGCCCCGGCGCCGCCGGCAAGTACTGCGAGAACGCCATCTGGCGCTTATATCCGGGCGTCGCGATGTTCGCGATGTTCTGGCTCGCGGCTTCGATACGGCGGGTTTCCATTGAAATAATCTGGCTCGCCATGTCCATCAAATCAGCCATTTGTCATTCACTTTCTTCAGTTTGCCGCCACCGCAGGCGCGGCATTCACGACGCCAAAGGATTTCAAGTCGATCGCGTGCGGAATCTCGGTCACCGACAACACCGCCAGCCGCGGCACCGCCCTGCGAGAAAACAGCTTGATGTGGCGCCGCACATCCGGGCCGCACAACAACACCGGCACCAGGTTCTGACGCATCATGGCCTCGGCCATCGACATCAGTTTCATCAAGAACTGCTCCGCCATCCGCGGTTCCAGCACATAAGAGCCGGCGCCATCGCTGGCTTTGACGTTTTGCACAATCGAAGCCTCCAGACCCGGTTCCAGCGTCAGCACCGACAACGCATTCTGGGCACCACTGAGCGCCTGGCAAATCGTATAGCCGATGCGCTGCCGAACGGCTTCTGTCAGCAGCCCTGGATCTTTTTGATGGCGGCCGACATCGACCAGCACCTCCGCAATCAGGTCGAGATTGCGAATCGACACATTCTCCGACAGCAAATTCTGCAAGATCTTCTGGATATCGCTGACCGCCAGCACCGCCGGCACCAGTTCCTCCAGCAAGCCCGGCTGACGCCCCCTCACGCCTTCCAGCATGCGTACCACTTCAGACCGCGACAACAATTGCGCCGCATTGGTCTTGATCACTTCGCACACATGGGTGATCAACACCGTGACCGGATCGACCAGGGTATAGCCGGCCTTGCGCGCCTTGTCGGTATCGTTAGCCTCGATCCATATCGCCGGCAAGCCGAAGGCCGGATCCTTGGCCGCGATACCGGGCAAACGCTCGATCTTGTCGTTCGCGTAGATCGCCAGGGTGCGGTCGGTATAGATAGTGGCTTGGGCAAAACGGTCGCCGTGCAAACTGATTTGGTAGTCGTGCTGCGACAACTGCAAAGAATCCCGAAAAGCCACCGGCGGAATGACGAAGCCAAGGTCTTGTGCAAATTCCTTGCGGAACGCAGCGATGCGGTCGCCCAACAGCATCTGCATCGGCAGCCAGGCTTTAGAGATAGCTGGCCCAAAAGATATTTCCACCGCAGCCGATGCGGCCAGTTCGTTGTCACCCTTGCCGTCCGCCTGTTTCTGCTCCCCGTCCTGCGCCAGCTGATCGGCAGCTTCACTCTTGCGCATCCGCAGCGCCAGCCAGGCAGCACCGATCAAGCTCAACAACACCAACACCGGCCATTTCGGCATGCCGGGCAGCATCAACAGCCCGATCAAGGCCAGCATCACCAGCAACTGAATTTTCGGGAACAGCATCAACTGCCGCAGCACCTCGGAACTCAAGCGCGTATCCGCCGCCGAGCGGGTCACGATAATCCCGGTCGCGACCGAAATGATCAAGGCCGGCACCTGCGTCACAATGCCGTCGCCGATGGTCAACAGTGTGAAAGTCTGCAAAGCCTGGCCCCAGGGCAAGCCCATCTGCGCCACGCCGATCGCCCAGCCGCCCAGGATATTGATCAGCAAGATGACGATGCCGGCCACCGCATCGCCTTTGACAAACTTGCTGGCGCCATCCATCGAACCATAAAAACCGGCTTCTTTTTCCAGGTCTTTACGGCGCTTCTTCGCCTCATCCTGATTGATCAATCCCATGTTCAGATCGGCATCGATGCTCATCTGCTGCCCCGGCATCGCATCCAGTACGAACCTGGCGGCGACTTCCGATACGCGCTGGGCGCCGTTGGTCACCACAACGTACTGCACCACGATCAGGATCGAGAAGACAATCAGGCCAATGACAAAATTACCCTGCACCACAAACGTACCGATAGCGGCGATCACCTGCCCCGCCTCTGCGCTGGACAGAATCAGTCTGGTGGCGGCGATATTGAGCGACAGACGGAACAGCGTCGCAATCAACAGCAACGACGGAAAAGTAGAAAAATCCACCGGCCGTTGCACGTAAAAAGTCAGCAGCAATATCGTCAGCGCAAACGCAAAATTGACGATGATGAACAAGTCCAGCAACACCGAAGGAATCGGCGCGAACAGGATCAGCAGAATGCCAAGCACCCCGACCACCAGCGCCAGATCCGAATTCTGTCCAAATAACTTACGCAGAGATGTCATCGCGCCCCCTGCTGTGCACGGCCGCGCAGTGTGCGCAGCCGCAAATACAGCGACGACACATCGCGATACAGGGTCTCTGGCACTTCCTGCTCAATGCGGCCCTTGAAGAACAATTGCCGCGCCACGCGCCGGTCTTCGATGATAGGCACGCCATAGATGAAAGCGATGCGCTTGAGGCGTTGCGCAAAATCTCCCGCCCCCTTGGCCACCACCATCGGCGCCGACATCGCATCGGCGTCGTATTTGAGACCGATGGCAAAGTGAGTCGGATTGGCGATCAACACATCGGCGCCGCGCAAATTGCGCATGCTTTGCGTCCGCTTCAACAATTCCATCTGCAATTGCTTGCGCCGCTGCTTGATGCGCGGCTCGCCTTCGCGTTGCTTGACTTCGTCTTTCATTTCACGCCGACTCATCCGCATCTGGCCGGCAAACTGACGCCGCACAATCACTTGATCGATCGCCGCAATCACCGCCGCTACCGCCAGCAGACATAGCAACAGGTGCAGCCCCGAAGCCGCCAGTTCATTGAGGAAGTTGGCAGGCTCGCCGACCAGGTACAGCGCCCGTGACGCCGCACTGCGGATCACCAGATAGACGATGATCGAATAAATCATCAATTTGAGGATGCTCTTGCCCGCCTCGATCAAGATTTGCAGGGAAAAGATTTTCTTCAAGCCCTGGGTTGGGCTGAGCCGCGTGAAGTCCGGCTTCAGCGCCGCCGGCGCAAACAGAAAACCGACCTGGGCCAGGATAGCCATCAACCCAATCCCGGCGATGATCCACAGTACCGGGGCCACGATATGCATGCACTCGGCCAGCAGCGCATTCGACCACAGCCAAAGCTCTCTCGGACCCGCGACCTGGCCCGCCTGCGCCAGCGTCTGCTGCGACAGCACCGCCATCTTGCGCGCCATGCCGTCGCCGAACACCCACCAGTAACCGGCCAGCGCACCGCAACCCGCCAGCACGCCCAGATCCTGGCTGCGCGCCACCAAGCCCTTCTTGCGCGCCTGGTCCAGCTTGTACGGCGTCGCATCTTCGGTCCGGCTATGCTCTTGCTCGCTCATTGCGCAAACACCTCCGCAATAAAGCGCAGCGCGGTTTGCTGAATGCGCAGCAACACCGGACTAAGCAAGCCGAAACAAGCCGCCAGGACCAGCAAGGACGTCACCGTCTTGATCTGCAAGCCGAACAGTAAAACGTTCATTTGCGGCAGTGTCCTGGACATGAAAGCGATGCCGATATCGAGCAAAAACAGCACGATCAACACCGCCGCACCGGCCGCCAGAGCCAGCCCGAAGACCGTACCCATATAGGCAATCGCTCGCTCCGGCATCATCTGTACCGACAGCGAGCCGACCGGCAAAGCATCGTACAAGCCGGCGAACAAGCGCAGGAAATCATGGTGACCATTGACAGAGAAAAACACCATGCCGGCAGCCAGCGCCAGCAAAGTGCCAAAGAGAGGGGACTGTCCCTTGGTGGCAGGATCGATGATCATCGCCAACCCAAAGCCGGCCTGCACATCCATCACCCGGCCGATGAAATAGAGGGATCCAAACGCGGCCTGCAACGCAAACACCATCACCAGGCCGATCGCCAACTCGATGCAGAGCGACTGCACCAGCGCCCCGGTCGCCATGCCGATCAAGTCCGGCACCGGGCCGCTGCTTACCAGGCAAGCCGACAAACCGACCGCCAGCAAGACCCGCACCCGCAGCGGCGCATTGAGCATGGAGAATGGCGGTGCAAATGTCAGCACCGAACTAAGCCGCGCTGACAACAGAAATACCGCAACAGCCCAATCGGCCCATACGTTGATGACCATAATGAGGCTACTTGAGATTGGGAATTGAGCTGAACAGCGTCGTGGCGAAAGAAACCAGGCGGTTCAACATCCACGAACCGCACAGCAACAACGTAATGCCGGCAGCCGCCAGCTTGGGGACGTAACTCAGGCTGGATTCCTGCAACTGTGTGACAACCTGGAAGATGCTGATCAACACGCCGACAGCCAACGTAACGGCAAGCACAGGCAGCGCGATCAAAAAACAATTCCAAAACAGTTGCGCCATCATTTGCAGCGCGTGATCAGCCGACATCCAAATTCCCTGAAACTTTATCGTTGTTGCTTTGCAATATTTTGCGAAGGGCGAAGTATAGCGGAACGACAATATTGTACGAGGATATTTCTGCGCGGTATCTGATTGTGTTGTTATGTAACAACCTGTGTTGACATTTCTTATCTGCAAGCACAACTAGGGCTGATAGCTATTGCTTCGTGCTTTTTTGACGCGGCCTATGCGGCACGTCAAGCATGTAACACACTGCAACCTCCAATGCGGAGCTTGGTCAGACACGTGTCTTTGCCGCGGTGCGAGCATACGAATCATTGATTCGAATTGCATCACGCCCCCCCTATCGACACGATAATTTTAAGAAATCTCGACGGCCGCTGCTAGTTGGTAGGCCGCGCCGTAGTCATCTATGAATGCAACTGCCAATTCGAAAGAGTAGCCGTACGGGAAGAAATTTTCACAATTGCAAATTGATAAACACCCGATGCTTTGACTGCTGCCGAGATTGCATGTACTAGAACGCCGAGCAATGCCAATCTCGCAGAATTCATTGACCTACTTCGCAGCGCCGCCAGCTAACTGCTACCATGCCATACTGTTGAAGAGCTTGTTCACGCAGTTGGCCGCCATAATGCTCTGCGCAGTAGTTTTGAAGCAAACCAAACGCCATTTCGCTCGCAACAATTGGAACTCCCGACTCGCCGCGCAGGCGCTTAATCAGCCCTCGCTCTACATACCCCTCCGAACGCGAGACGGAAAATGGAGCGAGAGTAAATGTCGAAAGCGCATAAAACCGAAACGAATGCGGCGCCATAAGAACCGGATAAGACAGCTCGAGTGGAAATACGCCTGCCCACATCACTACCGGCTCAGAAGGAAAGCCGGAGAGGTCATGCCGCACAACCTCGCCCAACGACCGCAATCTTTTTTCTTCAGGCGCAAACTGATGAAAATTTAAGATACAAGCTGTGAGTAACACCGCTGAAGCCATGGCATTTCGCCCTGGTGAAGCGTTCCCGATCAAAAACGGCGCCACTATCAATAGAGTCACCAGCGGGACATAAACCCGCATGATTCCGGGGCGCCCCATTAATCCCAGAGCAATTACAGCGCTAATGCACAACAACCAAGCTACAAGAACTCTCCAGCTTGGCCTAATCATTGCCAATGCTAGTGCAGCAAGCGACAAAGGCCACAGCATGGGGCTCCAGAACGTCTTAACTGCAGCCCAAGCCGACGCAATTGCATTGGCTTGTATCGCTAATGGCCCAAGTTCGCCCAGCATTGCCTTCAATGCTTCCGGATTCGCAACCTTAGGATCGGCAAAGAACCAGTTGGTAAGTAAATTGACGTCATTTCGACTGAATCCATATTTCGCCAAAATTTCGGGTCGACGTATGAGATATTCCCCAACCCCATAATCAGTGAATGCGATACGCGCTTGATTTAGATCCTTGAAAGCCTGCCACTCGGGGCCGCTATAGGCCCAGTAATCTACTGCCGCCGCCGCCGCGATTGCCAAAACCAACAGCACCAAGGCTATCTGAGTTTGCCGATCCTTCCGCACCATATGCCACGGCAAAAGAGGTAACGCGACGCAAATCACTAGAACGAATTCGTTACTTCTGATTAGGTACGAACAGAATGCGAGAACGCATACCGCCGCCAACATCCCTCGACCTTGAAAACGCGCGTATGCTTGCAAGGCAATCACCGCAACCACTGCCAATAGACCAGCATTGACCGTAAACTGCGGCACAATCACTGGTCGCGCCAACAAGAGAACAATGGCTAACACCCCAACGAAATAACCCGCCCCGAGCCGCCGCAGAAAATAAAGCATCAACCAGCCGACGACCAACAGGACCGAAATCGTCGCCAGCGAATACCCCAATATATTATTAATTGTAGGTATAGCTCGAACGATGTATCCCCAAAGGACGTTCGAAAAGACTAGCTGCGGAGTGCCGTACGAAGCAAGACCATAGCCATGTGCAATCATGGACATGGCTATATCATCATTCGTCTCCCAGCGAGGAGCGAACGCAAAGCACAAACTAGCGATGAGGGCTGTTGCAAATAGCAGAGAAACGAATGCTGGCCGTTTTTTCAAATGACCCAGGTATAACGAAACATTACCCACGTGCAGCCACCACTGTACCTATAACGATAATCGACACACCAAGCACCCTCTGAAATGACAGAGGTTCGCTGAATATCCACGCGCTCAACAAGAGCACAACTACAAAGTTAAGACTCATGAACGGGTATGCGTGACTGAGATCGAACTTCGTCATTGCCGCCATCCAGCAAAGAGAGGCGAGAAAGGCCGCTGCAAAACCGGAAAATATTGCCGGGTCGAATAAGAACGAGATTAAGAATTTAATCTTTTCATAGCCATTGACCGGAAGCGCGCCAAATTTGGAGATACGCCACTTCAAAATAAGTTGCCCGTAGACGGTAAATCCAATCGTCGCAGCGATGTAGAGATAATTGTAAAAACGCGGATTCATGAAGCTAGTCAACAGAATTCATATCGTTGAAAGTTGTCCGCCTAACGATATACAACGGCCTCTTCTTTGTCTCATCAAAGGTCTTCCCCAGATATATACCGAATATCCCAAGGATACTGATAATGACGCCGCCGATAAAATACAGCGAAACGATCAGACTATTCCAACCGGGAACAGGCGACCCATAAAGAAGCGCGCGCCCAATGATGTAGACGCCATAACAAAAAGAGAAAAACGCCATCAAAAATCCCAGGCGCACTGCAAGCCGTAACGGCTTATCTGAGTAGGCGATGATGGCCTCGGTTGAAAGTTTCCACAATTTGGAAAATGTATAGGAAGATTTCCCCTCGAAACGCTCGCCGTGTTGTACGTCTATGCTTGCAGTGCTAAATCCCATCCACTGCACCAAGCCGCCAAAAATCCTGAGCTGCTCCCCCATGCGCCTGAAATTTTTCACAACGTTGCGAGACATTATGCGGAAATTACCCGTTTCGCCGTCGTAGTCTATCTCCGCAAGATAACGGAATAATTTGTAAAATAGCCACGATGTTAGGCGTTTGAATGGAGGATCACTGCGCACCCCGCGCCGCGCCAAGACAATGTCATAGCCTTCTTGAGCCTTGGCATACAAACGCGAGATTTCCTCTGGCCGGTCCTGCAAGTCGCAATCCATCACAACAACCCAATCGCCGCGACAATGATCTAGGCCAGCCGTAATACCATAGTGCTGACCGAAGTTACGGCTGAACTGCAAGCCGCGCACACGCGAATCCACACGGGCGAGACGCTCGATGGCTCTCCATGAACCGTCGCCGCCACAATCTTCTACAAGTATGATTTCATAATCCGGAGAGATTTCTTCAAGTGCAACACTCAGCCGCCGATAAAGCTCATCGAGGCAATTTTCTGCCTTATATACTGGAATGACTACAGTAATATGGCACTTTGTTCTGGTGTGGTTCGGTTGCACGATACAGTATTTTCTATACGGTAATAACGAAAAGTAGACCGAGCATTATACGCTTCCCAGTTCTCGATAAGCAGCATTGATACTGAAATGCATCAGCTTTTCCTTCTACCACTACAACTGGCGATCGCCCTCATCGGGTGGCGCTCAGCTTGTTAGCGTCGGCGATCAAGTACCACAGGTTCGAGTCGCCCCATGCCGCACGTGCAATCGAGGCCAGCGTATCGCCGCGCTTGACCGTGTAGCTGCTGGCCGTGGCGCTTGACGAGACGTTGGACGGACCGTTGTTGCCGACGTCGCCGATCAACTGCCCGCTCAGGTAGTAGTAGCGCTGCGCATAGCGCAGACTGTCGCCACTCTACAGCTCATCGCGGTGCAGCACCTGGCCGTACTCGTCGCTGGTGTAGTTCAGCGTGCGCGACGGCGTGTTGTCGGTTATTCCATTGCCTTTGCCATTGGTTTCGTGCGCGCTGACTTGCTTCAAGTGGCCGTTTACGTCGTACTTGAAGTCCGACATCCCGGTGCCCCATTCCCAGGCATTGGCATTGGCATTGTCGGAGTCGCTGCCGCGCACCTGGATCTGGCTTTGCTTGGCCTCATCCCACCAGAGGTAACTGGTCGTGAAGTCAACGCCTGTGCCGCCGGCTGTCTTGCTGGGATCGTACTGGAAGCTGTGCGTGACCACCCCCTGATCGGCGCCGGTATAGTGGCCGCCGCCAACGTCCAGACGATAGTCGTAGTTGGTGATGGTGGTTTTACTGGTACCCCCAATCGGCGACTGCGTGACGGTATCTTGCGTGACCCGGCTGTCGGCATCGAACACGCTCAGCCTGCTGTAGGTGACGCTGCTGCCGTCGGCCGCATACTCCAGGTAGTTCTGGACCCGGCCGAGCGCGTCATTATCACGGTGCGAGCGCAACACGCCGTTGATCCGCACGTCCGCCAGGTAGCCGTCGCTGGTGTAGCTGTAGCATTCAGTATGGCCGTCGGCATAGAGAGCGGCAGTCCGCAGCCCCGCGCCGTCATAACTGATCTGCGTGCCGGTCGCACCCAGGACTATGCTGCCGTTGACGTAGTAGCTGAAATCGATGTTCTGCTCGGCGCTGGAGGCTTGGTGCTGCAGGTGCGCCGCGTAGTCGTAGCTATAGGTAACGACATGGCCGCCGAAGTCCCGATGGCTGCTGACGTGGTTGAAGTAGTCGGTGCTGTCGCTGGCGCTGCGGCCGCCATCGGTATAGCTGGTGACTTTGGTCCAGCCGCCGACCTTTTGCCCGCCCGTCCCCAGGATGTTTTGATCATAGGCATAGGTGTAAGTGATTTCGCTGCCGGCAAAACTGCGGGTGCGGATCGCGTTGAGCATGATGTTGGGTCCGGCGGTGATCAGACCGCCGGCACTGGCGAACGCCGCTTTTGACGGCGTTCGCCGCCTGCGCCTAGGCTTTGCGCTGTCTGGCTTTCCACGCGTTCAGGTAATCAACGCTGGCTTGAGCCTTTTCCGCCATCACGTCGGCAGAAGCCAGCGCCCAACGGAACATCACGTCGATATCGTACGCGTTTAGCGGCGGCGGACAGGCAGGGTCGCCGTGCTCTTGGGCCAGTGCATTGGCATGCAGCGCCGCCAGGCACTTGCGAATGCCTTGGCTCATGTCCAGCGAGAGCTCGATGAAATGCGCTGCTGGATCGGTGCGCAGGTCTTTGTCCAACCAGGAGAATGGTTGGAGATCTGCTGTTTCTGGGATGGGCGGAAATTGCTTGAACTTCTTAGTGCTGGTAGTCATGTGACCTCCGATTAGCAGTAAAAAAAACACCGCTTCCCCGCTGCAAAACGGATGATCGAGTCGCCCAAAGGAACCTCCCCTTCAGGCTCTCACAGAACCGGACGTGAACCTCTCGATTCATCCGGCTCTTGTCGTTCAGCCCCAACCCGGT